>NZ_CP070968.1:2400000-3000000 GCF_017086445.1 Brevundimonas fontaquae | reverse complement strand
GAGATAGAGGAAGCCGTAGGCCGAGTGCAGACGGTCGTTCCCGGCGGTGAATTCCTTCATCTCGCGATCGGCGTGATCGCCGCCGACCTCCGCCACCGTGAACCGGCCTTCATAGCTGTCGGTCAGGGCGCGGATGCGGTTCAAGAAGCCGATGATGTCCGGGTGGGACTGATTGTAAATCTTGTCCTGGAAATCGAACGGCCGCGTGCGCTTCTTGCCGTCCTGGATCGGCGGATTGTCGCGCAAGGACGGATCGTGGATCGCGAAGTTGATCGCGTCCAGTCGGAAGCCATCCACCCCCCGATCCAGCCAGAACCGCGCCGCCGCGAGCAGGGCGTCCTGAACCGCCGGGTTCCTGACGTTCAGCTGAGGCTGGGAGGCCAGGAAGTTGTGCATGTAGTACTGGCCGCGCCGCGCGTCCCAGGTCCAGGCCGGGCCGCCGAACACCGACTGCCAGTTCGAGGGCGGAGAGCCGTCCGGCTTGGCGTCGGCCCAGACGTACCAGTCGGCATGGGCGCCATTTCGGCTGGCGCGGCTGTCGGTGAACCAGGGATGTTCGTCCGAGGTGTGAGAAAACACCTGATCGATGACGACCTTCAGCCCCAAGGCATGGGCGCGCACGATCAGGGCGTCGAAGTCGGCCAACGTGCCGAAGATCGGATCGACGTCGCAATAGTCCGACACGTCATAGCCGAAGTCCTTCATCGGCGACGTGAAGAAGGGCGACAGCCAAATGCCATCCACGCCTAGAGAGGCGACATGGTCGAGGTGCTGAGTAATCCCCTTCAGATCGCCGACGCCGTCGTCGTTGGAGTCGGCGAAGCTGCGCGGATAGATTTGATACAGCACCGCGCCGCGCCACCAGTCGTGCGCCAATGCGGGGGCGGCGTCAGCCGTGGAAAGATCGAGGGGCAGGGCAGTCACGGCACGCTCTTGCAGACGAGGTAATCGAGGGGGGGCACGCGAACGGCGACGCTGGCGGGTGCGGAGGATTCAGGTGCGCAATCGCCGCGCAGAGCTTGCCACCGCAGCGAGCCGGGCTCCACCTCGACTTGAGCGGTGACGGGCGCAGTGGAGGTGTTGAACAGGGCCAAAACTTCCGATCCGTCCTCGCCGATGCGAGACATTGCGAACAGACCCGGCTTGTCGCCATAGGCGCGCACGACCTGACGGCCGCGTCGCAGGGCCGGCTCCGCGGCCCGAATGCGGGTCATCTCTGCGATCGCCTGGTAGAGGGGGGCCTCCGTGGAATAGGCCGGCTGGCGACCGCCGACCGGCGTTTCGTTCGCATAGACCGGCGTGCGGCTGGGCCACATGTCCTGGCGCGAGTTTCCGTATCCGCCCGCGCCGGCGAAGCCCTGTGCATCCCCGTAATAGAGCGTGGGCACGCCCCGGCTGAACATCATCAGGGCATGGGCCAGTTTGATGCGCGCCAGCACCTCGGCGTCGTCGGCGTTCGGATTGGCCTGTTTCACGAAGAAGCCGACCCGGCCCATGTCATGGTTGCCCAGGAAGGTCGGCAGGATGGCGGCGGTCTCGGCGCCCTTGTCATAGATCGTGTCGGCGTCGAACAGCTTGGCCAGGGCATCCGTCCCGACCTTGCCGGCCGCTACATCGGTCGCCTGCTTCTGGAACGGGAAGTCCAGCACCGCCGGATAGCCGTCGACCCGCGTGAACCGCGCCGTCACCGCCGGATCGGGATCATAAACCTCGCCGAAGATGTGGAAGTTCGGGATGCCCTTGGCCTCGGCGCGGGCGATCATGGCGGGGATGAAGGCTTGCCAGAAGCCCGGGTTCACATGGCGGGCGGTATCGATGCGGAAGCCGTCGATCCCGTATTTGTCGATCCAGCCGCCGAAGATGTCGATCATGCCCTGGATGACCACCGGGTCCTCGGTCAGCAGGTCGTCCAGCCCGGCGAAGTCGCCGTCCAGGCTGCTTTCGCCGGTGAAGGTGCTCTCGCCCCGGTTATGATAGTGGATCGGGTCGTTCAGCCAGGCCGGAACCTTGGCGTTCTCTTCGCCCGCCGGGACATAGGGCGTGTAGGCGTAGTCGGGCCGCGTCAGGCGCGAGAAGTCGCGACCGTCGAAGCCCTCGTTGATCGGTGCACCGTCGACGCCGCCGCGACGGGTGTAGGGATAGTCGGCGCGACTGCGATAGGCGCAGCGGCCTTCCGGGCATTCGCGATACTGGATGACGTCGGCGGTGTGGTTGGCGACTATGTCCAGATAGACCTTCATCCCGCGCGCATGGGCCGCCTCGACCAGGGCGCGCATCGCAGCCTCGTCGCCGAAGTGCGGATCGACGGCGGTGAAGTCGGTGATCCAATAGCCGTGGTGCGCCGCGCCGGTGTAGTCGCCATGGCTCTGCACCGGCTTGTTCTTGAACACGGGCGCCAGCCAGACCGCCGTCGCACCGAGGCCCTGGATATAGTCCAGCTGTTGGGTCACGCCGGCCAAGTCGCCGCCGTGATAGAAATCGGTATCGGCCGGATCGAACCCGCTTTTCAGCCGGTCAGCGGCGTAACCGCCGTGGTCGTTCGTTGCATCGCCATTGGCGAACCGATCCGGCAGCAGGAAGTAGATCACCTCGTCCTGAGGCAGGCGTTGACGCAGGGCCGACAGGACGTCTTCAGCCTGGCGGGTTTGCGCCGTCGTCGGCGTTGCACAGCCGCTCATCAGAGCCGCCGCCACCAACGCCGCGTGCAGTCCGGCCCTTCTGGGGGTTCCCCTCGCCATGACGCTCACTCCCTTGCGTCTGGAAAGTGCAAAGCCTTCCAGATCGATTTGCAAGATTTTGCAGCAATGTGCGGGGCTGTCAACGCGTCGCTGAAATGCTGCCATGCGTCATGATGACAGCACGAAACCGCACATTTGCGGGTGTTGACGGGCTGTGAACCGGCATGAAGTGCGACGGAAATCAGACGTCCGCATTAACTGCTTGCAACATTCCCGAAGATTTGCATATTTTTGCGACGGCTTCAGATCGCGACGTTCAGAATCGCGGTCAGCCCCAGGGAGGATGACCATGTTCCAACGTCTCAACCGGCGCGCGCGCCTGCTATCCGGCGTCGCCTTCGGCGCAGCCGCCCTGATGGCGGTCGGCTCGGCCCACGCACAAACTGCGCCTGCCACGACGGCGCAGGCCGACGACCAGGCCACGGAAGTCGGCGAAATCGTCGTCACCGGCATTCGCCGTTCGATCGAAGCCGCGATCTCGGCCAAGGCGAACAACACCTCGATCGTCGAAGTCATCTCGGCCGAAGACATCGGCAAGCTGCCGGACGTTTCGATCGCTGAATCCCTGGCGCGCCTTCCCGGCGTGACGATGCAGCGCCTCGACGGCCGCAGCCAGGCGATCTCCATCCGTGGTTTGGGCCCCGATTTCACGACCGCCCTGCTGAACGGCCGCGAACTGGTCACCACCGGCGACAACCGCGGCGTCGAGTTCGACCAGTTCCCCGCTGAACTGCTGAACAGCGTCGTCGTCTACAAGACCCCGGACGCGGCCCTGATCGGCCAGGGCCTGGGCGGCACCGTCGACCTGCGCACCGTTCGCCCGCTGGCCTACGGCCGCCAGGCCATCGCAATGAACTATCGCCACGAGTGGAACGAGATCGGCGCCCTGAACTCGGGCACGACCGACAACGGCGACCGCTACACCATCTCCTACATCGACCAGTTCCTTGACGGTACGCTAGGCGTGGCCCTGGGCTACGCCCACATGAGCTCGCCCTATCAGTCGGAGCGCTTCAACGCTTGGGGCTATCCAAACTACACGGACGGCAATCTGCTGACCGGCGGCGTGAAGCCCTATGTGATGTCGTCGGAGCTGGAGCGCGACGGCTATATGGGCGTGCTGGAATGGCGCCCGAACGATCGCATCCACTCCACGATCGACGCCTTCTATTCCGAGTTCAAGAACACCCAGGTTCTGCGCGGTATCGAATTCCCGCTGGCTTGGGGTGGCTTGGCCGAAAATCCCAACCGCAGCACCAATCCTGTCGTTCTGGGTGGCTGTCAGATCACTAACAATGTCGCGACGCCAAACGTCTGCCGTCCGGCGCCGTCGCTGCGTCCCGGCTACACCGTCGAAGACGGCCTCATCGTCGCCGGCACCTGGGACAACATCAAGGGCGTCGTTCGTAACGACCTGAACAAGCGCGACAGCAACATCACCGCCCTGGGTTGGAACACCGAGTTCACGCTCAGCGACGATTGGTCGGCGAACCTGGACCTCAGCTATTCGAAGGTCGAGCGTAACGACATCATCCTGGAAACCAACGCCGGCACCGGCCGCAACATCAACGGCGCGCTGGACACCCTGGGCTTCCAACTGACCGGCGACGGCGTGACCCGCTTCACCAGCCAGCTGAACTATGCCGATCCCACGCTGATCAAGATCACCAGCCCGCAAGGCTGGGGCGGCGACGTGATCCCTGAGGGCCAAGCCGGCTATATGAACACCCCGTCCATTGAGGACGAGATCAAGGCTGCGCGCTTCTCGGTGACCCGCGAGCTGCACCAGAGTCCGTTCAAGTCGATGGACTTCGGCTTCAACTACACCGAACGCCAGAAGACTTTCGTCAACGATCAATACTACCTAGGCGTCCCCGGCGGCGGTGATCTGACGGTGCCCTCGGCCTTCCTGCTGGACCCGACCGACCTGGGCTATCTCGGCATTAGCGCAGTGCTGAGCTATGACGCTCTCGGCCTGGTCAACAGCGGCGCGTTGAACCGCATCCGCAACCCGAACGCCGACGTCACCGCAGGCAACTGGGAAGTGACGGAAAAGGTCTCGACCGCCTATGTCCGCGCCAACATCGACCACAACCTGTTCGGCCGCGCCCTGACCGGCAACGTCGGCATGCAGTTCGTCTATACTGACCAAAGCTCCAGCGGCTTCTCGGCGCGTCAGGTTGGACCCGGAGTGGCCGAAACTATCGCGGTGACGGGCGGCGACGACTATCTGGAAATCCTGCCCAGCGCGAACTTCATCCTGGAAGCCGGCGAAGACATGTTCGCGCGTTTGGCGGTTTCGCGCACCCTGGCCCGTCCGCGCATGGACGACATGCGCGCCTCGCGAAACTACAGCTATAACCCCGGCCAGGCCCTATCGACCGACATCAATCGTTCTCCGTGGGGCGGCGGTGGCGGTAATCCGGAACTGCGGCCGTTCATCGCCGACGTGATCGACGTGTCGTTCGAGAAGTATTTCGCCAATCGCAAGGGCTACATCTCGCTGGCGGCCTTCTACAAGAACCTCGAAAGCTACGTTTATAATCGCAATCAGATCTTCGACTTCACTGGCTATCCGATCGGCGTGATTTCGCCGACGAACCCCGAGCCGGCGTTGCGTCAAGGCTTGGTCGGCGCGCCCGACAACGGCGAAGGCGGTTGGATCAAGGGTCTCGAGCTTTCGATCTCGGCGCCGTTCGACATCTTCCATCCGGCCCTGGAAGGTTTCGGCGCCCAGTTCAGCGCCTCGACCACGGACAGCGAAGTTCAGCCGGATCCGACTCAGGCGCCGACCGCCCTGCCGGGTCTGTCGGAAAACGTGATCAACGGTTCGCTCTACTATGAGCGTTATGGCTTCCAGTCTCGCATTTCGGCCCGCTATCGCTCGGATTACCTGGGCGAGGTCGCCGGCTTCGGCAACGGCCGCACCCTGCGTTCGGTCGCGGCGGAAACCGTGGTCGACGCCCAGGTCGGCTATGAGTTCCAGTCCGGTCCGCTGGAAGGCCTGTCGGTTCTGGCTCAGGTCAACAACCTGACCGACGAGCCGTTCAAGACCTTCGAGAACGGCGATGAGCGCCGGACCATCGACTATCAGCACTACGGCCGCACCTTCGCAGTCGGGCTGAACTACAAGTTCTGATTTCCCCTCTCTTCTGAGCAAACTTGGGCCGCCGCGTTCGCGAGGCGGCCCTTTTCTTTTGCCTGCGCCACGGGCCGGCGGAAAAGTTTCGTTACAGAGGGCGCTTTTCGGCTGGACGCGCCTTTCGCGATGTCCGAACCAAGCAGGATGAGAACCGCGCGACCACAGCGCGGCCGTTCGATTTCAATGGGGGATCATCCATGACCGTTCCGGACGCCGGAAAACGCCAGGGCGCAGGCCTGGCCTTCGCCTATGTCACCACGCTGTTCTTCGCCTGGGGCTTTGCGACCTCGCTGATCGATCCGCTGATCGCGGCGGTGAAGCGGGTGTTCGACCTGAACAACGCCGAGGCCTTCCTGACGACCTTCGCCTGGTTCATCGCCTACGGGCTGATGTCGCTGCCGGCCGCCTCGGTCCTCAGCAAGCTGGGCTACAGCCGCTCGATCATCGGGGCCCTGATCGTCATGGTCGCGGGCTGCCTGATCGTGCCGGCCGCCACCGCCGCCGACTGGTATCCCGGCGTGCTGATCGCCCTGTTCGTCATCGCCTCGGGCGTGACCCTGCTGCAGGTCGCGGCCAATCCGCTGGTCGCTGAACTCGGCAGCCCCAAGGGCGCCTCCAGCCGTCTGAACCTGTCGCAGGCCTTCAACTCGCTGGGTACGACCGTTGGCCCCTGGCTGGGCTCGCACGTCCTGCTCACGGGCGGCGTCTTCGCCGCCGGCGCCGTCGTCACCGCCGCGACCCGCACCCAGTCGCTGCGCAGCATCGACATGGCCTTCCTGGGCATGGGCGCCTTCTTCGCCTTGATCGCCGTCTTCATCTTCACGGCGCGCAAGAAGATCAATGCGGCGGCGCCTGAATCGCACAATGCGGTCTCGCCGCTGAAGGCGCTGTCGTCGCCATGGGCCGTGTTCGGCGCCTTGGCCATCTTCCTCTACGTCGGTTCCGAAGTCGCCATCGGCGGCATGCTGACTAACTTCCTGGAAAGCCCCGACATCCTGAACGCCCCCATCGAGACGGCGGGCAAGATGGTCGCCCTGTACTGGGGCGGCGCCATGGTCGGCCGCTTCATCGGCTCTGCCGTCCTGACCAAGGTGCGCCCCGGCATCGTCCTGGCCTTCTGCACCGTCGCGGCGGCCGTCCTGTGCCTGACCGTCAGTCAGATCGGCGGTCCGACGGCGGCTTATGCCGTTCTGTCGATCGGCCTGTTCAACTCGATCATGTTCCCGACCATCTTCACCCTGACGCTGGAGCGCTCGACCGCACCGACTTCGGCGACGTCGGGCCTGCTGGTGTTCGGCATCATCGGCGGCGCCCTGCTGCCCCAGGTCGCGGCGCACATCGCGGATGCGGCCGGCAAGCTTCAGCCCGCCTTCATCGTGCCGATGCTGGGCTACGTCGGCCTGACCATCTTCGCGATCGGCTGCATCCGCACCAAGGCGCGGACCGAAGTGACCTCCACCGCTTCGCACTGAGCCGGTCGCCAGACAATACAAAGGGCGCGGAGGTCAGCCTCCGCGCCCTTTTTCATTTCGGCGATGGGGTCAGCCGTCGATCAGGGACTGAAGAATGGGCGCCAGTCGGTCGCGCATCTCCTCGCATTGAGCGGGTTCGATATTGAAGCTGCCGCCGCCCAGTTCGCGACTGACCGACATGCCCATGATGAAGCCGGCCAGGAGACGCGCGCGGACCGTGGCGTCCGGCCCGCTCAGCCACTCCTCAAGCGGGCCGAAGAACCTCTGGGTGCAGGTGTTCTGAACCATCTCCGACGCCTTGGCCGAGCCGATGGAGCGCAGCATGATCGACATGCCCTTCAGCTTTTCGGCCTTCTTGGGTTCGAAGACGATCTCGTGGGCCACGCGCCGGCCGAACTCGCCCTTTTCACCCTGCATAAGCGCGCTGCCGTCGCCGCA
The DNA here is from genome assembly GCF_017086445.1 of Brevundimonas fontaquae. Classification (NCBI taxonomy): domain Bacteria; kingdom Pseudomonadati; phylum Pseudomonadota; class Alphaproteobacteria; order Caulobacterales; family Caulobacteraceae; genus Brevundimonas; species Brevundimonas fontaquae. The sequence continues at coordinate 2,992,210 of NZ_CP070968.1, read as the reverse complement.
ACTGTCCAGCGCGGCGAGGAACAGATCGTCCTTGGAGCCGAAGTAGCGGCTGATCAGGGCCGCATCGACGCCCACGTCGCGGGCGATGTCGCGCATGCCCACGTCGTCATAGCTCTCGGCCGCGAATCTCTCGCGCGCAGCATCGAGAATGGCCGTGCGCGTGGCGGCGGCGTTTCTCGGGCGTGGGCCGGGACATAACAAGGTGATGACACTCCACAGACAATAACCGTAGAGCACATATGGCTTTGTCAACGCCTGTTGACAAGCGCCACCGCGCCGACCATTAAGTCACCACGCGTTGACAAGGCCGACTCCCCATCGGCCTTCGTCCGCACGACAGGGATTTACCTCCGACAGGGAGATGCGCAGATGCGCGGGCTGAAGATTGCGGCGGTATCCGTCATGGTGACGGGTGCCCTTTATGGTTGTTCGCCAAAGGCCGAGGCGCCGGCGCAGGGCGCGCCGCCTGTGACGGTGGCTGTGCCGCTGAAGCAGCAGGTGCGGGACTGGGACGAGTTCACCGGCCGTTTCGAGGCGGTCTCCAGCGTGGACGTGCGCGCTCGCGTCGGCGGCTATATCCAGGCGGTCCACTTCCGCGACGGTCAGATGGTCCAGAGGGGCCAGCTGCTGTTCACTCTGGATCCGCGCCCGGCCCAGGCCGCCTTGGCCCAGGCTCAGGCGCAGGTAGCCCAGGCTCAGTCGCAACTGTCGCTGGCCCGCGCCAACCTGGCTCGCAGCGAGGCTCTGCTGGCCTCGCAGGCGGTATCCAAGGCCGAGTATGATTCCAACAAGGCGGCCGTCGATGCGGCTCAGGCCAATCTGGCGGCCGGCAACGCCGCCGTCCGTAATGCCCGCCTGAACCTGGAATACACTCGGGTCACCGCGCCGGTTTCGGGCCGCGTGTCCGACCGCCGCGTCGATCCGGGCAATGTCATCGCCGGAGGGTCGTCGGCCGGCGACATCCTGACCACCATCATCTCGGGCGGCCCGATCCACTTCGTCTTCGACGGCTCGGAAGCGGTCCTGCTGAAATACCTGCGTCAGGGCGGCGCCAATCAGGGCGCGACGGTCAATGTCCGTCTTCAGGACGAAAGCACCTATAAGCACACCGGCCGTCTGGACTTCTCGGACAACGCCGTGGACACCGCCTCGGGCGTGATCCGCCTGCGCGCGATCCTGCCCAACGCTGACGGTTTCTTGCGTCCCGGCATGTTCGGCAGCGCCCAGGTCGCGGGCGCCGGCGCCTATGACGCCCTGCTGGTGCCCGATTCGGCCATCGGCACGGATCAGGCCCGCCGCACCGTCGCCGTGGTCAACGCCGACGGCACCGTGACGAACAAGGCCGTCCAACTCGGCCCGATCGTGCAGGGCTTGCGCGTCGTCCGTTCCGGCCTGGCCCCGACCGACCGCGTCATCATTGCGGGTCTGCAACGCGCCGCCCAGCCGGGCTCCAAGGTCACGCCCAAGAACGGCAAGATCGAACCCGTCGCCGGCGATGCGTCCCAGGCGCCCGTCACCCAGTCGGCGCCCGCGTCCAGCGCCTCCTTCGCCAACAGCCTGCCGGCCGGCTAAGCCATGAACATCTCCCGCTTCTTCATCGACCGGCCGATCTTCGCGGCCGTGATCGCGGTGGTGATCTCCATCATCGGCATCGCCGCCTATCCGCTGCTGCCGCTGTCGCAGTACCCGGAAATCGCGCCGCCGACGATCACCATCAACGCCGCCTATCCGGGCGCCTCGGCCGAGACCCTGGCCGAAACCGTCGCCGCCCCCATCGAGCAGGAGGTGAACGGCGTCGAGAACATGCTCTACATCTCCTCCTCGTCCACGTCGGACGGGGCGGTGGCCATCACCGTGACCTTCCAGCCCGGCACCGACCTCGACGCCGCACAGGTGCTGGTCCAGAACCGGGTGGCGCTAGCCGAGCCCCGTCTTCCCGAGGCGGTTCGCCAGACGGGTGTCGTGGTCAACAAGGCCGAGAGCGGCTTCCTGATGATCCTGGGCCTGACGTCGCCCGACGGCACCCTGGATAACGACTATGTCGGCAACTACGCCAACTCCACGCTGCGGGACCGCCTGCTGCGGATCGACGGCGTGGGCGCGGTTCAGGTGTTCGGCGGCGGCAACTATTCGATGCGCGTCTGGATCGACCCGGCCAAGGCGGCCGAGCGTGGTCTGACGGGTCCGGAGATCGTCTCCGCCCTGCGCGCCCAGAACGTCCAGGCCGCCGCCGGCTCCATCGGCCAACCGCCGTTCCCCAACAGCGCGGCCGCCTTCCAACTGCCGGTCCAGGTCCAAGGCCGTCTCAGCGATCCCAATGAGTTCGCCAACGTCGTGCTGAAGACGGACGCTCAGGGCCGCGTCACCTATCTGCGCGACGTGGCGCGGATCGAACTGGGCGCCCAGGACTACGGCATCCGCGGCTTCTTCGACGGCCAGCGCGGCGTCGGCATCGCCATCGTTCAGCAGCCGGGCGCCAACGCCCTTGGCACCGCCGACCGCGTCCTGAAAGAGGTCGAGGCCCTGAAGTCCGAAGTGCCCGCCGGCATGAAGGTGGACGTGCCCTACAACCCGACCGAATTCGTCGCCGCCTCGGTGGAGTCGGTTCAGCACACCCTGGTCGAAGCCGTCATCCTGGTCATCATCGTGGTCATGGTCTTCCTGCAGACCTGGCGCGCGGCCATCATCCCCATCGTCGCCATTCCCGTCGCCCTGGTCGGCACCTTCGCGGTGCAGCTGGCTCTGGGCTATTCGATCAACTCCCTGTCTCTGTTCGCCCTGGTCCTTGCGGTCGGCATCGTCGTCGACGACGCCATCGTCGTGGTCGAGAACGTGGAGCGGGCCATCGGTGAGGGGCTCAGTCCCAAGGAGGCCGCCTATCGATCGATGCAGGAGGTTTCCGGCGCCCTGATCGCCATCGGCCTGGTGCTGGTGTCGGTCTTCGTGCCGACGATGTTCGTGCCCGGCATCCCCGGCATCTTCTATCGCCAGTTCGCGGTGGTTATCGCCTCGGCCTCGGTCATCTCGCTGTTCGTGTCCCTGACCCTGTCGCCGGCCATGGCCGCCCTGCTGCTGAAGCCGCACAAGAAGGATCATGAGCACGCTCGCAAGCCGGGCGTCCTGGGCACGGTCGTCTATTATGGCGGCTGGGCCGGGCGGAAGTTCAACGAGGGCTTCGACTGGCTGTCGGATCGTTACGGCCGCCTGACCGCGCGTCTGGTGCGCACGGTCGGTCTGGTGCTGATGATCTACGCCGGTCTTCTGGGCCTGACCGCCTGGCGTCTGGTCGACACCCCCTCGGGCTTTATTCCTGAACAGGACCAAGGCTTCCTGATCGGCGTCATCCAACTGCCGGCCGGCGCATCTCTGGACCGCACCCAGGCGGTGATGGAACGCGCCACCAAGATCATCCAGGGCACCGCCGGGGTGAACGGCACCGTGGCCTTCGCCGGTCTGGACGGCTCCAGCTTCTCGTTCGGCTCCAACGCCGCCACCATCTTCGTTCGCCTGAACGGCTTCGAGGAACGCTCCAAGGAAGAGGCCGCCACGGCCTTGGCCGGCGCCATCACCCAGGCGACCGGACAGATCGAGGATGCGCAGATCTTCGTCATCGCCCCGCCGGCGGTCCAGGGTCTGGGCACCGGCAACGGCTTCTCGATGATGATCCAGGACCGCGAAGGCGCCGGCTATCGTCCGCTGGAAGGCGCGACCTTCGCCATGATGGGCGCCGCCGCCCAGAAGCCGACCGAGGTCAGCCAGGTCTTCTCGACCTACAACACGGCCTCGCCGCGCATCACCGCCGACGTCGATCGTGACAAGGCGCTGATGCTGGGCGTCCAACCCAGCTCGGTGTTCGACACCCTGGGCGTCTATCTGGGTTCGTCCTACGTCAACGACTTCAACATGCTGGGCCGCACCTTCCGGGTGACGGCGCAGGCGGAGCCGACGGCGCGCGACGACATCGCCGATATCGCCAATCTGAAGACCAAGTCGTCCACGGGCGCGATGGTGCCGATCGGGTCGGTGGCCAATCTGGTGAACGATTCCGGCCCGGCGCGGATCGTGCGCTACAACCTGTTCCCGGCGGCCGAGCTTCAGGGCAACGCCGCAGCGGGAGTCTCTTCCGGCGAGGCGCTGCAGATCATGGAAACCATGGCCGCCCAGACCTTGCCGCAGGGCTTCTCCTACGAGTGGACGGGTCTGGCCTATCAGCAGAAGGCGGCGGGTTCCGGCGCGACGGCCATCTTCTTGATGGCGGTGGTGTTCGTCTTCCTGGTCCTGGCGGCTCAGTACGAGGCGTTCACGCTTCCGCTCGCGGTCATTCTGATCGTGCCGATGTGTCTGCTGGCGGCCATCATCGGGGTGAACCTGCGTGGCCTGGACAACAACATCCTGGTCCAGATCGGCTTGGTCGTTCTGATCGCCTTGGCGGCCAAGAACGCCATCCTGATCGTCGAGTTCGCCAAACAGGCCGAGGAAGAGCAAGGCATGAACCGGTTCGAGGCTGCGGTTGCCGCCGCCAAGACCCGTCTGCGTCCGATCCTGATGACCTCCTTCGCCTTCATCCTCGGCGTCGTGCCGCTGATGCTGGCCTCGGGGCCGGGCGCGGAGATGCGTCAGTCGCTGGGCACGTCCGTCTTCTCTGGCATGCTGGGCGTGACCTTCTTCGGCCTGATCTTCACCCCGGTCTTCTATGTGGTCAGCCGCTGGCTGTCCTCGAAACTGCCGCAAGGCAAGAAACCGACCCCGACGCCTGACCGTCCTTCGGACCGGCCCGTGCGTTATGACGAAACCAGCGACCTGACCGATTCGAACGCGCCTGCGCCCGCGACCGGCCGGGGAGGGGACATCTGATGACCCGCAACAAGACCCTCAGCTTCCTGACCGCCGCAGCCTCCAGCGCCCTGCTGGCCGCCTGCGCGGTCGGGCCCAAGGCGCCGATCGCCGACCTGCCCGTCGCCGGCACGGGCGCCTTCGTCGGCTCGGCCAGCCCCACTGTCTCGACCGCTGCGGCGCGCGACGACTGGTGGCGGCTGTACGAAGACCCCACGCTGGACGCCCTGGTCCAGCAGGCCTTCGCCGAAAATAACCAGCTAGAAGCCGCCTTCGCCAATCTGCGCGCGGTTCGGGCGTCGTTGTCGGAGGCCCGCGTCGGCCGTTTCCCGACCACGACGACCAGCGCCCAGGCCCAGCGCAGCCGCGCCTCGGCCGCCACGGTCCAAGGCCTGCCCGCAGGGCAAGATGCGCCCGAAATCGACACCTATGACGTCGGCATTCAGGCGGCCTATGAGGTCGACCTGTTCGGACGGGTGGAATCCACCATCCGCGCCGCTCGCGCCGACGCCCGCGCCGCCGAGGCCGCTCTGGCCACGGTCCAGGTGACGGTCGCGGCCGAGACGACACGCGCCTATGCCGACACCTGCTCGGCCAATGCGCAGATCGCGGTCGCCGAACGGACGCTGGAACTGCAACGCAACACCGCCAACCTGACCCAGACCCTGCTCGACGGCGGGGCGGGCACGGGGCTGGACGTGGCCAGCGCCCGCGCGGCCCTGGCCCAGACGGCGGCGACCCTGCCGACCCTGCGCGCGGCCCGTAACGAGGCCCTGTTCCGCCTCGCGACCCTGACCGGCCGCACCCCGGCCGAGGCCAGCCAGGCCGCCGCCGCCTGCGTGCGTCCGCCCCAGCTCAGCCAGCCGATCCCGGTCGGCGATGGCGCCGCGCTTCTGGCCCGCCGCCCCGACGTGCGCCAGGCCGAGGCCGAACTGGCCGCCGCCGCCGCGCGCGTGAACGTGGCGACCGCCAACCTGTTTCCGCAGATCAGCCTGGGCGGATCGTTCGGCTCCACCGCGCTGGACGCGGGTGAACTGGGCGACGACCAGAACTTCCGCTTCAGCTTTGGTCCGCTGATCAGCTGGTCCTTCCCCAACGTCTTCGCCGCCCGCGCTCAGATCAAGGCCGCCGGCGCCCGTTCGGACGCCGCCCTGGCGAACTTCGACCAGACGGTGCTGACGGCCCTGCAGGAGACGGAAACGGCCCTGTCCAACTACGCCAACGAGCTGGACCGCCGTGCGGCCCTGACCGAAGCCAGGGACCAGGCCGCCCGCGCCGCCGACCTGTCGCGCCTGCGCTTCAACGCCGGCGCTGACAGCTTCCTCCTGGTGCTGGATGCCGAACGTACACAGGCGGCGGCGGACGCCGCTTTGGCCCAGTCCGACGCCTTGGTCACGACCTATCAGATCGCCCTGTTCCGCGCCCTGGCCGGGGGTTGGCAGGCCGACAGCTGATCGCGTCGCGATACTGAAACAAGGGGGCCGGGCGACGTATCGCCCGGCCCTTTTTCGTTCGTCCACAGTTTGGCGACTGTCTGGGTGTTCTGCATTTGTTCCATTCATGCTCTAACCATCTGCGGCGGTCGGCGGCGTGATGGAGGATCAGATGAACGACGGAATCCTGGCCCATATGATGGCCGAACTGGATGCGGAGCTGGCGCGGGCGGAGCCGTCCTTGCCCGCCCATCCCGAACATACGCGCCAGACCGAGATCATGCGCGCCCTGGCCTTGGGGCTAGGGAACTTCGAGCGGATGCGGGCGCACGACGTGCATCTGCTCGCCGCCAGCCTCTCGCAACGATCGGCCTGATTCGGCGTCAGGGTTTGCGCTTGAAGGTGTCGCCGATCTCAGCGGCGTCCGGACCGTCCGGTCCCGCGCTTTGGCGCTCGGCCTGACCGACCGCCTTCGTTGCCTTCTCAGAGGTCAGCGCGTCGGGCTTGCCGGCCGGGTCGGCGCCGTTCTCTTCACGACCCTTGGTCTGTTCGCGGTCCATGGTGCTCTCCGTTGCTGGGAGAGGTAGCGCGATGGGGAGCTGCGCGTTCCGTCAGCCGGCCGTATTGACCTTCGCCACCACCGACATGCCCGGCGCCAGACGCTCGGTGGCGGGCTGGTTCGGGTCGATGCGGATGCGGACCGGGATGCGCTGGGCGACTTTGGTGAAGTTGCCGGTGGCGTTGTCGGGGCGGATGACGCTGAACTCCGATCCCGCGGCGGGGGCGATGCGTTCGACACGGCCGCGCAGGGTCTGGCCGCCCAGGGCGTCGACGGTGATCTCGACCGGCTGGCCGACGCGGATGTTCTTCATCTGCGTCTCCTTCATATTGGCCGTGACCCATACCACGTCCGGCACCAGACCCATCAGCTGGGTGCCCGCCGTCACATACTGGCCCTGGCGCACGCCGATCTCGCCCAGACGGCCGGCGCGGGGGGCGACGATGCGGGTGTTTGCCAGGTCGATCTGAGCCAAACGCACGGCGGCCTGGGCGTTCTCGACGGCGGCGGCCAGGCTGTCGCGGCCGACGACGGCGGAGGTGACGCCGGTCTGGGCGATGCCTTCGGCGGCGCGGGCCTGGGCGACCTGGGCCTGGGCGCTGCGCAGGGCGGCTTCGGCCACGTCCACATTGGCCTGGGCGACCCAGCCGCCGGCCTTCAGGGTGCGGGCGCGCTCAGCGTCGGCCTGGGCCCGCGTCAGCGTGGCTTCGGCGGCGGCGATGGAGGCGCGCTGCTGGGCCACCGATCCGCGAGCCGACGCCTGGGTCTGGGCCGAGTTGGACAGGGCCGCCTGGGCCGAGTGCAGGCTGGCCTCGGCCTGCTCCAGCCGCTGGCGATAGATGCGGTCGTCCACCTGAGCCAGCAACTGCCCCTGTTGGACGGTCTGGAAGTCCTGGACCGGCACCTGGACGACATAGCCGTTCACCTGCGGGCTGATGATCGTCACCTGACCGCGCACATAGGCGTTGTCCGTACGCTGGATCGCGCCCCGGAAGGGCGGCAACTGCCAGGCGTACAGCACCATCAGAACGCCCAGCAGGGCGACCCCGGCGGCGATGACGGTCCACATGACGTTCTTCTTCGGCGCAGGCGCAGGTGGAGCAGCGGCGGGCGCTTGCGGGGCGGCGGAGGCGGACGAGGCGGGGGCGGGCGGGGCGGCGTCGGTCATTGTGGGTCTCGGTTCAGTCGGCGGCGGCGACGGCGGCGCTCTGGACCGCAGCGTCTGCATTGTTGTTGTTCTTGGCGTCGCGGCGCGCCTTCCAGCGCGGCCGCAGGTGGGTGACGGTCACCCAGGCGGAGCCCAGGGCCGCGATCACGGCGATGACCAGAAAGACGTCGTTGTAGGCCAGCACATTGGCCTGTTGCGTCACCTGTCGGCCCAGCAGGACGGCGCCTTCGGCCTTCGCCAGCGCGGGGTCCGTTATCGTAGAGGCATAGGCGCCCGACAGCTGGCGCAGCCGCAAGGCCACCTGCGGGTCCAACGCCGAAATCCCGGCCGCCAGCTGGTTGGAATGGTATTTCTCGCGGAGGATCTGAAGCGTCCCGGTCAGGGCCGAACCCGCCAGACCGCCGACGTTCTGAAGCACGCTGAACATGACGATGAAGCTGATCAGGTTCTGCTTGCCCTGGGTCAGCACCTTGACGATGCCGATCATCAGCGCCGGGCCGATGAACATGGCCGAGGCGAAGGCGATTAGGGCCTGGCTGAAATACAGCTGCGCCGGGCGCGTCAGGACCGTCGAATGGCTGTCGATCCAGGCGCCGACCGCGATCAGCGCCAGGGCGATGGCGATCGGCTTGTTCAGCTTCTCCATATTCAGGGTGAAGGCGCTGACCAGGGTGCCGGCGATCATCGACAGCAGAATGACGACGAACAGGCCGTGAAGCTGATCCGGTCCCAGCCCGACGACGGTCAGGAAGCCCACCGCGCCGGATGTCTGTTCCGACAGAACCATGCGGATCAGCAGGATCGCCCCGAACAGGCGCAGCAGGTCCGGCCCGGTCAGCCAGCGGGTGTTGATCAGCGGGTTCTTGCGATTGTGCTCGACCAAAAAGGCGGCGGTCAGCAGGATGACGGAGCCGATCAGGGCCCAGCCGATCCAGGCGGCCTGCGTCCACCAGACGATCCGTCCCAGACCCAGGGCCGCGCACAGCAGGGCCACGCCGGGCGCAAACAGGCCGAAGGTCAGGAAGTCCAGCCGGTCGAACACGCGCAGCCGCTCGGACGGCGGCAGCTTGACCACCTGCACCGCGCCCCAGGCGACCAGGCACAGGCCCAGCTCGAACATATAGAAGGCGCGCCAGTCGCCCAGCTGGAGCAGGCCGGGCATGACCAGGCGCGAAATCGGCACGGCGAAGCTGGCCAGGCCGATGCCGATGATCAGCCCCTTCAGCCTATGCGCCGCCGGGAAGGCCTGGATGATGTAGAGAAAGCCCAAGCTGCTCAGCCCCGCGCCGGCCATGCCGGCGATGGCCCGCACCAACAGGGTCGATTGATAGTTGTCGACGAACAGGTGAGCAGCGCAGACCAGCACGAAAGCGCCCAGGAAAATCTGGGTGAACAGACGCAGGCCGTACTGCATCCGGAACTTGACCAGGATCAGGTTCATGCAGGCGTTGGTCATGACGAAGACGACCGGCAGCCAGGCGGCCTCGGTGATCGTGATCCCCAGCGAGCCTTGCAGGTTCTGGATATTGGCGGTGACGGCGGCGTTGCCCAGCGATCCGACCATGGCGACCAGCAGGCCGGTCAGGGCGTACTGGATCCGCATCGGCCAGGCGTGATCGGGCGTGGCGGGCGAGCCGGGCATCATCGGCCGCTCGTGCGGCTTCAGCGTCTCGACATACTGTTCCCAGGGCAGGTGCCAGTTGTTGCGAGCCATCAGCGCAGCCCCCCGCGCGGTCTCAGCCCGTCAAGAACAAGCGCGCGGGTGCGCAGCGACACGGCCTGACGCTCGGCTTCGTCGGCACCCTGAAAACCGGCGCCCAGCAGGGTGGCGATCAGACGGATGTCCATCGGCCGCAGATCCTCCCTCACCAGGCCGGCGGCCTGGGCCCGCTTCAGCGGTGCGGCGCCCGCCTCCATCAAGCTCTGCCGCAAGGGGGTAAGCGCATCTGGCGACCGCACGTTCCGCACGACGCCGGCCAGTCCCGCATTGCGCACCATGTCCTCGGCCAGGCGGTCCAGAAACCAGAAGAAGGCCTGCGGATCATCGCCCTGTTCGGCGGTGCGCCGACCCAGGTCTGCGACGTCGGCCTCCAGCACCGCCAGGGCCAGTTCCGTGCGGTCGGAGAAGTGCCGATACAGGGTGCCGCGCCCCACCCCGGCCCGTTCGGCAATCAGATCCAGGGGCGCATCCAGTCCCTGATCGGCGAAGACCGCGCGCGCGGCCTCCAGCACCGCCGCCCGGTTCAGAGCGGCGTCCTTACGGACAGGTTTTTCGGCAGGGCGCGTCATGGTGAGGCGCGTAAATGGACACGACTGTCCGTTTTGCAAGGGGCGGCTAGAGCGCTTTTTCCAGCACCGCGAATTCCAGCTCGGGCCGTGGCGGGTCGACGGGGAAGGGGCGGGTTTCGCCGGTGGGGGCGTAACCGCGTCGTTCGTACCAGGCGATCAGTTCGGTTCGGCGGTGAATGACTGTCATCTCCATGCGGCGCGCGCCGAACCGCGCGATCGCCTCGCTTTCGGCGGCCGAGAGCAGACGACGGCCGAGGCCGGACGCCTGCAAGGTCGGCTCGACCGTCAGCATGCCGAGATAGGCCAGGTCGTCCCCGGCGCGAGCGACCTGGACGCAGCCGATCGGCGCGCCGTCGCGATGGGCCAGCAGGATGACCCGGTCGGGATCGGCGATCAGAGCCGACAGCTCCGCCGCGCTGGTGCGATCATCGAACAGCAGGTCCGCCTCGTGCGTCCAGCCGGCCTTGGCGGTGTCGCCGCGATAGGCGCGCTCGATCAGCGGATGCAGCGCGGCGACGTCGTCGGACGTCGCCGCGCGTATGGCGATCTGCGTCACCGGCTGACGCCCAGCTCCGTCAGCAGATGATCCATCCCATAGACGTCGCGCAGGGCCACGGTGACGGCCTGGGTGGTGACGATCACGCTGCGGTTGGTGTTGCGGTCATAGCCATATGCGTTGCGCTGGGTCAGGACGGTGGAGTCGAAATTGGCCCCGATGATCTCGCCCCGGGCGTTGACCGCCGGCGAGCCGGACGAACCGCCGATGGTGTCGGTCGAGACGGCCATGTCCATCACCGCGTTCGGATCGATCCGGTCCTTGGCGGCCATCAGCTTGGGCGCGACCTTGAACGGCTCGGCGCCGGTGGCGCGGTCCCACAGGCCGGCGAAGGTGGTGAAGGCGCCGAAGCGCTGGCCCGGTACGTCGGAGCCTTCGACCTTGCCATAGGTCAGGCGCAGGGTGCCGGTGGCGTCGGGATAGACGGCGTCGCCATAGGCGGCGAAGCGAGCGGCCGCCAGCTGTTCCGACGCGCGGTCGGTCGGCGCCTTGACCTTGTTCTCCCATTCCGTGCGAACGGCGCGGGCGTCCGCGTCGATCGACAGTACATACTGGATCATCGGATCGTCCGACGCCTGAACCGTCGCCAGGCCGCCGGTCCACAGGGCGCGACGCACGGCTGGATCGGCCAGCTTGGTGCCCGAGACGACACGGGCCGACAACGCTTCGGGGCTTTCCTTGCCCAGCAGGGTGCGAACATAGGGGCTGTCCACCGTCAGCCATTCGCGCGTCTTGGACAGCCACCATTCCAGCCGGATCTGCTCCAGCTCGGGATAGGTCGGCCGCTCGGCGAACAGGCCGGATTCGACGCCCGGCAGGCGGCTGTCGGCGAACTCGGCCAGACGCTGGTCCGACGGCTTGGCCCGCTCCTGCGCGCCGCGCACGATGGCCTTGGCCCACTGGAACAGCTGCGATCCGCCGGCGACGGAGGTGGTCCCCAGGCCCGTGCCGCCTTCCAGCAGGGCGGTCGGCGCATAGAGTTCACGCGCGATGGGCTGGACCGCTTCCAGCGCGCCCCAGGGATCGGGACCATTGCCGTTGGCGGCGGCGTAGCGTTGCATGAAGTCGACCTCGGCCGCCGCCTTGGCCTGGATGAACTGGGCGTCGGTCAGGGCGCGCATACGGCCCAGGCCGCGCTTGTAGGTGTTCTCCACGCCCACGATCGGGTCCATGGCGATAAAGGCCTGGTCCTCGCCCTCTTCGGAATAGCGGATCAGACGGCCGCGCAGCTCCGAGGCGATCAACTGATCCAGCGGCAGGACCACGTCGCGGATGGTCGCCAGCTGATCCATCGTCAGCAGGCGCTGGGTCGCGCCGGGATTGCCGGTGATGAAGACGGCCTCGCCCTCGGTCGGCTTGTCGGCGTTCCAGGCGAAGTGGACCGGCGTCTCGACTGGCTTGCCGTCTTCGTACAGACGGATGAAGGCCGCATCGATGGCGAAGCGGGGGAAGGAGAAGTTGTCCAGGTCGCCGCCGAAGGTCGCGGCGCGATCTTCCGGCGCCCAGGCCAGGCGCACATCGCTGTATTTGCGGAACTTATAGAGTTTGAACTGGCCGCCCCGGTACAGGCTGACGACCTGGCAGCGGATCTTGGGTTCGTTGCCGCAGGCTTCGGTCTCGATCCGCCCGGCCTCGGCCTCGCGCGCTTGGGTGAAGGCCTGGCCCTCAAGCCCTTCGCCAGCCTTGTGCATCCGCTCGGTGACATCGGAGATGTCGGTCAGGATCTCGGCCGTGGCGCCGGGGCATTTGCGCTCTTCCTCGCGCGTCTTGGGCGTAAAGCCCGTCTCGCCGTACTGCTGCTGCGGCGTGGACAGGTTGGCTACGCAGGTGGCGACGCAGTGGTTGTTGGTCATCACCAGACCCTGGCCTGACACCACCCCCGCCGAACAGCCGCCGAACTTCACCGACGACAGCCGCACCCGATCCAGGAAGGCCTGATCGATATTGGTCCCCAGCGTCTGGTTGGCGCGGGCGATGGGGAAGTTGTCGTAGGTCCACATGCCTTCCTCGGCGCTGGCCGAGCTGGCGGCGGCGAAAGCGAGAACGGCGGCGGAGGCGAGGAGAAGAGGGCGCATGTGCGGTGTCCTTTAAGTCTCCTCCCCGCCTTGCGGGGAGGTGGCGCGGCGCTTCTTCAGCGTCGTGACGGAGGGGCTCTTAAGCACTTTACAGGCGATCATGCGGTGGTGAAGAGCCCCTCCACCGCTTCGCGGTACCCCTCCCCGCGCAGCGGGGAGGAGACTTCTTCGTTTTCGTCTTAGCGACGCACGCCCAGTTCGCGCAGCAGGCGCGGCTGGTTGTAGACGTTGCGCAAGGCCTCGGTGATGGCGGCGGTCGAGACCGTCACCGTGCGGTTCAGCTCGGGGTCGTAGCCGAAGCTGCCGCCCAGCGAGTGGATGTTGCCGTCGAAGGCGGCGCCGATGACTTCGCCCTTGGCGTTGATCACGGGCGAGCCCGAGTTGCCGCCGATGATGTCGTTGGTCGAGACGAAGTCATAGACGGTCGACTTGTTGACCTTGCCCTCGGCCGCCAGCCAGTCCTCGGCCGCGTTGAAGGGCTCAGCGCCGGTGTTGCGCTCATAAAGGCCGCCGATCTGGGTGAAGGGTTCGACGGTCACGCCGCGATAGGTCCAGCCCTTCACCTGGCCGTAGGACAGGCGCAAGGAGAAGGTCGCGTCGGGATACAGATTGGTGCCGTAAACCGCGAACCGGGCTTGGGCGATCTTTTCGCCGGCGCGGCTGGTCGGACCGGACACGGCCGATTCCCACTGGGTGCGGACGGCCTGTGCCGCATCGTCATTGGCCAGGACGAACTGGATCAGCGGATCGCCCGAGGCGGCCAGTTGCTCCGGCGTCATGGCCAGGGCCTGGGCGCGGAAGGCGGGGTCGGCCAGACGCGTGCCGTCGACCAGACGCTCCGCGATCTGCTCGGGGCTTTCCTTGCCCAGCAGCGCCTTCACGTTCGCATTGTCGACCGTCAGATATTCGCGGGTCTTGGACAGCCAGAAGTCGAGATAGATCTTCTCCAGGTCGTTCGAGATCGGCGTCTCGGTCGCCAGGCGACGGCCCAGCGAGGCGATGTCGGCGTCCGAATAGCCGGCGCGGCGTTCAGCGACGGGCTTGGCGCGTTCCTTGGCGGCGCGGACGATGGCCTTGGCGTAGCTGTACAGCGACGAGCGCTGACCGGCCGCCGATTCCAGCTGGCGATAAGGCAGATAGAGGTCGCGCTGGGCGGTCGAGGCGCGTTCCAGATCGGCCCACGGATCGCCGATGCGTTGGGCCAGGGCCGGGTCGGCGGCGACGCGCTGGCGCAGCTCCTGCTCTTCACGACGCTTGGTGGCCATGAAGACCGGGTCGGTCAGGGCGCCCTGCTGGCCGTAATAGACCTTGAAGCTGTTCTCCAGGCCGAAGATCGGATCGACCGAGACGCGCTTGGCCTCTTCGCCGGTGGTCGAATATTCCAGCAGACGGCCGCGCAGTTCCGACGACTGGATCAGGGTGATGGGCAGTTGCTGGTCGCGCAGCGCCTCCAACTGGGCCACGGTCAGCAGGCGCTGGGTCGAGCCGGGGTTGCCGGCGACGAAGGTGACGTCGCCTTCCTTGGGCGCATTGGCGTTCCAGGTCAGGTGGTTCGGCGTGGCGACCGGCTTGCCGTCTTCGTAGATGCGCAGGAAGCCGGCATCCAGAGCGTAGCGCGGGAAGTTGAAGTTGTCCGGGTCGCCGCCGAAGAAAGCCGCCTGAAACTCGGGCGCGAAGACCAGGCGCACGTCGTCATACTTGCGGAACTTGTACAGCTTGTACTGGCCGCCGCGGTAGAAGCTGATGACCTGGCAGGTCAGCTTCTGGTCGTCGCCGCAGGTCTCCTTCTGGATCTTGTCGATCTCGGCGGCGCGGGCCTGGACGAAGGCGGCGCCCTCAAGACCGGCGCCGGCGCCGGTCACGCGGTCGGTGACGTCAGTGATGTCCGTCAGAATTTCGGCCGTCTGGCCGGGGCACTTCTTCTCTTCCTCACGGGTGGCGGGCATCCAGCCGTTCTTGACGTAGTCGTTCTGAGCCGTGGACAGGTCCTGCACGCACGAGACGACGCAGTGGTGGTTGGTCAGCACCAGGCCTTCGTTCGACACCAGCGAGGCCGAGCAGCCCTGTAGGCGGACGGCGGCGTTGCGCACGCGGTCCAGCCAGGCTTGGTCGATGTTCGTGCCGTACTTCTCGTTCACCGTGGCGATGGGGAAGTTGTCGAAGGTCCACATGCCCTCGTCGGCGCGGGCGGAGGTCGCGGGCGCGGACAGGACGGCGGTGGCGGCGCCGAGCGCGGCGAGCGAGGCGGTGAGACGAAGCGAGGGCAAGGACATGAAGGCGTGTTTCCCTAAGCGTGGGACGGCCTGTCCCATCTGTTATGTTGTAACTAACGCCGACGAAGGGGCGGCGCCAAGAGGCTGTAAGGCCCTTAATCCCCTGATTTGGAACCCGCAACGACAGCTCTTCACAAGCCTTACCCCGATTTAACTTGGCGGTGAGGAGGCGCACGGTCAGATAGGCGCAAGTACCGGGGGTTTATCGACGACAATGTCGCTTGCGCTATCAACACTGCTGTTCGAGTGGCGCCGCTATATGGCGGCGGTCATGGCCCTGGCCCTGTCGGGGCTTCTGGTCCTGGCGATGACCGGCGTCTTCATCGGCATCGGCAAAGGATTCACCGCGACGATCGAACGGTCGAACGCCGACATCTTCATCATGCAGCCCGGCGCCAAAAGCCTGATCGGCGGGCCGTCGGGCGTGCCGCGTCGGTTCATTCCTTTGGCCTACAACCACCCTGAGGTGGTCGAGGTCATGCCGCTGGACGGCGCCGGGGGCACCTTCCAGAACATTAAGGAAGTCGATCCGACCAAGAGCCAGGCGGACAATGCGTCGCAGGGCGCGCCGCGTCAGAAGTTCGTCCAGGCCAGCATCATCGACACCCGTCCCGGCTCGGTGACTATCCCGACCGACTATTCGCAGGAACTGGTCGACGCGCTGCGCCAACCCTACACCGTGGCGGTCGACGAGACGGCCCTGACGACCCTGGGCGTGAAGCTGGGCGACAAGGCCCTGTACAACGGCCAGACCGTCACCGTCGTCGGCGTCACGCGCGGCTATCCCAATATGATGCAGCCGGGCGTGGTCATGTCGCGCGACACGCTGCGGATGCTGGGCCAGGCCGACACCGGCCCGCGCGTCGGTCCGCTGATGGTCAAGCTGCGCGATCCGGCCCGCGCGCCCGTCGTGGTGGCCCAACTGAACGCCATGGGCAACGGTCAGTGGAAGGCCTGGACCAAGCAGCAACTGGCCGACGCCAACGCCGGCGCCATGTTCGAGGAAGGCATTCTGGTCATCATCATCGGCGGCTGCGTCGTGCTGGGGATCATCATCGGCGTGGCCATCACCTGGCAGACCCTGCGCGGCGCCATCATGGCCAATATCAAGGAGTTCGCCTCTCTGCGGGCCTTGGGCGTCAGCATGGGGTCCTTGCGTCGGATCGTGGTCGAACTCAGCTTCTGGGTCGGCGTCGTCGGCGTCATCGCGGCCATCGTCCTGACCTGGCTGGTCTCGCTGCTGGCGATGATGGGGGCGGTGATCATCGCCTTGCCGTTGTCGCTGCTGATCGTCGTCGGCATCGGCCTGATCGCCATCGCTATGGTGTCCGGCCTGCTGTCGCTGGGCATCCTCAAGAACAGCCAACCGGCGGACCTGCTGCGATGAACGTTCATACAAAGGTTCACGGCAAGCACGGCGACTTCGCCATCGAGGCCAAAAGCCTGGTCAAGCGGTTCAAGTCCGGCAAGGCCTGGGTCGACGTGCTGAAGGGCGTCGATTTCGATGCGCGGCATGGCGACCTGACCATGGTCATGGGGCCCTCCGGCTCGGGCAAGTCCACCCTGATCGCAGCCCTGTCGGGCCTGCTGAAGCCCGAAGAGGGCCGGGTGGACGCGCTGGACGTCGATGATCTGTGGAAGCTGTCATCCGGCCGGATCGACAAGTTCCGCCTAGATAACTGCGGCTTCATCTTCCAGGGCTTCAACCTGTTCCCGGCGCTGACGGCGTTGCAGCAGGTGGAGACAGTGCTGAAGTTCCAGGGGCTGACCGCGGGCCAGGCCAAGAAGCGCGCCACGATCGCCCTTGAAGAGGTCGGCCTGGGCCACCGTCTGCACCAGCGGCCGGCGGCTTTGTCGGGCGGTGAAAAGCAGCGCGTCGCCATCGCCCGCGCCCTGGCCAAGGATCCCAAAATCCTGTTCGCCGACGAACCCACCTCGGCCCTGGACGGCGAGAACGGCCAGGTGGTCATCAAGCTGCTGCGCCGGGCCGCCACCGAACACGGCGCCGCCGTCATCTGCGTGACCCACGATCCGCGCCTGGAGGCCTGGGCCGACCGGGTCATCCACATCGAGGACGGCAAGATTCTGGACGACCAGCGCCGCATCCCCGATCCGAACGCCATCCTGGCGTCCCACTAACCGACACGACGATTTCCCTTAGGACGACACGCCAATGCCCGGCTTTCTGAAGAAAAAACGCACCTGGATCGGCCTGCTGCTGGTGATCGTGCTGGCGGTCGGCTTCATGCTGTTCCAGTCCGCCGCCAAGACCAAGAAGGCGGAGGCAGAGAAGGCGGCGGCGACCAAGGTCGACAGTCCCTATGCGGCCATCGCCAACGGCAAGGTCGACGTCGAGGGCGGCATCATCCAGATCGCGGCCCGTCGCGGCGGTATCGTCCGGGACGTCCTGGTTCAGGAAGGCGATCGCGTCGTCGCCGGTCAGATCCTCGCCCGTCAGGAAGACGACGAGGCGCGTCTGGCGGTGCAGGCCGCGGCCGCCGCCGTCAGCCAGGCCGAAAGCCAGCTGACCCAGATCCGCGTCGACATCCGCACCGCTCAGCGCGAGCAGGAGCGTCTGCAACGTCTTGTCGCCACGAACTTCGTCGCCGCCCAGCGCATGGACCAGGCCCAGGACGCCATCGCCACCGCCCAAGCCCGTCTGGGGTCGCAGGTCGCCGCCGTCCAGACCGCGCGGGCACAGTTGGATCAGGCCCGCTACAATCAGGAACTGACGGTCATCCGCGCCCCGACCAGCGGCCGGATCGTGCGCCGCTACGCCAACCCCGGCGCCGGCGCCTCGACCCTGAACGTCTCCAACATGTTCGACCTTGAGCCCGACGCGCCGCGCATCGTCCGCGCCGAGGTGGTCGAGAGCGACCTGCCGAACCTGACCGACGGCCAGGCCGTCGAGATCAGCCCCGAGGGCGACGCCAGCAAGGTCTATATCGGCGCCGTCATGCGTCGGGCCGCCGTCTTCGGCGCGCGCAAACTGGCCTCGGACGATCCCTCGCAGCGCAGCGATGAGCGGGTGGTGGAAGTCGTCGCCTCGGCCGGCGATGCGCCCCTGCTGATCGGACAGCGGGTTCTGGTCAAATTCATGAAGCCGGGCGAAACCGCCGGGGCCAAACGCGCGGTCGCCGCCGGCGTCGGGCCGAACCAGGCGATGAAGACGAAATAGGGCTTCGGGTCAGCGGCCGGTGAAGTCGCCCGGCCGCTTTTCCAGTACGGCGGCGACGCCTTCCTGATGGTCCTCGGTCAGGTGGGCCAGAGCCTGCATCGCTGCCGACATCTCCAGCATCTGGTCGAAGGTCGTGTCTCGGCCCTGACGCAGCAGGGTCTTGGCCATACGCAGGGCCTGCGGCGGCTGGGCCGCGACCTGGGCGGCGACAGCCAGGGCCTCGGTCATCAGGTCGTCGTGCGCGACCACGCGATTGACCAGCCCCCATTCGGCCGCCGTCGCGGCATCGATGGATCGGGTGGTGAACAGCAGTTCGGCGGCGCGGGCATAGCCGATGTTGCGCGGCAGCAGCCAGGACCCGCCGTCGCCCGGGATGATGCCCAGCTTCAGGAAGGGCACGCCGAAGCTGGCGCGCTCGGACGCGATGCGGATATCGCTTAGGCCGGCTATATCGCAGCCCAAGCCCATCGCCGGCCCGTTGACGGCGGCGATCAGCGGAACCTCAAGTCCATACAGCGACCGCACGATCCGATGGACGACCCGGCGATAGCGTTCGCGGATGGCGGCGCCCGAGCCCTCGAACAGGTCGCGCCTGTCCCGCATCGCCGTCAGATCGCCGCCGGCAGAGAACGCCCGCCCGGCGCCGGTCAGGACCACGCAGCGGATCGACGAATCGGCGTTGACCCGCTCGCACGCCGCCGCGACCTCGTCGCCGTCGCCCAGATCGGGCAAGGCGTTCAGCCGCGCCTCGCGATCCAGCGTCCAGATCAGGATCGCGCCCCGCTTCTCTTCGGTGATCAGGCCCATGCATCGTCTCCGTCCTTGCGCTCGTCATCGACCGCGAACGCCGCGTCAGGCAAGCCCGGAATTGCAAAAGCCCCGGCGAGACCGGGGCTTCTTCAGGCTGAGGGCCGAGCGGGCCGTCAGCGTTTCTTGATCGTATAGGGTACGAAGTTGGACGGATGGCTGACCACCCGGCCCGAGTTCGACGGCATATGCCGACTGTTGACCAGCATCCCGCCCCACAGGGCGAAGGACATCATGGCGTGTTGGAGGTTACGCTCCTTATCGTTCATCTTGGCGTCTCCTTTCGCAGAACGATGAAAAGAGACGCGTCGTACCAATGGGATTCCACCGTCAGTCGTTTCGCGTCATCAGCCGATATAAGACAGTTTCGTGAATTTGCAACTTTATTCGTCAGGAGTCGGAGTGATTTTCGCCACTGTGTCACAATGAGCGCGACGACCCCGAGCCGGCCCGGACCGCCCAAGGCCATCGCCACGCCCTGCGTCATGGTGTGCGCAGTCGACGGCGAGAGCGGCCTGTGCCTCGGCTGTTTTCGCACCCTGAAGGAGATCGCCGGCTGGCGGGCGCTGAGCGACGCCGAGCGCGCGACGGTCATGGCCGACCTGCCGTCGCGCCGTAGTCAGGTGGATCCGGCCAAGCTGGGCTAGCGCGGTTCGCGGCTTAAGCTTTCGTCAGCCACGTCGTTTCACCCCATCCAAACGCCGCGCCTCTAAGACAGAGGCATGGTTCGCATCGATACCCAGTCTGTCGTCGTCCTCGGCTTCGCTCTCATGGCGTCGTTCGGCACGGCTCTGACGATCCGCCATCTGGAAGGCGACGGCCTGGCCCAGGCGGCGACGCCCGTGGTCAAGGCGGTGATCGGCGCCTCCGGCACCGACGCCCAGGTGGTGAAGGGCGCTGACGGTCACTATTGGGCCGAGGCCAATATCGACGGCAAGGCGGTGCGGGTGCTGGTGGATACGGGCGCCAGCGTGGTCGCCCTGACGCGCGCCGACGCCCTGAGACTAGGCGTCGATCCCGAACCCGAAGCCTTCACCGGCACGGTCCAGACCGCATCGGGGGTCGTGCGCGCCGCGCCGGTTCAGCTGAAGATGATCTCGGTCGCGGGCGCGCGTGTGGACCGGGTCGAGGCCCTGGTGGTCGAGCAGGGGCTGGAATACTCCCTGCTGGGCATGAGCTATCTGGGCCGGCTTTCCGCCTTTTCCGCCACGCCGGCCGGGCTGACTCTGCGCCCCTAAAGATCGCGCATCTGGCGACGGGCTTCGCTGAAATACTGCCAGCCGGTCCACAGGGTGATGATGGCGGCGAACCAGATCAGGAAGATGGCGAAGGATTCGAACGCAGGCTGCCAGGCCAGCGGCGATCCATCGTCGTTCTGCAGGCCCAGGGCGCCCCACAGCAGGGTCAGCTGAAGCGCGGCGAGCGCCACCATCTGCACCGTGGTCTTCCACTTGGCGGCCAGGGTGACCGGCAGTTCGATGCGACCGGCCATCGTCTCGCGCAGGGCGGAGACGGCGAATTCGCGGAACAGAATCAGACCGCAGGGCAGGGCGATGCCGGGCAGCGAACCCGAGGCCAGGACGCCCAGGATGGCGCCGGTCACCAGCACCTTGTCGGCGATGGGATCGAGAATGGCGCCCCAACGCGTGGTCGCATTCCAGCGCCGAGCCAGATAGCCGTCGACCCAGTCGGTCGAGGCGGCGATGACGAAGATCCAGAAGGCCCAAACGCTGAATCGTCCCTGGGTTTCCGGCGACAGCCAGGCCTCAAGCGCGCCCGGCGCCGCCCCGGCCATCATGGCGAACATCACCACCCCGGCCGCCAGGCGCAGCCCGGTCAGGATGTTGGGAATGGGGTTGGCGCGGTGGGCGGAGGTCATCGTCATGTCCGTTGCAACGCGCCGGGTGTGGCACGGTTCGCCGCTCAATCCAACGGTTCGAACCGGGGCTTGTCGGTCAGGGCCGTCAGGGCGCCCTCGGCGATGCCGAAATGCAGGCCGCTGAGCTGAAGCTCGCCCTTGGCTTCGCGCTCGGCGATCCAGGGGAAGGTGCGCAGGTTCCGGATCGACAGCCGCACGATGGCCTCTTCGGCGGCGCGCTCCAGCTGGTCGGGGGCGACGGTTTCGGCGACGTGCTGGACGACTGGCGCGCCTTGGGCGATCCAGGGGGCGACGAAGTCGGCGACGATTTCAGGGGCGCCGTTGATCATGGCGTTGACCCCGCCGCAGTGGGCGTGGCCCATGACCACGATCCGCTTGACGCCCAGCACCTTGACCCCGAACTCCAGCGCCGCCGACACGCCGTGCAGCTTGCCGTCCGGCTCATAGGGCGGGACCAGATTGGCGACGTTGCGCACCACGAACAATTCGCCCGGCTTGGCGTCGAAGATCAGGGCCGGATCGGCGCGGCTGTCGGAACAGGCCACGATCAGGGTGTGCGGCTTCTGGCCCTTGGTCGCCAGGGTCTCGTACTCGGCGCGGGCCGTCGGCCAATGCTCGGCGCGGAAGCGGCGATAGCCGGCGGTCAGTTCGTCTTCGGAGTCGCTCATGCAGCGCCTGTAGCGCTTTGAGCCACGCCGATAAATCGTGTATACGTGTCTATACGAAGGAGCTCGCCATGGCCGTCACCAGTCGAACATTCCGAAGCGGCAACAGCGACGCCGTGCGCCTGCCCAAGGAAATCTCGTTCGGGCCGGGTGTCGAGGTCGAGATCGAACGCAAGGGCGATGTCGTGACGCTCACGCCCAAGCGGCCCTCCGTCAGAGAAATGTTGGCCAAGTTGGACGCGCTGCCCAAGCCAACCAGCATAGGCAAGCGCCCCCCCTTCATCGCACCCCTTCGCAAGGGGCTTTGAGCATTGCTGATGCTGGATACAAGCGTCGCCATACATCTTCGGGATGGCGACCCGATCATACGCGCGCAGATCGAAGAGGCCGACGACACTCTGGTCTTCTCCATCATCACCGTGGTCGAGTTGGAGGCGGGCTTTCTGGACGGAGAGGCCGAGTTGCGACGCGCCCGACTGGCTGCGCTGCTTGAGACGATCAGTTACAGGCCGTTCGATGATCGGGACGCCGCCGCCTACGGGCGTATCATCCGGCGTACCGGCTATTCGCGCCGCAAGGTGCTAGATCGGATGATCGCGGCGCAGGCCCTTGTAGACGAAGCAACGTTGGTCACCCGCAACGGTGAGGATTTTCGCGACATTCCCGGCCTGACGCTGCTGGAGTGGTGACAGGGTTCAGGCCTTCCTGAAGAAGGCGTGGATGCGTTCGGCGAGGGGTTGGTTGATGCCGTCGACCTTGACCAGGTCGGCCAGGGAGGCGCGGCTGACGCCCTTGGCCGAGCCGAAGGCGTGCAGCAGGGCCTTCTTGCGGCCGGGGCCGACGCCTTCGATCTCGTCCAGCGGGTTCTTCTTGATGTCCATCGAGCGGCGCTTGGCGTGGGCGCCGTTGGCGAAACGGTGGGCTTCGTCGCGCAGCCGCTGCAGGTAGTAGAGGGCCGGCGATTTCAGCGGCAGCATGAAGGGCGCCTTGCCGGGCATGAAGAACTTCTCCATGCCGGCGTCGCGATCGGGCCCCTTGGCCACGCCGACGACGGTGATGTCATCTAGCCCGCCCAGGTCGGCCATGACCGCCAACACCTCGGCCAACTGTCCCGCGCCGCCGTCGATCAGCAGCAGGTCGGGGCGGACGACGTCTTCGCCCTCTTCCTCGTCCTTGACCAGGCGCGAGAAGCGACGACGCATCACCTCGCGCATCATGCCGTAGTCGTCGCCGGGGGTCAGATCCTCGCCCCGGATGTTGAACTTGCGATACTGCGACTTCTGGAAGCCTTCGGGGCCGGCGACGACCATGCCGCCCACCGCGTTCGTCCCTTGAATGTGGGCGTTGTCATAGATCTCGATCCGCTCGGGCCGGCTCTCCAGTCCGAAGGCCTCACACACCTCGTCAAGGATCTTGCCCTGCGCCGAGCTTTCGGCCAGGCGGCGGCCCAGGGCCTCGCGCGCATTGGTCAGGGCGTGGTCGACCAGCGCCAGCTTCTCGCCGCGCATCGGACGGACGATCTCGACCTTGCGGTCCGCCTTCATCGAGAAGGCCTCTTCCAGCAGTTCCAACTCGTGCGGGCGCACGTTGGACAGGATCAGGCGCGGGATCGGCTTGTCCTCGTAGAACTGACCCAGAAAGGCGGCCAGGATCTCAGGATCGGTGTCGGTCTTGTCCACGCGCGGGAAATAGGCGCGGCCGCCCCAGTTCTGGCCGGCGCGATAGAAGAAGACCTGGACGCAGGCCTGGCCGCCGTCGGAATGCAGGGCGAAGACGTCGCCTTCGGCGACGCTATCGGCGCTGACGGAGTTCTCCATCGCGATGGCCGACAGGGCGCGAATGCGGTCGCGCATGCGGGCGGCCTGTTCGAAGTCCATCTCGTCGGACGCCGCCTGCATCTCCTTGGACAGGCGGCCGATGACGGCGCGCGACTTGCCGCGCAGGAACTGCTCGGCCTCGGTGACCAGTTCGCCGTAGTCCTCGAGGCTGATCAGGCCGGTGCAGGGGGCCGAGCAGCGCTTGATCTGATGCAGCATGCAGGGGCGGGTGCGGGTCTCATAGACGCTGTCGGAACAGGAGCGCAGCAGGAAGGCCTTCTGCAGGGTGTTCAGCGTGCGGTTGACCGCCCAGGTCGAGGCGAAGGGGCCGAAATAGTCGCCGGGCGTGGTGTGGGCGCCGCGATGCTTCCTGACCTGGGGCGCGCGGTGGTCGCGGCG
Source organism: Brevundimonas fontaquae (assembly GCF_017086445.1). Lineage (NCBI taxonomy): Bacteria > Pseudomonadati > Pseudomonadota > Alphaproteobacteria > Caulobacterales > Caulobacteraceae > Brevundimonas > Brevundimonas fontaquae. Next base: position 2,968,279 of record NZ_CP070968.1, on the reverse strand, counting down.
GATCATCAGCTCGGCGAAGGACTTGTCGTCGCGCAGCACCACGTTGAAGCGGGGCTTCAGCTTCTTGATGAAGTTGGATTCCAGCAGCAGGGCTTCGGTCTCGGTGGCGGTGACCACCAGCTCCATCGACCGGGTCTGCGACACCATCAGGCCGATGCGCTGGGTGTGAAAACGCCCCTGCGCATACTGGATGATGCGCTTCTTCAGCGACTTGGCCTTGCCGACATACAGGCACGACCCGTCCTCGCCATACATGCGATAGACGCCCGGCTTGTCCGGCGCCCGGCGCGCCTCGTCGGCGATCAGGGCGGCGGCTTTCAGTTGGGAATCAGGCGTCTCCTCGGTCATCGCGCCCGATATAGGGTCAAGAGCGCCGGACCAGAAGGACGCCGGCCAGAACAAGCCCCACCCCGGCGATGCGGCCGATGTTCAGCGGCTGGCGCGGCACGCCCAGCGCCCCGAAATGATCCAGCGCCAGGCTGAGCAGCAGCTGGCCGCCGACCATCAGGGTGATGGTCATGGCCACGCCCAGGCGGGGCACGCCCCAGGCGGCGGCGACCACGAAACAGGCGCCGTAGGCCCCGCCCAGCCAGGCGTACCACGGCAGGGCCCGCGTCGCGGCCATGTCCGGCCGGGTGTGCAGGATGGCCGCCAAGAGTCCCAGCACGGTGGTGCCGACCGCAAACGAGATGAAGGCCGCGTTGACCGGCGAGGCCACGGCGGTCGCCAGCCTGGCGTTGGTCGGGGCCTGAAGCGCGGTGGCGCCGCCGGCCAGGATGACGACGAGAATGGCGAGGAGCGACGGGTTCATGGCCCTTGGCTAGCATGGCTTTCAGGACTTGCAGAGGGCGGCGTGCGGCGCCGGGCGCGGCGCAGGCGGCGGCGCTCGGCCCGATTGAGGGGCGCGCCGGATCGACCTAGGTCGTCCGAAGATAAATCAGAGTGCAATTCATGCACTTCGCCCGGTGCGGACCCGGCGTCGTCCGTCGAAGGGCGAGGGGCGGGCGCGTCGGTCCCATCAGACGGTCGGGGCGAAAAATCCGGGTGCAATGTGTGCACATCGCCAGTCTGGGACGCCATCGACGACAGGGTCTCGAAGATCCTGAGCCAGCGCTGGGCCTCGGTCGCCTCGCCGTCCATTAGGGCTAGTTGCAGGCGACGGCGCGCCGTGTCGGCCATGTCGGAAAAGGCGATATCCTCGACCGCCTCGAGCTCGAGCGCGGGATCGTACAGGTCGGGATCGTCCTGGTCCCCGCGCCGCCACTTGCCCTTGCGCGCGCGGATGCGGAAGGCCGACAGGCCCAGGTCGTAGCGGCGGCAGACGATCCGCGCCGGCTCGCCCGCCAGATAATCGTCGCGGGCCAGGTCCCAGATCTCCTGCGAGCGGACGCGATAGACGGGGGCGGCTTGGGGCATGGACGGACGCTGCCACGCGCCTGCGTCAGATGCGGACGCACAATGTCTCCTCCCCACCCGTGGGGAGGGGGACCGCGAAGCGGTGGAGGGGATCTTGAAGTCCCACGGGAGCTTGTGGTGCGGTAAAGAGCCCCTCCGTCACGGCGCAAGAGCGCCGCGTCACCTCCCCGCTGCGCAGGGAGGTGACGGCAGATGGGCCTCACCAGGCGGGATCGACCGGGGCGCCGTCGAAGATTTCGGCCAGACGCGCGCGACAGCCCCGGTTCACGTCGTCCGGCAGGGCGGACGGCGAGAACCAGCCGATCTCGGCGATCTCGCCGTGGCTGGCGCGCTCGCCCACATCGAAGGCGTCGATGCGGAAGACGGCGACGTGATCGCCGGGAAAGAAGCGCTCGTTGGAATGGATCGAGATCAGGCGCGGCGCCCCGCGCGCGACCAGACCGGCCTCCTCACGCAGTTCGCGCACCACGGCACGTTGCGTCGTCTCGCCCCGATCCACCCCGCCGCCCGGCAACCACCAGCCCTTGAGATAGGTGTGCCGCACCATCAGCACCCGCCCCTGCGCATCCACCACCACCGCCCGCACGCCCAATGTCTTGCCCCGCGTCAGCCGCGACCAGGCGAAGAAGAGGGGGCGGGTGAAGGGTTCGACGTGGATGCGCCAGGTCATTGTGAGCTCGCTTTCATCACAGCGATGGGAAAGACTCTTGCCTGTAGCTGAGGGAGCTAATCTTAAATCGATCCTGTCTTCCTCAAGCCGATTTGTCTGGGAATAACCTCAGCAATCCCTGTTGTGGCTCATGTCGACAGGCCCTTATCCCCCATTGGCCTCTTCGTTCGGCTGCGCTGGATGGATTAATTGCCCAGTAGTCGGTGATCGATGCCCTGAGCTGGCCATCTACGAATAGTCTCTCTCCGGAGCGATATAGTCCGCGTCCTTTTTCAGGATCATCATCGAAACGCACGAACACTGCGGCATCAGCTGGCGCTTTGCCAACGTAACTGTAGGTAAGACAATGACCAACATAGCTGGCGGGCTTAGATATTCCGCGCGACGCTAGTCGTGCGAACCATGCTGTTTCCGCTTCGCAACGCGGATCGCCGTCAGGCGCCAGTTCGAACTTGTAGACGCCAGACGGTTCGCCCCGTGTGGGACCGAAATAGTAGCCGTCCCCCGGCCCCATGTTTATAAACAACGCGCGGGCGACCCCGCTGCGCAGCCACAAATCTTCCCCGCTGCCTATTCCAATAAATTGCGACGCTGTCTGGAAGCCGGGATCATCCGCCGGGTCGCGGGAAAGATTGCCCGGCATCCAAACGTCGATCCCATAAGGGCGCTCGCCAAACCAGCGTAAGGCTGCATCCTGCTCACATCGTCGTTTCATCTCGGAAAGCATGGCTGGACTGGGACGGTCCGACAAATACAGGGTCGTCAGGCACCCCGACAAAGGCGCGGCCATCATGATGGCTAGCAGTATGCGCGACATTTCAAACTCCCCTGAGGGTCGGACCTTAGCGTTAAGCGCGCTTCAGGCAAGTGAACCATCCCCGCTTGAACCCCGCCCCGTCCCGCTCTAAGCCAAGACCGACAACAGGAGCATTCCATGCTGGCTCTCGGCATCATCTTCGGCTTCATCGCCGTTCTGGCGGCGTTCAACGTGTTCGAGTTCGGTCGGGTTGACTGAGGCGACTGCTCGCTCTGAGCGGGGCGTCGCCCTGGTCACGGGCGGGGCGCGGCGGATCGGGCGGGCCATCTGTCTGAAGCTGGCTCAGGCCGGGTTCGACGTGGCGATCCATCATCATGCGTCGGGCGACGACGCCCGGACCCTGGCCGACGAGATCGCGGGCCTGGGACGGCGCGCGTGCCTGTTGCAGGCGGACCTGACGGACGAGGCCAAGGTGCGGGCGCTGATCCCCGCGGCGGTCGAGGCGCTGGGGCCGGTCAGCGTGCTGGTCAACAACGCCTCGGTGTTCGAGGACGACCGGATCGGCGAGCTGACGCGCGACAGCTGGGACCTGCATCTCGACACCAATCTGAGGGCGCCGATCGTTCTGGCCGAGGCGTTCGCGGCCCAGGCGGTCGAGGGCGCCATCGTCAACCTGCTGGACCAGAAGGTGCTGAAGCCGGATCCGCGCTTCTTCTCCTACAGCCTGTCGCGGAACGGCCTGTGGTGGGCGACCCAGACCCTGGCCCAGGCGCTGGCGCCCGGCATCCGGGTCAACGGGGTGGGGCCGGGGCCGACCCTGCCGTCCATCCACCAGACGCCCGAAGAGTTCGCCGCCGAGGCGCGCGCCACCCTGCTGGAAACGCCCGGCAGCCCCGAGGCGGTGGCCGAGGCGGTGCTGTGGCTGATTGACGCCCGGATGGTCACGGGCCAGATGATCGCCGTCGATGGGGGCCAGCACCTGGCCTGGCGCACCCCCGACATCCAGGAGTAGCGCGTGGTTTCCTCTCCTCTGGCGACGCCGGTTCCGGCGGACGATCCGCTGCGTTTCGAGCGGCTGAGCGTGTTCGTGCGCGGGCTGGAGGTCGAGGCCGGGATCGGGGTCTATGACCACGAGCAGGGGCGGCTGCAGCGGCTGGTGATCGATGTGACGCTGGAGTTGGAGCCAGGCCCCATCGAGCGGCTGGGCGACACCATCAACTATGAGACTGTGGCGGACGCCGCGCGCGCCATCGCCGCCGAGGGGCATGTGGGGCTGGTGGAGACGTTCGCCGAACGACTGGCGCGGGCGTGCCTGGAGGACGGCCGGGTGCAGCGGGCCACGGTGCGGATCGAAAAGCCGGGCGCCCTGGCGGCGGTGGCGGCGCCGGGCTGCGAGATCGTGCTGGGGCGGTAAGGGCGGTTGCTTCGCGCCGCGCCGACCGCCATTGTCGTCGGCAGATTCCAGCCGGGCGTCCGGCGTGACAGAAGCGTTGTTCATGGCCGAACCCGGCGATCCGAAAGACCCAGCAGCGCCCCGCGATCACGACCACGATCATGACGCCGAGGTCGGCTTCGTCTCGCCCGCGTCGCTGGCGGGCCGTGCGCGTGAGCGCCAGCCGGAGCCGTTTCCCACAGACGAGCGCGAACCAGACCTGTTCGACCCGCCAGAGCCGGGGCCTTTCGACCGGTCTGGCCCGACGACCCGGCCGACGGCGCCGTTCCCGCCCCGGTCCGAGCCGACGCCTGTCGAGGCCGAACCGGCGCCGGCCGTGCGCGCGGTGCGCGAGCGTCTGACGGCCGAGGCTGCGCCCAAACTTCAGAATTCAGGCCGTGAGGGGCCGATCGTGCCGATGCGGCTGTATGCCGTCTACGTGCTGATCCTGCTGGCGGTGCCGACCCTGGGCGTGTCTTGCCTGGTGGCTCTGTTGGCGGTCATGCGGCGCGACGGGGCGACAGATCCGCTGGAGCACAGCCATGCGGTCTATCAGCAGCGCACCATCTTGGGCGCGGTCGGGGCGGCGGTGGTCGGGGCCCTTCTGATCGTGGTCAACATCGGCGTGCTGGTGCTGTTCGCCCTGGCGATCTGGGTCCTGGCGCGCGGCGCGTTCGGGGTGCTGAAACTGAAGAGCGGACAGGCCGTTCCCCACCCCCGCAGCCTGTTGTTCTGAAGGACCGACGATGACGAACGAACCCAATTTCATCGCCGGGCAGCCGTCCGAGGGCAAGGTCGGGGCGCTGATCGCTTGGGCCCTGTTCATCCTGTCGATCCCCAGCGCCAATGTGCTGGTTCTGATCGGGCTGGTGGTGTCCTATGTCACGCGCGGGACGGCGACGGGCGTGGCGCGCCAGCATATCGAGGCGCAGATCCGGCTGTTCTGGTCGGTCTTCTGGTGGACCATCGCGGCCTGGGTCGGGATCTTCGTCAGCGCCCTGGCGTCGGTGGTGTTGATCGGCATTCCGTTCCTGCTGCTGTTCCTGCTGGTCTGGTTCCTGCTGAGCGTCTGGTTCACGGTCAAGAGCGTGATCGGCCTGCTGAATCTGCTGAACGACAAGCCGATCTAAGGGCCGATTTGAACGTGACGGAACGTCCCGGCGGCCTTGGCGGTTGATCCGTCAAAGGAGAATCCGATGGGACAGTTCAAGGACGTCGAAGGCGACAACCGGTTCGAACAGGCGTTCGACGACGACAAGGGCGCGGGCCTGGTCTGGGCCGACTATGCCGTAAAGGGCGATGCGCGGATCATCCTGCATGTCGAGGCCGAGCCATCGCTGCGTGGATCGGGCGCGGCGGGGCGGTTCATGCAGTCGCTGGCCGACCATGCGCGCCAGACGGGGCTGAAGCTGTTTCCGCGCTGCAGCTACGCCGTCGCCTGGCACAAGCGGCATCCAGACTACGACGACGTGCTAGCCTAGGCGATGCCGCCGCCCTGCGATCGGAGGGCGGCGGTTTCGGTTCAGCCGCCGGCGTAGCCGCCGATGATCGGCAGAATCTCGCCGGTGATGAAGCTGGACATCTGGGGCGAGGCCAGGAAGACGTAGGCGGGCGCGATCTCCTCGGGCTGGGCCGGACGTTTCATCACAGTGTCGGCGCCGAACTTTGAGGTCGCCTCGGCGTCCTTGTCGGCGGGGTTCAACGGGGTCCAGACCGGGCCGGGCGCGACGACGTTCACGCGGATGCCGCGCGGAGCCAGATGCGTGCCCAGCGAACGGGCATAGGCGTGGATGCCGCCCTTGGTCAGGGAATAGTCCAGCAGATCCTTATTGCCCATCAGACCCGTGACCGAGCCGGTCATGACGATGGCGCCGCCGGCCTTCATGTGCGGGACCGCCGCCTTGGTCATGTTGAAATAGCCGTAGAGGTTGGTTTTCAGCGTGCGGTCGAAATGCTCGTAGGTCAGGTCCTCGAAGGCGGGGACGTGTTCCTGGAAGGCGGCGTTCGGGACCAGGACATCCAGGCGGCCGAAGGCGTCGAGCGTGGCCTTGACCGCCATCTCGGCGAAGGCGGGATCGGAGACATCGCCCGTCAAAACCACGGCGCGGCGACCTTCGGCCTCGACGGCGGCCTTGGTGGTTTCGGCGTCGGCGGCCTCGTCCAGATGGCAGATGACGACATCGCAGCCCTCACGTGCGAACAGGACGGCGACCGAACGGCCGATGCCGGAATCGGCGCCGGTGATCAGGGCGGCGAACCCGTCCAGCTTGCCCGACCCCTTCCAGAAGGGCGCATCATAGAGGGGCGCGGGATCCAGCGCGGCCTCGTCGCCCGGCTTGGTCTGATGTTGTTTGGGGAAGGGCGGTTCGGGGTAGGGGCGGGCGCCGGCCTGCATCGCGCCGGAAGGCTTGTCATCGCCGGACGCCTTGTCCTTGGCGTCGATGTCGCGCTGGATGGCGCGTTCCTGATCGGCGATATCTTCGGCGCGCGCGTGGGTCCGGTCGTCCATGAATGTCGTCTCCTGAAGATGGGGTCTTCAGGAAAGCGGACGGGCAGGCGGGTCGTTCCGACAGCCCAGCTTCGGTTTTTCAGCCGACGCGGTGGACGATGGTCTTGATGGTCTCGGCCTTGGTCGGCAGATCGGCGGCGAGGCGCGAGGCGATTTCGCGCGCGCCGACCGGATAGGCGTCGCCGCCGTCCGCGATGGCCTTGGCCTTGGCGGCGGCTTCGAGCAGGAGCCGTTCCAGCGCCTCGATCTCTTCCAGCGCCAGGGCGTGGGCTTCGAGCTGGAGGCGTTTGACGCGGTCGGCCGTGGTTTCGGGCGCGCGCATCAGGTCATAGACGGCGGACTCGGATTCGACGATCCGCAGGTCGGGCTTGGTGTCGGCGCTGGTCTTCTTGGTCATGGAATCAGTCCGCAGCAGGTGGCTGAAATCCAAGAGTGAACGCGAACCCTTCAGCCGTCGAGCTTGACCGTAACGGTTGTGGCGGCGCTGTGGCCGCCACGCATCGGTTTTGGATCGATCAGAGTTCCGGCGCGCGGGCCGGGACCATCGCCGGGGCGGCGACGGGGGCCAGGACGCCGCCGGCGACCGCACGCAGCGGCGAGCGCGGCGTGTGCAGGACGGCCGGCGAAACGCTGACGCCGTCCTGAACCGGGGTGACCAGATAGCCCTTGGCGGCCAGCTTGTCGCCCGAACGGACGCGCGAGGTCCAGACGGTGATCGGGGCGGCCAGCAGCAGCGGCAGGACGATCGGGGCGAACCAGGTGGCCAGGTCGGGACGAACCGCCAGCGGGACCAGGAAGCCGACGCCGGCGATCATCTGCCAGCGCATGGCGCGCAAGGCGTCGGACCAGGCCAGGCCGTCGGCCTCGCGCTGCTGGGTCGACCAGCCGGTGTCGTGGCCCGAGACGATCTGGATGAAGGCCTTGGTGTTGGCGACCATCAGGATGGGGGCCAGGATGGCCGACAGGGCGATCTCGGCCGCCATGCCCTTGGCGATGGCGCGGCGACCGCCGAAGGCGCGCAGCTCGGCGGGACGGCTGAGGACCAGGGCGGCGCCCATGAACTTGGGCCCGATCAGCAGCACGCCGGACAGGAAGGAGGCCAGCATGAAGGGTGTGAACTGGGGGTTCAGGATGTAGAAGAAGCTGGTCCAGTCGACCGGATAGAACATCTGGATGAACAGGCCGACCATCAGCGACGCCAGCCACAGGGGCGACGACAGATAGGCCATGCAGCCCATCAGCAGCTGCAGGCGGCTCATCGGCGACAGGCCCTTGGCCGTGATCAGGCCCAGGTGCTGCAGGTTGCCCTGGAACCAGCGGTGGTCGCGGCGGATGAAGTCGGTGATCGACGGCGGGGTCTCTTCCCACGATCCGTCCAGCGAGGCGGTGACGTGGACGGCCCAGCCAGCGCGGCGCATCAGGGCGGCCTCGACGACGTCATGGCTCATGATGTGACCGCCGAAGGGCTTCCTGCCCTTCAGGTGCGGCAGGCCGCAGCAGGCGGCGAAGGCGCGCGTGCGGATGATGGCGTTGTGGCCCCAGTAGCTGGATTCCGAACCGGTCCAGTAGGCCAGACCGGCAGCGGCGACGCGGCCGTACAGGCGCACCGAATACTGGGACACGCGCGCGAAGATGGTGCGGGCCTTGATGATGACCGGAGCGGTCTGGATCAGGCCGACGCCTGGATTGCGCTCCATGGCGTCGACCATGCGCAGCAGGGTCTCGCCGGCCATGGTGCTGTCGGCGTCCAGGACGATCATGTTCTCATATGCGCCGCCGAAACGACGGACCCATTCGGCGAGGTTGCCGGCCTTGCGCTCGGCATTGTCGGTGCGGCGGCGATAGAAGGCCTTGGAGTTGGCGGCCATGCGGAACGACTGGAACACCGAACGCTCGGCGGCGGCGGCGTATTCCTTGGTCGAGTCGCTCAGCACGAAGATGTCGAAGGCCGACGAGGCGCCCAGACGCGCCAGGCAGGAATCGATCTGGGACAGGCGCGCGAAGGACGAACGGGCGTCCTCGTTGTACAGCGGCATCAGCAGAGCGGTGCGGGTGCGCGGCATCGGCGGATGCGGCGAGAAGGCGAGGTCCGCCTGATCCTTGCCGCGCAGCATGACGAACAGGCCCATCAGGCCGCTGACGAACCAGCAGGAGATGGCGGTGATCAGGACCATGAACAGGCCGAAGGCCAGGATCTCGGTGCCGTCCCAACCCTTGCGGGCATAGAGGTAGAAGGGGGTGATGGCCGACAGGCAGGTGAGGACGAGGGTGCCGGCCAGCAGGGCAAGGCGGCGCGTCGCGACCGTGCGCGGCGAGGTCGCAGGCGTCACGTCGGCGACGGCGTCGGGCGCGGACAGGGACTGGACCGGCATGGCCAGCGGCGCCTCGTCGGGCAGCCACGACCAGCTAGGCGTTTGCGCGCCGTGGATCGTCGTCTCGATTTCAGCCTGTTCGACAGGCCGGATCGCCAGCTTGTTCATGCCGCTCTGGACGCCCCCGAGTGAACCGGATGTCGTCCCGAGGGCTGGGGACGACGCGGAGTGCTGCACTGCAACACGACCTGCATAATCGATCACATTCGCGCGATTTTCAATCACGCAATGTTGATGAAACCAAAAAATGTGGGGGTGAAGTCAGGCCGGAACGTTGAACCGGGCGGAAGCCGGGCGACCGTGCGGCGACTCCGTAGCGACCGACAGCAGTTTACGATCCAGCACCCACGCTGCAACCCCCACCCAGCAGACCAGGACGATGGCATAGAGACGCTCCCACCAGCCGACGTTGGCGTCGTTGACCGTGCCCGGGAAGACGAGGTGCTTGGTCAGGACCGTCAGGATCGCCATGACGACGAAGGTGACGGCGAGGAAGAGCTTCAGGCGCGGCAGGTCCCGACGTTTGGCCAGACCCCACAGCAGCAGCATCGGCGCCAGCTGGATGCCCAGGGCCAGGTTGATGACCATGTGGCGCGGATCGGGCCAGGGCCACAGGGTCGAGGCCGACATGCCGCCGCCGGCCAGGATGAAGACGATGGCGATGACCCAAGCTGCGACCCGCGCGCCGGTCAGGGCGTAGATGGCCAGACCAAAGCCGATCCCCGCCAACCCGGCCATGACGCCGGCGACGAAAACCCCGCCGTTGAAGATGATCGGCGCCTTGGCCGTCGCCCCGCCCAGTTCGCTGAGATACTGGGTGGCATTGTTGAAGCCGGGGTAGGCCAGGATGGCCACGGCGACCACCGTCAGGGCCAGAAGCGGCGCGGCGACGCCCACGCCCAGCAGCCGACGACGGCGGTGATAGCGAAGCTGCGGTTTCAGCAGGGCTTGGAGGTCCAGCGGCCAGGGCCGGCCGTCCAGCGGCTTCAGCCCCCACAGCGGGCGAATGGCCGGGATGCGACGCACGACCTCATAGATCGCCAGACTGCCGACGAAGGTGATGGCGATCAGGGACAGCAGTTCGACCGGCGCCGGCAGGTTCGCTGGGCGGATGATCCAGACGGCCGCGACCAGCACCGTCTGGTGCGCCAGATAGAGGGGAAAGGTCGCCTGCGTCAGATAGTTGAGCGCATGGCCGCCCCGGTCGCGCAGATGGCGATAGCCGAAGCCCAGGATAGCGACGATCACCGCCCATTGGTCGATGCCGTACACGGCGGCCTTGGGCACGCCCCAGAAAGCCCGCGCGCCGGGATGCCAGACCTGGACCATCATGATCGGCAGGGCGACGGCCGCCAGGGCCAGGGCGATCCAGCGATACCGCTCCATCGTGCGCCACAGGCTCTCGCGCCCCACGATGCTGAAGCCGAACAGGAAGGCGACCAGCGAAAGGGCGTGATTGTACCAGTCGTTGTGCAGGGTGTTGGTCAGGCCGAACCAGGGGAAAAGCAGCCACCGGATGGCGAACAGATAGAGGATCGGCAGGATCAGCAGACGCGGGCCTGTCAGCGCCTTTTCCAGCCCGTTCCCCAGTCGGTCGATCAGGCCGGGCTGACGCCACAGGACGACGGCGACCAGGCTGTAGACGGCGATATAGACGATGAACCACAGATGGTTGACCGGCACGCCGTCGACGAGACCGCTCCAGCCGAACTCATGACCCAGCCAGGCGACGAAGCCGGCGACGCCGCCGGGCCAGCCGCCCTTGTCCATCGACTCGATCCAGGACTGGATCGGCACCAGAACCAGGGCGCCGAAGATCAGGGGCGGGACCAGCCGCTCGAACCGGGCGCGGGCGACCTCGCGCGGGGTGCGCCGGAAGGTCATGAACCGCAGGGCGGCGCCCGACACCAGAAAAAGCAGGGTCAGCCGCCAGGGATTGGTGACCAGGATCGCCTCACGCATCCACTCGAAGGTGTGGGCGCTGTGGATGTGCCAGTCATAGACCCCGTAAACCAGGCCCACATGATACAGGATCAACAGGCCGAAGGCGCCGACCCGGATCCAGTCGAGATCGTAACGGCGCTGGGTCGGGGAAGCGGGCGGGTTCACGGCCGCGTCTATGATCCGCGTCTGCGCATCAGGCAAGACGCCGGATGGACGCGGGGCGCCGCCAGCCCCGCAGCCGGTTGAACGGACTAGACCATCTCTGTCAGGCCCAAGGCCTTCAGCGTCGCTGTGATCGAGGCGTCCTGTTCAGCGCGGTACAGGGCCATCTCGTCTTGGACCGAGCGGCCCAACGCCCGTTCGAAATCGGCCTTGGCGGGATCGACGGCATAGGCGGTTTCGCGGGCCTCCGATCCCAGGTTGGACTGGAAGATGCCGGCGGCGCTGACGGGCAGGAAGTCTTCGTAGGTGATGGGTTCGGCGACGACGTGGCCCGCCGCGATCAGGGCCTCCAGATCGGCGGCCTCGGCGCGGCCGGCCAGCCCCTCAGGCGTCGGGCGGTAGCGGAACCAGGCCAAATCTGCGCGACGCAGGGCGTCCCAGTCATCGGGCAGGGCGGAGAAGTCCTTCTTCGCCAGGGCCTCGTCATACAGGGCGCGACCGGCGGGGGTCAGGGCGCAGCCGCGCTGTTCGATCTCGCCGAAGCGGGCGGTGTGGGCGCCCGCCGTGGGGCCGTCGGCGCCGGGGAAGGTGATCGCCTCTTGCAGCGCCTTGAAGCTGGTCTGGCGCAGCAGGATCGGACAGGCGCGGGCGGGCGGGCCCTCGATGGTTTCCTTCGGCGCGATGCCGCGTGCGGGCATGGCCGCCTGGGCCGCGTCGATATCCAGCGTGCGCGGAGTCAGGTGGTTGATGTGCGGCCCCTTGAAGCTGACCACATCGGCGATCAGACGGTGGGCGGCGACCAGTCGTTCGTAGGTTTCGGCGCTGACGGTCGCCTGGGCGTGCCAGCGGAAAGTCTCCAGCAGTTCGGAGACGAAACGATCGGCCTGAGCCTCGTCCAGACCGCCGGCGGTCTCCGCCGTCTCGATCAGCTCACGCGCGCCGGGGGTGAAGATGTCGCGTCGGGCCAGGGTCTCGGACGCCTCCGCGCGCAAGGCGTCGTCCTCGATCAACTCCAGCCGCAGCAGCGAGGTGAAGACGCGGAACGGATTGCGCGCCAGGGCCGCCGGATCGACGGGGCGGAAGGCGGTCGAATGGACCGGAACCCCGGCGGGGGCCAGGTTGTAATAGCTGACCGGCTCCATCCCCATGACCGCAAAGGCGCGCGCAATCGTGGCCAGTTCATCGGCCGTGCCGACGCGGATGGCGCCGTGGCGCTCCTCTGACAGACGCGCCAGTTCGCCGGACGCCGCCAGCCGGTCCGCGCCGGCGGCATCGGCCTTTAACGTAGCGGCGTTGATGGCCGCCACCAGCGTCAGCAGATCGCCGTATTGCGGCACCTCGGCCCGATACATGGCGGACAGGGCGGCCGAAAACCGGCTGCGGATCTCGTCAGGATGGACGAAGGCGGACATGAGCGCTCCCATTTTTCGCCGATCCATAGGCCGACTGGCCGCCGGTTGAAACCCGGCGGCCGTCGCAGGGATCAGGCGTCGACGCCGACGCCGATCGGGCAGACCACGCCGGTCCCGCCGATGCCGCAGTATCCGGCCGGGTTCTTGGCCAGATAGCCCTGGTGATAGCCCTCGGCGTAGAAATAGTCGCCCGCCGGCTCGATCTCGGTGGTGATCGTCCCGCGCCCGGCCTGGGTCAGGGCCGCCTGATAGGCCTCGCGCGACGCCTCGGCCTCGGCCTGCTGCTCGGCGTTCAGCGTATAGATGGCCGAGCGATAGGTGGCGCCGATGTCGTTGCCTTGGCGCATGCCTTGGGTCGGGTCGTGGTTCTCCCAGAAGGTCTTCAGCAGTTCGGCATAGGTGATGACGCTCGGGTCGAACACGACCTTGACCACCTCGGTATGACCCGTCCGGCCGGTGCAGGTCTCTTCATAGGTCGGGTTGGGCGTGATGCCCCCGGAATAGCCGGCCGACGTCACCCACACGCCCGGCAACTGCCAGAAGATGCGCTCCACGCCCCAGAAGCAGCCCATGCCGAAGATGGCGGTCTGGAAACCGTCGGGATAGGGCCCCTTCAGCGGATGGCCGCTGACATAATGGTTCACGTCGGTGTCCAGCGGCTCGGCGCGGCCGGGCAGGGCGGTCTCGGGCGTGGGCATTTCGGCGGTCTTCTTGAACAGCATTTGCGGCTCTCTCATCGGAAAATGGCGTTGAAGTCCATATGGGGATGCGAGAGGCGCTTGCCGAGGGGGCGAGTGTGTTCTATCAGGCCCGCCTCCCGCCGGATCGACCTCCGGCGGCGCGCAAGACGCAGCGTGAAACGGACAGGTGGCGGAGTGGTCGATCGCGCACGCTTGGAAAGCGTGTGTAGGTGAAAGCCTACCGAGGGTTCGAATCCCTCTCTGTCCGCCACCCTTTAAATTTAAACAGTGTTTTGGGGGCACCCACCAACTAACCGCCGTAGGTGTGCGCCTTGGTTTGGCTTACTAAGGCTGGTCGTTGCGGTTCAAGCGTGTTTGCGCTGCATGCCGGATAGAGGGCTAAAGCGTGCTGACTGATATCGCGATGTTGCTTCCCGGCCTCGGAATCAACCTCGTAAGCGAGGTCTTAGCGACCTGCGCGTCTAAACGGTTCGCTGTCGTAAATCGCAACGCCGTCGATGCCCCCAATCCGCTCCCAACATTGGCAAATGGAGACGTCCTCTTTCGGTTAGTCGAGCCGTTGTGGTCTCGTCGCCCCACTCGCAACTGAAGATGTCCGTGCCTGGGCCTCTGGGCAGGCGGGACTGGAGCCTAGCTCTCTGGTCCGGCGGTGAGAAATCACCCAGCGGCCCGCGCTTGAGGCTGCCCTCTGCGCGTGATTTCCGACAAGGAGTCGCGCGGCTCCGCTTTCGTTTTGTAGGCAAAGTGAAAACGGGATATGCAGCGTAGGCGGCAATCCGCCGTCTTAGGAGACGCAGTGCATGGCGGACGGGTCCCGCGCGATCTCGCGCGATACTTCAGAGCGTCGGCGTGAAATCACGACCATGATCCGAGCCCGCGGCAGCGTTCAGGTTGCGGCTCTCTCGGATATTTTCAACGTTTCCATGCAGACGATCCGCAAGGATCTGCAGTATCTCGAGGGGCGGGGCGTCGCGACGCGCGCCTATGGCGGGGCGATCAGCACCGAGGTCGTGAACGCCCCTGTTGAGCCAGCGATCGAGACCAAACGCGCCAGTCACCCCGAAGCCAAGGAGCGTGTGGGCAAGCTGGCGGCCGGCATGGTCGGGCCGGGCGATTCCATCATGCTGGATTCCGGCACGACAACCTTGCAGATCGCGCGCTTCCTGCCTGACGACGAGGATCTGACCGTCGTTACGAACGACTTAGATATCCTGACGGTGCTGGCCCAGAAGCGAAAGATAAAGATCGTCATGCTGGGTGGCGAGCTGCGCCGGCGGAACATGGCCTTCTATGGGGCCCAGACCGTCGCGGCGTTGGACGACCTGTTGTTGGACAAGCTGTTCCTGGGCGTGGACGGGCTCGACATCGAGCGCGGCGTCACCACCCACCACGAGCCCGAGGCGCAACTGAACCGCCGGATGGTCGAAACCGCGCGCGAAGTCATCGCCGTCACCGACGCTTCCAAGTTCGGCAAGATCTGCCTGCACCGGATCATAGACGTGGCGGACCTCGACGCTCTGATCACCGACACCGGCGCGCCAGCCTATATCGACGAAGCCGCTGATCGGCTGGGGTTCCGGCTTCATAAGGCCTGAGGCGTCGCTCGGACGCCTCAGCGCCGCAAGGCCGCATCGCCCCAGGTGACGACGAGGGGGAGGTCGCTGGTGAGGGCCTCCGACCTGGCCACGAGCTCAACGATCCTCACACCGCTGATGTCGGCGGACAGCGAAGCGGACGCGGCCCCAAAGCTCATGGGCGCGCTTTCGGCGAGGAGCCGACCGTCGCCATAGACGGCGAAGCGCACCGGATCGCGGGCGTTGCGTGTGGAATCGTCCACGCCGACGCTGGCCTGGAACCGGGCATAGCCCGCGTTGCGCACTTCCAGACGCGAGTTGGTCAGCACGCCGATGCCGGTGTCGAAGCCTTGGCCCGAAATCTTCAGCGCTTCGTCATAGGGGGTGGCGTCGGCCTGGGCGCCGCCCCAGCCCGCATAGGTGGGCCGCTCGCCGGATCCGTGTGTCTCGCCCCAGGCATTGCGCATCCGGTGCACGACGGGATCGGGCTCCGGTGCGACCACGCCGTCGATGGCGACATTTACGTCGCCGGGAACCTCGGAAAGATAGACCCCGTCGGCGAGCTGCCGCTTGCCCGCCGCCTGAAACACCAGGGTCTGACGGGGGGCGAGAGCAAAGGTGGTCTCGTCCGTGAAGGTGGAGCTCGTCTTGTCCCAGAGGTCCCGGATCTGGATGGGCGCGCCCGCTGCGAACTTCAGCTGGGCCGCCGTCAGGGTCACGTCCGTTTTGGCCAGGCCCCGGTTGAACAGGGCGACGGCCTTATCGCCGCTCGACAGCGTCTTTACGATAATCTGCACGTCGTCCGACGCGTAGGCGATGACGCCCTGATGGCCGCGGGGATCCTGGTTCAACCGCACGATGTCGGCATTGCCCCAGATGTCCATCAGGCTCTGCGGCGCCTGGCGCAGGTCGTAGCTGATCAACAGCGGCGCATTGATCATGGCCCACAGGGCGAAGTGCGACCGCGCCTCGGTCAGGTGGTTCTGATCGAAGTCGCCGTGGCCGATGAAGAGGATGTCCGGGTCGTTCCACGCGCCCGGCTTGGCGTAGAGAGCCCGGGTCGAGGCGCTGTCGAAATTGTGCAGCATCCGCGTCCAGGTCGGGGTGATGTCGCCGCTGGTGCGCCACATATGCCCCACCTCCTTGCCCCAGGACCGGACATTGGCCGAGCCCCAATTGCAGATGGCGAGAATATAGTCGCCGTCGGGATTGTGCCGGGCCAGGGCGTCGGCGACCTGCCTATAAAGGGCTTGGACGGCAGGAATATCGGTGCGGTTGATCGAGACCTGGTCGATCAAGGGCGGCACGGGCGTGTAGGCGTGCTCGGCGACCAGGGGCTTGTCGGGACCGTAAACATTGATGCCGCAGGCATCGACCTTGATGTAGTCGAAACCCCATTCGTTGAAATACAAACTGATGTCCTGATCCACATGGCCGTGAAGCCCGACTTCGCGTTCGGCGGTCGTCCCTTCGGGGAGGTTCGGTGAATGCAGGTCATAGGCCTGGGAACAGGCGTTGCGCCCGATGTCGGTGTAGATGCCCGCTTTCAGGCCCATCGCGTGCAAGGCGTTGGTGAAGGGTTGGAAGCTGGAAGCCGCGCCTTCGATCGCCGCAGATGGAAAGATGGCGGTGCGAATCTCCAATCGGCCGTCCGGCTGCCGGCGCTTTAGCCACCAGCCGTCGTCGATGTTGACATAGATGTAGCCTAGTTCAGACAGGCCGCTGTCGACCATGGCCTGGGCCGCCCCCAGAACCTTGGCCTCGTCGACTTCTGTGCGGAAGGCGTTCCACGAGTTCCATCCCATGGGCGGGGTGCGCGCTTGCGACCGCTCGGGGATTGACCATGCGCCAGTGGCGGCCAGGGGGTTTGTCTCGGGTCCAGTCTGGGCGGCGGCCGGCCAGGCGACGCTGAGAAAGCCGCAGGCCGCGACAGACGTCAGGAGGGTGCGCACGATCATGGGACGGCTCCGATCAGCGGTCGGGGCGAGAGAAGAATACGCGACGCGCATTGGCGGAATATATCTTGTCGATCACCGAGCGGGGCAGGGCGAGCCCCTTCGCTTCGGCGGCGATGTCATCGATACGCTGGCTGTTCCCGGTGGCCAGATAGGTCCAGTCCGATGACCAGACGTCGTGGGCTGACTGCCTGAAGGCCTGGGCGTCTTCGCCCGGATTGAGGGTCAGGTCGGTGCCGTAGAGAATGCGGTCCTGGTAGGTGATGAAGAAGTCCCGCACCTTTCGATGGTCCCGCACGGATTGGTATTGGATCTGGGCCATGCGGGCCGCCAGCTCGATGACGGCGTTCGGATGAGCGTCGAGAAACTTCGCCGCCTCGTCGACGCTCCACTCCAGGCTGGCCATGTGGGCGCCGACGACCTGCAGGTTCGGGTTGCGCGCCGCCATGGCGTCGCGCCTGGCCATCAGAGCCTGATAGCTCGGCATCTCGGGGTGAAGATACATGTGGTATTCGGGGTGGGCAGAGAAGTAGAGCCGGTCGTTCCGGGTCGTCATCTGCTCGATCGGCAGCCAGCAATTATAGGGTTCGCCCTGGTGCGCGATCAGCGGCACGTGGATCGCGGCGAGATGGCTGAAGACCGGGTCGAAGCCAGCGTCGTCGATGAAGATCAGATGCCCCTCGGCGTCACGCTCGACCATGCCGATGTTCTTCCACACCTTCACGGCCACGGCGCCCCGACGCACCTCGGCGTCGATTATGGCCTTGGTGCGGTCCGCCCAACCGGCTTGGCCGAAACCCTGCATCGAGAAGGTGGCGGCGTAATGGAAGCGGTCGGGATGCGTCTCGGCATAGTGGTGCGCGACCTCGGCCTGATCGTTGATCGAGGGGAAGGCAGGGTAGTCGACGTTGATCGACAGGATCTCGAAGTTGTCGGCCGCCGCTTGGTCCAGGAAGGCGTCGTTTGCGGTGTTGAGGTGCACATGGGCGTCGATCTTGCGCACCGTTGCAAAGTCTGCCGCCGCATAGGTCTTCCCGGCCTCAAGGGTGGTGCAGGCGGACAAGGCGCTGAGCACAATCGGTGCGGCTAACGCCCACGACAAGCGGATATTGAACTTCATGAAGACCTCCATTCAGACAACCGAGGCAAACATAGAAACAAATGCCGATGTTTCGTTGTGCGTCTTTTTGTTTGCCTTTGGAAAGAGGGCTGTGCAAGGTTATTTGCAGGCTGATCGTCAAAAAAGGTCCGACGATGATGACGAAACCCCTTCTGCACCGCCGCGGCTTGCTGGGCCTGCTGGGCGGAACGGTGTTGGCGACAGGAGCGGTCGGCCCTCGCCGCGCTTGGGCGGGGCCGGTGGTGGCGAGCGCAGGCGATCGGGTCCTGACGGTCGAGTTTGACACGGCCTTGAATAGCCGGCTGATCGCCAGACTGGTCGGGCGACACTCAGAACTGACCGACTTCGGCGCTTCGGAAACGGTGACGCTTCAGGATGGCCGGGTCATCGACAGCTTCCCGTTCGTCGATCAAAGCCAGGTTCCGGTCAGGGACGTCCACGGCGCGGGCGTGCGGCACACGGTGCGCGGCGTGTCTTCCGCAGGTCTGGAAAAGAGCGTCAGCCTGACCTTCTACGATCGCTATCCGGGCTTTCCCTTGGTGAAGGTCGTTTGGCGGCCCACGCGCGGCGAACCTGTCGCTATCAAGAGCTATCGTCTCGGAGCGCATATTCTGAAGTCGTCCGGCGCGGGCTTCTGGTCCTGGTCCGGTTCAAGCCATGACGACCGCCGCGACTGGGTTCAGCCGGTGGGTGACGGCTTCGAGCAGGCCAACTTTATGGGCATGAACGCGTCCGACTATGGGTCGGGCACGCCCGTAGCAGACGTTTGGCGGCCTGACGCCGGCGTCGCCGTCGGCCATATCGAGCTGACGCCCAAACTGATCTCGCTGCCGATCATCGCCTCTCCGGCCGGGGCCGCTGTGGCCTTGGAAGAGGCGCGGGCCGTGACCTTGAATCCAGGCGAAGCCATGCGCTCGCTAGACGCCTTCGTCGCGGTTCACCAGCGCGACTATTACGCGACGCTCGACGCCTATCGTCGTGTAATGGCGGACCGGGGCTTGGCGGCGCCGAAGGCTCCAGAGGGATCCTATGAAGCCATCTGGTGCGCCTGGGGCTACGACCGCGATTTCACCATCGCCGAGATCGAAGGCACCTATGCCAAGGTCAAGGACCTGGGTTTCAAGTGGGCGGTGCTAGACGACGGCTGGCAAACCAACGAGGGCGACTGGGCGCTGGATCCACGCAAATTCCGCAGCGACGCCGACATGATCGCCTTTGCCCGCAACATCCGCGCGGCGGGGCTAAAGCCGAAGCTGTGGCTGGCTCCTTTGGCTGTCGATCCGGGGTCAGACCTGCTGCACGATCACACCGACATGCTGCTGCTGGACCAGAACGGCGCTGTTCAGGATGTGACCTGGTGGAACGCCTTCTACCTGTGCCCGGCCTATCAACCGACGCGCGACTACACCCAGGCGCTGATCCGCAAGATCATCGGCGAGTGGGGTTATGAGGGCCTCAAGCTGGACGGCCAGCACCTGAACGGCGTGGCCCCCTGCCACAACCCGGCCCACAATCATGCGCGGCCGGAGGAGTCGGTCGAGCAACTCCAGAACTTCTGGAAGATGGTCTATGACACGGCTCTGGACGCCAATCCGAAGGCGGTGGTGGAGTTCTGTCCGTGCGGGACGTCCTACGCGTTCCACAATCTGCCCTATACCAACCAGGTCCCGGCGTCCGATCCGCTGTCGTCCTGGCAGGTGCGCCTGAAGGGCAAGTCGCTGAAGGCCTTGATGGGGCGCGACGCCGCCTACGCCGGCGACCATGTCGAGTTGAGCGACGGCGGCGACGACTTCGCCTCGTCCGTCGGCATCGGTGCTGTCATCTCAACGAAGTTCACCTGGCCGAACGAGGGCCGGGGCAAGGACGCCAACTTCCGGCTGACGGCTGAACGCGAGGCGGTGTGGCGGAAGTGGGCGGATGTCTACAACACCAAGATGCTGTCCAAGGGGCAATATCTGGGGGAACTGTACGACATCGGCTTCGACAAGCCGGAAGCGCATGTGGTCGAGAAGGATGGCCGACTCTATTACGCCTTCTATGCACCGATATGGGACGGGCGGATTGAACTGCGGGGTCTCGGCCCAGGCGGCTACCGTCTGACAGACTATTTCAACGGCGCGGATCTGGGGACGGTGACCGCGCAGACCGCGCGCATTCCTGCCCGGTTCGAACGCTTCCTGCTGATCGAAGCCACCCCCATTCAAGGCTGATGCCCGTGACCGACCTGACTTCGCCCGCCGCAGCGCCAATGGGTGCGTCTCGACGCTGGCTGCTTTTCGCCCTCATGACCGTGGGTCTGTGGGGAGTGTGGGGCGCATTCGCCAGCGTTTCGGCGCAGCGCGGCTTTCCCGAAACACTGGTCTATTGCGTCTGGGCCCTCACCATGGTGGTGCCCGCCCTTATCGTGCTGAAGCGAGAGAAATGGCGGCTGGACCGCGATCCTCTGTCGATCCTCTACGGCCTGTTGATCGGCTTGACGGGCGCCGGCGGGCAGATGGTGTTGTTCTACGCCGTGACGACCGGGCCGGCCTATCTGATTTTTCCGATCATCTCCCTGTCGCCATTGGTTACCATCCTGATGTCGCTGGTGCTGCTCAAGGAGCGCACCACTCGTCTGGGCGCGCTGGGCGTGGTGCTGGCCCTTATCGCTCTGCCGCTATTCGACTTCTCCCCCCAAGGCTTCTCCTTCTCACAGGGCGCGGCCTGGTTCCCGCTGTCGCTGATCATCATGCTTTGCTGGGGGGTGCAGGCCTTTTTCATGAAGCTGGCCAATACGCGGATGCGCGCCGAGAGCATCTTTTTCTACATGATGCTTAGCGGTCTCCTGCTGACGCCGGCGGCGATCGCGATGACGGATTTCTCGAAACCGATCAACTGGGGTTGGGACGGGCCAGGGCTGGCCGCGGTCATCCAGATTTTGAACGCCGTCGGCGCCCTCTTTCTCGTCTACGCCTTCCGGCACGGCAAGGCGATCGTGGTGGCTCCGCTCACCAACGCCGGCGGCCCATTGGTTACGGCTGTCATCGCCTTGCTGATCGTCGGCGTCATGCCGGGTGAACTGAAGATGGTCGGCCTGGCCCTGGCCTTCATCGCTGCGGCCCTTTTGGCCTCTGCACCCTAGAGGATAGACAGAACGAAACTGTTCGTGAGGTTTCGATTTCATTGCTTTGGTTGCGTTTCGTCTCAGTTTCGTTAGAGTTGTCCCGTTGCGAAAGGATTTCTCATGAAGGCGATGCTAGACCTCGTGGCTCGGCACAAATCCGGGCAGGCCTGCGGCATCTATTCGGTCTGCTCCGCGCACCCGCTGGTCCTGGAGGCCGCCTGTGTCCATGCGCTTAAGGCGGACATCGATGTCCTTCTGATCGAGGCGACCTGCAATCAGGTCAATCAGGACGGCGGTTACACCGGAATGACGCCGGACCAATTCCGTGACTTCGTTCACACCATAGCGCAAGACGCCGGTCTGCCGGTCGAGCGCCTGGTTCTGGGGGGCGACCACCTGGGGCCCAACCCCTGGACGAGGCTTCCCGCCGAAGAGGCCATGGCCAAGGCGGAGGTGTTGATCGAACACTATGTCGCCGCCGGCTTCCGCAAGATCCATGCGGACTGCTCCATGTCGTGTTCGGACGATCCGACCCCGCTGGCGGAAGACGTTATCGCACGACGCGCCGCGCGTTTGATCAAGGTCGCCGAAGCAACGCACCAACGGGTCGGCGGCGAGCCCTGCGTCTATGTCATCGGCACGGAAGTTCCGGTGCCTGGCGGCGCCGCCGAGGATCTGCCCGAGTTGGAAGTGACGACGCCCCAAGCGGCGATCGCGACGTTGGACGCTCATCGGGCCGTCTTCGCCGAAGAGGGTCTGTCGCAGGCTTGGGCGCGGGTCATCGCCATCGTCGTCCAACCCGGCGTCGAATTCGATCACCGAAAGGTCATCGACTACGACCGCGCGAAGGCGGTCCGTCTGCGCAGCGCTCTGGACGATCAGGCGCGCGTCGTCTTCGAAGCGCACTCGACCGACTATCAGACCCCCGCAGCGCTGAAGGCCCTGGTGGAGGATCATTTCGCCATTCTCAAGGTCGGGCCCGGCGTGACCTTCGTTCTGCGCGAGGCCCTTTGGGCTCTGGACGCCATTGAGCGTGAATGGATCGGCGAGGGAGGGGCGTCAGGCTTCCGCTCAATCGCTTTGGAGCGGATGACGGCCGAGCCAGGCAACTGGGCCAAATACTATCACTCCGACGGCGCCGCCCTACGGTTTGACCTCCAGTACAGCCTGTCGGATCGGATCCGCTATTACTGGCCCGATCCGGCCATTTCCGCCGCCCAGGACCGGATGTTCGCAAACCTCGCCGACAACCCGCCGCCCATGGCGCTGATCAGCCAATATCTGCCGACGGCCAATGCCGCCCTACGTGACGCCGGTCTGCCCTCAGATCCGACAAGCCTGGTGATCGCCCATATCGGCGCGACCCTGGAAGCTTATCGGGCCGCCTGCACCCCCGAGCCGGAGTTTGCTCATGTCTGATGTGATCCAACTGGGGCTTGAAGAATCCGAACTGGAACGGCTGGGAGGTCTTTGGACCGCCCGTGAGATCGCGCAACAGCCGGCCATGCTGCTCGAGACGCAGAAGCTGCTGATGGCGCGCCAGGCCGAGATCGACGGATTCCTTGAGCCGCTTCTGGCGGAGCCCAGGCTTCGGATCATATTGACGGGAGCGGGTACATCCGCCTTCGCCGGCGAATGTCTGGCGCCCTTGCTGTCGGCGCGCCTTGGCCGGCGGGTCGAAGCCATCGCCACCACGGATCTGGTCTGCGCTCCCCATCTCTATTTCGAGCCCGATACGCCGACCCTGCTCGTCTCATTCGGCCGCTCGGGCAACAGTCCTGAAAGCGTGGCGGCGATCGAGTTGGCGGACCGGTTGGTGAAACACCTGAGCCACCTAGTCATCACCTGTAATGCGGAGGGCGCGCTGGCGGCCTTTGGCGCGGCGCCGAGGGGGCTGACCATCCAACTGCCCGAAGCGACCCATGATCGCAGCTTTGCGATGACGTCCAGCTTTTCGTGCATGACCTACGCGGCCCTGGCCGTCTTCAGCGGCGTCGCCGTCATGGATCAGCGGGTCGAGGCCATCGCACGCGCCACTCAGGGCGTTATCGCGGACTACTCCTCGGTCATGCAGACGGCGGCGGCGGAAAGCTATCAGCGCGTCGTCTATCTCGGCAGCCACATCTTCAAGGGTCTGGCGCGGGAATCGGGATTGAAGCTTCTGGAGCTCACGAACGGCGCGCTGGTGACGATGTTCGATTCGCCGCTAGGGTTCCGGCACGGGCCGAAGACGATCGTCAACGCTCGAACCCTGATCTTCGTCTTCTTCTCGAACGACGCCTATACGCGCAGCTATGACATGGACCTGCTTGAGGAGCTGCGTCGCGACAACGACGCCGCCCGGGTCATCGCCATCACCGCGCAAGACGGCGTGGGTCTGGAGACGCGGGACGAAATCAGCGTGGCGGGTCTGGCGACGTCGGACGACGCCGAACTGCTCTTCCCCTATATCGTCGCGCCTCAGATTCTGGCCTTCTTCCAGTCGCTGCGGCTCGGCCTGAGGCCGGATAAGCCCAACACCTCCGGCACGGTCAACCGCGTCGTGCAGGGCGTGCGGATTCACGAGTTGAACTGATGGCCGGGGGCGGGGGGCAAGAGGCGTGAAACAATCGGCCGGCTATTTTCTGGGCGTCGACGGCGGCGGCACAAAGACCGCCTTCGTTCTGATCGACCGCTCGGGTCAGGAGGTCGCCCGACACGAGGGCGGCTCCAGCTACCACGTCGAGATCGGCGTTGAGAAACTCCACGTCGTCCTCGACCAAGGCGTCCAATCGGTTCTGAAACAGGCGGGCGCATCGACAGCCGATGTCCGCTTCGCCTTCTTCGGCCTGCCAGCGCACGGTGAGGATTCGAAGATCCAGCCCATGCTGGACCTCATGCCGGAGGCTTTGTTGGGTCATCGCCGCTACGCCTGCGGCAATGACATGATCTGCGGGTGGGCCGGCTCTCTGGCGGGTGAGGATGGCATCAATATTGTCGCCGGCACGGGCTCCATTGGTTACGGCGAGCATCAAGGTCTGTCGGCGCGTGGCGGTGGATGGGGGGAGGTCTTCTCCGACGAGGGGTCGGCCTATTGGATCGCGGTCCAAGGGCTGAAGGCTTTCTCGCGAATGTCGGATGGTCGCCTGCCGCGAGGTCCTCTGCATGAGCTGATGGTGCAGGAATTTGCACTGACGACGGACCTCGATCTCTGCGCCCACATCTATGCCAAGAGCACGCCGCAGCGGGATCGGATCGCGGGCGTCTCGCGACTGATTGCGCGGGCTGCGGCGAGTGGGGACCCGGCCGCGAGGCGGATTTTCACCGAGGCTGGTCACGAACTGGCGGAAATCGTGGACGGCATCCGGCGGCGGCTGGCGTATCGGCCGGGCGAGCGCGTGAACCTGTCTTATTCAGGCGGGGTGTTTCAGAGCGGCGATCTTATTCTCGAGCCGTTCAGGCAGCGGCTTTCGGCCTGTTCGGCGGACTACCGACTCATTTCGCCGCGCTACAGCCCGGCGATCGGCGCAGCCATCTATGCGGCTCGTCTGGCTGGAGCGCCGCTCGACATGGCCGTCAACGCCTGACTGCTGATCTCGTGAGCGTATCGAGACCCGAGGGGTACGACCGCCTCTCGGAGGTTCCTGATTTTCCACGCTTGTCCGCCCACTCAGCTCCCGGGCGCCTCCGCTTCCCCGCGATGTGATGATCCTTGCAGGCTGGTTTTGACGCCTTTGTCACCCTTTTCTACGGAAGCGTATCAGTTTGGTAGATGTTTCGTTACGTATCTATTTGACAGTTTCGCGAAACAGTAGTTCCCTTTTGTAGCGTTTTCTTGGCTGTGAACCGAAGCCTCGGACCAAGCCAAGCGACGTTCGTCGATCATGCGAGCAAAGGGGATCGCAATGTCACGTCGTCTATCACTTCGAACGGCCGCTCTAGCGGGGGCCGGTTTTGCAGCCTTGGTGTCTGTCAGCGCCGCCCGCGCCCAGTCAGGGGCCGCTGACGAAACTGAAACAACGGCTGACCAGGCTCAGCAGGTTGACGAAATCGTCGTCGTCGGGACGCGCGGCAGTATCGCTCGAGCGGTGGGTATGAAGCGCGAATCCGGCACTGTGCAGGATTCTATCAGCGCTCTGGAACTCGGCATGTTCCCAGATGACAACGTCGCCGATTCCCTGAGCCACATCACGGGCGTGTCGATTTCACGGACCGCCGGCGGCGAGGGACAAAGCGTCAGCGTGCGTGGCCTTGGGCCTGAGTATACGCTCTCGACCTTCAACGGCCGCATCCTGGCCACCGACGGCGCCGGGCGCGATTTCGCCTATGACGTGCTGCCGTCAGACGTGATCAGCGGCGCGGACGTCATCAAGGGTGCAGAAGCAGCCAACACCGAAGGCGCCATCGGCGGCCTCATCAACCTGCGCTCGGCCAGCCCCTTCGATCAACGTGGCCAGCACAGCATCATCCGCGTCGAGGGCGACCGCAACCAGATGTCTGAGCTGGACGGATCCAAGCTGTCGGCCGTCTACAGCAACACCTTCCTCCACGACACCTTCGGACTGATCCTCGGCGTCGTCTCCGAGCGACGCGACGACCGGACGGATGTCGCCGGCAATGACGGTGGTTGGACGCGCAACGCGGATCCAACCGACGAAAGCTGGCTCTGGGGCAATGCCTGGGGCGGCAGTATTGACCCGAACGGCAACGGCCAACTGGATGTCGAGGAATATGGCCTCATCGGCCCCGGCCAGTTCCGTGTCGGTTCAATCCTCGAGAGAAAGAAGCGGAACGCCTATACGGCGAAACTGGAATGGCGTCCGAACGACAGCTTCCGACTGGTCGTCGACGGCCTCTCGACCAAGCTCGATTCGCCGCAGGTCGGCTATCAGCAATCCTTCTATACGCTGTATGCGCCAGGTCGCTGGTCGAACATGGTGATCAACGATGGCATCGTCACCAGCTTCGACATGACCAATACGGACCCGGAGCAGCGCCTCAATCCCGAGTTGCTCAACCAGACCTCCTACCGGGTGGTCGAGACCCAGCTGTACGGTGTGAACGCGCAGTGGGACGTGACCGACAGCCTGACCCTGACCGGCGATGTCTATCGCTCGACGTCCAGCCGAAACTCGGGCGGTCAGGACAGCTACGTCGTCCTGCGGATGAACCAGGCCAATACGGCTCACGTCGAACTGAACGGCGCCTATGTGCCGGACGTCACGGTCAGCTTCGATGACGGGCGCGATCTGTCCCGCGGGCTGGCCAGCGGAGCGTTTACCGACTCCGATTTCAACACCCACTATTTCTCGCTCGCAGGCGACAACATCGAGGACGAGATCAACGGCGCCGCCTTCAGCGGTCGCTGGACGGCCCACAGGGGATGGCTGGACAATGTGCAGTTCGGCGTCAACTACACCGATCGTCGGAAGTCGCGGGACCTGGTCAATAACTCGCTGACAGGCGGCGCTGACTATTACTCCGGCCAATATGCGATCAATGTCGGCGACCTTGGCGGTGGAGTGATCTCAAACAGCTTCAACCTGCCGAACTTCATGAGTGAGGTGAATGCGAACTTCCCACGTACCTTCCTGTCCTTCGATATCGCCAGTTATCAGGCCGCCCTGGCGGCCTATGACGGCCATCCGCGCCCTGGCGGCGGCCAATACAGCTATGCGGCTGCGGCTCCCGTCTGGAATCCGCTTCAGAGCTATCGGGTCAGTGAGGAGTCCTGGGCCGGCTTCGTCCAGGCCAACCTGTCGGGCGAACGCTGGAGCGGCAATGTCGGCGTCCGCGTGGTCCAGACGAACACCAGCGCCCAAGCGTGGGACGCCAAAATCCTCGAGATCGTGGAGAACGGCGCCTTCAACTACACCGCTATCTATGATGATCCGACGGCCATCACCCAAGACAACGACTACACCTATGTCCTGCCGTCGATAAACCTGAACTATCGCATCACCGAGGATCTGCGCCTGCGCCTCGGTGCGGCCAAGACCATGGCCCGTCCGTCGGTCCAGACCCTCGCGCCGACAAACACCACCGAAAGCGTATCCTGGGGCGAGTTCACCCAGATCTACGGCGGCAACGCGGCTCTGAAGCCTTATTCGGCGGTGCAGTACGATGCGTCGCTGGAATACTACTTCCGGCCGAACTCGATCTTCAACGTCGCGGTGTTCAAGAAGGATATCGAGGACCAGATCACCACCAGCTGGGAACCGGGCCAGGACATCGGCGTGCCGGGCTATCTGTTCAACGTCCAGCGACCGATCAACGGCGATACGGCCGAGGTCCACGGTGTCGAGGTCGGCCTTCAGCACTTCCTAGACAACGGCTTCGGCGTGCGCGCGCAATACACCCGCAACTGGTCCAAGAGTTATGTCGGAGATGTTGAACGACCACTGGAGGGCATCGCGCCGTCAGTCTATTCGCTCGGCCTCTTCTACGAGCGCGGACCGCTGTCGATGAGCGCCTCGGCGGACCACACGGATGGCTTCGTCACCGCGATCAACGTCCTGGGCGAAGGCTACAACGAGGAAGCCGACCCCATCACCTGGGTCACCGCCCACATCTCCTACAAGGTGACGGACAGCATCGACATCTCGTTGGAAGGCCAGAACCTTCTGGACGAAGCCAACACCTACTCCATCAACGGCAATCCGCTGCTGCCGCAGGGCTATTATCGCTATGGCGCGTCTTACAAGTTGGGCGTGAGCTACCGGTTCTAGACCTCTGGCGCGATCAGGCCTTCAGGCGGCGCGTCATCATTCGCCGTCAGGGGAGGGGCGCGGTCAACTCGGTTTTGATCGCGCCGTGAGGTTTCGCGTCGATCTCGGGTCGGATGGCGGGGCGGCAACCAAGACACGAAATCGATCGGCGTAATCTAGAGTGCTCACAACCGTAAATTGTGATTTAACGCAATGCTAAGCGCCGGATAGGTGTGCTTCCTTATCGCAACCTTGAGTGCAGTTTAACGGTCATCGCCAATCATGTTCCCAGCACAAGGTCACGGCCGTGCGGGGGAATAATGAAGACAGTATTGGTGGATGCGTCGCTTGTGGTGCGCAATGTCGCTGGGCTGCGCCAGTCAATCCTGGACGCCTTTGAGGAAGATGACGCGGTCAGTCTGGACCTGGTCGCGGACCAGGCGGTCGATCTCTGTGGCGTTCAACTGATCGAGGCGGCGCGCCGTCAAGCGCAGGCCGTCGGCAAGACCTTGCGTCTGGCGCATCCGGGCGAGGTCTTCCGCCCGGTGCTGGAAGCCGCGGGCTTTCTGACCCAGGCGTCCGAGGACGACCTGCTGTTCTGGTTTCACGAAGGGTCGGTTCAATGACGGCGTCCATCCTAACGGTTGATGACTCGCCCAGCATTCGCATGGCGCTGAAGATCGCCCTGACCGGCGCAGGCTATTCGGTGGCCGAGGCCGCCGACGGCGCTGAGGGCATCGCCAAGGCCAAGGCCAGCGCCTTCGACCTGATCATCACCGATCTGAACATGCCGGTCATGGACGGCCTGACCATGATCGAGGAGATGCGCCGCATGCCCGAGCAGATGGGCGTGCCGATCGTGTTCCTGACCACCGAGTCGGACGAGGGCATGAAGGCGCGGGCCAAGGCGGCGGGCGCCACGGGCTGGCTGACCAAACCCTTCGATCCCGACCAACTGGTGCGGATCGCCAAGAAGGTGCTGGGTCGATGAACGAAGCCATCGCCATCTTTCAGGTTGAGGCGCGCGAGAACCTCGAACTGATCGAACAGGGCCTGCTGGACCTGCTGGACCGGCCTGAAGATCGGGACCTGGTGGATGCGGTGTTTCGGGGGCTGCACACGCTGAAGGGATCGGGGGCCATGTTCGGCTTCGACGCCCTGGCCGGCTTCACCCACCATTGCGAAACCGCCTTCGACCGCGTCCGCAAGGGCGAGGTGGCGGCGACCAAGGATCTGGTCTCGGCGGTTCTCGCCGCCCGCGATCATATGCGGCGTCTGCTGGAGGACCCTTCGGGCGCGCACGGGGCAGCGGGGGACGCCCTGCTGGCCGATCTGGAGCACGCGGTGCGCGACGCCGACGACGCCGGGGCGCCCGCAGAGGCGCCGCCCCATATGGCGACGACCTGGAGAGTGAAGTTCGAGCTTCCTGCCGACGCCTTCCGCAACGGCTCCAACCCCTTGGCTCTGCTGAATGAGCTGCGGGATCTGGGTGACGCCCATGTCGTCGTCGATGCGTCGCGTGTTCCGGCTCTGGGCCGGATGGAGCCGACCGATCTCTACCTCGGCTGGACGGTCACCCTGACGACGGATCAGGGGCGGGCGGCGATCGAGGACGTCTTCATCTTCGTCATGGACGAGATGACCTTGAGCATCGAAGCCGTGGACGCCGAACTGTGCGACGCCGTTGAAGATGCGCACCCGGACGCGCCGGCTTCGGTCGCTGAGAAAACGGCAGCCCCGCAGACGGCGCCCGTCGAAGCCGCCAAGCTCCCGGTGGCATCCGGCGCCGACCCAGTTGATGCCGGCGCCGCAAAATCCACCAAGGTGACGGAAAGCGTCCGCGTTCCTGCCGATCGTCTCGATGAACTGATGGACCGGGTCGGCGAGCTCGTGATCGCGCAGTCGCGACTGAGCCAGATTTCCAACGCCGGAACCGACATGGCTCTGCGCGCGGTCTCCGAAGAGATCGAACGCCTGTCGGGCGAACTGCGCGACACGATGATGGTGCTGCGGATGGTGCCGGTTTCGACCCTGTTCGGTCGGTTCCGCCGTCTGGTTCACGATCTGGCGCGCGAAACCGGCAAGGCCATCGAGCTGTCGACCGACGGCGAGAGCACCGAGATCGATAAGACGGTCATCGAGCGTCTGGCCGACCCTCTGGTCCACCTGATCCGCAACGCCGCCGACCATGGACTGGAGATGGCCGAGGACCGGACCGCCGCCGGCAAGCCCGCCACGGGCCGCATCCGGCTGTCGGCCCATCAGTCGGGCGGCGAGGTGGTCATCACCATCCGCGACGACGGCCGGGGCATCGACCGCGACCGTGTCCGCGCCAAGGCGGAGAGCCAGGGGCTGATCGAGCCCGGCGCGGCGATCAGCGATCATGATCTGCTGCAGATGATCTTCCATCCTGGCCTTTCGACGGCGGCGGCGGTCACCAACCTGTCAGGCCGCGGCGTCGGCATGGACGTGGTGAAGCGCACCATCGAGGGCCTGCGCGGCTCCATCGACATCGCCAGCCGGCCGGGCGAGGGGTCGGAGGTGTCGCTGCGCATCCCGCTGACCCTGGCCATCATCGACGGCCTTTTGGTTCGGGTCGGTCACGGCCGCTACGTCCTACCGCTGGACGCGGTCGAGGAGTGTCTGGAGCTGTCGCTGGACGAGGATCTGCGCTCTCGCGGCCGCAGCTTCATCTCCCTGCGCAACAGCCTGGTGCCGTTCCTGCGTCTGCGCGAGATGTTCGACACCGGCACGCCGCCCGAACTGCACCAGAAGGTGGTCGTGGTCTCGACCGGCGCCGAGCGCATCGGCCTGGTCGTCGATCAGATCATCGGCGACCACCAGACGGTGATCAAGTCGATGTCCAAGCTTCATTCCGGCTTGCCGACCTTCTCGGGCGCCACGATCCTGGGCGACGGCGCGGTCGCGCTGATCCTGGACGTCGGTCACCTGGTCGCCAAGGGCCAGCAGCAGGAGGCGCAGATGCGCGAAGCGGTATGAGCGGCGTGGCCGGGACGCCAGGCTGGACCGGAGCCGAGCAAATCGAGGTTCTCACCTTCGAACTGAACGGAGAAATGTTCGCCCTTGAAGCCGTCGCGGTGCAGGAGATCATCGATCTGGCGCCCGAGACGGCGGTTCCGGGAGCCAGCGCCTTCGTCGGGGCGGTCATCAACTTTCGCGGCAAGGTCATTCCTCTGTCGGACCTGCGGGTCGCCTTCGCCATGGAGCGGGGCGAGCCCACCATCGATAGCCGCATCGTCGTGATCGAGATCGATCTGGACGGTGAGCCGACCCTGGTCGGGCTGCGTACCGACAAGGTTCACGAGGTCACGACCCTGGCGCGCGCCGATGCGGAGGCGCCGCCAAGCGTCGGCATGCGCTGGCGGCCTGAGTTCGTCCAATGTCTGGTCAAGCGAGACGGCGAATTCATCGTCGTTCCGGCCCTCCAGACCCTCTTCAATCAGCAGCGGGAGCCGCGTCATTCAATCGCGTCCGCGACCCGCCACTAGCCAATCCAACCGCGTCAGGACGGCTTCCGTCCGAGCGCTCCGATCTCGAAACTTCACCGGCCTGACATCACAAAAGGGGGCTCTGAAATGCGCTTAACGATTAAAGCAAAACTAGCCGGGGCCTTCGCCGCCGTCCTGGCGATCTCCATGGTTCTGGGGGTGGTCGGCGTCATGAAGATGAGCGCGGTCAACGACCAGTCGACCGTCATCACTGAAAACTGGATGCCGAGCATCGACGCCATCCACAGCATCAACACGGCGACCTCGGACCTGCGGGCCCAGCAGTACACCCACATCACCTCGACCGATCCGGCGCGCATGGCCGCAGTCGAGAAAGACATCGCCGCCACGCTCGACACGATCAAAAACGAACGGACAAGCTATGAGGCCCTGATCTCCTCGAACGAGGAGCGCGCGCTCTACAATCAGTTCGCCGGCAAGTTCGACAATTATCTGCGGGACGGCGAGCGGATGCTGAGCCTCTCGCGCGCCAATCAGAACGAGGCCGCCGCCCAGACCATGTTGTCGAGCAAGCCGCTCTATGACGACATGTCGGCCGATCTGCTGAAGCTGGTCAATCTCAACGTCGACGGCGGAAAGGCCGCCAGCGTCGAGGGCGATAAGGTCTTCGCCGAGTCCCGCGCCCTCTTCATCGCCCTTGTCGTCGCCGGTCTGGTCATTGGCGTGATCGCCGCCCTCTGGATTTCCCGCACCGTCACCTTGGGCCTTCGCAAGGTCTCGACGGCCATCGAGGCCGTCGCCATCGGCGACCTGGATCAGGACATCAAGGTCACGACCAATGACGAGATCAAGGATCTGGTCGATACGGTCAACCGGATGACGGACAATCTGAAGGCGACGGCCGCCATGGCGGACGAGATCGCCCAAGGCGATCTGACGGTCCAGCCCAAGCCTTTGTCGGACAAGGACACCCTGGGCCTGTCGCTGCAGTCGATGGTTGAGCGTCTGCGCGGCGTCGTCTCCGACGCCCTGTCGGCCGCCGACAACGTCTCCTCGGGCAGCCAGGAACTGTCGGCCACCTCGGAACAGATGAGCCAGGGCGCGACCGAACAGGCCGCCGCCGCCGAACAGGCCTCGGCCTCGATGGAAGAGATGGCCGCCAACATCAAACAGAACGCCGACAATGCGGCCCAGACCGAGAAGATCTCGCGTCAGTCGGCCAAGGACGCCGAACTGAGCGGCGAGGCGGTGACCCGCGCGGTGGACGCCATGCGCACAATCGCCGAAAAGATCGGCATCGTGCAGGAGATCGCCCGGCAGACCGACCTGCTGGCCCTGAATGCGGCGGTCGAGGCCGCCCGCGCCGGCGAACACGGCAAGGGCTTTGCAGTGGTGGCTTCCGAAGTCCGCAAACTGGCCGAGCGCAGCCAGACGGCCGCCGCCGAAATCAGCTCGGTCTCGGGCGACACGGTCAAGGCGGCCCAGGAAGCCGGCGACATGCTGCAACGCCTGGTCCCCGACATCCGCAAGACCGCCGAACTGGTCTCGGAAATCTCCGCGGCCTGCCGTGAACAGGACGTGGGCGCCAATCAGATCAATGAGGCCATCCAGCAACTGGACAAGGTGACCCAACAGAACGCCGGCGCGTCCGAGCAGATGTCGGCGACCTCCGAGGAACTGGCGGCCCAGGCCGAAGAGCTTCAGACGTCGATCGCCTTCTTCCGCACGGACTCCGCCGGCGGCCGGCCTGCCGCCCGCGCCCCCGCCCGCGCCTCGACCTTCAAGGCGTCGGCCAGACCCGCCGGCCGCCCCGTCGCCAAGTCGAGCCCTGCCAAGTCTCCGGTCCACGTCCAGCAGGCGCGGGTGAAAGGCTTCGCCCTTGACCTGACCAGCGGCGGCGCCGATGCCGAGGACATGGACTTCCGGGAGAGCGCCTGATGTCCGCGCCTGGCGAAAAACGAGCCGCAGCCGAAGGGCAGTATGTCACTTTCGGCCTCGGCGCAGAGGTGTTCGCCACGCCGGTCGGTCTGGTCAGGGAAATCCTTACCTATCAGACCCCCTCGCGCATCCCCAACAGCCCCGCCTATCTGCTGGGTCTGACGGATGTCCGCGGTCAGGGCGTTCCCACGGCGGATCTTCGGATCCGCCTGGGAATGGCCCCGGTCGACCCGACGTTGAACACCCGCATCCTGGTGCTGGACATTGCGCTGGAAGACCGAATGCTGAGCCTGGGTCTGGTCGCCGACCGCGTGTTCGAGGTCACGACCTTCGCCGCCGACCAGATCGAGCCCGCGCCTGATTTCGGGATCAAGTGGCGATCGGACTACATCTCCGGCGTTGTGCGGCGGGATGATGGTTTCGTCGTCCTGATCGATCTGCCCCGCCTGCTGTCCACGACCGGCGAAGCCGCAACCCTGGCCGACATGGCCGCCGTCGACCAAGCCGCCTGATCGGCGCCCGCCTCTTAGAATTGAGAGAGAACCCTTGTCCCAAGCGGCGCTAGAACGGTCCGCCCCCGCACCCGATCAGATCAGCGCCCGAAACTTCGAACGGCTGGCGCGCTACATCTACGATTACAGCGGCATCAAGATGCCCTCGTCGAAGCGCACCATGCTGGAGGGGCGGTTGCGTCGTCGACTTCGCGTCACGGGTCACGAGACGTTCGACGGCTATTGCGACTATCTGTTCAAGGACGACGGGCTAGAGACCGAGTCCGTGTTTCTGATCGACGCGGTGACGACGAACAAGACCGACTTCTTCCGCGAGCCGCGACATTTCGACTATATGGCCAGCCATGTGCTGCCTGACTTCAGGGCGGCGGGACAACGCCGGATCCGGGCCTGGAGCGCGGCCTGTTCGACCGGCGCCGAACCCTACACCATGGCCATGGTCATGCAGACCTTCGCCGAACAGGCGGATGGGCCCGATTACCAGATCCTGGGCACCGACCTGTCGACGGAGGTGTTGGAGACGGCGCTGCGTGGGATCTATCCCGACGAGATGCTCAACGCCGTGCCTGCCGACATGCGACGTTGGGTGATGAAGGCGCGCGACGCGCGGCGGCGCGAGAGCCGCATTCATCCGTCGCTAAGGGCCAAGCTGTCCCTGGCGCGTCTGAACCTGATGGACGACACGTACGCCGTGGGCGACCCCTTCGACATCATCATGTGCCGCAACGTCATGATCTATTTCGACAAGCCGACCCAGTCCAAGGTGCTGAAGCGCCTATGCGCTCGTCTGAGGCCCGGCGGCTATCTGTTCATCGGCCATTCCGAAAGCATCACGGGCATCGATCTGCCGCTGGTCACCGTCGCCAACACCATTTTCCGGAAGACCTGACGTCATGCCAAAGGTTCGCGTTCTGGTGATCGACGATTCCGCCAGCGTTCGCCAGACCCTGGTGGACGTGCTGTCGGCGGACCCCGGCATCGAGGTCATGGGCGTGGCCTCCGATCCCTTCGTGGCCGCCCGGCGCATCGCCGAAGACGTGCCTGACGTCATCACCCTGGACGTCGAAATGCCGCGGATGGACGGCATCACCTTCCTGCGCAAACTGATGTCCCAACGGCCGATCCCGGTCGTCATGTGTTCGTCCCTGACCGAGGCCGGGTCGGAAACCCTTATGCAGGCGCTGGAGGCCGGCGCGGTCGATATCATCCTGAAGCCGCGCATCGGGGCGGCGGATCATCTGGCCGAGAGCGGAGACCGCATCCGCGACGTGGTCAAGGCCGCCGCGCGCGCCCGCGTCGGCGCCCGACGCCCGACCGCCCGGACCCTGGATCCCGGTACGAAGCTGACGGCCGACGCCATGCTGCCGCCCCCCAGCGGGGCGGCCATGGCCCGCACCACCGAAATGGTCGCCTGCCTGGGCGCCTCCACCGGCGGCACCGAAGCCCTGCGTGAAGTCTTGCAGGCCCTGCCGGCGAATGCGCCCGGCATCATCATCGTTCAGCACATGCCGGCCGGTTTCACCGCCGCCTTCGCCAAGCGCCTGAACAGCCTGTGCGAGGTGGCCGTCAAGGAAGCGAGTCACGGCGATCCGGTCCTGCGCGGCCATGTGCTGATCGCGCCGGGCGACAAGCACATGCTGCTGGAACGTCAGGGCGCCCGCTATCAGGTGGCGATCAAGGACGGCCCTCCTGTCTCGCGTCACCGCCCCTCGGTGGATGTCCTGTTCCGCTCCGCCGCGCGCGCGGCCGGCCGCAACGCCATGGGGGTCATCATGACCGGCATGGGCGATGACGGGGCGCGCGGTTTGCTGGAACTGAAGGACGCCGGCGGCGTGACCGTGGCTCAGGACGAAGCCAGCTCCATCGTTTTCGGCATGCCAAAGGAAGCCATCGCCCGCGATGCGGCGCAGAAGATCATGGGGCTGGAGCATATCGCCCGCGAGATCATGGCGGTCGACCGCTCGCGCTGACGGCGATCCGCGCTCGGTGTAGCCAGCCTGCCTATCGGATGCGGTGCGCCCGCAGCTCAGAACAACAGGTCGGCGAACTCGTCTTCCTCTTCGGCAGGGGCGGCTTCGACGGCTGCCGCCGTAGCCTCGGAACCTTCAGCCTCGTGGACGTCCTTTCGCGCCACGGCGTATTGCGCGTGGATCAGCCGTTCGCGCGCCATCGTGTAGCAGCGCCCGATCTCACTCATGGCGTCATCAAGGGCGGCTTCGATCTCGGACAGATCATCGACCTCCGGTCCCGCCGCTTCGGCCAGGGCTGCTGCGGCGTCGTGCAGGGCGTCGCCCATGTCCGCCTTTAGACCCAGTTGTTCGGCCGCCACGGTCAGCGACTGGGCCGTCGCCACGCCCTGATCGCTGAGGCCGCCCAGATCGTTGTCGACCACATCCGCCGCCTGGCGCAGTCGGGCGCGAACCCCGACGAGGCGATTGGCGTCGATGCGCTCATCCTGGGCGCCCCCGGCAGACATATGATCCGCCACGCCGGCAAGGGCGTTCAGCGAATTGAGCGTCAGGTCGGCCTCTTCCTCCAACAGCCCGGCGTGACTGCTCAATTCGATGGCGATAACGCTCAAAGGCTTGCCGATATCGCCCAGACGATTGGAGCGCAGGCTGCTGTTGATCGCCATCTGCTGAATGTCGCGCTTGACCCCCTGAATGGCGCCGACGCGATGCGACAATGCCTCGACCGCAGAGACGGTCTCGCGGCTGATCTTGTCGGCGTTGACCATGGCGGCCGTCACGTCGCCGACCAGAAGGCCGGCATGACCCAGGCTCTCCTCCAACTCTCGCAAGCCGCCCTTGCCGTTCTGCTCGGACAGATCGTTCACGGCGATGATCTGGGCGGTGTCGGCCGCCATGTCGCTCAGGCTCTGGGTGACCTTGCCGGCCTCGGCTTCGAAATCAGCGGCGATGTCCGACATCTGGGCGGCCAGCATATGCAGCAGCCGCCGCTCGGCGCGATCGCGCGCCTCTTCGGGCAAGTCGGTCTGGGCCACAAGTCGGCTGGTCACGCGCAAACCCAGTTGAACGTGTTCGACGCGCTGACGCGTGATGTCGCCGATTTGCAAGGCCATCAGAGCCTTGCTGACCTTGGTTTGAATGCTCCGGGCGATCGCCGCAGTCGCTCGGGCCACATTGGCGATACGGGTATGCTGTTGCTGAATGTCGCGGGCGTCGATCGCAAGTCGGTCGGGCACGACGGGGATCAGGGCGTTGTATTTGCCGCCGAGGCTCTGTTCGAACTCAAGCGCCTGCTGCAGGCGCGCCGACAGATCTTTCAGTTGATCGGCCAGCTCGTCCAACTGGCCCACGCCGAGATCCAGTTGGCTGCACATCCGTTCGGCGAAACCGGCGAACTCATCCGAGGCGCGAATTGTCGAGCCGGCCGTGATCTTCACATTGAGTGCGAAGGCCCGAAGATAGCGAAGCGTGGTCCGCATCGACTCGATGTTGGACCCGAGTTGCTCACCGGCGGTCTTGATGTTGGCGAAGTAGGCGACCCGCTCATGTTGCGCCTGGGGTAGAGCATTCAGGCCGTCGGCCGTGGACAGAAGCTCCTGGGTCGTGTTCGAAACCGACTTGGCGTCCAGCGTGACCTCCAAGCGATCCAGAGACTCGATCAGTCGCCCCACCATGTCCAGCGATCCCGCCAGCCGCTCTCCGGCGTCGGAAAAGCGCCTCTCGATCAAAGCCCGCGCCGTTTCCAGATGATCGATGACGCCGGCCGCCTGCATGGGCGGCGCCGCTGTGAAGGCGAAGGGTTGGCTTGGGACGCTCACTAACAATCTCGTTCCGAACGTTGATCTGCAGATCGTATTCGAAACTTACCAACCGCCGGTAAACACCGACGCGGCGGCAGCGCCAATGTGAGCGTTGCGATCAGATTGACCCGGTGTGGAGGGCGTTGGCCGCGTTCCGGGATATGAGGTTCGCCTAGACTTCCTCTCGCGGAACCGACCAGTCCGAACCCGCTGTCGGCGCCGACCCTGTTCGGTCTGGCTCGCGACATTCGCGCGCCCTGGCTAGCGCGCCGTCCACGTCAGCGTCAGACCGATCGTTCGAGGTCGGAGAGGCGTTATGGCCTGGGCGTCCGGCAGTCGGAACGGGTCGCTGTAGGCGAAGGTGTTGGCCTTGGTGTCGAACAGGTTGTCCACGAACAAGCGTGCGGTCCAGGCTGAGGCCTCGACGCCCAGCGACAACCGCCCTGTCGCATAGTCGCCCATCCGATGCTTCTGACGTCCGTCAAAGGTCAGGCGGGAGGCGCCGACGTAGGACAGGCCGCCGTCTGCGAGCAGGTGCAGTTGCTCGCGAAGCGGCTGACGCCATGTGAAGCCCAGGTTAGCGGACGTTCTGGGCACGCCGGGCAGTCCCGCGTTCCTTCGCGAATCGAACTGGACGTTTGGATCGGTGATGCGCGGATCGGCGATCAGGCCGTTGGCGAAAACCTCCAAAGCCTCGAATGGACGCCAGTTCGTCTCGACCTCCACGCCCTTGTCGGCGCCGTCGCCGACATTGACGACGTAGGCCAGGCCGCTGGGCAGAAACTGGTCGCTCTGCACATTGCGCCAGCGCGCGGCGTAAGCGGCGGCACGGACGCGGGCGCGTCCGTCCGGCGAGCGGTATTTCGCGCCGATCTCGACGTTCCACAGCGCATCGGGCTGATATTCGCGGGCAGGGGAATCGGCTGCCCCGCTAAAATCCTGGCCAATAACGCCGGCCGTGTTGAAGCCGCCGGCGCGGTGTCCTTGGCTGATCTGCGCCGACAGGTTCAGCTGGTCGCTGGGCGTCCACGCCAGAGCGAGCTTGGGGGTCAGGCCTGCGGACTCGCCATGTCCGTCGAAAAGCCGCGAACGCCGGCCTTGGATGACCGAGGACGTGGTGTCGTACTCCAGCACATAGTAGCGCGCGCCGGCCGTCAGCGTCAGGTCATAGGGCAGGTCCAGCGATGCTTCGCCGTACAGGGCGGCCTCGTCGAGACGGTCGCGTCTGTCTTCGGAATAGACCGGGTGCGGCGCCGGCGTCAGGGCGGCCAGAATGGGGGCGGTGTGCGTGGTGCTGGACGACGCCAGAGCGCCGGCGAGCCAGCGCCAGCGACCGATATCCGGTGAGGCGAGGTTGGCTTCGCCGACGACGAGATGGATGTTTTTGCTCTCGTCGAGCGCGCCGATCCGCCAGCCGGAACCGAAACGCCGCAGGGCGCTTGAGGCGTCGTAGCGGCTCTTGAAGCCATGTTCGACCACGGCCAACGACGCATTCATTCGGCCCCAGCCGCCCTGACCTTCGAGAGAGCCCGAGAACTGATCGAAGCGGTTCTGATGCGGCTCGCGCACCAGGTTCGCGCGTCGAAAGGGGCCGAGGCCCCGGTAGACGTAGTGGGTGTCTTCGGTGACGATCGACTGATGCACGACACCGGCGCGAGCGGTCCAGCCTGGCGAGATTTCCAGCGCCGTCGACAGTCGACCGCCGCGTCGCATGCCGTCGTTGACCCGCCTGAGCTTCAGTTCGACGTCGTTGATATAGCCGCTGTAGGTTTCGCCATAGATCGCCGCGCGGATCGCGGCCCGATTACCGGCGACCGGGACGTTCGCGATAAGGGAATAGTCCGAGTTCCAACCGCCGCCCCCGGTGCGCGACCGGGTCGCGGCGAGGGACAAGGCTTCCTGCCCGAAGGCCGGGGCACGTGTGACGATGCGCACGACGCCCCCGATCGGGCCGGTGCCGTACAGCGTGCCTTGGGGACCACGCAGCACCTCCACCCGATCGATGTCGATCAGCTTCAGATCCGGATCGGGCGCGGCATAGGTGATCGGCGTCAAATCAAGATAGAGGCCGACGGTGGATTGGGTCAGGCCGGTGAAGACCCCGTCCGAGACTCCGCGCAGCAGAATCTTGTTCCGACCAGGGCCGAGGTTGGTCACCGTCATTCCGGAGACGAAACTGTCCAGTCCCTGCATTCCTGTGACCCCGGCGCGGGCGATGCGTTCGGCACCGACCGCCGTCATGGCCGACGACGAAGACTGGATCAGTTCAGGACGGCGGGGGGCGGTCACGACGACCTCGCTGACCTGAGCCACGTCTTCGGGCGGCGCCACAGGAGCAGTGGGGCGTGGGGCGATTGGTCGAGCGGCAGCGGACGCCGCGCTCAATTGCCTGCTGATGATCACAGCGCCGTCTTGGCGAATGGCGTGGCGACATCCGCTGCCCGCCAGCAATCGTGTAAGGGCCGCGTCCAGCGACATTCGGCCGTTGATCGCGGGGCCGAAGCCTGAACACGCCGTGACGCTGCCTCCCAGAGACACGCGCGCCTGAAGCGCCAGATCCAGCAGCGCGCCGTCGATGGGTTGGCGTGGAATGTAGAAATCCAAGGCGCGCGCATCGGCATAGGCCGGCGTGCTCAGCGCGGTCGTCGCAAACAGCAGCAGGCTGGGAAGGAGGGCGGCGGCGTGTGGCTTGGAAAGGCCGGGAAGTTCGGGCCGCCAGGTCTTAACCGGCCTCACGCGCGGTGACGCGGACTCCGCGCGCCGAGACATCCACGCGGACGGGAACGAAATCCTGCAACTGTCTCAACATCACGGCCTCGTCGCCAATACGCAGGGCGCCCGTGAACCTTAGCGCCTGGGCCGACCTCGATAGCACAACAGGTTTGTCGAGATAACGCGAAAGATCGTCGGTGACATCCGCGAGCGGACGATTGCGATAGACCAGCACGCCTTGCCGCCAGGGCGAAGCCTGATCTGGCGCGACGCTCGACAGCGCAGGGGTTTGCATGCCGTGCTGCTCCAGCGCCTGGCCTGCGGTCAGCCGAACCTTCGGCGCGTTGACCGGTGAGACGGCGACCACGCCGCGTGCGACGGCGACTGCAAAGCCATCGCCGTAGTTCAGCACGTTGAAGGCGGTGCCGAGAACTTCGACCTGATGATCGCCTGCGGCGACGACGAAGGGACGGGATGGTTCGTGGACGATATCGAAAGCGGCCTCGCCCTGTGTCAGGGCGACCGACCGCCTGCCGCGTTCAAAACGGACACCCAGCGACGAGTGGCGGTTCAGATAGACGTGCGACCCGTCCTCCAGCGCGACGGTGAGCGGCGCGTCGGTCGTCGCGTAGGTTCGCCCGTCAGGCACGAGCCAGAACGACAGACCGACCGCCAGCGCGACGCTGGCGGCGACGCCAAGTCCAGCCGCGAGCCAGGACGTGCGGCCCTTCGTGCGGCCAACTCTAGCCTCGGCCAGGTTCACGACGGGCGCGATCACGGGCCGTGGCGCGGCGACGTCCAGATCGACCCACAGGCTCTCGATGGCGTCATAGGCGGCGACATGCGCCGACGAGGCCTCGAGCCAGTCCTGGAAATCGAGCCAGGCGGATTCGGGCGCATCGTCGTCACGCAGGGTGACGAACCAATGCCGCGCCTCTTCCTCGATGTCGGTCTGTGCGCTCATCCGATCCCGGCCTGGCCGGCCGCCGAGCGACCTGCCTCCTGATGACAAGACGCCGCCGCCAAGCCGCCACCTTCAGACAGAGCCTCCAATAGGGCGAAAACTGCGTGCATCAGGGTTGAACCTTGCGAGCCAGGACGCGCAGGGCGTCCATCATGTGCTTCTCAACGGAACTGCGGGAAATGCCGAGTTGGGCTGCGACGTCGGCGTAGCTCACGCCCTCGAACTTGTGCAGCCGAAACACCGTCTGCGTCTTGGATGGCAGGGTTTCCAGGGCGGCGACGAGGCAGGCCAGTCTTTCACGACCGGCGACGACCGCCTCGGCGGATGGAGCGCCTTCCAGATCCTCGCTTGAGCCGACCTCATGGTTTAGCCGCCTCCATTCGCTGTCGCGGTGGACTGCGCGCTGACCGGAACGCCAACGGTCCATCAACAGATTGGAGGTCAGGCGAAAGAGGAAGGCGCGGGGATTGTCCGGCTGGATCGACGGATCAAGCGCGGCCACCTTGAGATAGATGTCCTGCAACACATCATCGATGTCGCTCGATGCACCGCCCAGCCGCGCGCGACAGAACCGGGCCAGATCCTCGCGCTGCTCGAGGTAGGCGGCGATCAGGGGATGCGCGGACGGCGCGGTCAAGCAGATGAAGTCCTCTCGTGCGCCAATCCCGGGCTCGCCTCCTCAATGCCGTGACGATTTTCGTGAGGCAAGGGTCGCTCGGCGCCGTCTTGACCATGAAGGCGCCGTGCCACGGCGACGAGCAGGACCAAAATGCGCAGGCTGGTTGGACACGACGACTCCACGGTGCCGGTCTTCTCGGCCAGCTAGGGCGTCGTCATGTTCGATCTCTGGCGCTCAGGCTTCATCCGCCGACCCTTAAGCAGCTTCAT
Organism: Brevundimonas fontaquae; assembly: GCF_017086445.1. Taxonomy (NCBI): domain Bacteria; kingdom Pseudomonadati; phylum Pseudomonadota; class Alphaproteobacteria; order Caulobacterales; family Caulobacteraceae; genus Brevundimonas; species Brevundimonas fontaquae. The sequence goes on along the minus strand of NZ_CP070968.1, from coordinate 2,926,213 downwards.
TGACCATGAACTGCGCGCGGACGAGATCGTCTGGCTGCCGGACTGCGGCCCTCATGCCTATGTCGCGGACCCGTTCGGGATCACGCGCGACGGCGTGCTGACCCTCTTCGTCGAGGCGTTCGACTATTATGTGCGTCGAGGCGAGATTCACTATCGCCAGTACGACGCCGACGACCGGCTGGTGGGGCAGGGCGTGGCCCTGTCCGAGCCCTGGCACCTGTCCTATCCGAGCCTGATCGAGGATGGCGGCGAACTCTACATGCTGCCCGAAGGCTACAAGAGCGGCGGGCTGATCCTGTATCGCTGTGTGCGTTTCCCGGATCAGTGGGAAGCGGTGGCCCGCATCGGCGAGGCGGCTGCGATCGACGCGACGGTGGTCAAGCACGACGGCCGGTGGTGGATGTTCCATGCATTGTCGGGGCCGGACGACCGGGCGATGCGTGAGTTGCACATCGCCAGCGCGGATGCATTGACTGGTCCCTGGACGCCGCATGTCGGCAATCCTGTCATGCGCGGATTCGAGACGTCCCGACCGGGCGGTTCGGCCTTCGTCCACGGCGGCGCGCTTCATCTGCCGGTTCAGGACTGCGCATCGACTTATGGCGCGGCCATCAATCTTTTGCGGATCCACACGCTGACCCCGGACGCGTTTTCGGCCGTGGTCGTGAAAAGGTTCGAGCCGGGCCATCTGCTGGACGGATACGGCGACGGCTTTCACACCCTGTCGGGTCACGGCGACGTCACCTTCATCGATGTGAAGGGCATCCGCCGGTCGGCGGCGGAGCCATGGCTGAAGGCCGGCTTCAAGGCGCGTCGCCTGTTGGGCCTCAACGGTCCGCGCGGTCGCCGCGCCACCGGCGCCGCCGTTCATCCTGAAATCTTTTCGACCGTCTCCGTCCGTAAGCAAGGTTGACCATGCGTATCGCCGTCGTTCTGCCCCGTGGGTGCAGCTTCTGTCCTGGCAAGGACAATTCGATGGAGACGGTGGTTCGCACCCTGGCGGCGCACAGCCGGCTGAATCGCTCGATCACCCTGATTTGCGACGACGGCGCTGCCCCGCAGCCTGACCTCAACATCCAGACCGTGCCGGCCGGCCTGGGACGCAAGGCGCGAAACGCGGCGGTGGCGTCCATTCTGCGCGCGGTATCGCCGGACATCGTCGAATATCATCAGCAGCTGAAGATGGCGTCAGAACTGGCGCGCCGATTTCCGGCCGCCGTTCATGTCCTGTACCGCCACACGCGCATAAAGCCGGCCAAGAACGTCATCGAAGCCTTCCGCTATGGTCGTCGCCTAGCGCGCTTCAACCGGCTGGTTTTCGTCAGCCAGGCGGCGGGGCAGGAGTTTGCGGAAGACTATCCGCGTCTGGCGGACCGGGTCGCCTCGGTCTGCAACCCGATCGCGATCGAGGCCTGGCGCGCGTCGCCGGACACGCGCGAGAATCTGATCCTGTTTTCCGGCCGCGCCATGCGCGACAAGGGTCTGGACCTGTTCTGCGTCGCCCTGGCAGAGACGCTTGATCGTCATCCCGACTGGCGCGGCGCCCTGATGCTGGGCGACTGGGAGAAGCATAGGGACTGGGCCGCGCCGCTGATCGGCGCGCTGGATCGGTTCGGCGACCGTGTCGAAATTTACAAATCCGCGTCTCTGGACGAGGTCCGGGCCGTGACGCGTCGCGCGGCCATCGCGGTCACACCGTCTCGCGTTCGTGAGGCGATGGGGCTGGCGGCGTTGGAGGCGCATGCGGCGGGGGCGGCCCTGATTTCGTCCGGACGCGGGGGTTTGCGCGAAGCAAGCGGCGAGCACGCCATCTACGTCGATGTCGAAAACGCGGAGCCGCTCACGGTGGCGATCAACCACCTCGTCGAAAATCCGGAGGAACGGCTGTCTTTGGCGCGCGCGGGCCAGGCGTTCGTCGAACGTGTGCATGCCCCCGCCGCCCGCGCCGCCGAACTGGACGCCCTTCGCGAGACCTTGGCGGATCGGTCATCCTCGGGCCGGTCGCCGTCGAGCGCTCGCGGGTCTTTCGGTCAAATGCGAGAAGGGACGCAGTCCGGCGCCTGAGCCGGCCGCTCAGGCCTTGCGAACGAAGCTGTCGTAGACGTGGGTCACGGCGTCAAACAGGACGCGTGAGGATCGGTCGCCCAGCGGCGCCGGATCGAAGTGCGCCTCGGTCAGGCCTGCCGCGACGGGGTCGCTGATCTTATCTGTGTTCCAGCCGAGCAGCAGCCGTCCGCTGGGCCGAAGGATGGCGGCCAACGCCTTCAGCGCCTGTTGCTGCTGTTCGGAACTGTCGACGCCATAGCCCAGCACCCCATTGCAGACGACGGCGTCGAAGCGCACGTCGGAGAAAATCCCGTCCGCCTCACAGACGTCGCCGGTGCGATGCCGGCCGCTTCGGCCCCAGCGCTCGGCTGTGGCGTCAATATCGGTTGTCCAGACTTCTCCTCCGCCGCCTTCCAGCGCGGCGTAATCGTCCAGCGTATATTCGCGGCACCCGACCCACAGTATGCGGCCGCCCTCTGCGGCCAGGGCGGGGACGTAGCTTTCGGCCATCACGCGCCGGTCGGGGAGGGCGCGAATGCGCGCCGCCTTGGCGGACCGTCGTTTGCGATCGGCGTCCTTGCCGAAGATCAGCGTCCTTAAGACCGTTCCCATACCCATGCGCTTCCCCTCGCCTTGCCCCACAAGGTTGGTAGCGAGCAGCGGATCGACTGCCAACCATCGCAAGGGCGTTTTGGGCCTGTCGAAAAAGCGGGGCGGGTGTTCAGAACGGGAAGAAGATCGGGATGGCCACCATGGCGGCGACCCAGGTGATCAGGTTCAAAGGCAGGCCGACGCGCACGAAGTCCATGTAGCTGTAGCCGCCCATGTTGAAGACCAGCACATTGGTCTGATAGCCGAAGGGGGTGGCGAAGGCCGCCGAGGCCGCCATCATGACGCAGACCAGGAAGGGGCGGGGATCGACGCCCAGGCTTTCGGCCAAGGCCACGGCGATGGGCGTGATCAGGACCGCGACGGTCGCATTGGATAGCAGTTCGGTGGCGAACAGGGTCACGCCGTACAGCACGATCAACGCCCCGAGCGGGCCGAGCGGACGGATGAACCCGATCAGACGGTCGGCGCCGGCGGAGGCCAGACCGGTCACCTCGATCGCCGTGCCGACAACCACCATTCCCGCGATCAGCAGCAGGATTTCGGGCCTCAGTCCGGCGTAGGCTTCTTCGGGCGTAATGACCCGAAGCAGGATCAAGGCGACAGCGCCGGCGAAGGCGGAGGCGGCGATGGGCGCCCAGCCGAGCGCAGCCGAGATGATCACCAGAACGAAGATGCCCAAGGCGATCATCGCCGGGCGAAGTCGGAATGGCCGGTCCGCCGCGCTGTACAGATTAATGTCGCCCAGATGCGCGTCGCCGGAGCCATCGGCCTGATTGCGGGATCCGCCAAGACGGGGAAGGCCGAATGGCAGGCGTCGCCGGCGTTTTGAAATTGCTTCGGCTTCGGCGCGCTGCCGCGCCTCCTCCATCTCCGCCAGTCGTGCGGCTTCCGCCTCGTCCATGGCGACGGACCGACCAAGCTGGCGGGCGCCGACGAAATACAGCCACAGGCCGCCGACGACGGCGATCGCCAAGCCAACGGGGGTTATCTCGAAAAGGCCAAAGACGGGCTGTCCTGCGTTGCGCGCCATGTCGTTGACCAGGAGGTTGGTCGAGGTGCCGATCAGGGTCAGCAGCCCGCCCATGACGGTGACATGGCTTAAAGGCATCAGGAAACGTTTGGGCGACAGCCGAAGCGACTGGGCCACGTCGCGGATCACCGGCGCAGCCAGCACCACCACCGGCGTGTTGTTCAAGAAGCCGCCGACCGATCCGCAAAGGCCGATGACGATCCAGATGCCCCTGGCGCCGATCCTCGAGGCCAGCTGTGTGGCCTGGCGGATCAACCAGCCAAGCAGCCCCGACAACTCGATGGCGTAGGCGATCACGAATAGGCCGGCCAGGGCGATGACTGCGGGACTGGCGAAGGCGCCCTGGACCTCGACAGGCCGAACGACACCCAGCAACAGCAGCACCGCCGCACCGGTCAGGGCGACGACATCGGCTCGGACCTTGCCATGAATGAGGACGCCGACAACGCCGACAAGAACGGCGAGCGCCGCGATCTGATCGAAAGTCATGATGCCGTGCAGACCGTCCCCCGTCTCTCGCGTCAACCAATTTCGTGAGATCGGCTCCCTCTCAGCGGTTCACGTGCTAGGGTGGTTCCATGCTCGAACCGATTGTGCCGCCTCGTCCATCGGTCGTCGCGCTTGCGGCGTCCCTCGTTTTTCTAAGCGCCTGCCAGCGTGACCCGACCGCCGCAAGCGCGCCTGTTGCGGAGCCGGCGCAGACCCCGGTCGTGACCGTGGCGCCCGCGCCAATCTTGGACCGCGCGAGCCTGCTTCAGGCCATGGACATCGCCGCCTCTGCGTTCGCCGCCGGGCAGGAGGTCGCAGGCGCGTCTCTGGCCGGTCGACGCTTCGTCGTGCGCCAGGCCTTCGGCTGTGGTGGTCCCGCAGTGAATGGACCGTCGCAAGCCGGTTTGGCGAAAGTGACATGGAGCGAGGATCGCGAGAGCACGAAACTGACTCTGACGCCCGGCGACTGGTCGCAATCGGCCTTGATCGCGGGTGACGCTGAAACCTGGGAAGCGGCCGAGGGCTTCTGGTTGGCCCGCCCCTGGCTGCGCGTCGATACCTGTCCGGCGATCCAGGGGGGCGCCTCGCCTGAAGCCCCATCGGCGGCCCAGACCATGGGTTTGGCGGCTGTTTTCAAAGAAGGCGGGTCCAGGACCGTGAGGCGCAACGGCCGGGCCTATGAGGCGACGCTGCGCGCCGAAGGCGATCAGCCTTTGAAACCGTCCGCGCAAGGCTATCGCCTGGTGCTGGAGGGACGAATGACCGCTTTCGCGGACGGTCGCGCCATTCGCTGCCGCGCCGTGGATGCGGATCAAAGGCCGGTCTGCATCGGCGCCGTTCAACTCGACCGGGTCGCCTTCGAGGACGCCGAGGGCAAGACGTTGAGCGAATGGCGAGAAGGCTGAGGGCGCTGACGCCCCGTTCCCATCAGGCGGCGTAGTATTTGCGATAGGCTCGATAGTCGTAGTCGTGGTGGCCGTAGTGCTGACCGGCCTCCGCCCGGACATCGACCTGACTGAGGGTGACGCCGGAAAGGCGAACACCGGATTGGCTGAGGATGCGGATCGCGGCGGCGACGGCGCGCGCGGGGGTTTTTCGCCAGCGGGCGAGCAGGATGACGGTGTCGGCCTTGGCTGACAGGATGCGGGCGTCGGCGAGGACCAGGACGGGCGCGGTGTCGATGACGATCAGGTCGAAGGCCTGACGCAGGTCGTCGAGCAGGGCGGTCATCGGCGGGGCGCCGAACAGGTCGTCGGCCGACAGGCCTGATCCCGACAGGGGTAGAACCTGCGCGCCGGAGGCCGGGTCCAGCACCAAAACGTTTCGCCAGGCCGCTGCGCCATGCAGGACCTCGGCCAGGCCGTGGTCGGGGTTCAGGCCCAGCATTCGCGTCACGCCGCGCCGACGTGGGTCGCCGTCGATCAAGAGAATGCGTCCGCCGGAGCGCGCGGCGACACGGGCCAGACAGACCGCTGTGGTGGTCTTGCCTTCGCCGGGCAGGGCGGAGGTGACGGCGACGATGCGCGCGGACGGCTCGCCCACCACGCTGACGATGGGGGTGATCGAGGTGCGCAGCGCCCGGAAGGCCTCGGCGAAGACCGACAGGGGGCGTTGGACGACGAGGTCGATCGGATGCAGCGTTTGATCCTCCGCCGTCGCCACCGATGAGGCGAGGGGAACGGCGCCGACGACGCCGACGCCCAGCCTGCGCTCGATGTCATCGGGGCCGCTGAGGCCGGTCTGCATGGCGTTGGAGATGATGACGGCCCCGGTTCCCGCCGCCGTGCCCAGCATCAGGCCGAGCGCGAGGCTGATCATCAGGTTCGGCGCGCTTTGCGCGGTCGGGGGCGTGGCGCGCGAGACGATGCGGGCGTCGGCCTGTTCGACGCCGATCTGGGCGCTGGTCTCGCGATAGCGATCCAGGAAGGCGCGGTAGATGGCGCGGGCGGCTTCGGCCTCGCCCTCAAGTTCGCGCAGACGCACGGAGGCGGCGTTGTTGTCGGCCAGGGCGCCGCGCGCGGCGTCCAGGCTGGACTGGACCGAGGCGGCGCGTTGGCGGGCGACTTGGGCCTGGGCGTCCAGGTTCGAGACGACACGGCGGATCTCGGCCTGGATCTGCGCGTCGATGTCGGACAGCTCCTGACGAGCGCGGATCATGTCGGGGTGCAGCGGGCCATAACGGACGGACAGGTCCGCGACGCGCGTGCTGATCGCCGCGCGCTGGCCGCGAAGGTTCTGGACGACGGGAGAGGACAGGGCCTCGCCGACATCGTCGCCGTTGGAGCCCGCCGCCATCTGGGCGCGGGCGGTGCGCAGGCGGGCCTCCTGTTCGGCCTGCTGTGCGCGGGCCAGGGCGGTTGCTGGTTGTAGGCCGAGATCTCCTGCTCGGTCAGGGTGGCGCCCTGGGCGCTGAGCAGGCCGTTGTCGATCCGGTAGGCGGAGACCGCGGCGTCGGCGGCCTCGACCTGGCGGCGCAGATCTTCCAGCCGGGCGCCCAGGAAGGTGTTGGCCTGGGCGTTAGCGTCGAACTTGGCGGTGAGTTGAGACTGGAGATAGGCGTCGGCGAAGGCGTTGGCGATGCGGGCCGCCTTGGTCGGGTCTTCGGACGTAAAGCTGATCGCCATCGAGTAGGTCAGGCCGACGCGGCGCACAGTCAGGCGTCGCCGGACGGCGTCGATCACCTGTTGACGCTCGATCTGGCCATCGGTCGGCGCAGGCGTGGTGCGCGGCAGGTGTTGGGTGAGGGGCGAGGATCGCAGGCGGGCGTTGAACTCGGGATCGCGGATCAGGCCCAGCGTCCGCACGACCTGGGCGGCAAGCTGGGTTGACTTCAGAACTTCGACCTCGGTGTCGACGATGGCCGCCTCGGCGTCGAGCGCCGACAGCACGGCCTGTCCCGCCACGACCTGTTCCTTGCGAGTATTGATCTGGAGGCTGGCGGTCGCAGTATAGACGGGAGGCTGGCCCAGCATCAGCGCCAGCACGATCAGGCAGACAGCCGCTGCGACAGCGATAAACAGGCCGAGACGACGCCGGAAGGCGGCGATCAGGGCGTGGAGGTCGATGGCGTCGTCCGCCGGCTGGCCGGGACCGCCGATCGCGGTGTCGTGGTAGGTCATCGCGCCATCGAACGGTGATCGTCCCGTCCAGTGGTGCGATGATGCCTTCAGGTTGTCAATCTTCGCGCTGTGGCCGTGTGCTCAGAACTGCGAAACGACCGCGACGGACAGGCGCGTCGAGTGATAGCTCGGCCCTGCAACCGCGCCGGACGAGGATTGGTCGAGATAGGTCAGACCGGCGGTCAGGCCATAGCGACGGTTGAGGCGATAGACGGCGCTGAAGCCGGCGGTAAAGCGCGTGTCCGTGCGGTCAAGGCCGTTGTAGTCGTCCTTACTCAACGCCGTTTCCGCCGTCAGGATCAGGTTGCGCAGCAGTTCGTGGTCCGCGCCGATCGACACGTCGGTGCGCAGGGCGCCGGCCGCGCCGATCACGCCGGTGTCCTCGACGCTGCGCGCGGCGGTGGCGGTCAGGGTAGTCAGTTGCGTCGGAAACCACGACAGGCGAGCGCGACCGCCGAAGCCGTCGAGATCGCCATAGGTCGCGTCCTGGAAATCCTGGCGGATGTATCCGGCGGCGACCTCGCCCCGGATCAGCGCGCCCAGCTCAAAGTCCACGCCAGCCAAGGCTTCGTGACCGGAAGAGGATCGTTCCGGCGACCCTGCTAGGTTGCGATAATCGCGGTCATCGCAGGCGAGCTGAAAGAACAGGGCCGTCGCGGGGGAGAGGGCGTAGTCGGCGCGGCCGGTCAGGCGGACGGCGGTGCGATCCCGGTCGTCCTGTTCGATGACGGCGCCGGCGTCGCTCAGCCCATCGCGATAGTCATAGCGAAGAATGGCGGCGTCGGCCGAGAGGCGCAATCGACCCCGCGTGCGCGTCGCCGCCAGCGAGGCGGAGGCCAGCTCGAAGGCGATCGGGCGGCGAGCGGCGGGATCGGAACCGGCGGCGGTGCGGGCCTCGTGATCGTGGGCGTAGTCAGCGGCCAGGGTGATGTCGACGCCTCGAACGATGTCGAGACGGCCGGCGCCGCCCAGGCTCCAGTCGGTTGTGTTCTCGCTGTCGAAGTCGAGGTTGCGGTCGATCTCGGCGCGGGCGCGGGTTTCAAACGCGTGGCGCGACCAGTTGGATCGGATGACAACTTCAGGCGTCAGGCGCAAGGTTGTTGCAGGCTGAGGATCGTCTTCAGCCGCGAAGACATTGCCGTCATGGACGACGCCCGACTGAAGCCGGGGAAAGACCGTGAAGCCGCCGGCCCGGATGCCGAGCGGGTCATAGGCGGGTTGCGGCCGGTCGCGCACGGCGACCGCGCGGTTGCGAAAGAAGAGGTCGATTTGCGCGTCCTGAGCCGAGCGCAAAGCCTGGGCCGTGGCGTCGGTTGCGCTGAACAGCATCAGGGCGGCGCCGGCCGGCAGGATTTCGCGTCGCATCGGCCCCCCAAGCCTTCTTGCGTCAACCGTTCTCGTATTGACGCCACCAGGCGACGAACTTTTCCAGTCCGATCTTCAGCGGGGCTTGGGGCTGATAACCGCACAGGGCGTTCAGCTTTGAAATGTCGGCATAGGTGGCGGTGACGTCGCCGGGCTGCATCGGCCGCATGATCTTGTTCGCACTGACGCCCAGCGCGGTTTCCAGCGTGGAGATCATCTCCATCAGGCCGACGGGCTGGCTGTCGCCGATGTTGTAGACCTCATGAACGCCCTGCGCGGGGGGACGGTCCAGAACGGCGACCACGCCGTCGACGATGTCGTCGATATAGGTGAAGTCGCGCGCCATCTTGCCTTCGCCATAGACCTCGATCGGCTCGCCGCGCACGATCTTCTGGGTGAAGCTGAAATAGGCCATGTCGGGCCGGCCCCAGGGGCCATAGACCGTGAAGAACCGCAGCCCCGACTGCGGAAAGCCATAGAGCCTGGCGTAGCTCTGGCTCATCAGTTCGCACGAGCGTTTGGTGGCGGCGTAGAGCGAGACGGGATTGACCGTCGGGTCGTCTTCGCGAAAGCCCGACCCCTCCAGCGGCCGGTCGCCATAGACCGAACTGGACGAGGCATAGACCAGGTGGGTCACGTCATTGTGCCGCGCGGCCTCCAGCATCGACAGATGGCCGGCCAGGTTGGACCGCTCGTAGGCGAAGGGGTTCTCGAGGGAGTAGCGGACCCCGGCCTGGGCCGCGAGGTGGACAATCCGCTTGACCCCGGCATCCGCGACCAGCGCACGCATCTGCTCGTGGTCGGCGATGTCGGCGCGGACCATCTTGAAGCCGTCTCGCCCTTCCAGCCGGGCGGCGCGGGCGGCCTTCAGGCGCGGATCATAGTAGTCGTTGAAGACATCGACGCCGATCACCTGCTCGCCCCGGTCCAGCAGACGCTCGGCGACGTGCATGCCGATGAAGCCGGCCGCGCCCGTGACGAGGATCGGCCCGCCCATCAGCCGCGCCCGATGCCCATGTAGCGGAAGCCGCGATGCTTCATGTCTTCGGGTCGATAGATGTTGCGCAGATCGACCAGGACCGGCTGTTTCATCAGCAGTTTGATGCGGTCCAGATCCAGGGCGCGGAACTGGTCCCATTCGGTGACGAGGACGACGGCGTCGGCGCCGACGACGGCGTCATAGGCGCTGTCCTTCATCTGGATGTCCGGCAACAGCTTGGCGGCCTCGTGCATGCCTTCGGGATCGAAGGCCTGGACCGTCGCGCCGGCGGCGATCAGGGCAGGCGCGATGTCCAGCGACGGGGCGTCACGCATGTCGTCGGTGTTCGGCTTGAACGTCAGGCCCAGGAGGGCGACCGTCTTGCCTTGGACGCTTGCGCCCAGGGTTGCGGCGACGCGGTCGGCCATGGCCTTCTTGCGGGCGTCGTTGACCTCGACCGTGGCCTCGATCAGCTTTGTCGGCGCGCCGTATTGCTGGGCGGTGCGGACCAGGGCGATGGTGTCCTTGGGGAAGCACGAGCCGCCATAGCCGGGGCCGGCGTGCAGGAATTTCGAGCCGATGCGCTTGTCCAGACCGATCCCGCGCGCGACCTGCTGGACGTCGGCGCCGACGGCTTCGCAAAGGTCGGCCATCTCGTTGATGAAGGTGATCTTCATCGCCAGGAAGGCGTTGGCGGCGTATTTGATCAGTTCGGACGTGCGGCGGCCCACGAACAGCAGCGGGCTCTCGTTCAGGTTCAGCGGGCGATAAAGTTCGCTCATGACCTTCTGCGCGCGGCCGCCAGCGTCGCCGGTCATGTCGTCGATGCCGATGACCACGCGGTCGGGACGTTTGAAGTCACCGATGGCGGCGCCTTCACGCAGGAATTCGGGGTTGGAGACGACGGCGAAGTCGGCCTTCGGATTGGTCTTTCGGATAATGGCCTCGACTTCGTCGCCCGTGCCGACAGGGACGGTCGACTTGGTGACGACGACCGTGAAGCCTTCGATCAGGCCGGCGATCTCCTCGGCGGCGGCGTGGACGTAAGACAGGTCGGCATGGCCGTCGCCGCGCCGCGTCGGCGTGCCCACGGCGATGAAGACGGCGTCGGCCCGGCGAATGGCCTCTGCGCCGTCCAGGGTGAAGAACAGTCGACCTTCGCGCACATTGGCGGCGACCAGATCATCCAGCCCCGGCTCATAGATCGGGATTTCGCCCCGCTCCAGCCGCTCGATCTTGGACGGGTCCTTGTCGATGCAGGTAACGACATGGCCGAAGTCGGCGAAACAGGCGCCGGACACCAGGCCCACATAGCCCGTCCCAATCATCGCTACGCGCATCGAAATCCCTCATCAGCCGCGAGCCGACCTTTAGCGGGTGAGCGCGGCGGGGGACAATGGGCGTTTGGCCCAATCCGTCAGATCGTCCCTCGCCGTCATTCCGGGGTGTCCGCAGGACGAACCCGGAACCCAGGTGGCTCGCATACAGCGTTGAACGCATAGGGTTGCGCGTGCTGCCCTGGGTTCCGGGTTCTTCGCTACGCTCAGCCCCGGAATGACGACCTAAGCCAAATCTTCAGAGGACGCCGATCATCGAGGCGACCAGCGGGTGACGGACGATGTCGCGCTCGGCCAGACGCACCACGGCGATGTCGGGTACGGCCTCCAGTCGAGCCGAGATGTCCGACAGGCCCGAGATGCCGGGCAGCAGGTCCGACTGCTGCGGATCACCCGTCACCACCATGGTCGAATGCCAACCCAGGCGGGTCAGTAGCATCTTGAGCTGGACGTAGGTGCAGTTCTGCGCCTCGTCGACGACGATGAAGGCGTTGTTCAGCGTGCGGCCGCGCATATAGCCGACCGGGGCGATCTCGATCAGGCCTTCGGCCATCAGCGCCTTGACCCGCTTCATCGACAGACGATCGGACAGGGCGTCGTAGAGCGGGCGCAGATAGGGAGCCAGCTTGTCTTCCATGTCGCCGGGCAGGAAGCCGATGGATTCGCCGGCCTCGACAGCAGGGCGGCTCAGGACGATGCGGCCGACCTTGCCCGCCTCCAGCGCCTCGACCGCCTTGGCGACGGCGAGGTAGGTCTTGCCGGTGCCTGCCGGACCCAGCGCCATGACCAGGTTGTGGTGGTCGATGGCCTCCATCAACTCGCCCTGGCCCTCGGACTTGGGCTTCAGCGTCTTCAGATAGCCTTGGTCGCGGTCGTCGTTCGAAGGATAGGGCGACCATCCTGATCGCTCGTTATGCGGGGCGTGAAGCCGACGAACTTTCGACTCCTCCATGAAATCACGCGAATCCAGGATTCCGTGTTCACGCGTTTGACGCTTGGTTGCAGCACGCTTGGTCATGGACGCCTCCAGGGCATGAAAAAAGGCGGACCCGAACGGGCGCCGCCTTGGATGGTCTTGGGGAGGAAGAGGTCGCGGCCTGCCCAGCGGCGGCCCGGATCGACAGCAGGGCCGTCTGCAACGGGGTGCGCCCGCCGCCGAACAACCGAACCAGGATCCCAACGCGCCACGCGAAAGCCCCGACTTGATGACCGGATCGGGCTTGATCCGGTTTCGGATCCGGGGCCGAAATGGCGACCCACGAATCGCATCAACAGAATGATGCTATCGTGGTTAGCGATCCGTTAAAGCCCTCGTTTTTCAAAGATTAGGCGGTGTACAGATGACCATTTACGCCTTGGGCGACAGCAAACCACAGCTTCCGCCGCAGGGCGAATACTGGGTGGCGCCAAGCGCATCGGTGATAGGGAATGTGATTCTCCATCCCAACGCCAGTGTCTGGTTCGGCGCCGTGCTGCGCGGGGACAACGATCCGATCACAGTGGGGCCTGACAGCAACATTCAGGACGGCAGCGTGCTGCACACCGACATGGGTTCGCCGCTGACGCTGGGGCGCGGCGTGACGGTGGGACACAAGGCCATGCTGCACGGCTGCGAGGTCGGGGACTACAGCCTGATCGGCATCGGGGCGGTGGTGCTGAACGGGGTCAAGATCGGCCGAAACTGCATCATCGGGGCCAATGCCCTGATCACAGAAGGCAAGATCATCCCGGACAACAGTCTGGTGGTGGGACAGCCCGGCAAGGTGGTGCGGGAACGTGACCCGGCGCACATCGCCGTGCTGCAAATGTCGGCCGAACACTATGTGCAGAACTGGAAGCGGTTCGCGGCGGAGCTTCGGTCTCTATGATCGGCTGAGGATGGCCCGCGCCGCCGCCGCATCGGCGTCGATCTGGGTCTTCAGGGCGTCGAGACCGTCGAAGGTCTCCTCGCCGCGCAGCCAGGCGACCAGTTCGGTGTCCAGCGTCTGACCGTACAGGTCGCCGTCGAAGTCGAACAGCCAGACCTCCATCAGCGGGGTCTCCAGCGCATACATGGGACGCACGCCCAGGCTGGCCACGCCGTCGATCACCCGTCCGTCCGGCAATCGGCTGCGGGTCGCATAGACGCCGTAGGCAGGGCGCATATAGTCGCCGAGCGCGATATTGGCCGTCGGCACGCCGATGGTGCGGCCGCGCTTGTCGCCGTGGATCACCTCGCCGCGAATAGTGAAGGGGCGGCCCAGGATGGCGGCGGCGCGGGCCATGTCGCCGGCCTTCAACGCCTCGCGCACGGCGCTGGACGACAGTTTCAGCCCGTCCGCGTCATCCAGCCGTTCGGCGACCGAGACAGTGAAACCCAGCCGCTCGCCATAGGCGCGCAAGGCCTCGGGCGAGCCGGAGCGGCCCTTGCCGAAGGTGAAGTCGAAGCCGACGGCGGCGTGGCGAATGCCCAGGCCCTCAGCCAGAACCCGCTCGGCGAAGGCGACGTCGGTCATGCCGGCCATCTCGGCGTCGAAGGGCAGCAGGTAAAGGATGTCCACACCCAGCGGCGCCAGGGCCTCGGCCATCTGGTCGGCCGTCATCAGGCGAAAGGGCGCGGCGTCCTTCTGGAACCAGCGGCGGGGATGCGGATCGAAGCTGACGACGCCCAGCGGCGCGCCCAGCCGTTCTGCCGCGTCGCGTGCGCCGGCGATGACGGCCTGATGCCCGCGATGCACGCCGTCGAAGGCGCCGACGGCGACCGCCGCGCCCTTCAGCGCGTCCGACAGGTCGCGCCAGTCGCGGACAATCTGCATCAACGTTGGGACGGTTTGCGCCGGCGGGGGACGCGGACGACGGCGACGCCGTCCATGATCATGGTCTCGCCGACGAAGCCTTCGCAGCTGAGCTTGGCCCGCGCGCTCTCGGGCTCGACCTCGATCACGGTGATCAGGATGCGCACGACGTCGTCGATCCGCACCGGCTGATGGAAGGCCAGGGTCTGGGAAATGTAGATGGAGCCGGCGCCCGGCAGGATGGTGCCGACCACGGCCGATCCGAATGAGGCGCTGAGCAGGCCGTGGGCGATCCGGCCGCGATAGGCGGTCTTGGAGGCGAAGGCCTCATCCAGATGCACCGGGTTGAAATCGTCGGACGCCTCGGCGAACAGCCGAATGCGGTCCTCCGTCGCGACGACGATTTTCTCGGCCGCCATGCCGACGTGAAGTTCGTCCAGGATGTAACCACCGGACGGATGCTGCTGAACCAATTCGACCATGGCTGAGGCTTTAGCGGCGGTGCGACAAAATGGCGAGCCTTACCAGTTCAGTTCGAGCGCGGCGTATCGCGCATAGGTCGTTTCCGCCTTCAGCAGAGCGGCGGCGCGCGCCGGATCGAGCGCGCCGTCTTCGCCCTTGGCCTGGTCGCCGTGGATGCCCTGGGCGATGAACAGGCAGTCGAGCCCTTGCGCGTTCGCGCCCATCACGTCGGTGACGACGCCGTCGCCGATGCACAGGACGCGCGAGCGATCGACGGAGCGGCCCAGCAAGCCTTCCGCCTCCTTGATCGCCAGATCGTAGATCGGGGCGAAGGGCTTGCCCGCCATCACGACCCGGCCGCCCTGCGATTCATACAGGTCGGCCAGCGATCCGCCGCAATAGATCAGCTGGTCGCCGCGTTGGACGACGCGATCGGGATTGGCGCAGATCAGTTCGATGTCGCGTGCGGCGCCGACGGCGAACCGCTCACGGTAGTCTTCGGGCGTCTCGACCGTGTCGTCCACCGGGCCGGTGACGGAGATGAAGGCGGCGTCCTCGGCGCTGCCGGCGCGCTCGAGGCCAAGGCCGGCGTACAGCGGCGCGTCACGTTCGGGGCCGACGATCCAGGCCGGGCCGGGCGCGCGCTTGGCCAGTTCGGCGCGGGTCGCGTCGCCGGAGGTGACGAAGGCCTTCCACGCCTCGCGCGGCACCCCCAGCCCGTCCAGCTGAGCGATCACGTCCGAGGCCGGGCGGGGCGAGTTGGAGATCAGCACGACGTGGCCGCCCTCGCGATTGAACCGCGTCAGCGCCTCGCACGGGCCAGCCCAGCTTTCGCGCCCATTATGGATCACGCCCCAGACGTCGCAGAGCAGGATGTCATAATCGCCGGCGACGGCGCCGAGGTGGGGCAGGGCGTGGGGGAGGGTCATGAGGCGTTGGTAGCCGCTAGGACGCGGAGGCGAAAGTCTCCTCCCCATGAAATGGGGAGGGGGACCGCGAAGCGGTGGAGGGGTTCTTGAAGCGGGCTCGGCGCCTGTGATGGGGAGAAGCCCCTCCGTCACGGCGCAAAGGCGCGCCGTACCACCTCCCCACGGAGTGGGGAGGAGACGGACTGTTTTAGCTGAACCGGCGACGCTGCTCGGCGCTGCGTAGGGTGGAGCGCAGGAACTCGGCCGGGGGGTCGGTTTCGGCCAGCACCTGTTCCTTGATGGCGCGGGGTTCGCCGAACAGGTGGCCCTGGCCCATGCCGACGTCCAGTTCGAGGATATCGACGACCTGGCGTTCGTTTTCGACCTTTTCGGCGATGACCTCGACGCCATAGCGGCGGGTCAGGGCGGCGAAATCGGCGGCCTGGATGTCGGGCATGGAGCGCAAGGGGGCGCCGCCGTCCAGGTCAAGCAGCTGTTCGATCATCAGGTCTGCCGCGACCTTGATGAATTTGACGTCCGAGCGTTGCAGATCGGCGAAGTCGAGGTCCAGCGTCTGCACCTTGTCCAGCGAGAATCGGAAGCCCAGGTCGGCCAGCTTGGCCATGTTGCGCGCCTCGATGGCGCCGCGTGCGTCGAACGTCGCCTGGCCCAGTTCGAAGATCAGCGCCTGGTTCAGGTCGCGGTTCTCGCTGAGGAAGTCGAGGAACTGCGGGAAGAAGGTCTCGTCGCCCAGCGAGGTCAGTGCCACGTTGCAGAAGACGCCGACCTTGCGGTCCTGACGCGCCAGCCGCCGCACGATCTGGGCGCAGCGGAACAGCAGGAGATTGTCGATCGCCGGCACCAGGCCCTCGCCCTCGGCCAGGGACAGGTATTCCGCCGGCATCATGACGCGGTCGGTGGCGTCGCGCAGCCGGGTGAAGCTCTCGTAGAAGATGGTCCGGCGCTGGGGCAGCGAGACGACCGGCTGGAGATACAGATCGACGCGGCCTTCGCTGAGCGCCTCGTGAATGGTGCGCAGCAGGACGTTCGACTGAGCCATGCGACGGCCCTCGAAAGTCTCGACGCCGATATGGGGCGCGGCGGCCAGGCGCTCGTCGATGCTTTCGCTCATCTGCTGGACCAGGGATTCCAGCATGCGGACCTCGCCGGTCAGGGCGTCGGTGTCGGACAGGACGCCGGTCTCGATGGCGTGCGCCAGTTCGGTCAGGGCGCCCTGGGTCGATTCCATCGCATCGGCGAGCAGGCGGTGGGCCTCGCGGACTTGGCCGATTTCCTTTTTCAGGACGCGGCGCTCGGCGATCCCGGTGACGATGCCGTGGAAGGCGCCCAGCACACCCAGTGCGCCGAGCGTTCCGGCCACGCCTGCGCCGATCCCCAGGCCCGCGCGCCACAGGAAGGCGCCCACGGTCATGCCGAGGAACAGATAGGCGAAGTAGAGAAAGCCCGTTGTTACGTTGCGCATCGGCTGGCGGTCGGCCACTCCCGGATGGAATCGCCTGAGTATCAGGCTATCAATGTCATTCGGCTAGAGCGGGGCTGCAAATATCCCCGCCAAACCTACGGGAAACGCAATGGAACTGTTCGATCTGACCGGCAAGGTCGCAATCATCACCGGCTCGTCGCGGGGAATCGGCAAGGCCATCGCCGAACGGCTGGCCGAACACGGCGCCAAGGTCGTCATCTCGTCGCGCAAGGCCGGGCCGTGCGACGAGGTCGCCGCCGAGATCAACGGCAAATATGGGGAGGGTCGGGCCATCGCGGTGCCGGCCAACATCGCCTCGAAGGAAGATCTTCAGCGGCTGGTCGACGAGACAAACGCCGTCTTCGGCCAGATCGACATCCTGGTGTGCAACGCCGCGACCAATCCGTACGCCGGGCCGATGGCGGGCATCGCCGACGACCAGTTCGAAAAGATCCTGCAGAATAACGTCATCTCGAACCACTGGCTGATCCAGATGGTCGCGCCGCAGATGGTGGAGCGGAAAGACGGGGCGATCCTGGTGATCTCGTCCATCGGCGGGCTTCGCGGCAACGCCCTGATCGGCGCCTACAATATCTCCAAGGCGGCGGACATGCAGCTGGTGCGCAATCTGGCGGTGGAGTGGGGGCCGTCGAACGTGCGGGTCAACTGCATCGCGCCCGGGCTGGTTCAGACCGATTTCGCCAAATATCTGTGGGAGAATCCGGAGCTGCTGAAACAGGTCACCGAGCCGGCGCCGCTGAAAAGGATCGGTCAGCCCGATGAAATCGCGGGCACGGCGGTCTATCTGTGCAGCCCTGCGTCGGCCTATGTGACCGGCCAGACCCTTGTGGTGGACGGTGGATTGACGATTGCCTGGTGAGCGTAACGACTGGAAGCAGGATCTAGTTTGGCGCCTGGAGGCCTTCGG
Organism: Brevundimonas fontaquae; assembly: GCF_017086445.1. NCBI lineage: Bacteria > Pseudomonadati > Pseudomonadota > Alphaproteobacteria > Caulobacterales > Caulobacteraceae > Brevundimonas > Brevundimonas fontaquae. The sequence continues at coordinate 2,908,681 of NZ_CP070968.1, read as the reverse complement.
CTTTCAGGCGCTGTTCGGCTTTCTGCGCCTGTTGGGCGTCGAGCGGGCGTCGGGGTTGGGCGGCTGGCTGCTTCGCACGCTGGGGCCGCTGACCGGCACGCAGAAGACGGTGATGCGCAATCTGCGGATCGCCTTTCCTGACATGCCGGCAGACGAGCGCGAGGCGCTGGCCTTGGCGCAATGGGATCAGACGGGCCGGACCTTCGCCGAACTGGCGGTCATGGATCATCTGACGCCCGAAGGCGGGCGGGTCGAGGTGGTCGGGATGGAGCGGCTGCACGCCTTGCGCGACAGCGGCAAGCCGGCCGTTTTGATCTCGGGCCATCTGGCCAACTTCGAGGTGATGGCGGCGGTGATCATGGCGGCGGGCGTGCCGTGTCAGGTGACCTATCGCGCCGCCAATAATCCTTACGTCGACGCCCTGATCCGCCAGAGCCGGGAGCGTTACGGCATCCGTCTGTTCGCGCCCAAGGGCGACGGAACGCGCGAACTGATGGCGGGGATGAAGCGCGGCGATTCCATCGCCCTGCTGGTCGATCAGAAATACAATCAGGGGCCGGAGGTGGAGTTCTTCGGTCAGCCGGTGAACGCCTCGCCTGGAGCGGCGAGACTGGCGTTGAAGTTCGACACGGTCATGCTGCCGCTGTCGGTGGTGCGCCTGCCGGGCGTGCGGTTCCGGGTGACGGCGCACGAGCCGATCGTGGTCAATCAAAGCGATGACAAGGCGGCCGATACGCTGGCCGGCATCCAGGCCGCCAATCGCTTCGTCGAGGACCGGGTCAGAGAGCATCCTGTGGACTGGTTCTGGGTCCACAAGCGCTGGCCGGACAAGGTCTATGCGGCGTTGGACCGTCCCAGTTCGGACGACCGACGGAACGGCCCGGCGTAGTCGGGCGCATCGCGGCGCCGGCGACAGGGGCCGACGTAATCCCGGCTCCTGATGAAGGGGCGCGGCCGCATGATGACCGCATTCAGCCGATCCAGCACGGCCTTGGCGGTGATCGGCTTGACGATGAACTCGGTCACCCCAGCGTCGCGGGCTTCGTAGACGCGGCTGCGTTCGGAATGGCCGGTCATCATGATGATCGGCAGAAACGGATTGGGGCTGTCGGGGCTGGTGCGGACCAGGCGCGTGAACTCGACCCCGTCCAGCGGGAACATGTTGAAATCGACGATGGCCAGATCGATGGGGTGGCGGCGCAGCAGATCAAAGGCGGTCGCGCCCTCGGCCGCCTCATAGACGTTGCGGATGTCGGCCGAATGCAGCACGGCCGACGCAATGGCGCGCATGTTCTGATTGTCGTCCGCAAGCAGGACGTTCAGCGATTTCAGTGAGATCATCGGGGCCTGCCAGAGATTGGCGCGAGGCTAAGGAGATATGCGTAGTCCCGCAAGAGGAGCCCTTGATCAGGCGAGGGTTTCTGGAGCCTGCGCGCCGACCATCAGCGACGGGTCAAGGTTGCGATCGCGCCATTTCATGCGCCAGCACAGGTGCGGGCCGGTGGCGCGGCCGGTCATGCCGACGCGGCCCAGCGCATCGCCGCGCCGGACGCGCTGGCCCAGCGCCACGTCCAGCCGTGACTGGTGCAGATAGCAGCTGATCAGGCCCTGACCGTGGTCTATCAGGGTCAGGCCGCCTTCGAAATGCATGTCAGGGCGCACGAAGGCGATGCGGCCGTCGGCGGGGGCGCGGATCACGCTGCCCTGGGGGGCGGCCAGGTCGATGCCGTAGTGCGGCCGGGCGGGCGTGCCGTTCAGGACGCGCTGAGCGCCCCAGGCGCTGGAGACCCGATAGTTCTCCAGCGGCCAGACGAAGCCGTCCTTGAAGTCGTCGGTGTCGATGCGGCTGGCGAAGCCTTCGGTCTTCAGCGCGATCTCCTGCTGGATGCGGGCCAGGAGAGCGGGATCGCTCGGCTCGACGGTCGAGGGCGGCAGACCGTTCACGCTGGTTGACGGGAAGGCGTAGGGGGCGATGTCGAGCGTGCGTCGGGCGGACCGGTCGCCGGACCGGACCTCGATTTGGGTGGTCGGACCGGCGTCGCGGTCGAAGCCGATCACGAAGAGGCCGGCGGTCGAGGCGGTGGTCAGGGCCTCGCCGTCGACGAAGATCAGGGCGCGCGGCGCGGTGCGGCCGAAGGCGTAGCCGCCCTGACGCCAGGCGCCGTTCAAGGCCAGCGGCAGGGCGTTGCGGTCTTCAGCCAGCAGCGGCGCGGCGATCAGGCTGGCGACCGCGCCGGTCAAAAGGGCGCGGCGCGACGGGATCATTTTTCGCCCTGCTGGGCCGCGATGAATTCGGCGGGCCCGAAATAGGGCTGCTGGCGGCTGGAGCTCCAGTAGCGGAGGACTTCCAGCGGGATCGGTTTGTCCGTGACGGCGCAGCGCACGAAGCGGCCGGGCTTCAAGACGGCGAACTCGCCGTCGCCATAGTGAAGAACGGCCTGATCTGCGGCGATTTTGTCCATGAGCGGACGATAGCGGGCGGCGGACGGCGCGGAAAGGGGCTCAGGGCGCCGCGACCGCATCCGTGATCGGGCCGTCCGCGGCTGCGGGTCGGAGCGCGCCGGCCGCGGGTGGCTTCGGCTTTCCACCCATCCGGTCGGTGAAGAGGAACACGAACGGGTTGAGCGAGATCGACAGCAGGGCGGCGGCCAGGATCAGGTCGTGGGTCTCACGGCTCATGGCGCCCAAGGACACGCCGAGTGCGGCCAGGATGAAGGAGAACTCGCCGATCTGGGCCAGGGACGCCGCGACGGTGAAGCCGGTCGACCGATCCAGCTTGAAGGTCTTGGTGATGACCAGGGCAGCAACCGACTTGCCGACGATGACGATGCCCAGCACGCCCAGAACCGCCCACGGCTGGCGCACCACGATCATCGGGTCGAACAGCATGCCGACCGAAACGAAGAATAGCACGGCGAAGGCGTCGCGCAGGGGCAGGGATCGCTCGGCCGCATTGTGACCCAGGGGCGAGGCGTTCATCACCAGGCCGGCCAGGAAGGCGCCCAGGGCGAAGGAGTGGAACAGGAAATAGGCCAGCCAGGCGATGCCCAGGGCGATGGCGAGCACGCCCAGTGTGAAAAGCTCGCGCGACTTGGTGTGGGCGATGCGGATCAGCAGCCAGGGAATGACCTTGCCGCCGACGACCAGCATGCCGACGACGAACAGCACGACCTTGAGCAGGGTCAAGCCGACGTCGGTCCCCAGCGCGGCGAGGTCCGTCTGGGTTCCGGCCGGAACCAGCACCATGGGCAGCATGACCAGGGCGATGACGATGACCAGATCCTCGACGATCAGCCAGCCCACGGCGATGCGGCCGATCTCGCCCTTGACCTGTTTGCGCTCCTCCAGCGCCCGCAGCAGGACGACGGTCGAGGCGACGGACAGGGCGAAGCCCATCAGCAGGGCCTCGACATCGCCCAGGCCCAGCACGAACCGGCCGAGCCCCCAGCCCAGCACGGTGGCGACGCCGATCTGAACCAGGGCGCCGGGAATGGCGACCTTGCGGACCTGCATCAGATCCTTGGGCGAGAAGTGCAGCCCGACGCCGAACATCAGCAGGATGACGCCGATCTCGGCCAGCTGCGGCGCTAGTTCGGTGTCGGCGACGAAGCCGCCCGTATAGGGGCCGACGATCACGCCCGCGACGAGATAGCCCACCAGGGGCGACAGTTTCAGCCGATGCGCCAGCATGCCGAACACGAAGGCGAGGACGAAGCCCCCGACCAGGGTGAGGATCAGGCTGTCGGCATGCGGCATCAGGGCTCCTGTCGCGAGCGAAGGTGTGATTTGGGTAGGCTTTGCAGTTGGGGCGCGAGGGGCGGTTTGACAAGATGACGCAGTGTCGCGCGGGACGGAAAACGGCTTCGTCTTCGCGGCATTCAGCCTGCGAAGTCTGGAGGGCTGGGCGGAGCGCCGGGCCTTCGCCCGGACTTCTGTGGTTTGAGTTACCGTTTCGACGAAGGGTATGACGCTCCGCGCGGTGGGTTGGCCTGCAAGCTCGGGGCGCCGAGCGGTGGCGGTCTTATCGCCTAACCCCATAAGCCTGCGACGGGCGGGTCGGAGCAGCGATCCCCGATCCCCGGTTCGGCCGAGTATCCCCCTCGACCCTGCGACGCGACTGCGGACGCCGGGGCGATTTCCCGACCGATCAGCCCCGGCGCCGCGATGGGATTTCACCATCGCCCCCGTGCCCTCCGCTCTCGCCGCCGCAAGGTCGCAGGCCAGGCGAGCCCTCCATGCGACGAGACGGATGTATTATGGGGCCGTTTGACCCTGTGGATCGGAGACGGGCGACATAAATCGACAAACGGTTGAAATCGCTGCGGATGGACCAGCGGCATTGCGATGGCTGAGCATCGTCTCCTCCCCATTCATGGGGAGGTGGCTCGGAGCGCAGCGGAGAGACGGAGGGGCTCTTCGCGCATCCCGGCGCTTAAGCGGCGTTTAGAACCCCTCCACCGCTTCGCGGTCCCCCTCCCCGCCAAGCGGGGAGGAGACGGTGTGGTGGTCAGGCGTGTGTCTGGTCCCAATACCGAACCGCATCGGCGTCGCGGGCCGAGAGGTCGGGGTAGGCGGGGTCAGAGCCGACGTCGGGGACGCGGCGCCAAGAGCGGGCGCATTTCGGGTGGTCGGCGACAGCGACCGTGACCGAGATGGTTTCGCCTTCGACAAGATCGGCGCCCGAGGTGCGGAAGATCTCGGCAGCGTCGAGGCCTTCGAACGGGGCGAAGGCGGAGGCCGGGGCGGTGACGGTCGGCCACGCGTCAAGGGCGCCGCCGATCAGCTTCTCGCGGCGGGCGGCTTCAAGCGATTCATTGACCACTTCGAGAACCGTATTGATCGCCGCCCAACGCTCGGCCTCGGCCGGATTGCGCCATTCCGCCGGGGTGTCGGGGATGACGCGGGCGCAGTTCGTCCCCGCGTCCGGGAACCGCGTCGTCCAGGCCTCTTCCATCGTGAAGGGCGTCAGCGGGGACAGCCAGGCGGTGAGGCGCATGAAGACCTCGTCCATCACCGTGCGGGCGGCGCGACGGCGCAAGGCATCGGGGCGGTCGCAGTAGAGGGCGTCCTTGCGGATGTCGAAATACAGGGCCGATAGGTCGCCGGCGCAGAACTCCAGCACCGGGCGGACGACGTCCTGGAAGCGGTATTCGGCGTAAGCCGCACGGACCTGAGCGTCGAGTTCGTGCAGGCGGTGCAGGATGAACCGCTCCAGCGGCGGCATCTGGTCCAGCGGCAGGCGTTCGGCCTCGTCGAAATCGGCCAGGGCGCCCAGCAGGTAGCGGACGGTGTTCCGAAGCTTGCGATAGGCGTCGACCGTGGTTTGCAGGATCTGTTTGCCGATCCGCTGGTCGTCCGAATAGTCGACCAGGGCCACCCACAGACGCAGGATGTCGGCGCCGCTCTCCTTGATGATGGTGAGGGGGTCGGTCGTATTGCCCTTGGACTTGGACATCTTCTCCCCCTTCTCGTCGAGGGTGAAGCCGTGGGTCAGGACCGCCGTGAACGGGGCGCGGCCGCGCGTGCCGCAGCCTTCCAGCAGGGACGACTGGAACCAGCCGCGGTGTTGGTCGGAGCCTTCCAGATAGAGGTCGGCGGGCCAGTGGGCGGGACGGTCGCCGGTGTAGCCGTTTTCCGGCAGGCGCGGGTCGAGCGTGAAGGCATGGGTCGAGCCGGAGTCGAACCAGACGTCCAGAATGTCCTCGACCTTTTCGTAGCGGGCCGGGTCGTGGGCGCCCAGGAAATCGCTGTCGGGCGCGGTGAACCAGATGTCGGCGCCGCGTTCGGCGACAGCCGCGACGATGCGGGCGTCGACCTCGGGGTCATGCAGGGGCTGGCCCGTCTGTTTGTCGATGAACATGGCCAGAGGCGTGCCCCAGGCGCGCTGGCGGCTGACCAGCCAGTCGGGACGGCCCTCGACCATCGAGCGGATGCGGTTCTTGCCGGCGACGGGATGGAAGGCGGTGGCGTCGATGGCGTTCAGCGCCGTCTCGCGCAGTGTGTCGCCGCTCTTCAGGGGCTGATCCATGCGGATGAACCACTGGGGCGTATTGCGGAAGATGATCGGGGCCTTTGAGCGCCAGCTGTGCGGATAGGAATGCTCCAGCCGCCCGCGCGCCAACAGGTTGCCGGCCTCGATCAGCTTTTCCATCACTGCGCCGTTGGCGGGACCGAACTTGCCGGTCTTCTTGCCTTCGGTCTCCAGCACCTTCAGGCCCGCGAACAGGGGGACGCCGGGGTAGTAGGCGCCGTCGGGATCGACCGTATCCGGCACTTCGTGATGGCCGTGGGCCTTCCAGACCTCGAAGTCGTCGGCGCCGTGGCCGGGCGCGGTGTGGACGAAGCCGGTGCCGGCGTCGTCGGTGACGTGGTCGCCGGCCAGCAAGGGCACGGAGAAGCCGTAGCCGCTGTCGAGCGCGGCCAGCGGGTGGGCGGTCTCCAGGCCCGACGGATTGATGTCGTAGACGCGGGTCCAGGCCGCGATCTTGGCGGCCTTAAACACGTCCTCGGCCAGCTTGTCGGCCAGGATCAGGCGGTCGCCGGGCTTGGCCCAGGGCGCGAACTCCAGGCCTTCTTCCATGGCCGTGACCTCATACAGGCCATAGGCGATTTCGGGGCCGTAGCTGATGGCGCGGTTGGCCGGGATGGTCCAGGGCGTGGTCGTCCAGATGACGATGGACGGGGTGCTGGACCGGAAGGCCAGCAGGTCGTCGGGATGGTCGTCGGACATGGCCGTGACCGGGAACTTGACCCAGATCGTCGGGCTGACGTGGTCGTGATATTCGATCTCGGCGTCGGCGAGCGCGGTGCGCTCGACCGGCGACCACATGACGGGCTTGGAGCCACGATAGAGCTGGCCCGAGTTCTTGAACTTGTGGAACTCGGCGACGATGGCCGCTTCGGAGGTGAAATCCATGGTGGCGTAGCGGTTGGCGAAGTCGCCGACGATGCCCAGCCGGTGGAACTGGTCCTTTTGCAGGTCGATGTATTTGCCGGCGTATTCGCGGCAGGCGCGGCGGAACTCGTCCTTGGACACCTCCTCCTTGCGGCGGCCCTTGGCGCGGAACTGCTCCTCGATCTTCCACTCGATCGGCAGGCCGTGGCAGTCCCAGCCAGGGACGTAATCGACATCGTAGCCCAGGAGGAACCGGCTGCGGACCACGAAGTCCTTCAGCGTCTTGTTCAGGGCGTGGCCGATGTGGATGTCGCCGTTGGCGTAGGGCGGACCGTCGTGAAGAACGTAGAGGGGGGCGTTCTGCTTCTGTCGCTCAGCGCGCAGGGTCCCGTAGAGGTCGCCCCACTGTTCCAGAATGACCGGCTCCTTCTGGGGCAGGCCGCCGCGCATGGGGAAGGGCGTCTCGGGCAGGAAGACGGTGTCACGATAGTCGCGGGCGGTGGATTCAGAGGTGTTTTCGGGGGCGTCGGCCATGGGTCGTCTCGGCGTCTTGAAAATTAGGTCGCTGTTCTCTTCGCCCTATCGCGCCTCGCGCTGCTTGAGGGCTTTCGATCCCGGCGTGCACGGGGCCATGCGGCCCAGGAGCGCTACGCCGGGCGGCTAATCGAAATCAGGCGAATGGAGACGCGGACGGTCATTGTGCGGGCGGTCTAGCAGACGGATGCGGCATTGCGCCATCCCGAAGCGCAGGCCTCATCAACGGAAACGAAAGGCTTTTGCGGTTTTGTGACGGGAGGATCGGCCGGAATCTTGTTCGGCCGACACGATATTCGCTTGGGAGTTCCCGCCGATGCGGCTGCGGATCACGAAATGGATGCTGGGCCTGGCGGCCGGTCTCGCCGTCTCGGCGGGCGCCGGAGCCGCGCTGGCGCAATGCACGTCCGGCTGTCAGCCGCCGCCCTGCACCTCGTGCGAGCCGCCGCCGCCGCCCGAGCCGCCGCCCTGCAACGGCGGTGGAAACTGCGGTCCTGGCGGCGGTGGAAACTGGAACGGCAACATCAACACCAACGTCAATGTGAACGTGAACCTTGGCGCGAGCGCCAATGCGAACGCCGGCGCCGGCGCCGGGGCCAACTCCAACGCCAACTCGGGCGCGCGGTCCTATGTGAATGCGCGGGCTGGCGGGTTCTCGGGCAGCTTCGGCGGAGGCGGCGGCGCGGCCTATGTCAGCGTCGATCAACCCTATCCGACCACTATCCAGGGCTTGGCGGTCGAGGGCGTGATCGCCCAGACCGTGCGCACACCCTACAGCGCCTTCCGCAGCATGATGAAGCGGGTCGTCATCCAGGCCGTCTGCATCGACGACCGCCAGGTGCCGCACCCCGCCTCGCAGGTGCGGCCGGATCGCGAGATCGCCGAAGGGTTCGAGGGCGAGCTGTATCGCTGCCTGTCCGGCACCTGGCTGCAGGCGACCATCGCCGACTACAATGGCGACGTCAGCTTCGATCACGGCACGACCCTGACCTGCCGCAAGCATGAGGCGCTATGGTACGGAACGGGCGGCAAGCTGGAATGCCGGCCTGAGAAGCCCGAGCGGGATTGCAATGAGCGTTCGCTGCTGCGTCGCTACGGCGCCGGGATCAAGATCCTGACGATGTATCGCGAAGAGGAATACACGGAATACCGCGAAGAACAGGTCGAGAGCGCGACCGTGCTGACCGGGGTGATCACCCTGGACGGCGGCGTCGGCGGCCGGGTCTTCTGAACCGGACCTAAACACGCCCGTTCAGCCGCCGATCAGGCGGGACATGAGATAAGGCGACCGTCGGCTCTCCGTCGACGATCCTGACGACTGGCCCCGGTTCGCGAGAACCGGGGCCTTTTTCGTGGGCGTTACTGAGCCGCCGGTTGAGTGGTGACGGTGGCGCGCCAGGCGCTGTCGGACTTCAGATACTGGCGAGCCAGGGCCTGAAGGTCGGCGGCGGTGACGGCTTCCAGGGTGGCGATCTGGTTGCGGGTTTGGTCCAGCGTCGCCGGATCGCTCTGGGCCTGCGACAGCTGGGTCAGCCAATAGCCATTGTCGGCCATGCTGCGACGGATGCGCTCGACCGCCGGGCGACGGGCGCGGTTCAGTTCGTCCTCACTGATCGGATTGTCGCGCAGGTCGGCGGCGATGGCGTCCACCGTCTCGAACAGCTTAGGCAGGGCGGCCGGCGGGGTTTCCGCGGTCACCGAGATGAAGCCGTAGCCCGGATAGGTGTCCGAGGCGGTCGAGCCGGCGCTGGGCGAATAGGCCAGGCCTTGCTTCTCGCGGATTTCGTCGTTCAGGCGCAGTTGCAGCACGTCCGACAGGATCGACAGCTGACGCGCGGTCTTGCGATCTTCGACCTGGTCGGTGGTGGGCCAGGCGACGAAGCCCAGCGCCTGTTCGGCGGGTCCGGTGTGATACAGCTGGACCGGCGTGGCGGTCGGGGCCGGGAACTTGCGCACCGTCGAGCCGGCGGGCGGTGTCGGCGCCTCACCGCGCGAGGGCAGGGCGCCGAAGGTCGAGCCGACGGCGGCGATGACCGCGTCGACGTCGACGTCGCCGACGACGGTGATCTCTACCGGACCCTGGGCCAGGGCCGAGCGAACGCCGGAACGGATGTCGTCGATCTGGATCGCGGCGATCTGTTCGGCGGTCGGGGTGGTCTCACGCGCGTCGCCGCTGGCCAGCAGGCCCGAGGCGTCGCGTTGGAAGACGCCGCGCGGCGTGGCGCCCAGCTGGGCCAGGATCTGCGGGAACATGGCCTTGGTCTGTTCGAACGAGGCGCCGCGCAGACCCGGATCGGTCAGATAGGCGGCAAGGACCTGAAGCTCCAGCTGGAGATCGGCGGGCTTGGTCGCGCCGGCGAAGATATAGGCGTCGGCGGCCTGATTGACCGCGGCGCTGTAGGTGCGTCCGCTGAGCACGCGATTCATCTCGTCCAGGCTGAGCTTGCCCAGACCGCCGGGGGCCAGGACGGTGCTGGCCATCGACAGGGGCGACAGGGTGTCGGCAGGCAGGCCCAGTTCGCCAAGACCGGTGCGGGCGCTGACCAGAATCTGGTCGGCGCGGAAGTCGGTCTTCTTGATGTTCAACAAGGTGCCGTTCGGGAAGCGGACCAGGGTCGCGCCCAGATCGGCGACTTCCGAACGGGCGGCGGGGACCGCCGGGGCGCCGAAGTCAGCATAGGGCCACTTCAGTTCGGCCTCGGCGGCGCGGGCTTGCACCGGGGTGTTGCGCGAGGCCTCCAGCGCAGCGGTGACGGCGGCCTCGCCGCCCTCGACCGGGACGGGGGAGCTGAACAGCAGCAGCGGGCCCTGGCCCTCGAACACCGCCTTGGTCGCCTGATTGACCTGATCGACCGTCAGGCCTTCGACGGCCTTGTTGAACAGATCGAGGTTGGTCTGGGGCGAGCTGAAGACCTGGTCGTCGTTGACGGCGCCCAGGAGGCCGGTCGCCAGGGCCGGGGTCGAACGGGTCGCGGCTGATGCCACGGCGTTCTGAAGCGCGGTGCGGGTGTTGACGATTTCGCGCTGAAGCTCGGCGTCGCTGACGCCGTATTCGGCCAGACGACGGCTTTCCTGCTCGACGCTTTCCAGCGCACGCTGCCAGCCGCCCGGATTGAAGGCGACCGACAGGGTGCTGGCGTCCAGGCTGTCGAACAGCGACTGATATCCGGCGCCGGCGCCGATGAAGGGCGGGTTGTCGGCGCGGGCGATCTCGCCCAGGCGACGGTTCAGCACAGCCAGACCCAGGCCGCGACGGACGTCGGCGGCGCGTTCGGCGGCCGTGTCGGGGTTGAGGTCCGGGGCCTTGATCCAGTTGATCTGGATCGAGGACTGGATGCCCGGCTCGACCAGGATGCTGGTCTGCGGTTGACGGGGAGCGACGGCGCCCAGATCGGGCTCCGGACCATCGGCGGCGGTCGGCTTCCAGTCGCCGAAGGCCGCGCGGACCTTGGCCTCCATCGCGTCCACCTCGAAGTCGCCCACGGCGATGAAGGTGGCGCGCGAGGGGCGATAGTAGGCGTCGTAGAAGTCGACGAAGCGCTGGCGCGGCGCGGTGCGGATGATGTCGAGGTCGCCGATGGGCAGGCGTTCCGACAGACGCTGGCCGGGCGCCAGAAGGCCGAGCTGGGTCTTCAGCACGCGCAGTTGCGGCGTGTCGCGGGTCCGTTCTTCGCCGACGATGACGCCGCGTTCGGAATCGATGGCGTCCGGCGCCATCAGGGCCGCCGACATCATCTCACGCAGGATGTGCAGGCTGGGATCGACCGTCTCGTCCTTGGTGTTGGGCAACTCCAGCATATAGGCGGTCTGATCGAAGCTAGTGAAGGCGTTGGTGTCGGCGCCGAAGGCCAGACCCAGGCGTTCGAGGATGCGCAACATCTCGTTTTCCGGCACGTCCTTGGTGCCGTTGAAGGCCATGTGCTCCATGAAGTGAGCCAGACCCTTCTGATCGTCGCGCTCCATCAGGGAGCCGGCGTCGATGCGCAGGCGGAACGAGGCCTGGCCCGGAGGCGTCGCATTGTGCAGCAGGGCGTAGCGCATGCCGTTCGGCAGCAGGCCGTAACGGACGGCCGGATCGGCGGGAATGTCGCTGGCGGACTGCGCCCAGGGGGCGGACGGCGCGACCTGACCGTCGGCGGCCGCAGCGGGCGGCGTGGTCTGGGCGAGAGCAGGGGCGGCGAACGCCCCGGTGGTCAGGGCCAGTCCGGAGACGGCGACAAGCAGTAGATGACGCGCAGAACGCATAAGATCACTCCGAAACCGCAACCCCCGATGGCGCGATGCCGGATGTGTAAAGTGTGCTTGCCTTCGCCACAAGCGGGGCCGGCGAACCTTACCGACTTGTCATGTTCGGATCAGCCGCCGGGACGGCTGATGTAGAAGCTGGCGCTGTTGCCGACGGCATTGGCGCCGACCACGGCGGTGCGCCCGGACGAGACCGTGGCGTTGGTGGTCGCGGTGACATTGCCGCTGTTGGTCTGGTTGTTGTTGACGTTGACGTCGCCGCCGCACTGAGAACAGGCATAGCCCGTCACCGCATTGCCGACCGCGTCGGAGCCGACATAGGCGTCATAGCCGTTGACGCCGACATAGGTCGCGTTGGCCTCGACCCCGCCGGTGTTCAACTGGGTGTTGTCGAGCTTCAAATAGATGTCGTTGTTGCCGGCGACCGTCTCGTTGGCGACGCTTCGGGCCGCCAGAACCGTCTGGCCCTGGAGGTTGGTCTGGACGCGGGCGTCGGCGCGGACGCGGCCGGCGTTGGCTTGGTCCGTCTGGATCAGCATGGAGCCGCCGGCGTTGGCGGTGATCGCCCGGTTGGCCCCGGCGTTGGCGCCGACCGTCAGGTCCCAGCCGTTGTCGACATAGACATCGGTGCGCGCCTCGGTCGTCGAGGCGGCGTTCGATTGGCGGATGGCCAGATCCTGGTGCGACGCGCCGGTGGTGTTGGTCTGAACCGCATTGGCGACAGCTTGGGACGAGAAGGTCGCAGGCGCGGGGATGTATTGAACGTCGGCGACGGTCTCGGCGAAGACGGTGGTCTGGGCCCTCTGGTCGATGACGCCGGTCAGGGACGAGGAAGGGCCGCCCAGGGCGACGGTGTTGGCGACGGCGGTGCTGGTGGCGAAACCGCCCTGCAGAACGCGGCCGTTCGGCGCCTGAACATAGGTTCCGGCCTCGACCCGGTCGCCGGTCGCGGACTGGCTGGCGTCCACGGCGAAGGTTGCGCGATCGGTGGTGACGCCGAGATAGTTGCCGCGCGCGGTCGTATCGACGCTGAGTTGGCCGTCGGCCTCGCCGTTTACGACCACATTGCTGCGGGCCACCGTCGCGCCGGTCATCGACTGGCGCGAGATCAGGCCCGCAGAGGCGGCCGTGACCCCGCCCGCAAGCGCATTGCCTTGGGCGTTTGTGCTAACGGTCACCTGATCGACGGACAGGTCGATATCCACCAGGCCGGTGACGTCGCCAGTCTGGGTCTGGGTGCTGGAGCAGGTTTCGCCGGCTTGCGGATCGCAGGTCGGCGTTTGCTGGGCGCTCGCCTCAGTGGCGAGTGCGGCGAACGTCGCCGTCGCGGCCATCATGCCAACGAGACGGATCGGCGCGGGTCTGGCCATTGTTGGTGTCCTGAGTGGGATAGGCCGGATAATAGCCGCCGGTCGGGCCGACCGTGGAATCGCCGAGCGGATCGTTGGCGGGGTTCAGGCAGATTTCGGGGCCGGGCGCGCCATAGAGGTTGGCCATGAACTCGACCGTGGCCCGTTCGACCAGGGCGCGGACGGCCAGCTGCGTCGGCTCCATCCCGCCGGTGCCGGCCGAGATGTCGAAGACGTTGCCGTTCAGGAAGTCGAAGACGCCCGCAGAGATTTCGCGGCCGATGATCTGCTTCTGATAGGAGACGACATCGACGACCTCCAGCGTGGTCGTCTGGACCAGACGCAGGTCCATGGCGATGTTCATCACATAGACTCGGTGGTTGACGATGCCCGAGCCGGGTCGGTTGCTGTCGACCTCACCCCCGGCGATGTCGAAGCCGCCGGAGCGGATGTTGTAGTTCACCTCGGTGATGCCGCCGACGACATAGAAGTCAGAGCCCGGCACCTGGCCTGCCAGGATGCGGCGGTACTGGGTGTCCTCTGGCCCCTTGGCGTCGGGAGCCTGGTCGCCGATCAGCTTGTTGTTGGCGTAGCGCAACTCAAGCTCGGACACCGAGGTGTCGTAGCGTTCGACGATGCGGGCGCCGGCCTTGGCCAGCGCCGAGTTTGCCATCAGGGAGGCGCCGCCGGTGATCTGGCGGCCGCCGTCGGACGACACCGTGCCGGTGTAGTCGCTGATCCGGCCCACGGCCATGCGCGGCGAGGGCAGGTTGTAGCGACGGGCGTAGTCGGCCAGGCAATAGAGCGCGGCGGAATAGGGCGTGGGGTTTGCGGTCACCGGCGCATTGCCGATTGGCGTCGCATATTGACCCGACGGACCCGCGACCGGGCTGACGCAGCCGGCGAGCAGAAGGGCGACGGCCGAGACGGCGGCGGACCCCTTGATGAGATGACGGCGGCTCATGGAAGGTCGATGTTCCCGTTCAGGGCCGTACCGGCGTTGATGGCGCCGGTGTTGGTCTGGGTCGAGTTGACGATGACGGTGTTGCGGCTGCCCTGGACCACCACGTTCAGCTGATTGCCGATGGCGGTGGAGCCGCCGATGGTCGTGCCGCCGTTGCTGGACGCGCCGGCGCCGGCATAGGCCGAGGCCGCTCCGCCGGACTGGCTGGAATAGGATGAGGCGCCGGACTGGATGATGCCGTTGACGATCAGCCGATTGCCGTTGGCGTCGCGGGTATAGCCGGTCGCGGCCGTATTGGCGGCCGTTCGCGCGCCGCCATAGCCCTGCTGGAAGCGCGAAGCGCCGCCCGAACCCGTCGACTGCGCGATCGCCGGCACGCTTGCAGCGGCGGCGAAAGCCATGACGGCGGTGGATACAAACAGCCTCTTGGCGGGCATTTCGGGCTTCCTCGCGCACAAACGAACGCCGGACCACGAGCGTGATCCGCACCCCAACCTGCATTAAGGTTATTAAGAAGCGCTTGATGCGACGCGGGTCACTGAGCATTTGTGGCGTCATGTCAGATGCATCCGGTCGATTCGATCCGCCGAACAGCCGCCCGGCGCGAGAGCCGATGTTCAACGTGCCGCTGGTCGTGCTGCTGATCGCGGTGTCGATGCCGACGCTCTTTTTCTTCCAGCGCGACCTGCCCGACATGGGCATGAGCATGGCGTTCGCGCCCATTGATCTGGAGCAGGGACGGTGGGGCGGGCTGCTGACGGCCATGCTGCTGCACGGCGGCTGGACACACGCGATCATGAATGCGGTGGCGGCGCTGGCCTTCGGGACGCCGGTGGCGCGGCTGTTCGGGACCAAGGTTGGTCCGACGGTCTTTCTGCTCTTCTATCTGGTGTGCGGCGTGTTGGCGTCGCTGGGCTACGGGCTGATCCATTGGGGATCCAGCGAGCCGATGGTCGGCGCGTCCGGCGCCGTCTTCGGCCTGATCGGCGCCGCGACACGATTGCTGGGCGGGCAGGGCAGGGTGCTGCCGATGGGTGATCGCCGCGTGATCGGCGCGGCTATCACCTGGATGGCGGTCAACGTCGTGACCGGCATGATCGGCGGACTACCCGGCGCCGAGGGCGCGCGGATCGCCTGGGAGGCGCATGCGGTCGGGTTCGTTGTCGGCTTTCTGGCCATCGGTCCCTTGGGGCGGATGTTCGGAAGCGGGGCCGCGCCTCATCCGTGAGGCGCGTTGATTCCGGACGAGGGGTGAGCGATCATCGCTCCCTGAGCGGCCCTGTCGCCATTCCGGCCCTGCGGTCGTCTCTTATAGAGAGAAGGGACCGCGATGTTTGTCGCCGAAATCCTCAAGACCAAGGGAAACGCCGTCTTCTCGATCGCGCCGGATCTGACGGTGACGCAGGCGTGCGCAGAATTGGAGCAGAAGCGGGTAGGGGCGTTGGTCGTCTGCGACGGCGACCGCGTGGTCGGGGTGTTTTCCGAACGCGATGTGGTCAAGGCGTTGGCGGCCGATGGCGCCGATGCGCTGGACCGTCCGGTCGCCGACTATATGACGGCCAAGGTGATCTATGCCGAACCGGCCGAGGAGATGTCGGCCTTGATGACCCGGATGACCGATCGGCGCGTCCGGCATCTGCCGGTCATGCAGGCGGACCGTCTGGTCGGCGTCATCTCCATCGGCGACGTGGTGAAGTGCCAGATCGCCGAACACGCCCATGAGGCCGAGAGCTTGCGGACCTATATTGCGGGGTGAGAGGGGCGCCCGCCGTTTGCCGATTCCGGTTTTGCGAGAAACTTCCCCTGTCGTGTTAGAATCCGCTTGCTGACAAAGAGGGTGGTCCGTATAGAGCCGCCTCGCTCGGAAACGGGCCGGCCGGCGGGGCGGCGGGGATGAAGATCTCCAAGGTCCCACGGAAGAAAGAGTTGAAAAACTTCTTGCTTTCATCGGTTGGTTTCACTAGGTTCCGCGCTCCAATCGAATCGCCGACGGGTTTTTAGAGGTAGGCCTCGCTTTCCTCCGGTGGTTTCTTGCGGTCTGAAGGGTTCGCTCTTCTCTCCGAAAGATCTCTGAAAAGAGCGGTTGACACGGGGTTTGCGGTTCTCTAAATCGCCGCCTCCGCCGACGACACGGCGCTAAACGGTCGGGCCTCTTCGGAGGTTCCAGGTCTTTGACATTGTTGATTTGGAAAGAGAAACGCAGGCGGCGGTGTTCTTGCGATGACCCTAGAGGTCATCATACGACACTGACTATCTGCGGTCTTTTTGAAAAGATACCATGCGTCGGTCTTCGGATCGATGACGTGGGAACTCGTCAATAAAATACGTAGAACTAATGCCAAGGACGACTTCGGTCGGTCCGATGCTTAGGTCAGAAGTCAACTCAACCTGAGAGTTTGATCCTGGCTCAGAGCGAACGCTGGCGGCAGGCCTAACACATGCAAGTCGAACGAACTCTTCGGAGTTAGTGGCGGACGGGTGAGTAACACGTGGGAACGTGCCTTTAGGTTCGGAATAACTCAGGGAAACTTGTGCTAATACCGAATGTGCCCTTCGGGGGAAAGATTTATCGCCTTTAGAGCGGCCCGCGTCTGATTAGCTAGTTGGTGAGGTAAAGGCTCACCAAGGCGACGATCAGTAGCTGGTCTGAGAGGATGATCAGCCACATTGGGACTGAGACACGGCCCAAACTCCTACGGGAGGCAGCAGTGGGGAATCTTGCGCAATGGGCGAAAGCCTGACGCAGCCATGCCGCGTGAATGATGAAGGTCTTAGGATTGTAAAATTCTTTCACCGGGGACGATAATGACGGTACCCGGAGAAGAAGCCCCGGCTAACTTCGTGCCAGCAGCCGCGGTAATACGAAGGGGGCTAGCGTTGCTCGGAATTACTGGGCGTAAAGGGAGCGTAGGCGGACATTTAAGTCAGGGGTGAAATCCCGGGGCTCAACCTCGGAATTGCCTTTGATACTGGGTGTCTTGAGTATGAGAGAGGTGTGTGGAACTCCGAGTGTAGAGGTGAAATTCGTAGATATTCGGAAGAACACCAGTGGCGAAGGCGACACACTGGCTCATTACTGACGCTGAGGCTCGAAAGCGTGGGGAGCAAACAGGATTAGATACCCTGGTAGTCCACGCCGTAAACGATGATTGCTAGTTGTCGGGATGCATGCATTTCGGTGACGCAGCTAACGCATTAAGCAATCCGCCTGGGGAGTACGGTCGCAAGATTAAAACTCAAAGGAATTGACGGGGGCCCGCACAAGCGGTGGAGCATGTGGTTTAATTCGAAGCAACGCGCAGAACCTTACCACCTTTTGACATGCCTGGACCGCCAGAGAGATCTGGCTTTCCCTTCGGGGACTAGGACACAGGTGCTGCATGGCTGTCGTCAGCTCGTGTCGTGAGATGTTGGGTTAAGTCCCGCAACGAGCGCAACCCTCGCCATTAGTTGCCATCATTTAGTTGGGAACTCTAATGGGACTGCCGGTGCTAAGCCGGAGGAAGGTGGGGATGACGTCAAGTCCTCATGGCCCTTACAGGGTGGGCTACACACGTGCTACAATGGCGACTACAGAGGGTTAATCCTTAAAAGTCGTCTCAGTTCGGATTGTCCTCTGCAACTCGAGGGCATGAAGTTGGAATCGCTAGTAATCGCGGATCAGCATGCCGCGGTGAATACGTTCCCGGGCCTTGTACACACCGCCCGTCACACCATGGGAGTTGGTTCTACCCGAAGGCGCTGCGCTGACCGCAAGGAGGCAGGCGACCACGGTAGGGTCAGCGACTGGGGTGAAGTCGTAACAAGGTAGCCGTAGGGGAACCTGCGGCTGGATCACCTCCTTTCTAAGGATGCTTCTCCAGGCCGTCTCTCACGAGACTGTCTATTGAGGCTCCAATAGCTGATGCGCTCAAGCAGCAATGCGATAGCGCTAGGCACAAACGGCGGAACGCCGCCGTCTCCGTTTCTCTTTCCACTTTCGTCATCGACGCCTCGACCATACGGGTCGTTGAGTTGGTGACGCGATCGCGAGCCTGGGTGTCTATGACCCGGCTGTCGCTGCCATAGGCCCGTAGCTCAGGTGGTTAGAGCGTACGCCTGATAAGCGTAAGGTCGGCAGTTCGAGTCTGCCCGGGCCTACCAGGACTTCTGGTTCGCTGGGGGTTCTCAGCCTCAAGACGGCATCGCCGACAGCTCTCCTGGGCTTCGCACTATTCCTGATGGAATGGGGCCATAGCTCAGTTGGTAGAGCGCCTGCTTTGCAAGCAGGATGTCGTCGGTTCGACTCCGTCTGGCTCCACCAGGATCTTGTGATCGCATCAAGAATTGCCCGTCGGCGCTCGCCGGCTGGCATTGATATCGTAAAGGAAGAACGTGACCGGCTCCCCTGAGCTTTGAGGTCTCTGTTCGAGAAGAAGACATTGTCTGACAAAAATCAGGCTTGGTCCCCCGGCATCTTTCCAGTCGGGCGGAATAAACCAAGCATGAGTTTTGCTGAGAAACGATCAAACGTTGAAGGGCTTCTGACGGATGCCTTGGCGTAGAGAGGCGATGAAGGACGTGGCAAGCTGCGATAAGAACCGGGGAGGCGCTAGCACCCTTTGATCCGGTTATTTCCGAATGGGGAAACCCACCTTTACAGTCTTCCAACTCTGCTCTTCGGGGCAGCGATTGGCGGATTGTTGAAAGGTATAATGAGCTGAATACATAGGCTTCATTAAGCGAACCCGGGGAACTGAAACATCTCAGTACCCGGAGGAAAGGACATCAACCGAGACTCCCGTAGTAGTGGCGAGCGAACCGGGACCAGGCCAGTGCTCTTGTGAAATAAAGACGAACGATCTGGAAAGGTCGGCCATAGTGGGTGAAAGCCCCGTAGTCATCAAACAGCAAGAGACTCGAGTAGGGCGGGACACGTGAAATCCTGTCTGAACATGGGGGGACCACCCTCCAAGCCTAAGTACTCCTCTACGACCGATAGTGAACAAGTACCGTGAGGGAAAGGTGAAAAGCACCCCGACAAGGGGAGTGAAACAGATCCTGAAATCGGAAGCCTACAAGCAGTCGGAGCCGCCAAGCGCGGTGACGGCGTACCTTTTGTATAATGGGTCAGCGACTTCATGTGTCGAGCAAGCTTAAGCCGTTAGGTGTAGGCGCAGCGAAAGCGAGTCTGAATAGGGCGCTAAGTTCGACGTATGACGACCCGAAACCAGGTGATCTATCCATGAGCAGGTTGAAGGTTGGGTAACACCAACTGGAGGACCGAACCCGTGAATGTTGAAAAATTCTGGGATGACTTGTGGATAGGGGTGAAAGGCCAATCAAACCTGGACATAGCTGGTTCTCCGCGAAATCTATTTAGGTAGAGCGTCCGACGAATTCCTTGGGGGGTAGAGCACTGGATGGTTGCGGGCTGCGCGAGCGGTACCAATACTAACCAAACTCCGAATACCCAAGAGAACTATCGGGCAGACACACGGCGGGTGCTAACGTCCGTCGTGAAAAGGGAAACAACCCTAACCATCATCTAAGGCCCCCAAGTCACGGCTAAGTGGGAAACGATGTGGGATTGCTTTGACAATCAGGAGGTTGGCTTAGAAGCAGCCATCCTTTAAAGAAAGCGTAACAGCTCACTGATCAAGCGATCCTGCGCGGAAAATGTAACGGGGCTCAAGCCGTGCGCCGAAGATATGGGTTTGCAGTTTACTGCAAGCGGTAGCGGAGCGTTCCGTAGGCCGGTGAAGGTCAGGCGTGAGCCTGGCTGGAGGTATCGGAAGTGAGAATGCTGACATGAGTAACGATAAGAGTGTGAGAGACACTCTCGCCGAAAGACCAAGGGTTCCTGCGTAAAGCTAATCTGCGCAGGGTTAGTCGGCCCCTAAGGCGAGGCTGAAAAGCGTAGTCGATGGGAAGCAGGTAAATATTCCTGCACCAGCTGGAAGTGACGGATGGCTTAACTCGTACCCACTTATTGGATTGTGTGTGCGGGGGCGTTGTCCCAGGAAATAACTCCAGCAGAGACCGTACCCGAAACCGACACAGGTGGTCAGGTAGAGCATACCAAGGCGTTTGAGAGAACTATGCTGAAGGAACTCGGCAAATTGCACGCGTAACTTCGGAATAAGCGTGACTCACCTTGCGCAAGCAGGACTGAGTGGCACAAGCCAGGGGGTAGCGACTGTTTAGCAAAAACACAGGGCTCTGCGAAGCAGCAATGCGACGTATAGGGTCTGACGCCTGCCCGGTGCCTGAAGGTTAAAGGGAGATGTGAAAGCGTCGAACTGAAGCCCAGGTAAACGGCGGCCGTAACTATAACGGTCCTAAGGTAGCGAAATTCCTTGTCGGGTAAGTTCCGACCTGCACGAATGGCGTAACGACTTCCCCACTGTCTCCAGCATAGGCTCAGTGAAATTGAATTCCCCGTGAAGATGCGGGGTTCCCGCGGTCAGACGGAAAGACCCTATGAACCTTTACTATAGCTTCGCCTTGGCGTTAGCGACCGTATGTGTAGGATAGGTGGGAGACTATGAAACCGGGGCGCCAGCTCTGGTGGAGTCGTCCTTGAAATACCACCCTTACTGTCGTTGACGTCTAACCGAGGGCCGTTATCCGGTCCCGGGACATGGCGTGGTGGGTAGTTTGACTGGGGCGGTCGCCTCCTAAAGTGTAACGGAGGCGCGCGATGGTGGGCTCAGACCGGTCGGAAATCGGTCGTCGAGTGCAATGGCATAAGCCCGCCTGACTGCGAGACTGACAAGTCGAGCAGAGACGAAAGTCGGCCATAGTGATCCGGTGGTCCCGAGTGGAAGGGCCATCGCTCAACGGATAAAAGGTACTCTAGGGATAACAGGCTGATTTTGCCCAAGAGTCCATATCGACGGCAAAGTTTGGCACCTCGATGTCGGCTCATCACATCCTGGGGCTGGAGCAGGTCCCAAGGGTATGGCTGTTCGCCATTTAAAGTGGTACGTGAGCTGGGTTCAGAACGTCGTGAGACAGTTTGGTCCCTATCTGCCGTGGGTGTTCGAAGCTTGAGAGGATCTGTCCCTAGTACGAGAGGACCGGGATGGACATACCTCTGGTGTACCTGTCATGGCGCCAGCTGTGCAGCAGGGTAGCTAAGTATGGAATAGATAACCGCTGAAAGCATCTAAGCGGGAAACTAACCTCAAAACAAGGCTTCGCTGAGGATCGTGGAAGACTACCACGTTGATAGGCCAGGTGTGGAAGTGGGGCGACCCATGAAGCTTACTGGTACTAATAATCCGATCGGTTTGATCGTTTCTCAGCAAAACTCATTCGATGATTGCTCCTTGACCAGAGCAATCTCAGACAATGTCTTCTCATCATCCGCTGTCCCCCTGGTTGACCTGGTGGCTATGTCGGAGGTTCCCCACCCGATCCCATTCCGAACTCGGTCGTTAAGCCCTCCAGAGCCAATGGTACTTCGTCTCAAGGCGCGGGAGAGTAGGTCGCCGCCGGGTCTACCAGGCGGACAGCCGATGATGAACAAAAACCGCAATCGCGGTCCTTCTCGATCCGTTCTTCCTTCTCGATACACTACCGTTTGCCGCGGGATGGAGCAGCCCGGTAGCTCGTCAGGCTCATAACCTGAAGGTCGTAGGTTCAAATCCTACTCCCGCACCCAAAATAACAAAAAGCCGCGGGATCATCGGTCCAGCGGCTTTTTGGTGTCTAAATCCAAGCGCGAGCTGCTGTCTGGCACTTGGCGGCGGACAGGAGATCGACCGAACGGCGGCCACCGAGACGTCGAAGGCACTTCAAAGACGAGCCGGTCAATATTCGTTCTGCACAACCCCGTCGAAACGTCTTGGCCTCGTTCCTGACAAAGCGATCCGACAATGGAGCGTGTTCAGTCGGCGCCGTTGTCGCACTCAACGGGTGCGACGATGACGTTGTGCGCGAGGGACGAGGGCGCACATCGCTGTGTCGTTGCCAGCGTCGCTCTATATTGGTTCAGTTTGGGCAGATCGGTGAAGGTAGTCATTCTCGCAGGCACGCGACCGGAGGTCGTTAAGCTTGCTCCAGTGCGTGCAAGCTTGATCTCTTCAGGCGTGCAGACAGTGTGGATTTCCACCGAACAGCAGGGCAGCCTAAACGCTCAGGCGTTGGGCGCTTTCGACATTCAGCCGGACCTCAGGCTGGATGCGCCGTCGCCTGAACGCACCCTTGGTGGTCGCTTCGCGCAGATCATGGATCGACTAGACCAAGCGGTTGGCGATATTTCGCCGGACCTTGTGTTGGTGCAGGGCGATACGTCGACGACTGCGGCTGGAGCGATGGCGGCCTTCGCGCGACGTGTGCCCGTGGGTCATGTCGAGGCAGGCCTGAGAACGTTCGATCTTGATCAACCTTTCCCCGAGGAAGGCTGGCGCCGTGTGGTGGGCCAATTGGCTGAACTGCACTTCGCACCGACGGAGGCGGCGGTCCGAAATCTGTTGCGAGGGGGCGTGTCCCGGCGCCGGATCCATCTGACGGGAAACACCGGGATCGACGCCGTCCGGCTGTCGGGCGCTCGTGTCAAACCCGCTCCGCTCGCCGACGGCCTACGCCGCGTGCTTGTCACCGTGCATCGCCGCGAGAACTGGGGTTGCGCATTGGAACAGGTGCTGGCCGCCCTGATCCAGCTTCGGGACAGGATTCCCGATATCGAGATTGTGTTTGCGGCCCACGCCAACCCGTCCTTGCGCGGTCGGGTGGACGCCGCCCTGATTGGGCAGGACCGTATCCGCATCGTTGAACCGCTGGACTACCTCGGCTTTCTGTCGAACCTGAAAAGCGCGACATTGGTGTTGTCGGACTCCGGCGGCGTGCAGGAGGAGGGGCCTGTGCTGGGCGTGCCCGTCTTGGTGCTCCGAGACGCGACCGAGCGGGCCGAGGCTGTTGAGGCGGGGGTGGCGAAGCTGGTCGGCACGCAGACCGATGACGTGTTCTCCGCCGCCTTCAGATTGCTGACGAACGAGCCTGAGCGGATGCAGATGGTTCGGGCCGTCAGCCCGTTTGGCGACGGCTTCGCCGCAGGGCGCATCGCCGACATCATCTCGCATTGGGCCCCGTCGAAGCCGCTGGGCGGCGCACAGATCCGGGCGGCGGTCTGACGATGGAATTTCTGCCCACAGGCGCGGACTTGCACGCCCTGCTGCTGGGCTATTGGGAAGTCCTGCGCTGGGCCGTGTTGATTTCGGCCGTGCTGATCTTAGTGAGTTCGCTCGACGATCTATTTATCGACCTTGCCTACTGGTCTGCACTGCTGGTGCGGTTCTGCAGCGTCCAGGACCGGCCCGCGCCGCAGCGGCTGCTGGAGCAGCATCCGGAAAAGATGATCGCCATCATGGTCCCGGCGTGGCAGGAGTCCGACGTCATCGCCAGTATGGTGGCGAACACGAACAAGACCTTCGACTACAGTCGCTACCACATCTTTGTCGGGGTTTACGCGAACGACGCAGAAACGCGGCGCGAGGTCGAGAAGGTCCGCCAGCGCTTCCCAAAGGTGCACCGGGCCGAGGTCCCGCACGACGGACCGACCTCCAAGGCCGACTGCCTTAATTGGATCGTCCAGAACATCCTTCTTTATGAGGAAAAGACCGGCCAGCAGTTCGAGGCCTTCCTGATGCACGATGCCGAGGACGTGGTGCATCGGTTCGGTCTGAAGACGGTCAACTGGTTCGTGGATAAGGCGGCAATGATCCAGATGCCCGTCCTGTCAATGGATCGGAAATGGAACAACCTTGTCGCATGCCACTACATGGACGAGTTCGCCGAGTTCCACACAAAGGACCTGCCAGTGCGCTCGGCCCTGGCTCGGATGACCCCGTCTGCGGGCGTGGCCACGGCCTTCCACCGTCAGGCCATGATGGCGTTGGTCGAGGAAAGGCAAGGTCAGCCGTTCAATACCGATAGCCTGACCGAGGACTATGACGTCGCCCACCGGCTGAGCGTTCTTGGCTATCCGTCGTCCTTCGTGAGGTATCACGCGAAGGTTCCGCGCCAGCGCAAGGCCTGGTTCCGAAAGGGCATGGTGGACATCAGCCGCCGCGAACTGGTCTCAACCAAGGAGTTCTTCCCCCACAGGTTTGCCTACAGTGTCCGACAAAAGGCGCGCTGGACCCTGGGCATCTCTATCATGGGCTGGGCCCAGCTCGGCTGGTTCGGCGGGTTGGTGAACCGCTACTATCTGTTCCGCGACCGCAAGGCCCTGTTCACCGCCCCGGTCGGCATCATCGGTTATGCGATCGTGATCCAGCTGCTGGGCGTGATGCTGCTGCAGTGGCTGTGGCCCGAAGCGATCAACCTGCCGCCATTGATCGATCGGCGCTGGGTATGGGCGATCGTGACGTTCAACTTCCTGTTCTTGCTCAATCGCATCCTGCACAGGGCTTGGTTCACGGGATTGAACCATGGGCTGAAGCATGTGCCGCTGACGCCGATCCGGATCGTCACCTCGAACCTGATCTCGTTCGGCGCTTTCTGGCGGGCGTCGCACCAGTGGATTAACCACCTGGTCACGCGGCGGCCGATCGCCTGGGACAAGACCCAGCACGCCTATCCGTCTCTGTCGGAGCTGCAGCAGGGCACGGGCCGACTGGGGGATACGCTGCGGTTTTGGAACCATGTCAGCGAGGCTGATCTGATCCGGGCGTTGGAGGTGCAGAAGAACCGCTATCGCCCGCTAGGCCTGCTGCTGCTCGACCTCGCCGCCGTCGACGACGACCATTTGGCTGAAGCCTTCGCCGAGCGCGGCGAGACCTATGCCTCCATCTTCGACCCGTTCCAGATCGAGCGAGGGGTGCTCGCCTTGCTGACGCCCGAAGAGGCCGCGCGCTACGGCGCCGTGCCGCTGAGGCGCAACGGCGCGAGGCTGGACGTCGCTTTGGCCGAGCCTCTGCCTGCCGACCAGCGCTCAGCGCTAGAGAAGCGCTTGGGCCAGCAGGGCGTACGCAGCGTGCGCTTCCTATTCGCTCCGCTGAGCGACATCGCTTTCGCGATCCGGTTCGCTTGGGGGGAGGATCCCTTCGTCGTCGTTCGCGAACAACTGGCCCGACTGAAGGCCGCAGGACACCTGGACGCCTCACGCGAGGCCATGCTGTGGCGTTCGGTCCGTGCCGGCTACGCCCGCTTGGGCGACATCCTGATCCGTCAGCGACGCATTAGCCACGCTGACCTGCAGACGGCTTTGGCCGCTTCCCGCACCGAAGGCCGCTCGTTGGGCGAGACTCTGACACGACTGAAACTCGTCGCTGCGGCCGACCTCGAGGCGGCGTTGAAAGACCAGCGTAGCGCCCGCTGGCTGAGCGAGCATCTGGCCGAGGCGCTGCGAAGCGCGCCGGTCGACGACCGACACCTGCCCCGATATCAACTCGCCTGACCGAACCGGACTTTCCATGCGCCGCTCCCTCCTGCTTGCCTCCGTCGCCATCGCCGTTAGCGGCGGCGGTGTGCTGACGCCCGCCACTGTTCAGGCCCAGACCGAAGCCGCGTCGTCCAAGGGGTACGCCGACGCCACAGCCGCCTATGCCGCGATGAGCGCGGGCAGGCCCGCCGAGGCCGTCGCTCCCGCCGCCCGCGCCGTTGGCGCCGCGCCTGAGAACCTGGACTGGCGCTTGCTGCTGGCCGACGCCCTGATTGGCTCAGGCGACGACGCAACGGCCTTGATGGTGCTTCAGCCGGTCGCCGGAAGCCGGGACCATCGGGTCCAGACGCGTCGCGGTGAGGCCTCGCGCCGGACCGGCGACCTGAATCAGGCGGCCGAGGCCTACGCCATCGCCGCACCGCTGGCGCCGACGCCGCAGAGCCAAGCCTATCTGACGCGCGCTCGGGCGCAGGCGCTGACCGAAATGGGCCGCAAGGCGGAGGCGCGCGTGGTGCTGCGCGAGGGCGCGACGAATGGCGTGCTGCCAGGTGATGCGCCGCTGGACTTCGCCTATGCGGCCGTGGCTGCGGGGGAGGATCGGCTGGCGGTTCAGGGTTTCGGCGCCGCTGACCGAAGCGAACCGCTGACCGGTGCGCAGGCGCTCGACGCAGCCTATGCCGCCCGCCGGGCGGGGCAGGACATGAAAGCGGCCACTTGGCTGGAACAGGGCGCCCGCACTCTTCCCGCCGATCAGATGACGGCTCAGCGCCGCCATGAGATTGGTCGCGAACTGCAGACGCTGGAGCATCGATTCGGCGGGACGGTGAACGTCTCGACCGGCCCTGCGCCCAACGCCACGATTTTGATCAACGGCGGCGACAATCAGGTGACCCAGGTCGGGGGAGAGATCTGGGCCCGCGTCGGCGGGGACAACAACGGCCGCCCGGTGCAGGCCTTCGCCCGCGCCTACCAGACCGTCGACGCCGACACCGGCGCGACTGGCGGCGAGAGCACCCAAGGCTGGGTCGGGGTACGCTGGAAGCCGTTCACCGATACCAACCTGTCGCTGGAAACCAGCCGTTTGATCGCAATCGGCGAGGCGGCCCGCGACGACACCATGCTGCGCGCTGCCTGGTCCGCGGATGCAGGCGGTGACCTGCGCTACGACCGCGACAGTTGGCCGGCCGCCCATGTCTATGTCGATGTCGCCCGCCTGCTTGAGGATGAGCAG
Source organism: Brevundimonas fontaquae (assembly GCF_017086445.1). Classification (NCBI taxonomy): domain Bacteria; kingdom Pseudomonadati; phylum Pseudomonadota; class Alphaproteobacteria; order Caulobacterales; family Caulobacteraceae; genus Brevundimonas; species Brevundimonas fontaquae. Next base: position 2,882,092 of record NZ_CP070968.1, on the reverse strand, counting down.
ACCTATGCCGTCGCGGACGCCAACCTGGGCTGGACCTGGATAGCAACCGAAGGCCGTCGCGACACCATCACCGCCGGCGTCGGCGTCCGCGCGGACTACGACAGTCTGCGCGCGGACAAATGGGCGGTAGCCGCTGGCCCGCGTGTCGCTTGGCGACACTGGATGGGTGAAGATCTGCAGGCGCGGGGACGGTATCTGGATCTATCGCTGGGATACTATACGCCGCTCCGCGACGGACCTAGGGATGAAGGCCTGGTCTTATCGCTAACGCTCGGCTTCTGATTGATCGACGCAATCGCCTTCTAACGCATCGCTACGCGGTCGGGGTGATTGACCTCATGATGGTATTGAGCGGCGCCTGACGCCGGCGCCTGTTCGCCCGTTCGGTCGGAGATTTGCGCCCAACCGGCTTGGATTCGCTCGGCGGCGTCGTTCGCCTCACCAACGTAGATGCCGCGGGTCATCGTGATGTTGGCCTGTTCGAAGGCGCCTGCGCCGGCAAGCAGGATGGTTCGCGTCGGGGCATTCTCGGCGGCCAGGGCGACGACGCCCGGGCTGACGAGATCGGACGACAGGCCCTTGAGATCCTCGGGCGAATACAGGTCCTGCGTCATCTGGGTCGCTGCGCTGGGCGCAAGACAGTTGACGCGGATGCCGTGACGTTCGCCTTCCAGAGCGAGCGTCTGCATCAGGCCGACCAACGCCATCTTGGCGGCGGCGTAGTTGGACTGGCCGAAGTTCCCGTAGAGGCCGGAGGAGGAGGTCGTGAAGATCACGCGACCGTAGCTCCGCTCGCGCATGGCGGACCATACGGCCTTGGTGACATTGACCGAACCCATCAGATGGACGTCGATGACGGCGGCGAAGTCGTCGAGGTCCATCTTGGCGAAGGTCTTGTCGCGCAGGATGCCGGCGTTGTTGACCAGGATGTCGACGGCGCCCCAGCGGTCCAGGACGGCGGCCGCCATGGCGTCGACGGCTGCTCTGTCCGTGACGCTGCAGACGTGGGCGAACGCTTCGCCTCCAGCAGCGACGATCTCGTTCACGACGGCTTCGGCGCCCTGAGGGGACATGTCGTTGACGACGACCCTGGCGCCGTAACGAGCGAGGGAGAGGGCGTGACTGCGACCGAGGCCGCCGCCCGCGCCGGTGACGATGGCGACGCGGCCGTTAAGAGCGATGGTCATGATGTCCTCCAGAGATAATCGCAGGACGATCGCCCGCGTTGACCCTATCTGAACCGACGCTGACCCGATGGTCAACATTCACCCGCCGACTAGTGAAGTTGACAGGGGGTAAAATCGGTGGGAACGTCCCGGCATGGCGACGAAGAGCGCCGAGGAAACATTGAGGAAGGGAACGACCATGGGCCGCAAGCTCTGGATAACGACGTCCTCCGTCGTGCTGTTGTGGGCCGGCGCCGTTCAGGCCCAGCAGGTCGACGACCCCGAGACGCGCGTAGGAACAGATCAGGCCGACGTCCTGGGCGACGTGGTCGTCACCGCCGAACGGCGCACGAGCAATCTTCAGACGACCGCCGTCGCCGCGACCGTCCTCAGCGGGGACGACCTGACCAATAAGGCTGTGACGTCCCTCGACCAACTGCAGTTCGCCGCGCCGTCCACGACCATCCAGAATTTCGGACAGGGCAACTTCTTCAACGTGCGCGGCATCGGCAAGTCGGAGGCGACGACGGCGGTGGGCGTGGGCGTCATCACCTATCGCGACGGCGTCGCGGCCTTCCCGGCCTATTTCCAGACCGAACCCTACTATGACATCGGCAGCCTGGAGCTGTTGCGGGGGCCGCAGGGCACCTTCGCCGGCGCGAACGCGACCGGCGGGGCGGTGTTCATCACGGCCCGCAACCCCGACTTCTCGGGCATCAACGGCTATGTCTTCGGCCAGGTCGGCAACTACAGCGACATCAAGCTGCAGGGGGCGATCAACCTGCCGCTGACACAGACTCTGGCCGCGCGCCTCGCGTTCAACCATGAGACCCGAGACAGCTTCTACACCATCACGGGGCCCTATCGCGGCCGTCCCGGGGTCGTGGATTCCAACAGCGTCCGCGCCAGCCTGTTGTGGCAGCCCACCGACGCGCTGAAGGTGCTGTGGAAGACCGATTACAACAACATCGACCTGGGCGGCTATCCGGCGGATCCGGCGCTGGCGACCAATGATCCGTTCAAGATCACCTCAAATGGACCCAACGAGGCGCATGACGAGTTCGTCCGCTCCTCGGTCAACGTCAGCTATGTCTTCGACAGCGGCATGACGCTGAAATCGATCACCGGCTATCAAGCCGGGCGGTCGCGTTTCGCCACGGATCTGGACGGCACCGCCGCCCTGAACAACACCTTCGCCGATCAGCTCGACGAAGAGGTGTGGTCGCAGGAATTCAACCTGATCTCTCCGGATCAGCAGCGACTGAAATGGCTGCTGGGGCTCTACTATCAGTATGACATGGCGCGTTTCCCCGCCAAGACCTTCCCGACCGCCGAATACCGGATCGGCTTCCCGGAGAATGTGCTCGACATCTATCTCTGGGGCGATACGCCCAAGGAGACGGCGGCCATCTTCGGCCAGGTCAGCTACGACATTTCGGACCGAGTTCAGGTGCAACTGGGCGCGCGCTACGCCCATTCGGTCTCCACCAATGACGACGTCTATACAACCTATCCGCAGTTCGGGATCGTCCTGTTCCAGGACGACGAGGTCAAGGACGACAAGGTGACCGGCAAGGTCACGCTGAACTGGAAGGTGGACGATTCGAACTTCGTCTACGGCTTCGTGGCGACCGGTCACAAGGGCGGCGGATTGAATGCGCCCAATCTCTATCGCCCGGCCCTGACGTTCGGCTCCGAAGATCTCGTCGATTACGAACTGGGCTGGAAGTCGACCCTGCTGGGCGGACGTCTGCGTAGTCAGGTCGGGGCCTATTACACCGTCTACCAGGACTTCCAGGTCAATATCGGCGACCCGCAGTTCCCGCAGGTCAGCCGCATCCAGAACATCCAGGGCGACACCACGCTCATGGGTGTGGAGGCCTCGCTCCAGGGGCGGTTCGGACCCCTGTCCTTCGATGTCGCGGGCTCCCTGTCCAGCTCCGAGATGGGCGACTTCTTCGGCGCGGACCCGCGGCTGGGACGGACGGGCGTCTGCAATCCGTCGACGGGTCCGGCGAGCGCCAACTGCGTCAACATCTCGGGCAACACCAAGAGCTACGCTCCCGAGGCCACCTTCAACGCCGGGATCGAATACGCCTTCCCTCTCGGCGCGAACATGACGCTGACGCCGCGGGTCGATTACGCCCATATCGGCGAGAGCTGGACGACCATCTTCAACAACGCCGCTTTGGGCGATCGTCTGGGCGCGCGTGACATCGTCAACGCCTCCATCCGCCTGAACACCGGGCCCTGGACCTGGGCGGCCTATGCGCTGAATGCGACGGACGAGACCTATATCGCCGCGATCAACTCGGGCCTGAGATATGCCGGACCGCCCCGGCAGTACGGGCTGAACCTGACCCGCACCTTCTGACCCTAAAGGCGGGGCGGCTCGCGCTGTCCCGCCGCCCTATCGCCTGCCCGGACCCCGTCTCGAATGTCGCTTACCTCCGCCAGTCTCATGCAGGACTACGCCCTGACCGTGGATCGCTTCCTCGACCACGGCGCGAAATGGCATGGCCATCGCGCGGTGGTCAGCGCGGGCGCGGAGGGGGACACTGTGATCGGCTACGGCGATCTGAGAGATCGGGCCAACCGCCTTTCGGGCACGCTGCTGGATCTGGGACTGCGGCCGGGCGACCGGATTGCGACCCTGGCCTGGAACACGCAGCATCATCTCGAAGTCTGGTACGGCGCCATGAGCGTCGGCCTGGTGTGCCACACGCTGAATCCCCGCCTGACGGCAGCGAATCTGTCCGCAATGATCACTCAGGCGAACGATCGGGTTTTGGCGGTCGGCGCCGGCTTGTCGGCCATGGCGCGGGAGCTCGCAGCGGCCTGTCCTTGCCTCGAACGTTTGATCCTGCTGGATGGCGATACGGCGGACAGCGACTTCGGCTTGCCGACGGAAGCGTTCGAATCCCTGCTGGCGGCTCACGGTCGTCCCGCCGTCTGGGGCGACGTGGATGAGCGCAGCCTGGCCGGGCTGTGCTTTACGTCCGGTACGACAGGCGCCCCGAAGGGCGTCGGCTATACGCATCGCTCGAACTATCTGCACACGATCCGCGCGCTGCAGGCCGACGCCATGGCCCTGACGGCGAAGGATCGCGTGCTGGTGGCCGTGCCGATGTTCCACGCCAACGCCTGGGGCCTGCCGTTCGCGGCGCCGGCGGTGGGCGCAGGCCTGATCCTGCCGGGCCGGTCCACGGACGGCGCGTCCCTGGCGCGATTGATTCAGCAGCATCAGGCGACGGTCGCCGTAGGAGTGCCCACTGTCTGGCTTGGGCTGCTGGATCATCTCGACGCGGTCGGCGGCGAGACGCCCAGCCTGAAGCGGATCATCATCGGCGGCTCCAGCTGTCCAGACACCCTGATCCGGCGGATGCAGGATCGCCTGGGCGTCGTCGTACAGTCCAGCTGGGGCATGACCGAGCTTTCGCCCCTTGGCGCGATTTCGCCGCCGTCGGCCGACGGCGATGGCCCGATCGGCGCGGGCCGACCTGCCATGGGGCTTGATATCCTTTTGACCGATGAGGCCGGCGCGCCGCTCGCGCAACAGCGCAACGCCGTCGGCCGTCTGAGGGTGCGCGGCCATAGCGTGACCCGGCGCTATTTCGGAGCCGAGAAGGATGCGGTCGACGCTGACGGCTGGTTCGACACCGGCGATCTGGCGAGCCTGGACGACGTCGGCAATCTGACGCTTGCAGGCCGGTCGAAGGACCTGATCAAGTCGGGCGGCGAGTGGATCAATCCCGTCGAGATCGAGGACATCGTCGGCGCCCTGCCGGCGGTGGGATTGGTCGCCGTCATCGGACAGGTCGACGGCAAATGGGGTGAGCGGCCCCTGATGGTGGTCGAGCCCGCCCAAGGGGAGACCATCAACGACGCAGCGCTGAAGGCCAGTCTGAAAGGGCGGGTCGCGGACTGGTGGATTCCGGACCGCATCGTGCGGGTCGAAACCATGCCCCTGGCCGCGACCGGTAAGATCAACAAGACGCAGCTTCGCGCCATCTACGGAGGCGCTTAGGATGACCGCTGTTTCCGTCAGGGAGTCGGCGCGTCGCTCACGAACCGCGCCGGACCGTATCGAGGTTCAGGTCATGTCCAAGTCGCCCCGCAAGCCGCGCAGCAAGGCCGAGCAGCGCGCCGAAACCCTGGAGCAGCTGCTGGACGCCGCCGAGGCCCTCTTCTCCCAGCACGGCTTTTCGGCGGTCACCATCAAGGACATCGCCGAAAAGGCCGGGGTCCATAAATCCCTGGTCCACTACTATTTCACCGACAAGCAGGCGGTGTTCGACAAGGTGATGGCCCGTCGGGCGCCGGTCACCAGCGGACGCCGGATGGAGGCGCTGGACGCTTATGAGCGGGCCGTCGACGGCAAGCCGACTGTCGAGGGCGCGTTGCGGGCTTTTCTCGACACCGACCTGGACACCTATTCGACCGGCGGGGAGGGGTGGCGGAACTTCGGCGCCCTCAGCGCCCAGATCAACAACACCCCGGCCTGGGGCGCCGAGATCATGGATCGGCTCTATGACCCTGTCGTCCTCCGACTGATTGATCTGCTGAAGAAGGCCATGCCGGACAGCGCCGAGGAGGACATCTTCTGGGGCTATCACTTCGTGTCCGGCGCCCTGACGCTCACCCTGGCCCGGACGGGACGGATCGACCGGCTGTCCGACGGCCTGTGCCGCTCCGACGACTTCGAGGCCGTGAAGGCGCGGATGGCCGAGTTCATGGCCCACGGCTTCATAGGCATCTGCCGCAGCCGCGCGGATGCGCGGGCAGGGCCTTCCCATGGCTGACCCCGCCGACCTGCCCATCGCCGCCAGTCCCGAGGCGGTTGGTTTCGATTCCGGTCGGTTGGGGCGGCTCGACGCCTATATGGCCGAGATGGTCGAGGCGGGACACGTCGCCGGGACCTCGACCCTGCTGATGCGGCATGGCCAGGTCGTCGCCTTCACCACACAGGGCAAGGCCGACTTGGCCTCCAACGCCCCGCTCGCGCGCGACGCCCTGTTCCGCATCTATTCCATGACCAAGCCCATCACCGGCGTCGCTCTGATGATCCTGTTCGAGGAAGGGCGATGGAGCCTGGATGATCCGATCACGCGCTTCCTGCCGGAACTCGTCGGCCTGAAGGTCTTCGCCGGGCTGGACGCGAACGGCGGCCTGCTGACGACCGACGCCGTTCGCGCGCCCACCATGCGCGAACTTCTCAGCCACACGGCGGGGTTCGGCTACGGTCTGTTCGACGTCCATCCCGTTGAGCGCGCCTATCGCGACGCGGGCGTGCTTCAGGCCGCCAACCTGGACGAGCTGGCGTCCAGGGTCGCAGCCGTTCCGCTGCACTTCCAGCCAGGCGGCGAATGGTTCTATTCCGTCGCGACCGATCTGCAGGGGCTGATCGTCGAGCGAATTTCCGGTCAAAGGTTCGGCGACTTCCTTCAGACCCGGATCTTCGACCCACTGGGGATGGTCGACACGGGCTTCCAGACCCGTCCCGACAACGTCGATCGCCTGACCGCCATCTATTGCGACGATGGCGCCGGGGGGCTGCGACCAGCGACCGAGGCGTTCGACATGCCGATCAACGACTTCACACGCGCCCCCGTGTTCGAGAGCGGCGGGGGCGGTCTGGTCTCGACGGCGATGGACTATGCGCGATTCGGCCAGATGATCCTCAACCGCGGCGCGCTAAACGGGGTGCGGATTCTGTCTCCCGTCGCCGTCGCGTTGATGGGAACCAATGTGGTTCCGGACGCCGTGCTGGCGGTGGCGAACCCGCTGCGTCTTCTGCCCTTCAATCCAGCCTTCGGCTTCGGCCTGGATTTCGCCGTCGCCCTGGATCCGCGCCGGCTCGGCATGGTCGAGGGACGGGGCACGCTGAGCTGGGGCGGCGGCGGCGGGACCTGGTTCTGGATCGACCCGGAAAACGACATCGTCTTCGTCGGCCTGATCCAGCGCCTGGCGGACCCGGTCAGCAGCGCCTTCCGAAACCGCGCCCGCACCCTTGTCTACCAAGCGCTGACACACCCTGAAAAATAGACGGGCCGTCAGGTCCGCATCACGAGGAAACGACCATGAGCCAGTATGAAGCCATCGTTCCCGATGCGGCGGGCAGGGCGCCGCCGGGACAACGCGTCGGGGCGCGGGCCTGGATCGCGCTGGGGTCGCTGTGGTTCATCTATGTGCTGAACTTTTTGGACCGGCAGCTGCTGTCGATCCTGGCCAAGCCGATCCAGGACAGTCTGAAGATTTCGGACAGTCAGCTGGGCCTGCTCGGCGGCCTGTATTTCGCGATGTTCTACTGTTTCATCGCCATTCCCGTGGGGTGGCTGGCGGATCGGACCAACCGGGTGCGCGTCCTGGCGATCGCCTGCGGCATCTGGAGCGCGGCGACGATCGCCTGCGGTCTCTCGCGCACCTACGCCCAGTTGGCCGTGGCGCGGATGACCGTGGGGTTCGGCGAGGCGGGTGGCGTGCCGCCCTCCTACGCCATCATCGCCGACTATTTCCCGCCGCATCGCCGCGGCATGGCTTTGGGCCTCTATAATCTGGGTCCGCCGATCGGCGCCGCGCTGGGCATCGCCTTCGGGGCCTCGATCGCGGCGGCCTTCAGCTGGCGCGACGCCTTCCTGGTCGTCGGGGCGGTCGGCATCGTAGCGGCCCTGGCGGTGGTGTTCGTGGTGCGCGAGCCGCGTCGCGGCGGCCTGGATGGCCTGGCCGTCGGGACCGTGCAGCCCAAGGCCGGTTTCGGCGAGACCTTGAAGATGTTCTTCACCAGCCCCGCCCTGTTGCTGGCGTCCTTCGGCAGCGGCGCGACGCAGTTCATCACCTACGGATTGGGCAACTTCGCCACCCTGTTCCTGATGCGCGAGAAGGGGATGGCGCTCGCCGACGTGGCCGTCTGGTACGCCCTGGTGGTCTGCGTCGGAATGAGCGCGGGCATCTTCTGCTCGGGCTGGGCGATCGACCGGTTCACGCGCAAGTCGAAGCGCGCCTATGGCCTGGTGCCGGCGGTCTCGCTGATCCTCGCCATCCCCTTCTACTGCGCCTTCGTCTGGGCGCCGACGTGGCCCCTCGCGCTCGTCTTCCTGACCGGTCCGACCTTCCTGAACTATTTCTACCTGTCCTCGTCCGTCGCGCTCGTGCAGGCGGAAGTGCGCCCGAACCAGCGGGTCATGTCAGGCGCCCTGCTGCTGCTGGTGATGAACTTCATCGGTCTGGGGCTGGGACCGACCTATGTCGGGGCCGCCAGCGACTTCTTCCGGGCGAGCCATCCCGACCATTCGCTTCAGATGGCCCTCTACACCCTGGTGCCCTTCTATGTCCTCGCCATCGGCCTCTTTTTCTGGCTGGCGAGGGTCCTCGGCCGCCGCCCGCAAACGGAGATCGCCCAATGACCCCTCTACGCCGGATGCCTTTGCGAGACGCAGCCTTCGCCATCTTGGCCGCCCTAGTCGCAGGGGGCGTTGGGCCGGCGGTCGCCGCGTCGGCGGACCCGGAAGGCGAACACGTTATCCTCCAGACGCCCGCCGGCGGTCTGTCCGGCGTGACGATCGAGGGCGTCCGCGCCTTCAAGGGGGTGCCCTATGCCGCGCCGCCGGTCGGGACCGGCCGCTGGCGGCCGCCGGCGCCGGCGCCGCACTGGACGGGCCTCCGCGACGCCCGCGCCTTCGGCCCCGCCTGCGTGCAGCCGACGCCGCGGGTTCAGACGATCTATTCTGCGGACCTTGGACGAACCAGCGAGGACTGCCTGACGCTGAACATCTGGACGCCTGCTAACGCCGAGAAGGCGCCGGTCATCGTCTGGATCCACGGCGGGGCGCTGGTCGCGGGATCCAGTCGAGAGACATTGTACGACGGTTCGCGCCTGGCGGCGCAAGGCGTCGTGGTGGTGTCGATCAACTATCGGCTCGGCGTCCTCGGCTATCTCGCCCACCCCGCGCTCAGCGCAGAATCCACGGACGGCGTGTCCGGCAACTACGGTCTGATGGACCAGATCGAGGCCCTGAAATGGGTCCAGCGCAATATCGCCGCCTTTGGCGGAGATCCGCAGAACGTCACCATCGCCGGCGAATCCGCCGGCGGTCTCAGCGTGATGTATCTGATGGCGTCGCCCCCGGCGCGAGGGCTCTTCACCAAGGTGATCGCCCAGAGCGCCTATATGATCTCCACGCCCGAGCTCAAGGCGGCGCGATATGGCATGCCTTCAGCGGAAGACGCCGGTGCGCGGTTGGCGCGGACCCTTCAGGCGCCGAGCGCCCGCGCGCTGCGATCGCTCGACGCCCAGACTCTCACGGATGCGGCCGCCCTCGCCGGTTTCTTGCCCTTCGGCGCGGTGGATGGAAAACTACTGCCCGGACAGCTGGTGGATGTCTTCGATCGCGGCGACCAGGCGCCTGTCCCGATCCTGGCCGGTTTCAATAGCGGCGAGGTGCGCTCACTGAAGATGCTGGCCCCGCCCACGCCGTCTTCGCCGGCGGATTACGAGCGCACGATCCGGGAGCGATACGGCGACCTGGCCGACGCCTTCCTCGCCCTCTATCCGTCGTCGGACATGGGGGAGAGCATTCTCGCTACCACGCGCGACGCGCTCTACGGCTGGACGTCGGAGCGCCTGGTCCGGTCGCAGACCGCCCTTCAGCGACCGTCCTTCCTCTATTATTTCGATCACGGCTATCCCGCTGCCGATGCGGCCGGCCTGCACGGTTTCCACGCCAGCGAGCTGCCTTATATGTTCGGCAGGCTGACGCGCACGCCGCCGCTGTGGCCAAAGGTCCCGGACACGGCGGAGGAGAGAGCGTTGTCCGACGTCATGGTCGCCTACTGGACCGCCTTCGCCCGGGACGGCGCGCCTGGACAGGTCGCCGGGGTGTCATGGCCGGCTTATGGGGAAGAGCGACAGTTCATGCGCTTCGAAAAGATGCCTCGCCCCGCCGAGCGGCTGCTCCCTGGCATGTTCGACCTTCACGAGCAGGCCATGTGCCGGCGCCGCGCAAGCGGTACGCAGCCCTGGAACTGGAATGTTGGTCTGGCTTCGCCATCCCTGATTGGAACTGCCGGCTCGACAGGCGGGGAGTGCGGCTAGCGGCCGGGATTCGAATGATCGTGCCTCGGTCGTCGAGGCCGACACCATGAGCTCACTAGCGACCGGATCTCACGGTGGTGCGGAGCTTGGCGGCACGCCTTGTCGTCATGTCTGAGGTTTATCCCGCTGAAGGTGGCGTCGCCCATCGGGGCTGCGAGAAAGGCGCTCTTCGCCGAGTTTGTCAGGCAAAACCGAAAGATTCTTCTGCCAGGTCATGACACATTGCTATGACTTCGAATGGCTCACACAGTGAGGCCATGAACAACGTCAACGCGAGCCTGGGCCTATGGAGTTGACGGACACGCCTCGGCTTAGTCTGACCTTTCTGCTGCTTTACGCCTTGGCCTGGGGCGGGGGCGTCGTGGCCTATGTGCCGCTACTGACCCTTATTCTGCCGGTGAAAATCGAGGCGATCGCGGGCGCCGACAAGATGGCGCTGCTCAGCCTCACGACCCTGGTCGGTGCGGCTGTGGCGAGTGTGGTCAATATCGGCGTCGGCATCCTCAGCGATCGGACGGTGATGGGGCGGCGGGGGCGCCGTCCCTGGATTCTGGCGGGTCTGATCCTGACGCTGTGCGCCTATGGATGCATCCACGCCGCATCGACGCCGATCCAGATCGTGCTGGCCGTGGCGATCTTTCAGGCGGCCCTCAACATCATGCTTGCGCCGTTGAGCGCCATGGCGGCCGATGAAGTGCCCGACGGTCAGAAGGGCCTGATCGGCGGCTTGATGGGAGCGGTCTACACCTTTGGAGGGATCGCCGGCGTCTTGGTCACGGCGTCCCCGGCCTTTGGCGAGGCTTTTCAACTCGTAATGACCGGCGCATTGGTCACGGCAGGTGTTGTGCCGCTGCTGATCGTGTCGCGGCGACGTGGCGCGATCATCCCGGCCGCCGTCACGGACGTCTCCACAAAGGCTTTGAGGGTGCGCAATCTGGCCAGGGTGTGGATCGCACGGCTGTTGATCCAGATCGCGGGGACAATCTTTTTCGCCTATCTGCTCTTCTACTTCGAAACCGTAAACCGGACCGGTCTTCGCTTTGGTCCGCCGGATGTGGCGGGGCAGGTGGCCTGGTTGTCCAGCATCGTGACGATGGTGCTGGCGCCGCTGGCCATCGTAGCGGGGCGGTTCTCAGATGCCCTGCGAATGCGAAAGCCCTTCCTTGTGTTATCCGCCGCCATGACGATGGTCGGCGCCCTGATTATGGGCGTCTGGCCGCAATGGGCGCCGGCGGCCTTGGGCTATGTGCTGTTCGCCTGTGGCGCGTCGCTGTTTCTGGCTTTCCAGGGCGCCTATGCCATGCAGTTGTTGGTCAAGCCCCGGCATCGCGGACGCGATATGGGGCTGCTCAATCTGACCAATACCGTCCCCGCCTTGATCGCGCCCGGGCTGGCGTATCTGCTTGCTGCAGAAGGAGATTTCACCATCTTGCTGCTGGCGTTGGCCGGTCTGACCTTTGTCGCCCTGGTGCTTGTGATGCAGATCAACGAAATGGCGGACTGGCGGCCCGATGCGCCTCCACTTGGTAACAAAACCCCGTAACAATTTGTGGCTGCTTTGTGGTTGTGAACGCTCTCAAATCGTGATCTATCCACGCTCAGAGAGGTCGAAGAACCTCCGGGAGTAGAAACACGGGATCAGCTTGCAGTTGGGCCAGGTGTCGCCGCCACGCATAGGCGCCGACGTCGTTCGTCCGATCAAAGGCGTCGATGCGCATCCGGATGTTGCTGGCGAAGTCTGGCGATGTCGTGGGCTGTCGCTCCGTCGTGCTGGCTGCATCTCTCTGACGGGGAGAGGCTATGTTCAGGATGCGGTATCGGGGATGGCTGGGGCTGACGATCAGCGCTCTGGCGCTCGGCGTGGTCCAGCCGTGGGCTGCACCGGCCCTCGCCGCGCAGTCGCAAGTGGTCTCGGCTGCCCTGCCGGACGCCCGGGCGCGAGCGGACGCGCTGGTCGCGCGGATGACGCGTGAAGAGAAGCTCAGTCTGGTGCATGGCTATTTCCCGCCCATGGCGGACCGAACGCCGGGGGCTCCGCTGGAGCAAATGATCCCGTCGGCGGGCTATGTGCCCGGCGTGCCGCGTCTGGGCGTGCCGCCTCTGCGTGAAAGCGACGCGAGCCTGGGCGTCGCCAACCAAGTCGAACAGCGCAAGGGCGACGTCGCCACCGCCCTGCCGTCCAGCCTGGCGACCGCAGCCACCTTTGATCCTGAGATCGCCTATGCCGGCGGTGCGATGATCGGGTCCGAGGCGCGCTCCAAGACGTTCAACGTCCTGTTGGCGGGCGGGGTCAACCTGACGCGCGACCCCTGGAACGGGCGCAACTTCGAATATCTCGGCGAGGATCCTCTGCTGGCCGGTGTTCTGGCCGGCGAACACATTCGCGGCGTGCAATCGAACAACATCGTCTCCACGATCAAACACTTCGCCTTCAACAGTCAGGAGACCGGGCGAATGATCATGGACGCCCGTCTGGGCGAGGCGGCGCTGCGCGAAAGCGACCTGCTGGCGTTTCAGATCGCGATCGAGCGCGGTCGTCCCGGCTCGGTGATGTGCGCCTACAACCGGGTCAATGGCGACTATGCCTGCGAAAACGACTTCCTGCTCAACCAAGTTCTGAAGCGCGACTGGGCCTATCCGGGTTGGGTCATGTCCGACTGGGGCGCGGTGCATTCCACGGAAAAGGCCGCCAACAATGGCCTGGACCAGGAGTCGGGCCAGGAGTTGGACCGCCAGATCTACTTCGGCGCGCCGTTGGGCGAGGCCGTCGCGGCGGGCCGCGTGTCTGAAGCCCGATTGGACGACATGGTCGCTCGCATCCTGACAGGGATGATCGAGAGCGGGGCGATGGACCACCCGGTGCCTACCACCGCCGAAACGCCGGACTACGCCGCCCATGCCGAGGTGGCGCAGCGCGCGGCCGAAGCGGGCATCGTTCTGTTGAAGAACACGCGCGGCGTTCTGCCCTTGGCGGCGAGCGCGCGTCGGATCGTCGTCATCGGCGGGCATGCCGACGTCGGCGTGCTGTCGGGCGGGGGGTCGTCTCAGGTCCGCTCGGTCGGCGGCGCGCCCATAGAAATTCCGCTGACGTCGGGGGCGGCTTCGTCCTTCGCTCGCGTCACCTATCATGCCTCTTCGCCGCTGGCGGCGATCAAGGCTGAGGCGCCGGATGCGGATGTGACCTTCGTCGACGGCGCAGACGCCGCGCAGGCCGTCGCCGCCGCGCGCAATGCGGACGTCGTCCTCGTCTTCGCCACCCAATGGACCACCGAAGCGCAGGACGTCGAAGACCTGAAACTGCCGAACGGCCAGGACGATCTGATCCGGGCCGTCGCCGCCGCCAATCCTAAGACGACAGTCGTCCTGGAAACGGGCGGTCCTGTGCTCATGCCGTGGATCGACGAGGTCGCGGCGGTGGTCCAGGCCTGGTATCCGGGACAGCGCGGGGGCGAAGCCATCGCGCGCATCCTGTTCGGAAAGGTGAACCCCTCGGGCCGCCTGCCGATCACCTTCCCGCGCGACGCCGATCAGCCGCCCCGGCCCACGCCCCCAGGCCTGCAGGCGCTGAAGCAGTCCGATGCCGCCTCCAATGCCGGCTCAGGCTCCGCTGCCGAGTTCAAACCGTTCCCCGTGGACTATCCCGAAGGATCGGATGTCGGCTACCGCTGGTACGAGCGCGAGGGGCGCCGGCCGCTTTTCCCCTTCGGTCATGGGCTGAGCTACACGACCTTCGCCTACGACGGGTTGACGATTGAGGCCGGCGACGGGCTGCGCGTCAGCGTCGAGGTGACGAATACCGGCGATCGCGCCGGGGACGATGTCCCGCAGCTCTATGTGACCTTGCCGGACGGCGGCGCGCGGCGTCTGGCGGGCTTCGCTCGCGTCAGTCTCGCGCCGGGCGAGACGCGGCGGATCACCCTGACGGCGGAGCCTCGGGTTCTGGCCCGATACGACACGAGCGCGCCGGGTTGGCGCATCTTGCCGGGCCCCTATCAAGTCCGGGTGGCGCGCGATGCTCTGGACGAAGGCATTGGCGGAGAAGCGAGGATCACCCCGCATCTGCTGAAACCCTGAGGCAGGAAATAAGCCGCATCAACAAGCGGCGAACTGGAGGAGGAAACGATCATGAGACTACGCAGGACATCCATTCTGACCGCTTTGCTGGCGACGACCGCCCTGGTGACGCCGGCGATGGCGCAGACAGCGCCGGAAACGACCCAAACCAACAGTCCCGACGCAACGACGCTGGACGAAATCGTGGTCACCGGCATCCGGGCGTCGCAGCAGCAGGCGATCAGCATCAAGCGCAACAGCACCGCTGTGGTCGACGCGATTTCGGCCGAGGACATCGGCAAGCTGCCGGACGTGACGGTCGCCGACGCCCTGCAGCGGATCGGCGGCATCCAGATCCAGCGTAGCGCCGGGGAGGGCGCGACGGTGAACATCCGCGGCCTTCCGCAGGTGGTGACGCTGTTGAACGGCGAGCAATATCTGGCGCCGGGCAATCTGGGCAGCGCCCAGCCGAACCTGAACGATGTGCCGGCGCAGTTGATGAACTCGATCGTCGTCTACAAGTCGATGGACGTTCACAACGCCCAGTCCGGCATCTCCGGCACGATCGACCTGCGCACCCAGCGGCCGTTCAACTTCAGCGAAGGCCTGACCATCGCCAAGGCGGCCGAGTATTCGACCGGCCAGGACACGCGCCACGACGACTATCTGTTCAACGGACTGCTCAACTGGCGCAACGATCGCTTCGGCGCGATGATCTCGGGCGTCTATTCCGAAGCCAACCTTGGCAACAACTATTCAGGGGTGTCGGGCGGCGTCTTCGGCAACAACGATTGGGGTGGTTCGGACAATAACTGGATCGCGCCGCACGGCTACGACACCTTCCATCGGGAGGTTGAACGCAAGCGGACCGGGCTGAACGGCGCCTTCACCTGGAAGATCGACGACGGTTTCGACCTGACCGGCGAGGTCTTCTACACCAAGTTGGAGGAGCACGACCGGGCGGCGGGCCTGAACATCTCCAATCGCTGGAACGGCCTGACCTGGACCACGCCGACGGCCTTCACCCAAACCGGCGTGAACGGCAGCAACGGCAATCCCTGGCTCGACGTCACCGAATACGATCTCGATGTCTGGTGGATGAACTCGTTTACGGTCAACCGCACCAAGAACAATGAATCGACCAATCTGAACCTGGAGCTGAAGTACGATCGGGGCGGGCCCTTCACCTTCTCGGCGCGCGCGTTGCATGGCGAGGCGTCGCTGCTGAGCATGAACGGCCAGGTGCAGGGCGACCTGTCGAACTGGCAATATGCGCCGGATCGCAACTTCACCCTGTTCCGCGATGCCGCCGACCGGACGCGCGGACCCTTCTATTCCGCCGCCATCGCCGCCCAGTATCCGACCTCGCAGTATTCGAACGGCATCATCGGTTCGGCCGGCGGTCGCTACATCAACCCCAACCCGCTGGGCATCGGCAACGATCCGCAGATCCATCTGAACGTCGGCGGCGGCCAGACGGTCTGGAGCAACTTCAACAATCCGATCGTGGGCGGTTTGGGCAATGTGCCGCTGACGCAGTATATGTCCAACCTGGATAGCTACGCGGTTGCGGCCTATTCGTCCGAGGGCAACCAGCGCAACGAATCCGAACTCACCGTCGTGCGCATGGACGGCGCCTACGAGTTCCAGAACGGCCCGGCGCTGGGCTTCATCGAGAAGATCGACGCCGGCCTGCGGCACTCGGATCGCCAAGTGTCGATCACCAACTTCCACCTGTTCTCGGACGTCAACGGCTGCTCGGTTCAGTGGAAGGCGATCGACGTCGTCATGAACCAGAACCAATGCTCCGCCGGCGAGCAGGTGGCCAACCCATCCTTCAACCCGGCGCTTCCGGTCAGCGCCACGAACCCTCAGACCATCTTCCAGGGCTATACGGTCAATCGTCCGACGAAGCTGAACACCAACAACAACGTCTATTTCCTGGACGACTGGGGATCGATCACGCGCGGCCTGCCTGGCGTCTGGGTCGCCGATCCGCGGGACTTCGACGATGTCGTGGCCTTCCAGCAGCGCGTTTTCGGCAGCGCCTATGAAGTCATCATCCCGGGCAACAGCTATGACGTCGATCTGTATGAGGACAGCGGCTATCTGAACGCCACTGTCGGCTTCGGCAATCTGCACGGCGATGTGGGCCTGCGCGCCATCCGCACCGAGTTGCGGGTGCGTCAGAACCAGACCGGCGAGACGCGCAACTATGGCGACACAAATCTGGATGTCGGCGACACCCTGTCGTCTCGCACCTACACCGACTATCTGCCGTCGGTGAACATGGTCTACGATTTCAGCGATCAGCTGAAGCTGCATGCGGCGTTCAACAAGACGATGATCCCGCTGGATCTGGGGAACTACGGCGGCGGCGTCACGATTTCGACGGCCGACTCGTCTGGGCCTACGCCGACCGATCCAACGGCTCCGCCTGTCGGCATTCGTCGCGTGACCGGAGCGACCTTCGCCGGCAGCCCCGAGCTGAACCCATGGCGGTCGAACAACTATGATCTGAGCCTGGAATACTATCCCGGCCGCGCCACCATGTTCAGCCTGGCCCTGTTCAAGCTGGATATCGAAAGCTTCGTGACCCGAGCCACGGTCAACGACGGACAGTTCCCGGATGGCGACGGCATCATCCGTCGAACCGTTCCGGTGAACCGTCCTGTCCAGGGCGAGGGCGGTTCGCTGCAGGGTCTGGAAATCGGCGCCAAGATCGCGCTTAGCGATTTTCTCGATGAAGCCAGCCTGTTCCATAACTTCGGCTTCGACGGCAGCTACACCTTCTCGGACAGTTCGCAGAACGCGCAAAATCTGTCCGGTGACGACCTGCCCTTCCCGGATAACTCTGAGCAGCAGGTCAACGCCGCGATCTGGTATCAGGGCGACAAGCTGCAGGCTCGCGTGGCCTACAACTACCGTACGCCTCGCCTGTCGGGCACCTTCGGCCAGATCCCGATTTATCAGGATACGTCCCAGTACGTTGACCTGAACGTCACCTATCAGTTCAACGAAAATCTGGTGTTCTACGCCAATGGATCCAATGTCCTCGGCGAGATCGAGGAATACTACCTCGAGTTCGAGAAGGGCGCGGAACAGTTCCACTCCCGCAATGAGTTCGAACCGCGTTGGTCTCTGGGCGTACGCGCCAAGTTCTAGACTTTCCTGAAGCCTCTGGCCGGCGGCGACCTTTGCGTTGTCGCCGGCCTCTTTTCGTCTAGCCTAGCGTGTTTACGGTTCGAGGGCCGAACGAAGACAATGACTACTCCTTCCGTCGAACCGCCGCAGACATCCGATCGGGGCGCCGCCATCCGAAAGGTCGTGATCGTCGGCGGCGGCACGGCGGGCTGGATGGCGGCGGCGGCGCTTGCCCGGCATCTGGCGTCGACAGACATCGCCATCACGGTGGTGGAGTCTTCAGAGATCGGCACGGTCGGGGTCGGCGAGGCGACCATACCGACGATCCGACGCTTCTACGCCCAACTGGGGCTCACCGACGCCGACGTGATGTCGGCGACCCAGGCCACCTGCAAGCTGGGAATCCGCTTCGAGGGGTGGGGCGGGCCTCGCTCGGACTTCATCCATCCCTTCGGTCTCTACGGCCAGGACCTGAACGGCGTCGGGTTTCATCACTACTGGATGCGGCAGGCGGAAACCGGAGACGCCACGCCCCTGTCGGCCTATTCGCTCGGGGCGTCGCTGGCGCTGGCGAACAAGTTCGTGGAGCCGTCGCCCAATCCGCCCTCCAGCCTGTCGGTCTTCGACTGGGCCCTGCATTTCGACGCCGCCCTGTTTGCGCAACGTCTTCGCCGCTATGCGGAGGGCTCCGGCGTAACGCGTATCGATGCGCGCATCGCCACCGTGAAGCTTCGTGCGCAGGACGGCTTCATCGACAGGCTGGTCCTGGATAACGGGCGCGAGATCGAAGGCGATCTCTTCGTGGATTGCTCGGGTTTCCGGGGGCTGCTGATCGGCGAAGCCTTGGGAACGCCCTACGAGGACTGGGGCGACTGGCTGGCCTGCGACGCCGCCTACGCCGTTCAGACCGAAAATACGCCTGGCGACGCTGTCGCCCCCTACACGCGGGTGACGGCGCATCAGGCCGGTTGGCGCTGGCGCATTCCGTTGCGGCACCGAACGGGCAACGGCCTGGTCTTTTCTAGCGCTCATATGTCGGACGACGCGGCGCAAGCCGCGCTGATGGCCAACCTTCAAGGTCGACCCTTGTCGGCGCCGCGCCGCATCGATTTCCGTCCGGGGAGGCGACGCCAGGCCTGGGTGAAGAACTGCGTGGCGCTGGGTCTCGCCGCAGGCTTTCTGGAGCCTTTGGAAAGCACCAGCATCGCCCTTATCGAGAACGGCATCGAACGGCTGAAGGCGCTGTTTCCAGATCGCGATTTCGCCCCAGCCGTGCTCGAGGAGTTCAACGATCAGTCGGCGCGCGAGATGGAGCGCACGCGCGACTTCATCATTCTGCACTATTGGCTGAACGGCCGGGACGAAGCCTTCTGGCGAGAGCGGCGCGAGACGGCCGTGCCCGACACCCTGAGGCGCAAGGTCGATCTCTGGAAGGCGAGGGGGGCGTTTGTCCGCTATCGCTGGGAAATGTTCCACCCGGCCAGCTGGCTCGCCATCTATGACGGGCTCGGGCTCATGCCGGAACGTGTGGACCCGGCCGTTCAAGGGATCGACCCCGTGCAACTGCGGCAGGGACTGTGGGGGATGCGCGATGCGGTCGCCGATATGGTCGAGCGCACAACCAGTCACGACGCCTTCCTCGCCCGCTTCGGGGGCGTGAGCGATCCGAAAGGGATTTCCAATGCAAGCTGACCCGTCCCGCAAGATACGCAAGGTTTGTATCGTCGGCGGCGGGACCGCAGGATGGATGGCGGCCGCGCTGCTGTCCGAACATCTGAAGGGCGCGCTCGGTCAGATCGAACTGGTGGAGAGTGACGACATCGGCACGATCGGGGTGGGGGAGTCCACCGTGCCGCCCTTCCTGCAACTGCTGGCCAAACTGGGCGTGGACGAACAGGTCTTCGTGCGAGAGGTGCAGGCCAGCTTCAAACTGGGCATCGAATTCAGAGACTGGAAGGCCAAGGGCCAGAGCTATTTTCACCCTTTCGGCACGATCGGCGCGCCGGTCGATCTGGCTGACTTTTACCAGGTCTGGTTGAAGGCCGCATTGCAAGGCTATCCGGGCGGCCTCCAGGATTTCGCGCCGGCGGCGGTGATGGCGCGCGAAGGACGGTTTACCCTGCCGTTCAAGGCGGCGCGCACGCCCGTCGGCGGCGCCAGCTACGCCCTGCATGTCGACGCCAAAAGGGTCGCGCGCTTCCTGCGCACCTTCGCCGAAGCGCGCGGGGTGAGCCGCGTCGAGGGCATTGTCGAGGACGTGCGTGTTCGCGATGATGGGTTTGTCGATCACCTGGTCCTCAAGGACGGCCGGACGGTCGAGGCGGACTTCTTCATCGACTGCTCGGGCTTTCGCAGTCTGCTGATCGGCAAGGCGTTGAAGGTCGGCTATCACGACTGGTCCCACTGGCTGCTGTGCGACCGGGCGATCGCCGTCCAGACCGAGAATGTCGGCCCGCCTGCGCCCTACACCCTGGCCCAGGCGCAGGATTACGGCTGGCGCTGGCGTATCCCGCTGCAACACCGAACCGGCAACGGCTATGTCTTCTGCAGCCAGTATCTGAGCGATGACGAGGCAACGGCCAGCATGATGGCCCAGGTCGAGGGCGCGCCCGTCGTGAAGCCGATGGTGGTGCCCTTCAAGACCGGCGTTCGAGAGCGCCTCTGGGACAAGAACGTCCTGGCGCTGGGGCTGGCCGGAGGCTTCATCGAGCCGCTGGAATCGACCGCCATCCATCTGATCTATCGCGGGTTGGACTTTTTCTTCCGCTTCCTGCCGGATCGCGACTGCGATCCGGTGCTGGCCGACGAATACAATCGACGCATGATCGCCGACTACGAGGAGATCAGGGATTTCATCGTCCTGCACTATTGCCTGACCGAACGAGACGACACGCCCTTCTGGCGCGCCTGTCGTAGGATGGAGCTTCCGCCCGAACTGAAGCGCAAGATCGCGCTGTTCCGAAGCGGCGGGCGTCTGGCCGAGGGGCTCGACGAACTGTTCCGGGCCGTCAGCTGGCAGTCGGTGATGGAGGGGATGGGCGTCCGACCGCACACCTTCCATCCGCTGACGAACCGTATTCCCTTCGATGACGTCCCGGGCCAGCTGGATCATGCGGCGGAACTGCTGAGACGGGTTGTCGCCGATCTGCCGACGCATCAGCAGTTCATCGACCGACACTGCGCCGCCCCGTCGCCGCAAGTCAGCGCTTAAGACGCTGGAGCCGGACCGGACGATCATCTAGCCTTGGTTTTATGGTGAAGCTGGAACAGGCCGCGTCAACCGCTGCGCGCAAGGTGACGATCAAACATGTCGCGGCCGAGGCCGGCGTGTCGTTGCAAACGGTGTCGCGCGTCATCAACAATGGCCCCAACGTCCGGCCGGAGGTGCGCGAACGGGTCAACGCCGCCGTGGCCAGGCTGGGCTACGTCCCCAGTCTGGCGGCCCAGCGCATGGGCGGATCGCGCTCCTATCTGCTTCTGGCGCTGAACGACCGTGATCGGACCATAGAAGGCTGGCGGTCGGGCGAGGGGACCGACTGGGTCGATCAGATGCTCTTGGGCGGTATGCTGAAATGCGCCGAGGCCGGCTATCGGATGATCTTCGAACTGGTCGACACCCATTCGGCCCATGTCGAGCGCGAGGTGAAGGCGGCGATTGCGGCGCTTCACCCTGACGGCGTGATCCTGACGCCGCCCCACTCGGACAATCCGCTGATCACCGGGCTGCTGGTGGATCTGGGTCTGCCGTTCGCGCGGATAGGCTCCACGGCGACGGGCGCAGGCTTCAGCATCGCGATGGACGACTACGCCGCCGCCGAAACGGCGACGAACCATCTTCTCGATCTGGGACATCGTCGGATCGGTTTCATCAGCGGCAGTCCCGAATACGTTCTGAGCGGCGCGCGGCTTCAGGGGTATCGTGCGGCGATGGCGGGGCGTGGCCTGCCCGACGACGCCGATCTGGTCGGTCACGGCGACTTCACCTTCGCATCGGGTGAAGCGGCGATGGAGACCTTCTGCCGCCTGGCCCATCCGCCGACCGCCATCGTTGCGTCCAACGACCAGATGGCGCTGGCGGCCCTGCGCGTCGCAGGTCGCAGAGGCCTCGCCGTCCCGCACGATCTCGCCATCATCAGCTTCGACGACACCCCGATCGTGCGCTTCAGCAACCCCCCGCTGACCGCTGTCGTCCAACCCATCGCAGCGATGGCGTCCGCAGCGGCGGACCTGCTGATCCGCGCCAAGTCCGGGCAGGACGACCTGCCTCAAGCATCAACGCTGCCCTTCCAACTGGCCGTTCGCGGCTCGACGGTCGCGACGTCCGACTGATACTGCAGAGCCGCCGGCCCAGCCGGATGAGCGTCGGCGCCAGAGGAAGAGGGGGACGTCAGCTCGCGCGTCACGCTTCCTCCGAGATCGAGGGGGCGGGGCGAGTTCTGGGCGCAGGTCTCGCCGTGTCGGCGGACATCACTCATGCCGGGCGCCTATGCGGACTAAGCTCCGCCGCCGTTTCCCAATACTTCTTTATCGGTGAGGCTTTGCCCCCGGGTGGCAAAGCCGTAGGGACGGCGCATGATCCAGGACGTTCCTCCCCCCGTCACGCCCACCGCCTTGCCCGAGATCGTCGTCACCGCCGCGCGTCTGCCGCCGGCGGCGGCCGACGCGGCGTTTTCCGTGGTGCGGATCGACGAGGCGGTGCTGTCCCGGTCGTCGCGTCTGGATGAGGCGCTACGGTCCGTGCCGGCGGTGTCGCTGTTTCGACGCACCAGCAGCGCGGCGGCCAATCCGACGACGCAAGGGATTTCGTTGAGGGCCATCGCGCCGTCGGGGGCGGGACGGACGCTGGTGCTGCTGGACGGCGTGCCGCTGAACGATCCGTTCGGGGGCTGGGTCATCTGGTCCCAGGCGACGCCGGAATCGCTGGAGAGTCTGGATGTGATCCGGGGCGCAGGCTCGGGCCCCTATGGCGCGGGCGCGCTGACGGGTACGATCACCCTGCGTGAGCGCGGGAAAGGCGGCGCGCTGGATGTGTCCGCGTTCGAGCGCGGCGGACTGCGGGCTGCGGGGTCCGCCTCCACGCGGCTAGGACCTTTGGCGGTGACGTTGAGCGGGTTGCGCGAAGTCAGCGACGGCTATGTGCCGGTGCGCGGGCCGGCGGCAGGCGCCGCGGATACGCCGCTGGATCTCGACAGCCGAAGTGCAGCGCTGCGGGTCGATACGGCCTTGGGACAGGCGAAGCTGTCGGTGCGGGCGGCGACCTGGGAAGACGATCGCGGATCGGGTCTGGCCGGAACGCGCGCCAACGCCAGCGGGCACAGCCTGAGCGCCACGGCGGCGCAGGCGCCGTCGGCCGACGGCTATGGCTGGCGGCTGCAGACGTGGCGGATCGACACCAATCTGGCCAACAGTTCGGCCTCGGTGTCGGCCGATCGATCGACCACGACGCCCGCCAACAACCAGTTCAAGACGCCCGCGACGGGATGGGGACTGAACGCGGCGCTGCGCCGTCGCATCGCGGATTTCGCGGGCGGACGGCTGGAGTGGGAACTGGGCGCCGATGCGCGCTTCAACGACGGCGAGACCAACGAACTTTTCAGCAATCCAACCGGCGCGGGCTTCACCCGCATTCGGCGTGCAGGCGGGGAGACGGCGGTGGCCGGGGCCTACGTCGATGCGTCCTGGACCGCAGCCGAATGGCTGGTGGCTGGCGGAGTTCGGGTGGATCGGTGGGAGAATACGGGCGGATTTCGTCAGGAGAACATGCTGGCGACCGGCGCCGTCCTGCTGAATGAGAGCGACCCGGATCGGTCGGGCG
The DNA here is from genome assembly GCF_017086445.1 of Brevundimonas fontaquae. NCBI lineage: Bacteria > Pseudomonadati > Pseudomonadota > Alphaproteobacteria > Caulobacterales > Caulobacteraceae > Brevundimonas > Brevundimonas fontaquae. Next base: position 2,858,823 of record NZ_CP070968.1, on the reverse strand, counting down.
AGGTGGTCAGCGCGCGCCTGGCCGTGCGGCGTGATCTGGGCGGCGGCTACGCGGCGCGGGCGGCGGCCTATTCCGGGTTCAGGCCCGCCACGTTGAACGAACTGCATCGGCCGTTCCGCGTCGGCAACGACATCACCGAGGCCAACGCCGCCCTGACGCCGGAAACGCTGAAGGGCGTGGAGACGGGATTGGCCTTCGAGCGCGAGGGCGTGCGTTGGGGCGCATCTGTGTTTTGGAACCAGATCGAGGACGCCATCGTCAATGTGACTCTCGGGTCCGGGCCGGCGACCTTCCCGCGCGCCGGGTTCGTGCCGGCAGGCGGCGTGCTGCGCCAGCGCCAGAACGCCGGGACCATCGACGCCTGGGGCGTGGAACTGACGGGGGCGCTGGACTTATCGTCAGCCGTTTCGCTGAACGCCGCTGCGTCCTGGACCGACGCCGAGATCGACGGCGGATCGTCCGCCGCGCAGCTGACCGGCTTGCGTCCCGCACAGGCGCCGGAATGGAGCGCGACGGCCGGGCTGGATTGGCGCGCGACCGATCGACTGACCCTGGCGCTGGCGGCACGTTATGAATCGAGCCGGTTCGACGACGACCTGAACAACCGGGTGCTGGACGCCGCCGTGACGCTGGATGCGCGAGGGGAGTGGGCCTTCACGCGGAACGCGACTCTTTGGATGGCGGCGGACAATCTGTTCGACGAGGATGTCGAGGTCTCGGAAACGGGCACGGGCGTCGCCGGATACGGCCCGCCGCGAACGCTCAGCATCGGTTTACGGTTGAGCTATTGAGGACGCTGAACGGCAGCCTTTTCGACCAGGTTTTTGCGCGACGCACAGATTTCGTCCGCCTGACGGGTGAAAATGACCTTCAACGCTGTTGCGCGAGGCCGCTGGCGCGCTAAGCGCTAAGGGCGGTCGATCCACGGCCGCAGATCCCAACGACGAGCCTGTCATGTCCGAAGAATTCTACCGCATGAAGCGGTTGCCGCCCTATGTCATCGCCGAGACCAATGCGATGCGCGCGGCCGCCCGTGCGGCGGGCGAGGACGTGATCGACCTGGGGATGGGCAATCCCGACCTGCCGCCGCCGCAGCATGTGATCGACAAGCTGATCGAGGTGGCCAGGAAGCCCGACGCCCACGGCTATTCGGCGTCACGCGGCATCCCCGGCCTGCGCCGCGCGCAGGCCAACTATTACGGCCGCCGCTTCGGCGTCGATGTGGATCCCGAGACCGAGGTGATCGTCACCATGGGCTCCAAGGAGGGGTTGGCCAGCCTGGCCACCGCCATCACCGAGCCGGGCGACGTGATCCTGGCACCCAATCCGTCGTATCCGATCCACACCTTCGGCTTCATCATCGCCGGGGCGGCGATCCGCAGCGTGCCGACCACGCCGGACGAGAAATATTTCGAGGCGCTGGAGCGGGCCATGGCCTTCACCGTGCCGCGGCCCAAGATCCTGGTCATGAACTATCCGTCGAACCCGACGGCGGAGACGGTCGATCTGGCCTTCTACGAACGCGTCGTGGACTTCGCCAAGGCGAACGACCTGTGGATCATCAGCGATCTGGCCTATTCGGAGCTCTATTACGACGGCAAGCCGACGGTCTCGATCCTGCAGGTGCCGGGGGCCAAGGACGTGGCGATCGAGTTCACCTCCCTGTCCAAGACCTACAGCATGGCGGGCTGGCGCATGGGGTTTGCGGTCGGCAACAAGACGCTGATCGCGGCGATGACGCGGGTGAAATCCTACCTCGACTATGGCGCCTTCACGCCGATCCAGGCGGCGGCGTGCGCCGCGCTGAACGGGCCGCAGGACATCGTCGAGCAGAACCGCAAACTCTATCACCGCCGGCGCGATGTGCTGGTCGAGAGTTTCGGCCGCGCGGGCTGGGACATTCCCAAGCCGGCCGCTTCCATGTTCGCCTGGGCGCCCTTGCCGCCGGCGCTGAAGCATTTGGGCAGTCTGGAGTTTTCCAAGCAGTTGCTGACCCACGCAAAGGTCGCGGTGGCGGCGGGTGTGGGCTATGGCGAGAACGGCGAGGGCTTCGTGCGCATCGCCATGGTCGAGAACGAACAGCGCATCCGCCAGGCCGCGCGCAACATCAAATCCTATCTGAAATCGCAGGGCGTCAATGTGCCGCCCAGCCGGGAAGACTGACTATGCCGTCTGGACTGATCGCGCTGCTGGACGACGTCGCCGGCATCGCAAAGCTGGCGGCCGCGTCGCTGGATGACGTGGGCGCGGCAGCCGGCAAGGCCTCGACCAAGGCCGCCGGCGTGGTGGTGGACGACGCGGCGGTGACGCCGCGCTATGTCATGGGCCTGTCGCCCAGCCGCGAGCTGCCGATCATCAGCAAGATCGCGCTGGGATCGTTTCGCAACAAGTTGATCTTCATCCTGCCGGTGGCCCTGGTGCTCAGCGCCTTCGCGCCTTGGGCCATCACCCCGATACTGATGTGCGGCGGGACCTATCTGTGTTTCGAGGGCGCGGAAAAGTTGCTGGAGGCGATGGGGCATGGCGGGCATGAGGATGCCGCGCCGGTCGCGCGCGATACAGCGGCGCTGGAGAAGACGACGGTGTCGGGCGCGGTGCGCACCGATTTGATCCTGTCTGCCGAGATCATGGCCATCGCCCTGGCCGATGTCGCGGCGCAGCCGATCCTGACCCAGGCCGCTGTGCTGGCTGTGGTCGGCATCGCCATGACCGTCGTCGTCTATGGCGCGGTCGGATTGATCGTGAAGATGGACGACATCGGCCTGCATCTGGCTCAGCGGCCCAATGGCGGGGTGCGCGCTTTGGGGCGGGGTCTGGTCAAGGGCATGCCGATGGTGATGAGCGCCCTGTCGGCGATCGGCACGGCGGCCATGCTGTGGGTCGGCGGCGGCATTCTGCTGCATGGTTCCCATACGCTGGGGCTGCACTGGCCGGCCGTGCCCGTCGAGCATCTGTCGCATGCCGTCGGCGAACTGTTCGGGCCGTTGGCCGGCGTGATGAGCTGGCTGACGACGGCGGTGGCCTCGGCCGTGATCGGGCTGATCGTCGGCGGGGTGGTGGTGCTGGTCCTGCATCAGGTCGCGCGCCTGCGGTCCAAGGAATCGCACTAGGAGCGAGCCGGGCTGTCACGCGGGCGCCATCCGCAACAGCTAGAGGCCGCACGGCTGTTGTTGGAGTTGTTCATGTCCCTGTCGCGTCACGTCGCCGCCGCGTGTCTGGCCGCCTTGTCGATCGCGGGCGCCGCCTGTGCGGGCGCGCCGGTCGCCCAGCCGACGGTTCAGACCGCCGCGCCTCAGGCGTCGGCTGCGGCCCTGACGCCGCCAAAACTGATCGTGACCATCGTGGTGGATCAGTTCAGCGCCAACCTCTTCAACCAGTATCGCAGCCGCTACAGCGGCGGCCTGCGCCGGTTGGCCGACCAGGGACTGGTGTCGATCAACGGCTATCAGACCCACGGTCTGACCGAGACCTGCCCTGGCCACTCCACCGTTCTGACCGGTATGCACCCGGCCGAGACCGGCATTCCCGCCAACGACTGGATCGACGGCAAGACCGGCGAGGAGGTCTATTGCCTGGCCGCGCCGCAGAACCATCTGGCGCACGGGCGAGACGACACCGACAACGGGCCGGTGGGACCGGATCAGCTGCGCGCGACGACGCTGGGCGACTGGCTTAAGGCCGTCAGTCCGGCCAGCAAGGTCATGGCGGTGTCGGGCAAGGATCGCGGGGCGATCAATCTGGCCGGTCATCAGGGGCAGGCCTTCTGGTTCACCGACGGGTTTGGACTGACGACCTATGTCGAGCCAGGTCAGACGGCCGAGGCGAAGCTGGCGGCGGTCGCGGCGTTCAACCGCGACTTCAACGCCTGGACGGCGGCGACGCCGGTGGCTTGGGACTATCAGAACGCGGACTGCCGGGCGCTGGCGGGCGACTGGACTATTCGCGGCCAGACATTCCATTCGGTGCTGCCGCCTGCGGGGCTGAAGTTCGATACGTCGCCTCTGCTGGACGAGCAGACGCTGAAGGCGGCGGAATATCTGCTGGACAGCCAGAAGCTGGGGCAGGGGGCGGCGACCGACATGCTGGGCGTCAGCCTGTCGGCCACCGATCGGATCGGCCATATGTACGGCACCCAGGGGCCGGAGATGTGCGAGCAGATGCACCGGCTGGATGCGGCGCTGGGCGCCTTCCTGGACAAGCTGGCCCAGGTTCCGGGCGGCGCGCTGGTGGTCTTGACGGCCGATCACGGCGGTTCGGACTTCGTTGAGCGGCTGCACGAGAATGGCTATCCGCAGGCGCACCGCGCCGACACCGATGCGATCAAGGGCGTCAACGCCGCGTTGAAGGCGCGCTTCAATCTGGACGCCGATCCGCTGCAGTCCGGCGGAAGCGGCTGGATGGTCGCCGATGCGGATCATAAGTCGCTGCCCGATCCGTTGCGGACACAGGTGGCGGAGGCGGCGGTCGAGATGCTGCGCGCCCTGCCGGACGTGGCTTTCGCCGAGACGCGCGACCGGCTGCTGGCCGAGCCTCTGCCGGACAGCCGTCAGCCCGAGATGATGACGGTGCGCGAGCGGATGCGGTTGTCGACCGTCGCCGAGCGATCGCCCGACATCCAGTTCGCCTGGACCCAGAACACCACCTCGGGCGCCCGCGTCGGCTCGACCCTGGCCGGACACGGCACGCCGTGGGAATATGACCGACGCGTGCCGATCATCTTCTGGTGGCCGGGCGCAAAGGCCGAGGAGCGGTTCCTGCCGATCCGGACCGTCGATATCGCCCCGACCCTCGCCCATGTGATCGGCGTCGCCGCGCCGCAGGTGGAGGGCCGATGCATCGATCTGAACGGGTTTGCCGCGGCGGCCTGCGGGGCGGCGGCCAGATAAACTCCTGTTTCCGGCCGTCAACTCATGTTTCCTGAGGGGAAGGCGGCCTTACGCAGCGCGGGTTTCGTTGGCAGAAGAGGGCGAAATCGCCCAGGCGGCCCTGTTTTGCCGTCCGAGAGAGCCAACAGGAAACGTCATGAACCGAGCCCGTCGCGCGCGCATCGTCGCCACCCTGGGACCCGCCAGCCGTGCGCCCAGCACCGTCAAGGCGCTGGCCCAGGCGGGGGTGGACGTCTTCCGCCTGAACTTCAGCCACGGGTCGCATGAGGATCACGCCGCCGCGTTGAAGGCGGTGCGCGGCGCCGAAATGGCGTTGCAGCGTCCGCTGGGCGTGTTGGCCGACCTTCAAGGGCCGAAGCTGCGTTTGGGCCGTTTCAAGGACGTCGAGATCTCGGTCAAGCCGGGCCACACCATGCGTTTCGATCTGGACCCGACGCCCGGCGACGAGACGCGGGTGCAGATGCCGCATCCCGAAATCTTCAAGGCGCTGCGCAAGGGCATGCTGCTGCTGCTGGACGACGGCCGGGTGCGGCTGCGTGTGGGCGAGCGGACCGATGAGTGGGCGGATGTGACGGTCGAGAGCGGCTCGAAGCTTTCGGACCGCAAGGGCGTGGCGGTGCCAGAGGCGGTGATCCCGGTCTCGGCCCTGACGCCCAAGGACCGTGAAGATCTGGCCTTCGCCCTGCGGATGGGCGTGGACTGGGTGGCGCTCAGCTTCGTGCAGAAGCCCGAGGACATGGCCGAGCTGAAGCGGATCGTGAATGGTCAGGCGGCCTGCCTCGCCAAGATCGAGAAGCCGGCGGCCCTGGCCGATCTGGAAGCCATCCTGGACTATTGCGACGGGGTGATGGTGGCGCGCGGCGATCTGGGCGTCGAGCTGGATCCCGAAGATGTGCCGGTGGCGCAAAAGCAGATCGTGCGCGCGGCCCGCAATCGCGGCGTGCCTGTGATCGTCGCCACCCAGATGCTGGAATCTATGACCAGCGCCCCGGCCCCGACCCGCGCCGAGGCGACCGATGTGGCCAATGCGGTCTATGAGGGCGCGGACGCCCTGATGCTGTCGGCCGAGACGGCTTCGGGCGACTATCCGCTGGAATCCGTGGGCATCATGAGCCGGATCATCGAGCGCGTCGAACGCGATCCGATGTGGCCCAGCCTGATGGGCGCCGAACACGCCGGCATGGACGAGCACGATGTGGACGCCCTGGTCGGGGCGGCGCGGATGGCGGCGAATGCGCCCTCGACCGGCTGTCTGGTGGTGTTCACGACCCTGGGCGGCACGGCGCGGCGGATGGCGCGCGAGCGGCCGCTGAAGCCGATCCTCGTGCTGACGCCCAATCCCAACACCGCGCGGCGGCTGGCCCTGGTCTGGGGACTTGAGCCGCGTCTGGGCGAGCAGCCGGACTCGCTGGAGGCCGTGACGGACGACGCCGTCAACAGCGCGGTCAAATATGGTCTGGCCGAGCCGGGCCAGCGCATCCTGATCCTGGCCGGCACGCCGTTCGGGGCGCCGGGCGCGGCCAATCTGCTGCGCCTGGCCCACGCTCCAGCAGCGACGTCGAAGGGCCGCAAGAAGAGCTAGAGCGCGATCTCGCGACGCTCCGCCGCGCTGCGCAGACCGGCGTCGAGGATGCGCATGACGGTCAAGGCCTGATCGGCGGGGACGGGCGGCGGTCCCTTGCCGAGGATCGCGTCGCGCATGGCGGCGTAGAAGGCGAGATAATCGCCGCGTGCGGGCGTCGGCGTGGTGCGGACCGTTTCGCCGTCGGTCTGTTTCGTCAGCATGCCGGGCAAAGGATCAAGGCCCCATTCGGCGTCGCCGGGACGCAGGCCGGCCTTGGACTGGCTCTCCTGGGCGTCGAGGCCGCGTTTGATGAAGCTGCCGCCCGTGCCGTGGACGACGTAGCGCAGGCTGGATTCAGCGGCGAGGTGGCTCATGTTCAGGATAACCCGCAGCCGGTCATACCGCAGCAGAACGTGTGCGTAGTCGATGGCCGTGGCGCCGACACGCTGGGCCTGAAGGTCGGCATAGATGGCCAGCGGCGGGCCGAACAACTGCACGGCCTGGTCGATCAGGTGTGGGCCCAGGTCGGCCCAGACGCCGCCGTCGCGCTGGTCCTTCCAGCGGTCGGTGACGGTCGGGCGAAAGCGGTCGTAGTGGCTCTCGAACACGGCGATCTCGCCCAGTTCGCCCTCTGCGATGAGGCGGCGCAGGGTCAGGAAATCGGCGTCCCATCGGCGGTTCTGGAAGACGCTGAACACGCCGGGCGATGAAGCCGCGACGGCGGCGACGCTTTGCGCGTCGGCCAGGGTGGCGGCGAAGGGCTTGTCCACCACCACCGACTTGCCGGCCCTCAGCGCGGCGATCGACTGTTCGGCGTGCAAGGCGTCGGGGGTGGCGACGACGATCAGGCCGATGTCGTCGCGGGCGAGGGCGGCGTCCAGATCGGGCAGGACCTCGACCTCGGGCAGGTCGGCGTGGACCGCTTCGGGCCGGGACGAGACGACGGCGGCCAGGCGCAGGCCGGGGGTCGCGGCGATCAGGGGGGCGTGGAAGGTCTGGCCCGCCAGGCCGTAGCCGACGACGGCGACGCCGATGGGTGCGTGTGAGGTCATGCCCCGATCAATAGCGGTCCGGGCGCGGGCCATCCAGCACATAGGGCACCACGCCACGCTCGTTCTCGGGGACGTGCAGGGTCCGGTCCAGGGGTGGGAAGGCGCGCTGGGTGCAGTCGGTGCGCTCGCAGATGCGGCAGCTGACGCCGATCCGGGCGGCGGGGCCGTTCAGATCGAGGCCGGCGGCATAGACCAGGGCGCCTGCATGTTCGACCTCGCATCCCAAGGACAGGGCGTAGCGCCGGTCGTTGGCCAGGTAGGAGCCGCTGGGCTTGGACACGCTGCGGGCGATGGAGATGTAGCGCGATCCGTCGGGCATCTCGGCCAGCTGCACCCCGATCCGGTCGGGCGCCGCGAAGGCTTCGTGGACGTTCCACAGCGGGCAGGCGCCGCCGAAGCGAGCGAACTGGAAGCGGGTGGCGCTGTGGCGCTTGGTGATGTTGCCGGCCATGTCCACGCGAGCGAAATAGAAGGGCACGCCGCGCCAGCCGGGCCGTTGCAGGGTCGAAAGCCGGTGGCAGACCTGTTCGAAGCTGACCTGGAACCGGGTACGCAGACGGTCGATGTCGTGCTTCTCCTCGCGCGCGGCTTCCAGGAAGGCGCGATAGGGCAAGAGCAACGCGCCCGCCGCATAGTTGGCCAGACCGACCCGGGCCACGTCGCGTGCGGCGTCCGTGCGGAAGGCGGCCTGGTCCAACTCAGTCTCGATCAGGTCGCGGAAGGACAGCAGGGCCAGCTGGTGCGCCAACTGGAATGACCGCGTCGCGCCGGGCTGCCAGGCGTCCAGCGTCAGGACGCGGCTGGCGGGATCGTAGCGACGCAGCGCCTCCTGACCGGCGACATAGGCGACGCGGACGCCGTGTGCCTGGCTCAGCGCGGCCTCCAGCGCCCGCTCAATCTGGCCGTCCTGAACCAGGGTCGCCGCCAGCGCCTCGGCCGCGGTGTCCAGCGCGTCGATGTAGTTGTCACGATAGTGGAAGAAGTCGCGCACCTCTTCGTAGGGCAAAAGGGCCACGCTGGCGCCGTGTTCGTCCCGGCCCAGGGTGTCGTCCAGCGCCTTCACCCGTTCGTCCAGGCGGCGGAAGGTCTGGTGCAGGGCTAGGAACTGACGGGCCAGACGCGGGGTGTTGGCGACGGCCTGTTTCAGCTCTGCGGCCGTGGGCGGCTCGGCCTGACCTGCGATATCGGTGGTGGCCTCGCGCAAGTCGGCGATCAGGCGGGCGTCGCCCTCCAGGTCGAACAGGCTGGCGTCCACATGGAAAGCGCGCGTCAGGGCGATCAGGACGCGCGCGGTCGCCGGGCGCTGGTTGGTCTCGATCTGCGACAGATAGGACGGCGACAGGCCGAGCCGCTCGGCGCAGGCCTCCAGCGTCCAGCCGCGCGCCTCGCGCAGCTTGCGCAGTTTGGCGCCCAGGAAAAGCTTCTCAGCCATTCGCAACTTTGCAGATCATATCGCCATCCTTTGCAAGCCCGCGCAGTTCCACACTTTTTGCAAAGTTGCGTTTGCCTATTTGCGATGAAGGCGCCACCCCTCTCTCAACGAACAAGAGGCGAAGATCCATCATGAGCCAAGCCATCCTTGAAGAACTGGCGCGCCGCCGCGCCGCCGCCAAACTGGGCGGTGGGGAAAAGCGTATCGCCGCCCAGCACGCCAAGGGCAAGCTGACGGCGCGCGAACGCATCGACGTGCTGCTGGACGAGGGCTCCTTCGAGGAGACCGACATGTTCGTCGAGCACCGCAGCCACGACTTCGGCATGCAGGACCAGCGCATCCCCGGCGACGGGGTGGTGACGGGTCGCGGCACCATCGGCGGACGGCTGGTCTATGTCTTCTCCAAGGACTTCACCGTCTTCGGCGGCAGCCTTTCGGGCGCCCATGCGGCCAAGATCGTCAAGCTGCAGAAGATGGCCCTGACCACCGGCGCGCCGATCATCGGCCTGTTCGACGCAGGCGGGGCGCGGATCCAGGAGGGGGTCGAGAGCCTGGCCGGCTACGCCGACATCTTCCTGCAGAACACCCTGGCCAGCGGGGTCATCCCTCAGATCAGCGTGATCATGGGGCCCTGCGCGGGCGGCGACGTCTATTCGCCGGCCATCACCGACTTCATCTTCATGGTGAAGGACACCTCCTACATGTACGTGACCGGCCCCGATGTGGTGAAGACGGTCACCAACGAGGTGGTCAGCCACGAGGATCTGGGCGGCGCCCGCGTCCACGCCGGCAAGTCGGGCGTGGCGGACGGGGCGTTCGAGAACGACCTGGAAGCCTTGTCGGAGGTGCGCCGCCTGATCGGCTTCCTGCCCTTGTCGAACCGCGAAAAGCCGCCGGTGCGCGAAAGCTATGACGAGCCCGAGCGGGACGAGCCGAGCCTGGACACCCTGATCCCGGCCAATCCGAACCAGCCCTATGACATGAAGGAGCTGATCCTGAAGGTGGTCGACGAGGCCGACTTCTTCGAGATCGGGGCCGACTTCGCCAAGAACATCATCTGCGGCTTCGGGCGGCTGGACGGCCAGACGGTCGGGATCGTCGCCAATCAGCCCCAGGTGCTGGCGGGCGTGCTGGACATCGATTCAAGCCGCAAGGCCGCGCGGTTCGTGCGCTTCTGCGACGCCTTCGACATTCCGCTGGTGACGCTGGTGGACGTGCCGGGCTTCATGCCGGGGACCAAGCAGGAATATGGGGCCCTGATCAAACACGGGGCCAAGCTGCTGTTCGCCTATGCCGAGGCGACGGTGCCGAAACTGACCCTGATCACGCGCAAGGCCTATGGCGGCGCCTATGACGTGATGAGCTCCAAACATCTGCGCGGCGACGTCAACTACGCCTGGCCCACCGCGGAGATCGCGGTCATGGGCGCCAAGGGCGCGGTCGAGATCATCTTCCGCAAGGAGGCCGGCGATCCCGAGGCCCTGGCCGCGCGGGAGGCCGAGTACAAGGACCGGTTCGCCAACCCCTTCGTGGCGGCCGGCCTGGGCTATATCGACGACGTCATCATGCCGCACGGCACACGGCGGCGGCTGGTGAAGGCGCTGCGGACGCTGAAGAACAAGGTCCAGGACAATCCCTGGAAGAAGCACGACAATATTCCGCTATGAGTGATTCACAAGGTGATCAGCTTCTGGCTGCGGCTTCTAAGCTAGATAAAAGTCGCGAACGTTTTGACGCGCTTGTTACCAGTGATGGCCCACTAGCGCGGCTAGGTGACGAAGCGGAGCTAGTGCAGCGTTCTTGGAGCGGTTCGTCGCTCGGCTATCATTCTCGTGTCTACTATGAGGGTCTTGTAGTGCCGCCATCCGGCGCTCGATTTGATGCCGAGTGGGGGCTGAACGATACTTTCAGCAATACGATGCGTGGCGATTGGATGGAGTATTCGGGACCTGAGGTCGTCTCGGCAATCGAAATGCGCGCAGGCAACCCTAATCTGTCGGAAATAGAAGATGCATTATCTCAGCTGGCTAAGGATGTTCAATCCGCAAAGAGTGATGCACTGTCAATTTTGTCGGTCGAGATGTCTAACGGTGCTGACACCTATCTAACCAGCATTCAGGAGAAAATCGGGCGCATAAGGGCAAGGTCTGCTATAGAATTTCAAAGAATGATGGTGTCCGACCGTCAAATTTTGACACGAGACAGCGCGGCTGTATCTGAAGGCATCAAAATAGCGCCACACCAAGTTGTCATGGCGAGAGTTGCAAGCTTAGCTCAGCCCTTGAAGCAGGCAGAAGAATTGTCGGTCTTGATGAAGCAGGCCGGATCTCATTTAGTTAGGTTAAGAAAAACGAACCAGAAGGCATCTTTGGTGGGCACCAATGTATTCATTGGGCATGGCCGGTCTTCGGTCTGGCGTGACTTGAAAGATTTCTTGGGGGAGAGGCTTCGTCTTCCATACGACGAGTTCAACAGAGTTCCCGTTGCAGGGTTCACAAACATTGCGCGGCTATCGGAAATGCTCGATTCGGCCGCGATCGCTTTCATAGTGCTTACTGCTGAGGATGAGCAGGCAGACGGTGCCATGCATGCCCGCCAGAATGTGATTCATGAAGCTGGGCTGTTCCAAGGGCGATTGGGGTTCTCGCGAGCGATCATTGTTCTTGAAGAAGGGTGTGAGGAGTTCTCGAACGTTCAAGGGCTTGGGCAGATTCGGTTTCCGAAGGGGAACATCCAGGCCAAGTTTGAAGAGATCAGACAAGTTCTAGAGCGTGAAGGCCTGCTTGGCTGAGAGGTGAAATCAAAAATGTTCTCCAAAATTCTCATCGCCAACCGGGGCGAGATCGCGGTTCGGATCATCAAGACCTGCCGCAAGATGGGCATCAAGACCGTGCAGGTCTATTCGGAGGCCGACGCCGGGTCGCTGGCGGTCGAGATGGCCGACGAGGCGGTGCTGATCGGGCCGGCGCCGGCGGCGCAGTCGTATCTGCTGGCGGACAAGATCGTCGAGGCGGTGCGCCAGACGGGCGCGCAGGCCGTGCATCCGGGCTTTGGCTTCCTGAGCGAGAACGCCGGGTTCGCGCGGCGGCTGCGGGACGAGGGGATCGCCTTCATCGGCCCAAACCCCGAGGCCATCGAGGCCATGGGCGACAAGATCAGTTCCAAGAAGCTGGCGGCCGAGGCGGGGGTTTCGACCGTGCCGGGCCATATGGGCCTGATCGAGACGCCGGACGAGGCGGTCAGGATCGCCAACGAGATCGGCTATCCGATCATGATCAAGGCCTCAGCCGGCGGCGGCGGCAAGGGCATTCGCGTGGCCCATTCGGACGCCGACATGGCCGAGGGGTTCGCGGCGGTGAAGGCCGAGGCGCTGAACGCGTTCGGCGACGACCGGGTCTTCCTGGAGAAGTTCATCATCGATCCGCGCCACATCGAGATTCAGGTGCTGGGCGACAAGCACGGACATGTGGTCCATCTGTTCGAGCGGGAATGTTCGATCCAGCGCCGCAACCAGAAGGTCATCGAGGAGGCGCCCAGCCCCTTGCTGGACGAGGCCACCCGAGCGGCCATGGGGGCGCAGGCCGTGGCCCTGGCCCAGGCGGTGAACTATGACTCGGCCGGCACGGTCGAGTTCGTCGCCGGTCAGGACAAGAGCTTCTACTTTCTGGAGATGAACACCCGGCTGCAGGTCGAGCATCCGGTGACGGAGTTGATTACGGGCGTCGATCTGGTCGAACAGATGATCCGTTCGGCCTGGGGCGAGACGCTGGCCTTCGAGCAGAAGGACCTGAAGATCGACGGCTGGGCCATCGAGAGCCGCATCTACGCCGAGGATCCGTATCGCGGCTTCCTGCCGTCCATCGGGCGGCTGGTTCGCTACGAGCAACCCGAAGAAGGCGATCAGGGGGACTATACGGTCAGAAACGATTCGGGCGTCCGCGAGGGCGACGAGATCAGCATGTTCTACGATCCCATGATCGCAAAACTGTGCGCCTGGGGCGAGACGCGTGAGGCGGCGGTCGAGGGCATGGCCCGCGCGCTGGAGGACACCCACCTGTCGGGCCTGGGCCACAATGTGCCCTTCCTGGCGGCGGTGATGGACCAGGACCGGTTCAAGTCGGGCAATCTGTCGACCAGCTATATCAAGGATGAGTTTCCGGACGGCTTTAACGGCCTGCGCCCGACGCAGGACCAGGAGCGCGTCCTGATCGCCTCGGCCCTGGCGATGCACGAGGTGATCGCCGAGCAGGACGGCGACCCGTCGGAGCGCACCGACTGGATCGTGATGATCGACAAGACCCCGCATGGCGTCGGCCTGTCCTATGACGAGGACGAGGAGATGATCCTGACCCTGACGGGCGGCGGCGACATCCGCCTGTCGGACATCGACTGGCGACCGGGCCTGGCCCAGTTCAAGGCCGAGCTGGACGGCGAGGCCTTCACCGCTGAGGTCAAGCGCATCGCCGACGGCTTCGACATCCGCCACCGCGCGGCCAAGGCGCGGGTGCGGGTGCTGCGGCCCCACGTCGCCGAACTGTATGCGCGCCTGCCGGAAAAGGTCGCGGCGGACACCTCCAAGATGGTGCTGTCGCCGATGCCGGGGCTGGTGGTCTCGATCCCGGTGGTCGTGGGCCAGGAGGTCAAGACCGGCGAGACGGTGGCCATCATCGAGGCCATGAAGATGCAGAACATCCTGAAGGCCGAGCGCGACGGGGTGGTGAAGGCCGTCGGCGCCAAGGACGGCGATCCGGTGGCGGCGGACGACGTGCTGGTGGAGTTCGGTTGATGACGGGCTTTCCCGCGCCTACGCCGCTGGAATGGCGCGAGGCGGCCCAGAAGGCGCTGAAGGATCGGCCGATCGAGTCGCTGATGCATCTCGACGCCGATCAACTGGTGATACGGCCGCTGTACGCAGGCGCGACGGGCGTGCAGCCGATCTTCGCCCCGCGTCCGTCCGACTCCGAAGGCCGGGCCTGGGATCTGCGGACGCTGGTGGAGGGCGACGATGCCGAGGCGGTCAACGCCGCCGTCCTGACCGATCTGGAGAACGGCGCGGCGTCGGTGGTGCTGAAGGGGCGGGTGCTGGCGGATTCCGCCCCGCTCAGCCGGGCGCTGGAAGGCGTGGCGCTGGAACTGGCGCCCGTCGCGCTGGACGCCGGGATCGACGGGCCGGATGCGGCCAATGCGCTGGCGGTCGTCGCCAAGGGCTCGCCGCGCGCCCAGCTGCAATTTCATATGGACCCGGTCTCGGCCTTCGCCGAGGCGGGGGGCGCGCCGCGTTCGGTGGAAGAACATCTGAGCCTGGCGGCCAATACGGCGGCGCGTCATGCGGGCGCCTATCCCGACGCAACCTTCTTCCTGGCCAGCGGGCGCGTGGCGCACGAGGCGGGCGGATCGGCGGCGCAGGAGCTGGCCTTTGCGGCGTCCAGCGTCGTGGCCCATGCGAAGGCGGCGGTCGAGGCCGGGATGTCGGTCGAGGCGGCTTTGCGCGGCACCGTCGTTGGCCTGTCGGTCGATGCGGAATATTTCGACAGCCTGGCCAAGGTTCGGGCCATGCGGCTGATCTGGGCCAGCCTGGCGAAGGCGTTCGACGTGGATGTTCCGGCCGTTATCGAAGCGCGTTCGTCGCGGCGGATGCTGTCGGCGCGCGATCCCTGGCCCAATCTGCTGCGGCTGACGGCGGCCGGCTTCGCCGGTGCGGTCGGCGGAGCGGACGTGGTGGTGCTGGATGGCTTCACCCGCGCCTCGGGACGGGCTGACGCCTTTGCCAGGCGTCAGGCGCGGAACACCCAGCTGGTCCTGATGGAGGAGGCCAATCTGGGTCGGGTCGACGATCCGGCCGCCGGCTCCTGGTATCTGGACGCCCGGACGCGGGACTTGGCCGAGGCCGGCTGGGCCGAGTTCCAGATGATCGAGGCCGAGGGTGGTTTGGTCGAGGCCCTGACGGGCTCGATCATCCAGCCCCGCATCGCCCGCGCCCGCGAGATCCGCGAGGCCGCGCTGACGAACGGCGCGGCGCAGATCATCGGCGTGACCAAATATGTGGACGCGGACGTGCGGCCGGCGCCGGTCGAGGCGGGCGATGAGGCGGCCGTGGCGGTCGAACGGGTGTGCGAACCCTTGGCTCCGATCCGGTTCGCCGCGGCCTTCGAGGAGGCGGCTCAGTGAGCTTTCCAGACTTCAGCAAGATCGCCCTGAACCTCGATGCGACGGGGCGGGGGCCGACGCGCGATCCTTGGCTGACGCCTGAGGGGCTGACGGTCGAGACCGCCTATGGTCCCGACAGCACGGACGCGCTGTATCACCCGCACGGCCTGCCGGGGTTCGCGCCGTTTGTGCGCGGGCCCTATCCGACCATGTATGCGGGCAATCCCTGGACCATCCGGCAATACGCCGGCTTCTCGACCGCCGAGGAGTCCAACGCCTTTTATCGCCGCAACCTGGCGGCCGGTCAGAAGGGGCTGAGCATCGCCTTCGATCTGGCGACGCACCGGGGCTATGACAGCGACCACCCGCGAGTGAAGGGCGACGTCGGCATGGCGGGCGTGGCCATCGACAGCATCTATGACATGCGGACCCTGTTCGACGGCATTCCACTGGACCAGATGTCGGTGTCGATGACGATGAACGGGGCGGTGCTGCCGATCCTGGCCCTCTATGTCGTCGCGGCGGAAGAACAGGGCGTGCCGCACGCCAAGCTGACCGGGACCATTCAGAACGACATTCTGAAGGAGTTCATGGTCCGCAACACCTACATCTATCCGCCTGAGCCCTCGATGCGGATCATCGCCGACATCTTCGCCTGGACGGCGCAGGAGACGCCGAAGTTCAACTCGATCTCGATCAGCGGCTATCACATGCAGGAGGCGGGGGCCTCGGCGGATATCGAGCTGGCCTATACGCTGGCGGACGGGATCGAGTATCTGCGCGCGGGCGTCGCGGCGGGGATGCCGATCGACCGGTTCGCGCCGCGCCTGAGCTTCTTCTGGGCCATCGGCATGAACTATTTCATGGAGGTGGCCAAGATGCGGGCGGGCCGCCTGCTGTGGGCCGAGGCGGTGCGCAAGGAAGGCGGGGTCGATCCCAAGTCGCTGAGCCTACGCGCTCACTGCCAGACATCGGGCTGGTCGCTGGCGGCGCAGGACGTGTTCAACAATGTGCCGCGCACCATGGTCGAGGCCATGGCGGCGGCGGGCGGCCAGACGCAGAGCCTGCACACCAACGCTTTGGACGAGGCCCTTGCGCTTCCAACCGATTTTTCGGCCCGGATCGCGCGCAACACCCAGATCCTGCTGCAGCAGGAGACGGGGCTGACGCGGGTCATCGACCCCTGGGGCGGCAGTTTCTATGTCGAGCGGCTGACGCACGAACTGGCCGAACGCGCCCGCGCCCACATGACCGAGGTCGAGGCCCTGGGCGGCATGGCCAAGGCCATCGAGGCGGGCATTCCCAAGCTGCGGATCGAGGAATCCGCCGCCAAGACACAGGCCCGGATCGACACCGGCCAGCAGACGGTGGTGGGGGTGAACAAATATCTGAACCCCGTCATCGACGACATTCCGATGCTGAAGGTCGACAATGCGGCGGTGCTGGCCGCCCAGATCGATAAGCTGAAGCGCCTGCGCGCCGAGCGGGACCAGGCGGCGACCGATGCGGCGCTGAACGCCCTGACCGAGGGCGCGCGCGGGAATGCCAACCTGCTGGAACTGGCGGTTCAGGCCGCCCGCGCCAAGGCGACGGTGGGTGAAATCTCCGACGCGCTGGAGGCCGCCTTCGGCCGCCACGTGGCCACGGTCCAGACCGTTTCGGGCGTATACGCCAAGGAGGCGGGGACCGACGCCCGCTTTGCTCGCGCCCGCGAGATGGTGGCGACCTTCGTCGAGAACGACGGCGGACCGCCGCGCATCCTGATCGCCAAACTGGGACAGGACGGACACGACCGGGGCCAAAAGGTCGTCGCGACCGGATACGGCGATCTGGGCTTCGACGTCACGGCCGGCAGCCTGTTCCAGACCCCGTCCGAGGCGGCCCAGGAAGCGGTCGAGAAGGGCGTTCACGCGGTCGGCGCATCATCGCTCGCGGCCGGGCATCTGACGCTGGTGCCCGAGTTGAAAGCCGAGTTGGAGAAACTGGGCCGGCCCGACATCATGATCGTGGTCGGCGGGGTGATCCCGCCGTCCGACGTTCAGCCTCTTCTCGATATGGGCGCAGCCGCCGTCTATCCGCCCGGTTCGGCCATCGCCGATACGGCGGTCGACCTGATCGAGAAGCTGAACCAGCGTCTGGGTTACGCCCAGCCGACCCCCGACAAGGACAAGTCATGATCGGCGCCCTGAACCACGTCGGCGTCGCCACGCCGTCCATCGCCGACTCGATCAAACTGTATCGCGATATCCTGGGCGCGACGAAGATCGGCGAGCCGTTCGACCTGCCGGCGCAGGGGGTGAAGGTCTGTTTCGTCGATACGCCGACGGCCCAAATCGAGCTGATCGAACCCTATGACGAGACCAGCCCCATCGTCGGCTTCCTGGCCAAGAATCCCAAGGGCGGCCAGCACCACGTCTGTTTCGAGGTCGCCGACATCCAGGCCGCCGTCGCCGAGATGCGCGCCAAGGGGATGACGATCCTGGGCACAGGCGAGCCGCGCATCGGGGCGCATGGGACGCCGGTCGTCTTCCTGCATCCGCGTGACATGGGCGGCGTGCTGATCGAGCTGATGGAGACGCCAAAAGCAGGGCACTAAGCGGAGCCTTTGGTCAGGTTGGGCCGTTGAAGGCGAAACCAGAGGACATGACATGATGTCGCACCGCCTGACCGCATTCGTCGCCATCGCCGCCCTGACCGGCGCTGCAGCCTGCTCTCGCACCGAGCCCGAACAGCCCGCCGCGCCGGTCGAGCCAGCGGCTGCCCCTGCATCCAATGCGCCCTCGGTCGGCTACGCCTGCGAAAGCGGCGCGACGCTTCAGGTCCAGTATGTCGACAGCGACAACGCCAAGCTGACCCATCAGAACCAGACCTACGCCTTGCTTTCAGTGCAGGCCGCCAGCGGCGCGCGCTATGTCGGCGGCGGGGTGGAATGGTGGACGGCGACGCGCGATGGGCAAGAGAGCGGCACGCTGAGCCGACTGGGTCCGGACGGCACGAACGGTGTCGCGGTGCTGGAGCGCTGCTCGCGGCCGATCCCCGGCGCTGAAATGACGCCCGGACCGCTGCCGACGCCCAGTCAGACGCCGGCCGAGGCGACCGGCGGGGTCTTGCCGGCTGCGCTGCCCTGCAAGGGGCCGCAACTGACGCTGGCGGCAGGTGACGGCGATGCAGGCGCGGGAAATCGGGTCAGCAACTTCAGTCTTCAGAATATCGGAACCCAGGCCTGCAGCCTGACCGGCTATCCGACAGTGACCTTGCAGGACACGCGCGGGCGCACCCTGTCGTCCATTCGCGCGGAACAGAGTCCCGGAAGCTATTTCCGCCAAGGCCAGGCTCCAACGCCGGTCCAGCTAGCGCCCCGGGCCAAGGCCTATTTCGAAATGGCCTGGAGCGTCGTGCCCAACGAAGCCATGCAAAAGACGTGTCCCGACGCGGCCACGATAAAGGTCACCGCCCCCAGCGATGCGGCCGCCGTCAGCCTGCCGTTCTCGTTCAGTCCCTGCGGCGGCCGCATTCGTGTCAGTCCGATCCGGGCCGAGGCCAACCCGGCCCCGGCGACCTGAGGCGGGTGGAAACCGATCGAAAATCGGCGTAGGTCGCGGCTCATGACCCAGAGCTTCTACGACCGCGTCGCCGGCGAACTGTCCGAGATCGACGCCCAGGGCCTGACCAAGCCCGAACGCATCATCGCCTCGCGCCAGGGGCCGGTGATCCAGGTCGCCGGCCGCGACGTGCTGAACTTCTGCGCCAACAACTATCTTGGCCTGGCCGGCGACGAGCGTGTGACCCAGGCCGGGATGGCGGCGCAAGCGGAGTGGGGCGCGGGCACGGCCTCGGTCCGGTTCATCTGCGGCACTTTGGAAATCCACAAGGAACTAGAAGCGGCCATCGCCGCCTATCTCGGTTTCGAGGACGCCATCCTGTTCGCCGCCGCCTTCGACGCCAACGGCGGTCTGTTCGAGCCGCTGCTGGGCGAGAACGACGCCATCGTCTCCGACAGCCTGAACCACGCCTCGATCATCGACGGGGTGCGGCTGTGCAAGGCCAAACGCTATCGCTTCGCCAACTCCGACATGGACGAGCTGGAGAGCCGTCTGAAGGAGGCCCGCGCGGCCGGCGCCCGCGACATCATCATCGCCACCGACGGCGCCTTCTCGATGGACGGCTATATCGCCAAGCTGGACGAGATCCGGGCGCTGGCCGACAAATACGACGCCCTGATCATGGTGGACGATTGTCACGCGACGGGCTTCCTTGGCCCGCAAGGCAAGGGCTCGTTCGCCCATCAAGGTGTCGAGGTGGATTTCGTCACTGGCACCTTCGGCAAGGCTCTGGGCGGCGCCATGGGCGGTTTCATCTGCGCGAAGAAGTCGGTGGTCGAACTGCTGAAACAGCGGGCGCGGCCCTATCTGTTCTCCAACGCCCTGGCGCCGGCTGTGTGCGGATCCAGCCTGGAGGCGATCCGAATCGCACAAGGCGCCGAGGGCGATGCGTTGCGCACCCGCCTGTCGGCCAACGCCCATCGCTATCGCGGGGCCATGTCGGACGCAGGCTTCATCCTGCTGGACGGCGAACATCCGATCATCCCGGTCATGCTGGGCGACGCCAAACTGGCGCAGGATTTCGCGGCGCGGGCGTTGGAGCTGGGCGTCTATGTGATCGGGTTTTCGTTCCCTGTCGTGCCGCGTGGCCAGGCCCGCATCCGCACACAGATGTCGGCGGCCCATACCTTCGACCAGATCGACCGCACGGTCGAAGTGTTCACCCAGGCGGGCCGGGAACTGGGCGTCATTTAGCCCTTTTCGCCCGCCATCGACGAAAGCCAAGCGGCGAGGAGGCTTGGGGCCTCTGTCGCAAACTTCGGGATGAACCCGGAGCCACGATTTCAGGGAGTTGAGACTATGACCGACACGATGAAGGCCCTGGCCAAGACCGCGCCCGGCGTCGGCCTGGAACTGATCGACGCGCCGATCCCCGAGGCGGGACCGGAAGACGTGCTGATCCGGGTGCATCGCACGGCCGTCTGCGGCACCGACATCCACATCTGGAACTGGGACGAATGGTCCCAGAAAAACGTGCCGACCCCGATGATCACTGGCCACGAGTTCGCCGGCGAGATCGTCGCCATCGGCAAGGATGTGGATCGCCCGCTGAAGATCGGCCAGCGCGTCTCGGCCGAGGGTCACGTGATCGACCTGAACTCGGAAGCCGCCCGCGCCGGCCATTTCCACCTGGACCCCAAGACGCGCGGCATCGGCGTGAACCGTCAGGGCGCCTTCGCCGAGTTCGTCGTTGCCCCGGCCTTCAATGTCATCGAACTGCCGGACGACGTCCCCTATGAGATCGGCTCGATCCTCGATCCGTTCGGCAATGCGGTGCATACGGCCCAGCAGTTCGACCTGCTGGGCGAGGATGTGCTGGTCACCGGCGCCGGGCCGATCGGCATGATGGCGGCTGCGGTTGCGCGCCATGCGGGCGCGCGCACCGTAGTCCTGACCGACATCAACGACTTCCGGCTGGAGCTGGCGCAGAAGGTCGCGCCGGGCGTTCGCACCGTGAATACGACCAAGGAAGACATCCACGATGTCATGAAGGAGCTGGGCCTGAAGGTCGGCTTCGATGTGGCGCTGGAAATGTCGGGCTCGCCCATCGCCTTCAAACAGTGCGTCGACACCCTGATCATGGGCGGCGGCATGGCGCTGCTGGGCATTCCCGGCAAGCCGATGGAGACGGACTGGGGCGCGATCATCCTGAAGGCCTTGACCATCAAGGGCGTCTACGGCCGCGAAATGTTCACCACCTGGCGCAAGATGCTGGGCCTGCTGAAAGCCGGCCTGGACCTCAGCCCGCTGATCACCCACCGCCTGGGTTACGCCGACTACCGCGAAGGCTTCGAAGCCATGAAGTCAGGCCAGTCGGGCAAGGTGGTCCTGGACTGGGACAAGGCGGCCTGAGAGCCTTGGTCTAGGCCAGCTGGGGAGCGGCAGTTAGATCGGCTGGGAGCCGGAAGGCGTCACCGCATATCGCGCGACGATGCCGTCCGGCTGGAAGTCGTGTTCGGCCAGGGTGTCGAGGGACATCAGGACGCGGGTCGTGAAGGCGTCGGTGTCGCCATCCTCGATCGCCGGGCGCAGCCAGTCGGTGACGACGGCGCGGGCGGGATAGGTTCCAACCGGACCGGGAATGCTGAGCGCGACCTCGATCCCTTCCGCGACCCAGCCGGCGACGGTCACGAAAAACTCGGGCGAGGCCAGGAAGTCGGAGCGGCGAAGGACATACAGGGTGATGACCCCATCCTCGACGCCGTCGGGGCGGACGATGACGCCGCTGCGATCCGGTCGCCAGTCGTCGGACAGCTCGACCACACGCCACAGGCAGAACCAGATGCGGCAGGTGTTCGGCCGAATCTCGTGGACCGAACAGCCGGCGCCGTCGACGCAATAGGCGCACAATTCGCCGGTCGGCTTGGCCAGTTCCGGCAGCTTCAGCGGAATGACCCGGCAGCATTCGACGCAACCGCCGCAGGTGCGGCCGGGGAGGAGGGGCAGGCTCACCCGGCTGAACGCTCCAGCCGGGCGATGCGGCGATCCATGTCGGCGACGACGGCCTCCAGCCGGGTCTTTTCGGAGGCCATGTCGATGGGCGTGCCGTCTTCGTAGGAAATCGTCGCGCCCTTGGCGATCAGGTCCAGCCGGTAGATGGCCGTGACGCGCTGGGCCTTGAAGCGTTCAAGGGCGGCGGCGGCTTCTGGATCCGGGGCGGCGTCGGGCGTCTGGCTCATGCGCGTCGCTGTAGCGCATGGGGCCTTTCTGTGGAAACACGCGTTTGGCGCTGAACCGCAGATAGAATCCCTGTATCCGTCGACGGATGATCGGGCGGTTTCCCATCCTGTACATCGCCGAGGCGGACGCCGAGGACGCCGTGCTGTCTTCAGGCGTGCTGGCGCATCTGGTCGAGAGCCTGCCGCACGCGACCTTCACCATCGTCGGATCGGCCGCCAGCGCGCCGCTGTTCGCCGATACGCCGCGCCTGACGAAGTTGATCGTGCTGGAGCGCGAAGGCCATTTCGAATGGATCGCCCTGTGGAACCAGGTGCGGGCGACCAAATGGGGGCTGGTCGTGGACATGCGCGGCTCGGACCTGTCGGGCAAGCTGAGGCGGCACAAGCGCGCGGTGCGGGGCAAGGATCAGCCGGGCCTGCATGCGGTCGAGGCGGCGGCGGCGGTGCTGAAGCTGGAGCCCGATGAGATCCCGGCACCGAAACTCTACGTCTCGGACGAGACGCGGGCTCAGGTCGAGGCGCTGATTCCGGCGACGGGCGGGGATGGGCCGATCCTGGCGGTCGGGCCGGGCGTGGAATGGATGGGCAAGCGCTGGCCCGCCGAACGCTACGCCAAGGTCGCGGCCAAGCTGCTGGCCGACGACGGGCCGCTGGCGGGCGGGCGGCTGATGATCGTGGGCGAAGAGATCGACCGCGAGGCGGCGCACACGATCCGCTACGCCGTGCCGCGCGCGCGGGTGATCGAGCTTCAGGGCAGGCTGACGCGCCTGCAGACGGTGGCGGCCCTGTCGGCGTCGGTGCTGTATATCGGGGCGGACTCGATCTGGACCCAGCTGGCCGTGGCCTCGGGCGCGCCGGTGGTGGCCGTGTTTGGACCGTCGGACGAGACCGTGCGCGGACCCTGGAAGGGCGAGGCCGTGCGCGGGCCGCGCACCTATGACGAATTCAAAAAGCTGGATCCGCGCCTGAACCAGGCGATCCAGCATATGATGGACCTGCCGTGGGAGCGGGTGCTGAAGGCGGCGCAGCGGATGTTGAAACGTTGATCATGTCTTCCGTCATCCTCGGGCTTGACCCGAGGATCGAGGGTTCCGCTGGGCGGTGGTTCCGGTAGAAGCATGGCGTCAATGCGTCGCCTGTCGCGATGCGGACAGTCCGATCCTCGGGTCAAGCCCGAGGATGACGGAGTGAAAGAAAGGACGCCGCCCCATGACCCAGACCTATGACCTGATCGTCCGTGGCGGCGAGGTGGCGAACCATGCGGGGCGGGGCATGGCGGATGTCGGGGTGATCGACGGCAAGATCGCCTTCATCGGCGACCTGAGCCAGGCCTCGGCGGGCGAGGTCTTCGATGCGACGGGCCTGACCGTCCTGCCCGGCGTGATCGACACCCAGGTCCATTTCCGCGAGCCGGGGCTGGAGTGGAAGGAAGACCTTGAGACCGGCAGCCACGCGGCGGCCCTGGGCGGGGTCGTTGCCGTGTTCGAGATGCCGAACACCAATCCCAACACCACCGACCCGGACACCATGGCCGACAAGCTGTCGCGGGCGAAGGACCGGATGTGGACCGACCACGCCTTCTACGTCGGCGGCACGCACGAGAACGCGGACTATCTGGGCGAACTTGAGCGGCTGCCGGGGTGTTGCGGGGTCAAGGTCTTCATGGGCGCCTCGACCGGCGACCTGCTGATCGCCGACGACGAGGGGGTGAGGAAGGTCCTGTCCAATGTGCGCCGCCGCGCCACCTTCCACTCAGAGGACGAATACCGACTGGTCGAGCGTCGCGGTCTGGCCCGCACCGGCGACTGGACCAGTCACCCCGAGGTGCGCGACGCCGAGAGCGCCATCCGCTCGACACGGCGCCTGGTCGGTCTGGCCAAGGAGACGGGCGCGCGCATCCATGTGCTGCACGTCACGACCCGGGACGAGATGGAATATCTGCGCTTCCACAAGGATGTCGCCACCGTCGAGATCACGCCCCAGCATCTGACCCTGGTCGCGCCCGAAGCCTATGAGCGGCTGGGCAGCTATGCCCAGATGAACCCGCCGATCCGGTCGCAGGAGCATGTGGACGCCCTGTGGCTGTGGGGGATGCAGCAGGGCGTCGCCGACGTGCTGGGGTCCGACCACGCGCCGCATACGAAGGAAGAAAAGGCCAAACCCTATCCTGCCTCGCCGTCCGGCATGCCGGGGGTGCAGACTCTGGTTCCGCTGATGCTGACGCACGTGGCGAATGGGCGGCTGTCGCTGGAGCGGTTCATCGACCTGACCTCGGCGGGGGCGCAGCGGGTGTTCGGCACGGCCAACAAGGGGAGGATGGCCGTCAGCTATGACGCCGACCTGACCATCGTCGATCTGAAGGCCAAGCGGACGATCACGCACGACCAGCAGGCGACGCGCTGCGGCTGGACCCCGTTCGACGGCGTCGAGGCGACCGGCTGGCCGATGGCGACCATCGTGCGCGGCCGGGTGGTGATGAAGGACGGCGAACTGATCGGATCGGCGCACGGGCGACCGGTGCGATTCATGGAGACGCTGTGAGGTTTCTCCTAAAATCCGTCACCCTCGGGCTTGTCCCGAGGGCCTACCGTTCCGCGCGTGAGACAAGCGACGTGGACGCGCCGTCGTGTCTGCGGTGCGGCTCGTGGGGCATCCAACGTAGGCCCTCGGGACAGGCCCGAGGGTGACGTCGGAGAGGGACAAGCTCGGCCTGATCGGCTTCGGCGCCTTCGGGCGGCTGACGGCGCGGCATCTTTCGCCGTGGTTCGACATCCTGGCCCATGATCCGGCGGCGATGCCTGGAGTCGGGGGCGGCGAGGGCGTCGCGACCCTGACCGACCTGGCGACCGCCGCCGCCTGTTCGACGGTAGTGCTGGCCGTGCCGGTCGAGGCGCTGGAGGCGACGCTGATCGCCATCCGCCCGCATCTGTCGCCCGAGGCCCTCGTGATCGACGTGGGCTCGGTGAAGGTGAAGCCGGCGCAGGCGATGGACGCCCTGCTGCCGCCCGGCGTGCGAATCGTGGGAACCCACCCGCTGTTCGGCCCACAGAGCGGCAAGGACGGCATCGCGGGCCTGCGCATCGCCGTGTGCGAGGTGCGGGGTGCAAAAGACGCCCACCGCGTCGCCGCCTTCTGCCGCCGGGCGCTGAGGCTGAAGGTGTTTCAGGTCAGTCCCGAAGATCACGACCGCGAGGCCGCCACGGTCCAGGGCCTGACCCACCTGATCGCCCGCGTCCTGATGGCGATGGAGCCCCTGCCGACGCGCATGACCACCGCCAGCTTCGACCGCTTGATGCAGGCCGTCGACATGGTCCGCCACGACAGCCCCGCCGTCTTCCGCGCCATCGAACGCGACAATCCGTTCGCGGCGGAGGTCAGGGAGCGGTTCTTTGCGCTGGCGGATCAGGCGCGGGGGACGGCGGGGGAGGGGTAGGCGAACAGCTGATTAAGAAGGCCAAACTGATGAACCATCGCGGTTTTATTCGGCCCGCGTGCATGTATGGTCTTAATCGTGGTGGCTATTCAGTCAAGAATTGGGGAATTTTGGCATCAGCGGCCTGCTTATTTCAAATCAGACGTTAAAAGCGCTTGCCGCCAAATCTTCAGCAAATCCATTGTCGGATTCTTTAGTCTCGGTGGTCCTGCTTGCAGATAAAACAATAAGCCGTATCTAGGGGCTTGCGAACGGAGGGAATCGCGAATGGCGCTGCCGAATTTGTACTCACGCCGCGCGAGGCAGGCTCGGAAAAACGTGGACGACGTGTATGTCTACGATCACATACCGAAAAGCGTTCGGGTCCAAATGCTCCAAGTTTTTTCGAGCGTGATTGGAGACTACCAGATCGGGTACAACGCCGCGGCAAATGAAGTGTATGATTTTATAGTACGCTTAATGCGCGAAGAGTTGGGCGTTTTCTCTCTAAACTCTTCGAGCACAATCAACGCTCAGAGGGAGTTGTCGAGTTGGTTGGATTCAACGCCGGATGTCGAACGCGTAGTCGATTGTATCGAACTCATGATGACGGTTTTGGACGGCCACGTGAGAAACGCCGGCAACAAATTCGGTAAAACGGATGTTGATTTCGCCATTGGCCGTGCTAACGCGCGGCTCATGGAAGCCTGCGTTGGTTATCAGTACCAATCTGGTCAGATGATACGTTTCGATTCTACCGTTATGCATGCCGAAGTCGTCGTTCCTAGCTTGCACTTGCTTGCTGATCCTGATTTCGCCTCTGCTGAGGGTGAGTACCTGAAGGCCCACGCTGAGTATCGAGACGGTCAATACGAGACCTGTATCATCGAATGCGCGAAAGCCTTCGAGAGCGTATTGAAAGTTGTAGCTGTCGAGCGCGGATGGCCCGTCAAATCTTCGGACCCAGCTAAGAAACTCCTCGACGCCGCTTATGGGGCGGGGTTCATCGAACCTGCGCTCCAAGCCGAATTTACAGCCCTGCGAAGTCTCCTTGAAGGAGCAGTCCCGACTGTGCGGAACAAAATGTCAGGCCACGGTGCGGGCGTGACACCAAGAAACGTACCGCAGCACTTTGCTGCGCTTCAGTTGCACCAGACTGGTGCTGCATTACTGTTCCTGGTCCAGCATCATCGCGCCAATCCATAAATGGAAGAATTACTCCAGATTGGCTGAAGACCACACTCAATACGGCTAACGCGGACTGTCTACATCTGTATCTGCCGCCGCAGACGTTAGTTTCACTAGCCTTGCTCAACGCTCGTTCACCCGAATGAACGCCCCCACATCCTCCGCCACGCCCGGCGCGAGCGGTAAGGCCGGGTCGGCGTAGGTGGCCAGGTTGGCGGCGCGGTCGGCGGGGGCGGTCTTGAGGACGTGGTTGACGCCGTCCCAGAGTTTCAGCGTCGCCCTGGGGTCGGCGGCGGCCAGGGTCTGGGCGTCCGCGACGCCGATCTGGAGGTCGGTCGCACCCTGGCCGATGAAGACCGGGCCGTCGTAGGCGGCGAGCAGGGCGGCGGGGTCCAGCGGCAGCCACGAGATCAGATAGGGCTGGACCGACGGGCGGAACAGGGCCGCCAGCGCGGGCGGCGTATCGGCGACGGTGCGGCCGGCCTCAAGCTCGGTCAGGCCGGCGAAGGCCTGGGTCTTCAGCGGTTCGGGCAGGCCGGCTTCCAGCTGTTCGCGGATCACCACGCCCGCCGGGCGGCCGGCGCCGGACAGCAGGATCAGGCCGCAGACCTTACCGCCTCCGCCCTCGACCGCCTTCAGAGCGACCAAAGCGCCTTCGCTGTGGCCGATCAGCCAGGCGCAGGGCTTTCCGGCGCGCGAGGCGGCCTCGGCGGCCCAGGCGCGGGCGTCGGCGGCGTAGTCGTCGAAGCGCAGATCGGCCTCGGCCGGACCCGCCGCAGCGCTGGCGGCGATACCGCGCTTGTCGATGCGGACGGTAGCGATGCCTTGCGCCGCCAGACCCTCGGCCAGCAGGCGATAGGTGGAGGCGGCGACGCCCAGCGGGCTGTTGCCATCCCGATCCGTCGGGCCGGAGCCGGGCAGGATGACGGCGACGGCCGTGGGCGCCTCCGGCGTCAGCAGGGTGCCATGCAGGGGCGCAGGCTGGGCGGGCAGGGCGATGTCGGTCGAGACCCGGCCGGCGAGCAGGCTGGCGGCGAGAAGGGCGTGGGTCAGCGTCAGCATTGCAGTCTCCTTCGTGGAGAGGTCAGACGAGAAACGGCTCAAATGCAATATGTCGCGGGCGCGGCGGATTGCATTGTGCCCACTGATCAGGCTAGGGACGCGCAACTTGATTTTGAGAATGCGTATCAAAATGCTCTGCCGTCGCCGTGCCTCTGTTTTGTTAACCGCCAGCGCCTTGGTCCTGACGCTCGCCTCGCCCGCCTTGGCTCAGCAGGTGTCGACCCCGGCTGAGCTGGGCGAGATCGTCGTGACGGGGTCGCAGGTGAGGTTGCCGGCCCCGGCGGCGGGCGGTCAGGTGGCGCGCGGCGGACGGGTCGGCCTGTTGGGCAATCTGGGCGTGATGGACACGCCGTTCTCCACCAGCAGCTATACCGAGGAGCTGATCCGCAATCAGCAGGCGCGCAGCGTCTCCGAAGTGCTGCAAAACGACCCGTCGGTGCGGATTTCCAAGGGGTTCGGCAACTTTCAGGAGCTGTACGTCATCCGGGGCTTCCCGGTCTATTCGGACGACATGACCTATAACGGTCTGTACGGCGTGCTGCCGCGCCAGTTCGTGGCGGCGGAGCTGCTGGAACGGGTCGAGGTGTTTCGCGGCGCGACCGCCTTTCTGAACGGCGCGGCGCCCGGCGGCAGCGGCGTGGGCGGGGCGGTCAATCTGGTGCCCAAGCGTGCGGGCGCGGCGCCGCTGACACGGCTGACGGCGGGCTGGGAAGGGCGGGATCAGATCTATGCCGCCGCCGACGTATCGCGTCGGTTCGGACAGGACGACGCCTGGGGGCTGCGTCTGAACGTGGCCAGCCGCGACGGCGAAAGCGCGGTCGAGAATGAGGATCGCGAAATGCGCGTGGTCGGCCTGGGGCTGGATCGCCGTGGCGACCGCGCCCGCTTCTCGGCGGACCTGGGTTGGCAGTCGAACCGGCTGGACGATCCGCGGCCGCAGGTGACGCCGAACGGCGCCATTCCGACCCCGCCGGCCGCCGACAGGAACTTCGCCCAGCCCTGGACCTATACGGACGAGGAGCAGGTGTTCGGCGCGGTGCGCGCCGAGTTCGATGTGAGCGACGCCGTCTCCGTCTGGGCCGCCGTCGGCGCGCGCGACGGCAAGGAACGCAACAGCCTGGCCAATCCGCGCGCCGATGCGGACGGGTCGCTGAGCGCCTACCGTTTCGACAACGGCCGGCGCGATCAGGTCTTTTCGGCGGACGTCGGCGTGCGGGCGGACGTGACGACCGGCCCCGTAAACCACCGGCTGGTGGCCTCGGCGTCTCAGGTGCAGTCGCGCGAGAAGAACGCCTACGCCTTCTCGGACTTCGCCGGCTTCGCCAGCAATCTGTATGACCCGACCTCTGTAACCGCCCCGGCGCCGACGGCCTTGGCGGCCGGGTCGCTGACCGATCCTGGCGTGGTCGGCCGCGTCAAGACGACCAGTTTCGCCGTCGCCGACATGCTGTCCTTCCTGGACGACCGCCTGATCGCCACGGTGGGCGCACGGTATCAGGAGATCGACACGCGGTCTTATGTCTACGGCTCGGGCGTTCGAAACGGCGGCTACGCCAGCGACGCCGTGACGCCGGTCTTCGCCGTGGTCTATCGCCCGATCGATTCCGTGTCGCTGTACGCCAACTATTCCGAGGCTCTGATCCCCGGAAAGACGGCGCCGGCGGCGATCAATGGGGCGCCGGTCTCGAACGCGGGCGAGGTGCTTGAGCCGTTCCGCGCCGAGCAAGCCGAGGTCGGGGTCAAGTATGACGGCGGATCGTTCGGCGGCGCGCTGAGTGTCTTCCGCACGACCCTGCCCAGTGAGTTCTTTGATGGAGCCATCTATTCCGCCGGCGGCGAGCAGGAGAACCGGGGCGTCGAGCTGTCAGTGTTTGGCGAGCCCGTTCAGGGCTTGCGCGTCCTGGGCGGCGCGACCTGGCTCGATGCGGAGATCACGCGCGCGCTGGATGCGTCGCTGAACGGCAAATCCGCCATCGGCGTGCCGGACTTCCAGGCCAATCTGAACGTCGAGTGGGACGTGCGCGCCATCGACGGTCTGACGCTGGAAGGTCGGGTGGTCCACACCGGATCGCAGCCCGCGAACGGCGCCAATACGGTCGAGCTGGAAAGTTGGACCCGGTTCGACGCCGGCGTGCGCTACGCCTTCGTAGCAGGCGACAAGCCGGTGACGCTGCGGGCGCGGGTGGAGAATGTCGCGGATGAGGATCAGTGGATCGCGGTCGGCGGCTATCCGGGATCGAACTATCTGACGCTGGGCGCGCCGCGGACCTTGCGTCTGTCGGTCTCCACCGAGTTCTGATCCGCGCCGGCCGATGCACGCCCGGACGATCCGCGCCTGGACCTGGACGCACAAGTGGTCGAGCCTGATCTCGACCCTGTTCCTGCTGATGCTGTGCGTCACGGGGCTGCCGCTGGTGTTCAGCCACGAGCTGAACGAGGCGCTGCTGCATGAGCCGTGGGGGCCGAAGAGCCCGGACGGCCGACTGCTGACGCTGGACGAGGTGCTGGCCGCCGGTCTGGCCAAACATCCGGGCGAGGTTCCGGCCTTCATGAGCTTCGACGAGGACCGGCCGGTGGTGAACGTCACCAGCCGCGCCCCCGACGCCCCGGCCGGCAAATACAGTTTCGAGCCCATCGACCAGACCAGCGGCGAGGGCGCGCCGCTGGTCGCCGGTCATCCGGTGATGGAGTTCCTGCTTCAGCTGCACACCGACATGTTCCTGGGTCTGCCGGGAATGCTGTTTCTGGGCGCGATGGGGCTGTTGCTGGTCGTGGCCGTGGTGTCGGGCGTGGTGCTGTATGCGCCCTTCATGCGTCGGCTGCCGTTCGGGACGGTGCGGGTCAAGAAGGCGGCGCGGACGCGGTGGCTGGACTATCACAATCTGCTGGGCGTGGTGACGGCGGCCTGGGTGCTGGTGGTGGGGCTGACGGGGGTGGTCAACACTCTGGCGACGCCCATCCTGGCTTATTGGAAAGAGACGGCGCTGAAGGAGTTGACGGTCGCCTATGATGCGCCGGCCCCTGCGCAGGGTCGGGCCTCGCTGGATGCAGCGGTGGAGCGGGCCAAGGCAGCGCTGCCGGGCATGAAGCTGCAGTTCGTGGCGTTTCCGGGAACCGACTATTCGACCGACCACCACTATGCCGTCTTCTTCCACGGCGACACGCCGCTGACGACGCATATGACGACGCCGGCCTTGATCGACGCGCGGACGGGGGAACTGGCGGCGGTGGCGCCGGCGCCCTGGTATGTGAAGACCCTGTCGCTGTCGCAGCCGCTGCATTTCGGAGACTACGGCGGGCTGGCGCTGAAGATCCTGTGGGCGCTCTTGGACATCGCCACCATCGTGATCCTGGGGTCCGGTCTTTATCTGTGGCTGGGCAAGGGGAGACGGAAGGCGTGAGCCGTCGTCGTCACAACCCGAGGGATCTTGGCCTGTGGGCCATCTTCCGCGCGCCCATCGTCCTGTTCGCGCTCAGCCTGATCGGGCTGGTGGGCGCGCTGTTGCAGGATGGGGTTTGGGACTGGGTGTTTGCGGCCTTGCTGGCCTCGCCCATCCTGGCGACCGGCTGGGCCGTCGTCAGATCGAGAAGCTGACGCCGCAGCCGCAGCTGGAGGCGGCGTTCGGGTTCCTGACCACGAACTGGGCGCCGGCCAGTTCATCGACATAGGCGATCTCGGAATTCTTAAGGAAGGGAACCGAGACGGGGTCGATCAAGGCGGTCTGGCCGTCGGCCTGGATGCGCAGATCGTCGTCCTCGGCCGTCTCGACCAGCTCGAACCGATATTGAAAGCCCGAGCAGCCGCCGCCGTCCACCGCGACGCGCAGCATCAGGGTCTTGCCCTCGGCCGCGCCCAGCTTGGCCAGGCGCTTGGCGGCGCTGGCGGCCAGGACGATGCCTTCCGGCGCGCGCGTGGCGACGGTGAAGGCGGGTGTGGACGGTTCTGTGGATTGGACGGTGCTCACGGCTGTCTATATGAGGCGGGCACGGCCGTTCGCAAAGGCCCCCCGCATCAAAGCAGCCTCAAAGTTGATGACTTGAGCCACACAGACCTCGCTTCCTACGCCGAACGCGCCGACCTGACGCAGGGCCGCCGCGTTTTCGAGCCCGCCAGCCGCACGCGCACCGCCTTTGCGCGGGACCGTGACCGCATCATCCATGCGACGGCGTTCCGGCGGCTTAAGGAGAAGACCCAGGTCTTCGTGGCGCATGAGGGCGATCACTACCGCACCCGCCTGACCCATTCGCTGGAGGTGGCGCAGATTGCGCGGTCGCTGGCCCATGCGCTGAGACTGGACGACGACCTGGCCGAAACCATCGCCCTGGCCCATGACCTGGGCCATCCGCCCTTCGCCCACGCCGGCGAGGACGAGCTGGTGGTGCAGATGCGCGACTATGGCGGGTTCGATCACAACGTTCAGAGCTTCCGCGTCGTGACCGAGCTGGAGAACCGCTATCCGCAGTTCGACGGGCTGAACCTGAGCTGGGAGACCGTCGAGGGCGTCATCAAGCACAACGGCCCGGTGTCGCACCGCCTGGACGAGCCGGCTTGGTCGGTCGTACGCCCTTATGCAGCCGGCGGCGAGGCGGGGTGGGACCTGCGGCTGGGGACGTTCGCCTCGCTGGAGGCCCAGTGTGCGGCCATCGCCGACGACATCGCCTATAATAATCACGACGTGGACGACGGGGTGCAGGCGGGTTTGATCACCCTGCGCGATCTCGATCAGGTGCCGCTTATCGGGCCGATGTTGGCCGAGGTGCGCCGCGACTGGCCCACGATCGACGACCGGATGCTGCGGATCGAGGCCGTGCGGCGCATGATCGGCGTCATGGTCGAGGACGTTCTGGCCGAGACGGCGCGGCGGCTGGAGGAAGACCGGATCGTCACGACCGAGGACGTGCGGATGGCCAGGCGCACGATGGTGGATTTCTCGCACGCCATGCACGTCGATCTGGCGGTGCTGAGGAAGTTCCTGTTCGAGCGGATGTATCGCCACTACCGCGTCAACCGCACACGCAGCCAGGCGCGGCGCGTGCTGTCGCAACTGTTCGAACTCTTCATGGCCGAGCCTGAAGTCATGCCGCCGGAATGGGGCGAACCGGCCATGACCCCGGACAAGACACAGCGGGCGCGCGCCGTGTGCGACTATATCGCCGGCATGACCGACCGTTACGCCATAGAAGTGCACCAGAAGCTGTTCAGCCTCGACCTCGCCCTCGATCTGTGATTCGAAAGATGCACGCGGGGGCGTAGAGTGATCGTTCGGCGCGCCGATTCGCGCCCACAGACGGCGGAGCGCGACCATGTCCTTTGAAGACGACAACAAACCCGGCCGGGGCGCCTATACGCCGCCGACCGACGACGACCTGCCGTTCCGCCGCAACAGCTATGATCCGCGCAACGGCCGCAATGTCGGCGCGGGCGGGAGCAAGGCGCCGCCGGTGACGTTGATCATCAGCGCGGTGGTCCTGCTGTTGCTGATCGTGGCGGTGATCTTCTTCTATCGTTCCGGCATGCGCGCCTCGACCGACGCGCCGCCGGCCGTGGGTCAGCCGGTCGGGGAGATGAAGACCGCCGCGCCCATCGACGCCCAGCCGATCGACCCGGCCGAGGGGGTGCGCGTCTATCGCGACGAGACCGAGACGACCGATGCGCCCGTGACCTTCACCCCGCCGCCCGAGGCGCCCCAGCCGCGTCCGGCCGCGCCCCCGACCGCCGCACCGACCGGCCAGGGCCTGCCGCCCGCCAAGGCCGTGACGCCGGCTGCGCCGACGCCGCGCCCGACGACCCCGGCGACCGCGCCCGTCGCTGCGCCGGCGACCAAGGCTCCGGCCGCGACAGGCGGATCGGCCTCGGTGCAGATCGGCGCCTTCTCCTCGACCGAGATCGCGGACCGCGAATACGCCGCCGTCGCCGGCCGGTTCGGTTCGTATGTCTCCGGCGCTGAAAAGCGGGTCACGGAAGTGACCTCGTCCAGCGGATCGACCCTGTACCGCACAGCCTTCTCGGGCCTGTCGCGCGAACGGGCGGTGGCCTTCTGCAACGCGCTGAAGGCGGCGGGCCGGGACTGCATCGTCCGGTGACGTCCGCCGCCATCTATGGCTGCCTGGGACATCGGCTGACGGAGGACGAAAAGGCCTTCTTCGCCGAGGTCCGACCCTGGGGCTTCATCCTGTTCCGGCGCAATATCGGCACGCCGGAACAGGTGCGGGCCCTGACGGACGAACTGCGGGCGTCCATCGGCGATCCCGACGCGCCGGTCTTGATCGACCAGGAAGGCGGTCGGGTCCAGCGGATGGGGCCGCCCCACTGGCCCAAATATCCGCCGGGCGCCGCCTATTTGAAGGCGACGAACGAGCTGGCGCAGGCGCGTGAGCTGACGCGGCTGGGCGCACGTCTGATGGCGCACGATCTGCGCGAGGTCGGGGTGACCGTTGATCTGCTGCCGGTGCTGGACGTGCCGGTCCCCGGCGCCCACGACATCATCGGCGACCGGGCCTATGGCGTCGATCCGGAGACGGTCGCGGTGTTGGGCCGGGCGGCGGCGGAGGGGCTGCTGGCGGGCGGGGTCCTGCCATGCATCAAACATATGCCGGGCCATGGCCGCGCCTTTGCAGACACGCATAAGGATCTGCCGACGGTTCACGCCGATCTGGACACGCTGGACGCCTGGGACTTTGCGCCATTCAAGGCCCTGTCGGACATGCCGATCGGCATGACGGCGCACATCGTCTTCACCGCGATCGATCGCAAACATCCGGCGACGCAGTCCAAGAAGGCCATTCGCCTGATCCGCGAGCGCTTGGGATTCGGCGGTCTGCTGCTGTCCGACGATCTGGTGATGAACGCCCTTTCGGGCTCGCTGACCCAGCGCGCGCACAAGGCCCTGAAGGCGGGGTGCGATCTCGTCGTCCACTGGAACGGCGATATGGACGAAATGCGCCAGGTCGCCGAGGGCGTCGGACCGCTGAAGGGCGGGGCGCGCCGCCGGGCGGAAGCCGCGCTGGCCCGGATTGTGCGGACGCCCGAGCCGCTGGATCCCGTCGCGGGCCACGATCGCTTCTTCAAGGCCATGGGCGGTC
The DNA here is from genome assembly GCF_017086445.1 of Brevundimonas fontaquae. Lineage (NCBI taxonomy): Bacteria > Pseudomonadati > Pseudomonadota > Alphaproteobacteria > Caulobacterales > Caulobacteraceae > Brevundimonas > Brevundimonas fontaquae. The sequence goes on along the minus strand of NZ_CP070968.1, from coordinate 2,824,216 downwards.
GGATGGACGTCGCCAAGGGGCCGGATGTGGGTGAGGCGCAGGCCTAAAGACCTATGACGGAGTCTTTCCAGCCCAATCTGGATTTCAACGCCGAGGAGGTCGAGGAGCGCGAGGCCTTCGTCGTCGATCTGGAGGGCTATGAGGGACCGCTGCATGTCCTGCTGGCCCTGGCGCGAAACCAGAAGGTCGATCTGCTGAAGCTGTCGATCACCCAGCTGGCGGAACAGTATCTGGCCTTCGTGCACGAGGCGCGCAGGCGCAACTTCGCCCTGGCGGCGGACTATCTGGTGATGGCGTCGTGGCTGGCTTATCTGAAGTCGCGCCTGCTGTTGCCGCGCACCGACAAGGGCAAGGCCGAAGAGCCGCCGGCTGAGGAAATGGCCGCCGCCCTGGCGTTCCGGCTGCAGAAGCTGGAGGCGATGCGAAAGGCCGTCGAACAGCTGATGGCGCGGCCCCAGCTGAAGCGCGACGTCTTCACGCGCGGCGATCCCGAGGCGACGGTGATCGTGCCGTCGGATCGTATCGACGCCAGCCTGTACGAACTGATGAGCGCCTATGTGGTGCAGCGCCGGCGCGAGGAGGCCCGGCGCTATGCCCCCGGCCAGCGGGTCGAAGCCTTTCCATTGGAAGCCGCCCGCGACTGGCTGCGCGAGATCATGCCGAAGTTGGCCGACTGGACGCCGCTGGAACAGGTCGCGCCCCATCGTGAGGACGAGGAGGGGCCCAGCCAGGCCAGCTTTACGGCCTCGACCCTCTCGGCCAGTCTGGAGCTGGTAAAGGAGGGGGCGATGGACATTCGGCAAAGCGAGGCGTTCGCGGACCTGTATCTGAAGCGGCGCGGACCGGGCCAGCCGCTGGAGCTGACGGGGTGAGCGACCTCGCCTTCCAACCCGACGAGGCCGAGATCGAGCGGCGGGTCGAGGCCCTGTTGTTCGCCGCCGCCGGGCCGCTGACGGCGGCCGAGATCGCTGCGCGCCTGCCCGAAAACTGCAATGTCGCCCGCGCCATATCGGGTCTGCGCGCCCGCTATGAGGGGCGAGGGGTCGAGCTGGAGTGCGTCGCCGACCGCTGGCGCTTCCGCACCGCGCCCGACCTGGCCTTCATGATGACGCAGGAGCGCGAGGAGCCGCGCCGGCTGTCCAAGGCCGCCTTGGAAACCCTGGCCATCATCGCCTATCACCAGCCCGTCACCCGCGCCGAGATCGAGAGCGTGCGCGGCGTCAGCATCTCCAAGGGCACCCTGGACCTGCTGCTGGAGATGGGGTTCGTGCGGTTGCGCGGACGCAGGCGCACGCCGGGACGGCCCGTCACCTATGCGACCACCGACCGGTTCCTGGAGCATTTCGGCCTGGCGACCCTGTATGATCTGCCGGGCGTGCAGGAGATGAAGGCGGCGGGCCTGCTGGACCTGTCGCTGCCGGTCGGATTCGAGGTGCCCGACCCCAGCCGCGCCTCCGAGGCGGACGACGAGGACGGAACCCTGCCGCTGGACGACGAGGCGCCCGAGTTCGCGCAGGATTTCGTCGGCGAGCGAAGCTGACCCAGGGGTATGTTCACGACGTCTTAGTCTGCACGTTTTAAGCCAGACCATATGAGTGGCGTGACAGCGATTACGGGTTGGCAGGCGTGGAGCACGTTCAGGATCGCGTTGATCCTGATGCTCTCGTCCGTCATCGGCATGGCCGGGGTTCTGGCCATCGTCAGTCGCGGAATCGATGCGCACCAGGCGCGCAAGGAAGAGGATCTGGTGAAGTTGCGCCTGACGCGGGCGCTGGAAACCATTGGTGAGAACCTGACCACCGCCTCCATCTGGGACGAGGCCGTTGATCGGATGACGTGGGCTGATGTGGGCTGGTACGATCGCAACTTCGGCGCCTTCTACGCCGCGCAACACAAGCATCAGTTCACCCTGGGCTATGATGGTACGGGGCGGCTGTTTCGCATCAGCACCCTGGGCCGACCGGCCGAGGCGCAGGTTGGCGAGCCCTTCGGTCAAGCCGCCCGGCCGTTGATCGACGCGCTCCGGGCCGATGCCGCAGGCCGCGACCGAACGGTTACCGCTGATGCTGGCGTGCGACTGAAGGCGGCGTTCGTGCGCGTCGGCGACGACGTGTACGTCTTGGGGGCTTCTACTGTGGTGCGGCATACGGCGAGCGGATCGACGCCGGCGTCCGATCCGGTCGTGGCGTCGTTCAAACCGTTCAATGGCGAGCTCAATCTCTTGCGAACGCGGCTGGCGCTGGACCGGATTCACTTCCAGCCCGGTGATGCAGAGCCGCCCGAAGGTATGATCGGCGTCGATGTCCGCGATGCTGGCGGCGTTTTGTTAGGCCGTGTCGTCTGGGCGCCAGAACAGCCGGGCTATCAGATTCTGACCAAAGCCGGGCCGCTGCTGCTGCTGCTGTTCGTGGTCCTGTTGATCGGCACGGGGTCGTTGCTATGGACAACGACCAAGGATGTGCGGCGTCTGAGGGCGTCGGAAGTGGCCCTGTCGGCGGCGCTGGAGCGGGCCGAGGCGGCCAACCGGGCCAAGACGCGGTTCCTGTCCAACGTCAGTCACGAACTGCGTACGCCCCTGAACGGCGTTCTGGGCATGGCCGAGATCATCGGGGCCGATCTGGTGACCCCGCAACAGCGCGAGCGGCTCGAAATCCTGAAGGCGTCGGGGCGTCAGCAGCTGCGGCTGGTCGAGGAACTGCTGGATGTCGTGCGGCTTCGCGACGGGGCGGTGACGCTGGAAACCCGACCCTTCCGGCCCGACAACCTCCTGCAGCGCGTCGCTAACGATTTTCGCAGCGCGGCCGAGGTCAAGGGACTGAAGGTCAAGGTCGAGGCGGCCGAAGGCGAGTGGCTGGGCGATCCGGTGCACATCGAAAAGCTGATGGCGGCGCTGACGGACAATGCGGTGCGGTTCACGCGAACCGGCGGCGTGATGCTGCGCGCCGTTGCGGGCGCGGGTCTGGCGTTGGAGGTTGAGGACACCGGGCCAGGCATGGAGCCAGCAGAGGCGGCGCGCCTGTTCGAAGCCTTCACCCAGGGCGATGAAAGCGCGACGCGCACGGCCGAGGGGCTGGGACTGGGATTGACGGCGGCGCACGGTCTCGCGGCCCTGATGGGCGGCAAGATCGACATCGTCACCGCGCCCGGCGCCGGAAGCACCTTCCGCGTCGTTCTGCCGTTGAAGGCGGTCGCCTAGGCCGTCAGCAGGCGCGGCAGTTTGAAGGTGACGGTTTCGCGCGCGCCGTCGTCTTCGGTCACGGTGGCGTCAAAGCGCGCCCGGATGGCGTCGACCAGTGCCTCGATCAGCGGCTCGGGCGCCGAGGCGCCGGCGGTGACGCCGACGGTGTTCACGCCGTCAAACCAGGACCAGTCCACCTGGGACGCATCGTCCACCAGATAAGCGGCCGGGGCGCCGGCGCGCATAGCGACCTCGACCAGGCGCACCGAATTAGACGAGTTCTTGGATCCGACGACCAGCACGAGGTCGCAGCCCTCGCCCAGCGCCTTGATGGCGTCCTGGCGATTGGTCGTGGCGTAGCAGATGTCTTCCTTGTGCGGATCGGGCAGTTCGGGGAAGCGGCGCTTCAGCACCTTCAGGATGCCCGCCGTGTCGTCCACCGACAGGGTGGTCTGGGTCGCATAGGCGAGGGGGGCGTCGCCGGGGCGTTCGAACGATTCGGCGTCGGTTTCGGTCTCGACCAGGGTGATGGCGCCGGGCGGCAACTGGCCCAGGGTGCCGACGACCTCGGGGTGGCCTGCGTGGCCGATCAGGATGATGTGGCGGCCGGCCGCATGATGGCGTTCGGCCTCGACGTGGACCTTGGACACCAGGGGGCAGGTCGCGTCCAGAAAGACCAGTTCCCGGGCCCGCGCCGTCGCCGGCACGGACTTGGGCACCCCGTGGGCCGAGAAGACGACCGGCCGGTCGTCAGGGCATTCGTCCAGTTCCTTGACGAAGACCGCGCCCATGGCCTTCAGCCGCTCGACCACATGTTTGTTGTGGACGATCTCGTGGCGCACATAGACGGGGGCGCCGAACTTTTCGATCGCGCGCTCGACGATCTGGATCGCGCGATCGACCCCGGCGCAAAAGCCCCTCGGGGTGGCCAGCCTCACCGAGAGCGGGCGAAGCGGAGCGTTAGGGACGGGAACATGCGCATTCATGGCGGCGAACCTAGTCGTTTGCGGCGCTGACCGCCATCGGAGCCGAAGGGCGGATGCGACGGATTCTGTCGCCCACAGCAGCGGCGCATCGTCACGGCGCGCGGGCGCGAATGGAAAGTCGATATTCTACAATGTCTTAGGCTATAATCACGACGCCTTGACCTGTAGGCCGCTCACGATTAGTTTCCGCGCCGAATTCAGACCCGTCCGGACGCACTGTCTGGACGCCGAACGCACAGGTCCTATCCCCCATGTCGGAATCGCGCGAAGAGGCGATCAAACGCCTCCAAGACAGCGCATCCGCATTGGAGGCGCGGACCACGGCGGAGAAATCCGCCGAACTGACCGGCCATCAGGTGTCGGGTCAGGCCTACAAGATCATCGCCGAGCTTCTCGGCGGCGTCTTTGTGGGGCTGGCGTTCGGAGCGATCGCAGACTGGGCCCTCGGGACCCGTCCGTGGGGTTTGATCGGCGGGGTCCTTTTGGGCTTCGCCTTGTCGATTTACATGGCGCGTCGCACAGCCAACCGGCTGATGGCGCAGGCCAAGGCGCAAGGGACGACGGCTCCGGCCGAGCCCTACGTCGAGGCCGACGAAGACGGGGAACGATAGGGCTTCATGGCCGATCCGATTCATCAGTTTGCGATTCAGAAGGTCGTCGACCTTGGCGACGTCACCCTGCCTGTGCTGGGGACGGTCGATCTGGCGATCACCAACTCGCACATCGCCATGACGGTCGCCTTCGTGCTGATCGTCGGCTTCCTGGCCGCCGTGACCGCGAACGCCCAGGTCGTGCCCGGCCGGCTGCAAGCCGCCGGCGAGGGCCTGTTCGGCCTGATCGACAATCTGGCCGATTCCATCATCGGTCACGAAGGCCGCAAGTATTTCCCCTTCATCTTCACCCTGTTCATCCTGATCCTGGGCATGAACATCCTGGGTCTGTTCCTGACCTTTACGGCGACCTCGCAGTTGGCCATCACCGCCACCTTCGCCCTGATCACCTTCGGCCTGGTGCTGGTCGTCGGCTTCGCCAAGAACGGTCTGGGCTTCTTCAAGCTGTTCTGGCCGATGGGCGCGCCGCTGGCGCTGCGCCCGGTGGTCGGCCTGATCGAATTTGTGTCCTTCCTGCTTCGCCCGGTTACCCTGGCGCTGCGTCTGTTCGGCAATATGCTGGGCGGTCACGTCGCGCTGAAGATCTTCGCCGGCTTCGTCGTGTCGCTGGGCCTCTTGGGCCTGGGCGGCGGCATCGGTCTGCTGGCCTTCCCGGTCGCGGCCCTGTCGCTGGGCATGGTCGTCGCCCTGACCGCTCTGGAGTTCCTGGTGGCCTTCCTCCAGGCCTTCGTCTTCGCCGTTCTGGCCTGCATCTATCTGAACGATGTGGTCAACCTGGACCACGCCCACTAAAGGGCCGGACCAGTCTCTTCACCCCAACCACCAACGACTTTAATCTAGGAATACAATCATGGACGCTGAAGCCGCGAAGTACATCGGCGCTGGTCTCGCCACCCTGGGCATGATCGGTTCGGCCCTGGGCGTGGGCAACATCTTCGGCAACTTCCTTGCCGGCGCCCTGCGCAACCCGTCGGCCGCCGCCGGCCAAGTCGGCAACCTGTTCGTCGGCGCCGCTCTGGCCGAAGCCCTGGGCATCCTGGCCTTCGTGCTCGGCATCCTGATGATCTTCGGCTGATATCAGTCGATCACGGCGCGCGGGGTTCGCCCGCGCGCCGCTTCATCTGATCCTGCAGTAGACGGTTCATGGCCAGCACCCACACCATCGACGCGGTCCCGCCTTCGGTCGAAGCGGACCTGCACGCCGAGACGGCGACCACCGCCGAGCACGGCTCGGGCGGCCTGCCGCAATTCCAGTTCGAACACTGGGCGGGCCAGATCGGCTATCTGCTGATCCTGTTCGTCATCCTGTATGTTCTGGTCTCCAAGGTCTTCGCGCCACGCCTTCGCAAGGTGATGGACGAACGGGCCGACACCATTTCCACCGCCGTTGCGACCGCGCGTCAGGTTCAGGCTGAAGCCGCTGAACAGGCCGCCCAGGCTCAGGCCGAAGTCGCCAAGGCTCGCGCTGACGCCCGCGCCACGGCCGCCGCCGCCAAGGCGCGCGTGACCGAAGAAGCGAACGCCCGTCAGGCCGCCGAAGAAGCCGTGGTCAACGCCCGCATCGCTGAGGCGGAAGCCTCGATCGGCAAGACGCGCGACGCCGCCATGGCGAATGTCTCCACCATCGCCTCCGACACGACCGCCGCCATGGTCGAACGTCTGACCGGCAAGGCCGCGACCGCCGCCGAGCTGGCCGCCGTCAAGGGAGCCGCCTGATGAACCTGATCTTCGAACACGGCATCTGGAGCTTCGCCAATGCGGAAATCTGGGTCGGCATTGGCCTGATCATCTTCTTCGGCATCCTGATCGCCGCGGGCGTGCCCAAGATGGCCGGCAAGGCTCTGGACGCCAAGGCCGTCAAGATCCAGGCCGACCTGGACGAAGCCGCGCGCCTGCGTGCCGAGGCCGAAGCCCTGCTGGCCCAAATCCGCAAGGAGAAGGCCGAGGCTGAAGCCCAAGCCGCCGAGATGATGGCTCAGGCCGAAGCCGACGCCCGTCGCCTGGAAGTCGAGACCAAGGCCAAGCTGGAAGAGACCCTGGCCCGTCGCCAGAAGATGGCTGAAACCCGCATCGCCCAAGCCGAAGCTCAGGCCTCGGCCGAGGTGAAGGCCGCCGCCGCCGATCTGGCCGCCAAGTCGGCGGAACAGGTTCTGGCCGCGCGCCTCGCCAGCGGCGCCAAGGATCCGCTGCTCGACAGCGCCGTCGCCCAGATCGGCGATCGCCTGAACTGATCAGGGTTGGTCCTGAATGAAACAAGGCCCCCGACGTCGCCGTCGGGGGCCCTTTTCTTGGTCGATCAAGCCGTGATCAGTGGGCGTGGGCGCCGCCGATGATGGTTGCGCCCATCCGCTTGTCGCGCGCCACCAGCCGGGCATAGACGTTGCCCAGCACGATGCCGAAGACTGCGTGGGTGATCAGCAGCCAGGCGAAGGTGCCGAAGCCCGCGCCCGCCGTGAAGGTGCGGTAGTTCCCGAACATCACTATGGCGGCCATCATCAGGATCCATGCGCCGACGGCGAAGACGATGCCCTTGGTCTCGGGCGTATCCGTCGGCAAGCGGGGACACAGGACGGCGAACAGCGGCCCCAGGATAAAGACGCCGCTGATGACATGGACGAGCCAGCCGACGGCCAGATTGCCGGGCATGCCGATCATGCTGGCGATGACCCCCTGGAAGGGATCGAACCAGTTGAGGAACAGATTGGGTATTTCGAGCAGTGAGACGGCCACGGTCGCCGCAACCCCGGCGATCAGACCTTTTTGTACGCGTGACATCATGACCTTAGCGCCTCCCAACGCATAAGTGGTTCTCTGATAACGCGCAGACAGGATACGCCTGACTTGGGAGAGCGGTGTTCACGATCCTGTGGTTAGCGGTTGCAGCAACGCAACCGCGAAATCAGGCGACGACTAGCGGAAAAGCTTGCGGAAATAGCGCCGGACGCTCTTACGGCCACGCGAGAGGCGACGGCTGGAGCTTTTGGTCATGATCTTCTCGGCCCGCAGCGCCTGTTGCCAGAAGACGGGCGCGAACTCGGGCTTCTTCCGCATCAGGCGACGGAAGGGATAGACCCATTTCGGCCGCGCATATTGGGCGCGAATGAACTGGCGCTTGGCCCAGAACGAGCTTTTCAGGATCAGCATCAGTCCAACGGCGATGACGGGAATGCCGCCAGGGCCGGGCAGGGGGGCGATCAGAATGCCCAGGAGCACGACGAACAGGCCGCCGATCATGAGCGCCCAGCGTTTGACGACCCGCAACGTCGAGGGGCGCGGCTTGTCTGAACGGACGAAGGGAACGGGAAGTGAGGTCACGAATACGCCGGATGGGGAGGAGAATCGTCATGACAACGATCGCCACGGGCGCGCGATCCCTCGTCGGGAAAGGAAAAGGCGACCGTGACGACCTTGCCACAAGACCCCTTAACGCCCTGCGTCCACGGCGGATGGATGTCCGGCGGGTGAAGCTTTGGTCATGAACAGACGATCTCCCCTCGCCGTGGCGCGACGGACACGCTCCGCGCCGTCAGCCGTAGGTCACGCCCGTCAGACGTTCCGATTCCGACCAAAGACGCCTGGCCACATCGGCGTCCTTGGCTTGGCGCTTGATCACCGCAACGCCGGGCGGGCCCTTCATCTCCTGAAAGCCGGTGGGGCCGTAATAGCCGCCGGGCGTCGGGTTCGGCAGGGTCGCGGCCATCAGGATCGGCAGGGCGCCGTCCGCGGCCGAATGGCTGAGCACGGCCTCCAGCAACCGCGCGCCGCGCGCGAACAGGCTCGGCTTGCCGGCATGACCGTTCGCGATCAGGTCGGTGCGGGCGAAGCCGGGGTGGGCCGCCACGCTGGTCAGGCGCCAGCCGTGGGCGTCGCTGCGGCGCTGAAGCTCCACGGCGAACATCAGCATGGCCAGCTTGGACTGCTGATAGACCGGCCAGGGGCTGTAGTGGGTCTGATAGTTCAGGTCGTCCAGGCGGATATGGCCGCTGCGGTGGGCGACGCTGGACAGCTGGACCACGCGGGCCTTTGCAGCCGTCATCAGTGGCAGCAGGCGGCCGACCAGGGCGAAGTGGGACAAGTAGTTGGTCCCGAACTGCATCTCGAATCCATCAACGGTCGTCTGGCGCGTCGGCAGGGCCATGACGCCCGCGTTGTCGATCAGGATGTCGATGGGGAGTCCCGTCGCCAGATGGCGCTCGGCGAAGGCCTGGACAGAGGCTAGGCTGGCGAGGTCCAGCAGATCGAACCGCACGGCCGCGTTCGGATGACGAGACCGGATCAGCCGTTCGGCCTCGGCCCCCTTGTCGGGATTGCGGGCCGCCAGCACGACCTCCGCGCCCTTGCCGGCCAGCACGATGGCGGTTTCCAGCCCCAGCCCGCCGGTCGCGCCGGTGACGATGGCCAGTCGGCCGGAAAGGTCGGGGATGTCGTTGGTCGTCCAGGTCATGGACATGACCTAGCGATGCATCAGCCCCGCGTCAGCCCCTTCCCGCAGGAAGGGGCGACTTCGGGTTCAGGCCGCTTTGTTGGAGCCTTCCGGCGCGGTCCAGCGCAGAACCGGCGAGCGGGCGGCGCGGGTCTCGTCCAGGCGCTTCAGCGGCGCGTGGAAGGGCGCGCCCTTGAAGCGATCGACGTCGCCCGCCTTGGCCGCTCCGGCCAGGGCGCGCATCGCTTCGATGAAGCGGTCCAGCTCGGCCTTGGACTCGGTTTCGGTCGGCTCGATCAGCATGGCGCCGTGGACGACCAGAGGGAAATACATGGTCATCGGGTGGAAGCCCTCGTCGATCATCGCCTTGGCGAAGTCGAGCGTGGTGATGTCCGTGCCCTTCAGCCACTCGTCGTCGAACAGGGCCTCGTGCATGCAGGGGCCGTCGGGGAAGGCGGCCGACATCAAGTCACTGAGCCGGGCCTTGATGTAGTTGGCGTTCAGGACGGCGTCCTCGGCGACCTGACGCAGGCCGTCGGCGCCGTGCGACATCATGTAGGACAGGGCGCGGGTGTACATGCCCATCTGGCCCTGGAAGGCGCACAGACGGCCGAAGGCTTGCTCGGCCTCGTCCTCTTCGCGCTCGATCAGGCGATAGCCGCCGTCGTCATGCACGACCCAGGGGGCGGGGGCGAAGGGGGCCAGGGCTTCGGACAGGACCACCGGACCCGCGCCCGGACCGCCGCCGCCATGGGGCGTCGAGAAGGTCTTGTGCAGGTTGATGTGCATCGCATCCACACCCAGGTCGCCCGGACGAACCCGGCCGACGATGGCGTTGAAGTTGGCGCCGTCGCAGTAGAAATAGGCGCCGGCCTCATGCGTCAGGCGGCTGATCTCCAGGATGTCGCGCTCGAACAGGCCGCAGGTGTTGGGGTTGGTCACCATGATGGCGGCGACGTCGTCACCCAGCTTCGACGCCAGGTCGGCGACGTCCACTCGGCCGTCCTCGGTCTGGGCCACTTCGACCACCGAATAGCCGACGAAGGCGGCAGTGGCGGGGTTGGTGCCGTGGGCGCTGGTGGGCACCAGAACCTTGCGCCGCTTCTCATGCTGGCCCGAAGCCTCGTGGGCGGCGCGGATCGCCATCAGACCGCACAGTTCGCCGTGCGCGCCGGCCTTGGGCGACAGGGCGACAGCGGGCATGCCGGTCAGGGTCTTCAGCCAGTGGGCCAGGGTGTCCATCAGCTCCAGCGCGCCCTGAACCGTCGAGATCGGCTGTAGCGGGTGGATGTCGGAGAAGCCCGGCAGGCGGGCCATCTTCTCGTTCAGGCGGGGGTTATGCTTCATCGTGCACGATCCCAGCGGATAGATGGCCAGGTCGATGGCGTGGTTCTTTTGGCTCAGGCGCACATAGTGGCGCATGGCTTCGGGCTCCGACAGGCCGGGCAGGCCGATCGGATCCTTGCGCAGCAAGTCGCCCAGATCGGAGCCGTCCGTCTTGGGTTCCGGCAGATCGACGCCCGTCTTGCCCCAGCCGTCGCCCTCGAAGATCAGGGCTTCGTTCTGCAACAGGCCGCGTCCGCCGGTCAGGGTGGCGGGCTTGGTCTGGACGGGGTTCGGAGCGGTCGGGCGGCCGACGGTGTTCATGGTGCTCATGGTCAGTATCCCTTACGCGCCGAGGACTTTGGAGAGCGACTTGGCGAGAATCTGGATGTCGGCATCCAGCGTCGTCTCGGTCGCAGCGACCAGCAGAACGTCGTCCATGCCGGCGCCGGGGGCTAGGCGGCTGTAGGGCACACCGGCCAGGACGTGATGGGCGGCCAGCTGATCCACGACCTCGGCCGCGTTCTTGGGCAGGCGCACCGCGAACTCGTTGAAGAAGCGGTCGGTCAGGACTTCGACGCCCGGAATGGCGGCCAAGGCGTCGCGCGTGGCGACGGCCTTTTCGTGGTTCAGCAGGGCCAGCTTGCGCAGACCCGTCTCGCCCAGCAGGCTCATGTGGATGGTGAAGGCCAGGGTGCATAGGCCCGAGTTGGTGCAGATGTTCGACGTCGCCTTGTCGCGGCGGATGTGCTGCTCGCGGGTCGAGAGGGTCAGAACGAAGCCGCGTTCGCCGTCGGCATCCACCGTTTCGCCGGTCAGACGGCCGGGCATCTGGCGGATCAGCTTCTCTCGCGTGGCGAACAGGCCGACGTAGGGGCCGCCGAAGTTCAAGGCGTTGCCGATCGACTGGCCTTCGGCGGCGACGATGTCGGCGCCCATCTCGCCGGGCGATTTCAGCAGGCCCATGGACACGGCTTCGGTGACCACGACGATCAGCAGGGCGCCGGCGGCGTGGGCGGCCTCGGCGATTTTTGTCACGTCGGTCGCCGTGCCGAAGACGTTGGGGGTCTGAACCACGACGCAGGCCGTGTCGGGACCGATCTGGTCGATGGCGGCGGCCTCGCCGTCGACGGCGGCGGGCAGGGCCAGGGTCTCGACGCCGACGGCGTGAACCACGGTCTCGGTCGCCTTGATGTAGTGCGGGTGGACGCCGCCCGAGATCACCGCCTTGTTGCGGCGGGTCACGCGGGTCGCCATCAGCACGCCCTCGGCCATGGCGGTCGAACCGTCATAAAGGCTGGCGTTGGCGACCGGCATGCCGGTCAGGTTCGCGACCTGGGTCTGGAACTCGTACAGGTACTGCAGCGTGCCCTGCGCGATTTCCGGCTGGTAGGGGGTGTAGCTGGTCAGGAACTCCGAGCGCTGGATCACGTGATCCACCGTCGCCGGGACGTGGTGCTTGTAGGCCCCTGCGCCGCAGAAGAAGGGCACGGCGCCGGCCGTGGCGTTCTTGGCCGCCATGGCGGACAGGGCGCGCTCGACCTCCAGCTCGCCTGCGACGCGCGGCAGATCGACGGGGCCGTCCAGACGGGCGGCCTGGGGCACGTCCACGAACAGATCATCGATGGATTTCGCGCCGATGGCGGCGAGCATCGCCGTGCGGTCGTCGGGCGTCAGGGGGAGGTAACGCATTGCCGGTTTCCTTCACCCGTCATCCTCGGGCTTGACCCGAGGACCGGATGTTGTGCGGCTCGTGCGTCAAAGGCTTCGCACGAGTGGTTGATCGTCCGGCCCTCGGGTCAAGCCCGAGGGTGACGGAGTTTGAGATTAGAGGGTGGCGAGGAAGGCGTCGTAGGCGGCCTGGTCCATCAGGGCGTCCAGTTGCGAGGCGTCCGAAACCTTGATCTTGGCGAACCAGCCGTCGGCCTCGGCTGCCGAGTTAACGGTTTCCGGGGCGGTCGACAGGGCGTCGTTCGCCTCGACCACCTCGCCCGAGACGGGGGCGTAGACGTCCGACGCCGCCTTGACGCTCTCGACCACGGCGAAGCTGTCTCCCTTCGAGACGGTCTTGCCGACTTCAGGCACTTCGACGAACACCACGTCGCCCAAGGCGTCGGCGGCGTGTTTGGAGATGCCGACGGTGGCGATGTCGCCGTCCAGGCTGACCCACTCGTGATCCTTGGTGAACTTCATGGTCTGATCTCTCAGGCTTTGGGTTTGCGGTAATAGCGTTGAGCCACGAAGGGCATGGCGACGACTTCGGCGGCGGCGGTCTTGCCGCGCACGATGACCTTCAGCGCCGTGCCCAGGGCGGCATGGGCCGGCGGGACGTAGCCCATGGCGATATTCTTGCCCAAGGTGGGGGAGGGGCCGCCAGAGGTGACCTTGCCGATCACGGCGCCGTCGGCGTCGGCGATCTCGGCGCCCTCACGGGCCGGGGCGCCTTCCTTGACGATCAGACCGACGCGAGCGCGAGCGGGGCCGTCGGACAGTTCTTTCAGGATGCGGTCGGCGCCGGCGAAATCGGCGCGTTCCTTGCGCGACTTGGACAGGGCGAAGGTCAGGGCGCCTTCGACCGGCGAGGTGGTCGGGTCGATGTCGTGGCCGTGCAGCGGCAGGCCGGCTTCCAGACGCAAGCTGTCGCGGGCGCCCAGGCCGATCGGCTTGACGCGAGCGTCTTCCAGAATGGTGTTCCAGATGCGCTCGGCCTGGTCCGCCGGGACCGAAATCTCATAGCCGTCTTCGCCGGTGTAGCCCGAGCGCGAGACGTAGCAGTCGGCGCCGAACAGCATCAGACGGGCGCATTCCATAAAGCCCATTTCGGCCAGGATCGGCTCGTGCGCGGCCATGACTTCGGCGGCTTCCGGCCCCTGGATGGCGATCAGCGCGCGGTCCAGCACCGTCAGCTTGGCGTCGCCTTCCAGGTTGGCTTCCCAGAAGGCGAAGTCCTCGTCCTTGTTGCCGGCGTTGACGACGACGAACATGCCGTCGTGATCCGGCCGTCCGGCCATCAGGTCGTCGATGACGCCGCCGTCCTTGTTGAGCAGCAGCGAATACTTCTGTTTGCCAGCTTTCAGGATCGCGTAGTCGCCGGGCACGAACCGCTCGAACTGGGCGGTCGCATCCTCGCCGGTGATCTTGCACTGGCCCATATGGGAGACGTCGAACAGACCGGCATGTTCCCGCGTCCAGCGGTGCTCGGCCAGAACGCCTTCGTACTGGACCGGCATGTCATAGCCGCCGAAGCCCACCATGCGGGCGCCCAGCGCGCGGTGCGCGGCGTTCAAAGGCGTGGTCTTCAGGGTCTGGTCGGTCATGGTTCAGGCTTTCACGGTCGCGTGTTGTGGCGGAGCTCCGCCGTCCTCGCGCCCCCGCTGTCCTGAAGCCTGAGAGATTCCGGCGACCAAATCATGTCGCCTTGCTCCGTCGGCGCGCCCGAATGGGCGACTTTCCAGCGTCCGTATGCTTCGCGGTCCGTTTGCCTGAGCGTTTCCGGGGCGGTTGCGCCTTCGGCGTCGAACCCTGTTTCCAGCGCCCGATCTCTCCCGCGAGAGCGTGCGACCTAAGGCATCGACTCAAGCGCCAAGTCAAGCGGGCCGGGAACAAGGTTGCGTGCGGCGGGTTGTCGTTCCGAACCTCGACACCAAACCCAGGAATGCGAAAATGTCCATTATAGACAAGCTGTTCGGCGACAGCGACAAGCCGCGCGATACGCCCGCCAAGGCCGATGGCCCGATGCAGAAGGTGCTGGACGAACTCGCGTCCCTCGGCGGCAAGCCGATTGAGACCCTGTCGCCCGAGGAGGCTCGCCAGCAACCGACCCCGACCGATGCGGTGAAATCGCTGTTGCGCAAGGACGGCAAGGACCCCAGCGACGACATGGGCGTCAAGACCAGCGACATCACTATTCCCGGCGCGGCCGGCCCGATCCAGGCGCGCATCTACAAGCCGCACGACCATTCCGAAGACAAGCTGCATCCGGTCGTCGTCTATTTCCACGGCGGCGGCTTCGTGATCGCGGATCTGGACGTCTATGACGGCGGCCCGCGCGGCGTGTCCAAGATGGCCGATGTGATCGTGGTCTCGGTCCATTATCGCCAGGCCCCGGAACATCATTTCCCCGCCGCCCACGACGACGCCCTGGCGGCTTATCGCTGGGTGCTGGAGAATGCGCAGACCTTCCGCGGCGACCCGCAGAAGGTGGCGGTGATGGGCGAAAGCGCAGGCGGCAACCTGGCCATCGGCGTGTCGATGATGGCGCGCGACGCCGGCCTGCCGGCGCCCAAACATCAGGTGCTGGTCTATCCGGTCGCCGGCGTGGACATGGACAATGAGTCCTACGTCGAGAACGCCGACGCCAAGCCGCTCAACAAGATGATGATGAAGTGGTTCGTGAAACACATCTTCGCCAACGAGGCCGATGCTCAGGACCCGCGCATCAATATCGTCGAGAAGGCAAATCTGTCGGGCCTGCCCTCGACGACGGTGATCTGCGCCGAGATCGATCCGCTGCGCACCGAGGGCGAGCTGCTGGCCGAGAAGCTGGAGCAGGCGGGCGTCGATGTGCGTCACAAGACCTTCCACGGCTCGACGCACGAGTTCTTCGGCATGGCGGCGGTCGTGCCGGATGCGGCGGCGGCTCAGACCTTCGCCGCCCACGAACTGAAGCGGGCGTTCGGTACGGCGATCCTGCCGATCTGATCCGACCAGACGCCGAAAGATAAGGAAGCGCCCCGGCTTTCGCCGGGGCGTTTTCGTTGTCGCCTCGCCATGTCGCCTTGCCCTGGGGCCTGACCGCGGCCAAAACGGCGCAACGCCCAGAACCGGACCGACCGCATGACCCGCACACGCCTTGACGCCCATATCGCCGCCCTGGATGCGCCCGAGGGGCTGAAAACGGTTCTGACCGTGGTCGCCGCCACCTGCGCGGACATCAGCAAGGTGGTCGCGGGCGGCGCCCTGGCCGGAGCGTTGGGCGCATCGGGTCAGATCAATGTGCAGGACGAGGAGCAGAAGAAGCTCGACGTCATGACCAACGACATGCTGACCGAGGCCCTGTTGGCCAGCCCGGCCGTCGCCGGCGTCGCGTCGGAAGAGATGGACGAGGTCCAGCCGGCCTCCAATCCGGCCGGCGACTATCTGGTTCTGTTCGACCCGCTGGACGGCTCGTCCAACATCGACATCAATGCGCCCGTCGGCACCATCGTCTCGGTGCTGAAGTCCACGACCGCGACCCCGACAGAGGCCGATTTCATGCAGCCCGGCCGCAATCAGGTCGCCGCCCTCTACGCCGTCTATGGGCCGCAGACCATGCTGGTGCTGACGACCGGCGCGGGCGTGAAAGGATTCACCCTGTCGAACGACGGCGACTGGATCCTGACCCACGACGACATCTCCATTTCGCCGGACACCAGGGAGTTCGCGATCAACATGTCGAACCTGCGCCACTGGGCCGAGCCGGTGCAGACCTATGTCGGCGACCTGCTGAAGGGCGAAGAGGGGCCTCGGGCCAAGAACTTCAACATGCGCTGGGTCGCGGCCATGGTCGCGGATGTTCACCGTATCCTGATGCGCGGCGGGGTCTTCCTCTATCCCTGGGACCGGCGCGAGCCGAACAAGCCGGGCAAGCTGCGCCTGATGTACGAAGGCAATCCCATGGCCTTCTTGGTCGAACAAGCCGGCGGCAAGGCGACGACGGACGGACGCCAGGCCATTCTGGACGTGCAGCCCGAGCATCTGCACCAGCGCATCCCCGTCGCGCTCGGTTCGGCCAACGAGATCGACGCCTACGCAGGCGTCTGATGAGCGACGCCCTTCTGGTCATCGATCCGCAGAACGACTTCTGTGAAGGCGGCCGTCTGGCGGTGGCGGGCGGCGCGGGGATCATGCCGCTGATCAACCGGCTGGCGGCTCGGTTCGACCGGGTGATCGTGACCCAGGACTGGCATACGCCGGACCAGATTTCTTTCGCCTCCAATCACCCCGGCGCTGCGCCCTTCACCGAGATCGAGGTGGCCTATGGTCGCCAGATGCTGTGGCCGGATCATTGTCTTCAGGGCACGCCTGGCGCCGACTTTCATCCTGATGCAGCGCCGACGGTCGAGAAGGCCATGGCCGTGATCCGCAAGGGTTATAATCCGGCGGTCGACAGCTATTCCGGCTTTTTCGAGAACGATCGCCGCACCCCGACGGGGCTGTCCGGCCTGTTGCGTGAACTGGGCGTGAAGCGCGTTTTCCTGTGCGGTCTGGCCTTCGACTACTGCGTCCGCTTCACCGCCGAAGACGCGGTTCGCGAGGGGTTCGAAGCCGTGGTGATCTCCGACGCCAGCCGGGCCATCGCGTCGCAGACCGAGACGGCGGCCCAAGACAGTTTCCGGGCCTTGGGCGTGGCTGAGATCGCGGCCGCGTCCCTGCTGAGCTAGGTGGGCCTCACTCCCAGAAATCCTCGGCCTCGGGGATGCGGGTGAAGGCGATCTTGGCGCCGATATAGTCGGGCAGGCCGGCCTTGGGGCCGATGCTGACGGTGTCCTTGCCGTAGCGGCGGTTCAGCGCATCCAGCGCCTGGGACAGGCGAAGAGACGGGGCGTCGCCGTCCTGATCCGGACCGGCGGCGAACAGGTCCGTCTCGAAAGCGTCGCGGGATTTCAGGCCGTGCACCCCGACCCCGACATAGCTCAGGCGTCCCGCCTCCAGCTCCGGCTCGACCTTGCGCCACAGACTCTCGAGCGCGGCCAGAAGGGCGAAGGTATCCTGCGTCGGCGCGATGGGGCAACTCATCGCCGCCGTTTCCCAGCCGCGGCGACCGCTTCGAGGCGTCGCTTTCGGCCCCATGTCCAGATGCAGGGTCAGGCTGGCGCCGGTCAGGCCCAGGCGCCGCAGACGCGCTCCGCACTTGACCACCAGCCGCCGCGCCACGGCCCGCGCCTTGTCCGGGGTCCGCATGGCCTGGGCCAGGACGTGGCTATGGCTGATGGAGGCGGGCGGTTTTTCCGGCGTCGGCTCGCTGTCCAGACCGTGCAGGCCGCGCCAGATGCGTTCGCCCTCGATGCTGTTCCAGACCGCCCGGGCCTGTTTCGCGCTCATGTTCCAAAGGCCGGCCGTGTCGGTGACGCCCGCCGCTTGCAACCGGATCTGCATGCGCGAGCCGATGCCTGGATATTTCGACAGCGGCAGGTCCAGCAGGGGGCCGGGCAGCTCGTTGGCGCGCAGCACCGTCAACCCGGCGGGCTTCTGCATGCCGCAGGCGGTCTTGGCCAGGAAACGCGACGGCGCCAGCCCGACGGACGACCGCAGACAGTCGCCGACGTTTTGCAGGATGCCCGCCTGAATGCGTCGGGCCAGGGCGACGGCGTTCGCCTCCAGCCGTTCCGGACCCAGCAGTTCGCACGAGCATTCGTCGATCGAACCGACCTTCCACACCGGAACATGGCGATCGATCTCGGCCATGATCTGCTGATGGATTTTAACGTAGAGGTCGGGGCGCGCCTCGGCGACGATCAGGTCAGGGCACAGTTTGCGCGCCTCGGACACCC
Organism: Brevundimonas fontaquae; assembly: GCF_017086445.1. NCBI lineage: Bacteria > Pseudomonadati > Pseudomonadota > Alphaproteobacteria > Caulobacterales > Caulobacteraceae > Brevundimonas > Brevundimonas fontaquae. The sequence continues at coordinate 2,806,163 of NZ_CP070968.1, read as the reverse complement.
GCATCCCGGTGTGAACGCCCCAGGCCTTGCTCTCATAGCTGGCGGCGATGGCGCCGGTGTATTCGCTCATCGCCGGCCGAACGATGACCGGCTTGCCCCGCCAGTCCGGGTTCATCTGCTGTTCGACGCTGGCGAAGAAGGCGTTCAGATCAACGAACAACCAACGGAGGTTCGCCTCGTCTTCCACCGGTGATCCTGTCCTCTCCATCGCCGGAACATAACAGGAACATGAAGCGATCTAAAGGGCGTCGATCACCAGATGACCAGGCTTATGACGAATGCAGCGAGGAAGGCCGCGGCGAGGACGAAAGCTACCCGCGCGACTTTGACGCAGCGCGTTATGAAGCGGCTCTTATAGTGACGGTGTGCGCCGGAAAAGATCGTCCTGAACGACGGCCCTATGCCGAAGTAAAAGACATTTCTCGAGAAGTCGTAGAAGTCCGGGGTCTTCCGGGGAACGAGCCCGTTTCGCCTTCTGTGGTCGGCCGCGAGATGTGCGCCCATGCTGCTGACCATGCCTGTCGCCAAGCTGAACCAGCCAGCGATGGCCAGAACGGCTTGAGCGGTATTCATCGCCTCGCGTAGGCATCAACCTCAGCCAGGTAGGCCGCCTTCTCCGGCTCGCCCAGGAACGACCCCTCGAAGCTGTTCTTCGCCAGTTGCGTCACCTGATCGCGTGTCAGGCCGACGGCCTCAGCCAAACGGCTGTAGTTGTCGTTCACATATCCCCCGAAATAGGCCGGGTCGTCGGAGTTCAGGGTGACGTGCAGGCCCCGCCGCAGCATCTCGGGGACGGGATGGGCCTTCAGATCATCGACCACGCACAGTTTCAGGTTCGACAGAGGGCAGATGGTCAGGGTCATCTGCTCGGCGACCAGCCGCTGCACCAGCGCCTCGTCCTCCATGGAGCGATTGCCGTGGTCCATCCGGTCGATGTTCAGCAGGTCCAGCGCCTCGTGCACATAGGCGGGCGGGCCCTCCTCGCCCGCGTGGGCGCACAGTTTTAGGCCCAGCTCACGCGCGGCGGCGAAGACGCGCTGGAACTTGGACGGCGGATGGCCGACCTCCGACGAATCCAGTCCGACGCCGATGAAATGGTGCAGATAGGGTTTGGCCGCCTCCAGCGTCGCAAACGCCTCCTCCTCGGTCAGGTGGCGCAGGAAGCTGAGGATCAGGCCGCTGCTCACGCCCAGCTCCGCCTTGGCCCGGTCCATGCCCGCGATCAGCCCCTCGACCACCACGCCGAACGGCACGCCCCGGTCGGTGTGGGTCTGAGGGTCGAAGAAGATTTCGGCGTGGCGCACATTATCCGCCGCCGCGCGCTGGAAATAGGCGAAGGCCAGATCCTCGAAATCCTGCCGCGTCAGCAGGACGGCGGCCCCCGCGTAATAGATGTCCAAGAAGTCCTGCAGGTTCGAGAAATCATAGGCCGCCCGCACCGCCTCGACGCTGTCGTAGGGTATGGCGACGCCGTTGCGCTGCGCCAGCTCAAACATCAGCTCGGGCTCCAGCGAGCCCTCGATATGCAGATGCAGTTCGGCCTTGGGCAGGCCGGCGATATAGGCGTCAAGATTAGACATGAGGAGCGGCTCCGTAACGGCCGCTAGCCTAAAGGATCAGGTTCGAGGCGTCATCCGAAACGGCGATCCTCCCCCGCATGGCGGGGGAGGGGGACCATGCGCAGCATGGTGGAGGGGGCGAAAACAGGCTCGGTTCTGACCGGCGGGCGCCGGGGCGTATCCGCCCCCTCCACCGCTTCGCGGTCCCCCTCCCCCGTGAACGGGGGAGGATTCAGATCTGCCTACATCCGCTCCGGCGTGTCGATGCCCAGCAGGTTCAGCGCGATTTCCAGCTGGCGCAGAGCCGCAGCGGACAGGGCCAGACGCGAGCGTTTGGTCGCTTCGTCCGGCGCGATCAGCACGGGGCAGGCGGCGTAGAATTTCGAGAAGGACTGGGCCACGCGATAGGCGTGTTCGGCGACCAGATGCGGCATCCGCTTGTCGTAGGCGTCCGACACGGCGGTCGAGAAGGCGTCCAGCGTCAGGGCCAGATCGCGCTCCGCCGGTTCGGCGATGACGATGGCGCCGAGCGTCAGCCCCTGTTCGGCGCCCTTGCGCAGCAGGGATTTGATGCGGACCGATTGATACAGCAGATACGGCCCGGTCTTGCCCTCGAAGCTTATGAAGCGATCGAGATCGAACACGTAGCTGGTGGTGCGCGCGTTCGACAGGTCGGCGAACTTCAGGGCCGCGATGGCCACCTTGTGCGCGATGGCCTCGAACTCTTCCGGCAACAGGTCGTCGCCCAGCTTGGCCTCGTGCAGGCGCTCTCGCGCCTTTTCGGTCGCCTGATCGATCAGGTCGCGCAGCTTCAGCACGCCACCCGCGCGGGTCTTGAAAGGCTTGCCGTCCTGTCCGTTCATCGTGCCGAAGCCGAGATGCTCCAGCGCGCCCTGTTCGGCGTAGCCGGCCAGATAGGCGGCGCGGAAGACCTGTTCGAAATGCTCGGCCTGGCGTTCGTCGACCACGTAGAGGGCCAGGTCGGGCGATAGAGCCTTCTTGCGGTCCAGGATCGTGGCCAAGTCGGTCGTGCCGTACATGGCCGAGCCTTCCGAGCTGATGACCAGCAGGGGCGGGGGAGACGGGGCCTCGATCACCGAGCCATCGGGCAGCTTCTTCTTGCGCGTCTCGCCGGGCTTGGCGACGTGAACCACCTGGGCGCCGTCGTCCTCGACCAGCAGGCCGGTCTCTTTCAGGTGCGCCAGCATTTCCGGCATCTGCGGATCGGCGTCGCTTTCGCCGTTCCACAGGTCGAAATCGACCGACAGGTCGCCGTATTCGCGCTTCAGCGCCTCGCGGCTGACCGCCACGAAATGCTGCCAGAGCGCGCGGTAGCCGGGACGGCCATTCTGAAGTTCCGCCGTCGCCTTGCGGGCGCGATCGCGGAAGACCGGATCCTCCTTGGCCTTGCCGGCGGCCTGCGGATAAAGGCGGTCCATGTCGGCCAGCGTCACCGGGCTTTCGGTCGGGAAGGGACCGTCGCCCTCGACCATGAAGGCGTCGGCCAGACCTTCGTCGCCGCAGGCGACGATCAGCAGGCCCATCTGGAAGCCCCAGTCGCCGAAGTGGGCGTCGCCGGTCACGTCGTCGCCCCGGAAGCGGAACAGCCGCTTCAGGCTCTCGCCGATGATGGCGCTGCGCAAATGGCCGACGTGCATCGGCTTGGCGACGTTGGGACCGCCGTAGTCGATCACCACCCGGCGCGGTTCGGCCACGGTCGCGGCGCCCGCGTGGGCGGCGTCGTTAGCCACCTCGGTCGCCCGTTCAGCCAGCAGCGCGTCGGAGAGCTTCAGATTGATGAAGCCCGGTCCGGCGACCTCAACCGAGGCGAAGCGGGCATCCGCGCTCAGGCGCTCGGCGATCTTGCCGGCCAGTTCGCGCGGATTGGCCTTCAGCGCCTTGGCGGCGGCGAGGGCTCCATTGGACTGGAAATCGGCCAGGTCGGGGCGGTCCGACGGGGTGACGCGGGCCAAGGCCGCATCCACGCCTTCGGCGGCGAAGGCGGCGGCGACCGCTTCGCTGAGGACGGTCTTCAGATCAGACATTATTGGCTCGGCGCAGAGGCAGGCGAGGGCGCGGCCGGCGTCGTGCCGGCGTTCACGCGGAAGCGGCTGCCCGAGCGATTGAACTCGGCCATTTCCGGCGTCACGTCGAAACCGACCAGGATTTCGAAGTTGCTGCCGCTGGTTTCGATGCCGGCGCGCGGAATGACGATGGTGCGCTTTTCAGTGACCGAAGCGGTGCGCTGGCCCTCAAAGTTCACCGGCAGGTCGAAATATTCCTTGGACAGGATGGCGTTGTTCCGCTCCGTCACCGCGATCCAGTAGCGGTAGGTGCGTTGCTCGCCCGTCGCCTGCGGGCCGCGACCCAGGTTGAACAGGACGTCCATGTCGACGCGAATCGGATCGGCCTCGCGATATTCGCAGTCCGAAGAGATGCCTTCGATCTCGCCGGTGTAGCCGACATTGGCCACGGCGGCGCGGCCGCCTTCCAGTTCGACGTAGCGGGCGGCGTCGTAGAGAATCTTCACATAGGGGCAGGGGCCGGCGTTGGCGCGGCGACGCAGGGGTGCGATGCGCGGCGCGCGCGACGGCGCGGCGTCTTCACCCGAGGCCTGCTGCTGTTGCCCGCCGCGCTCGCGTTGACGCTGGGAGGTCTGGGCCTCGGCGGCGACGGGCAGGACGGAGGCCGCGATGGAGAGGGCGGCCAGGGCGGTGAACACGCGACGCATCAGCTTATTTTTCCGACAGCGAGAGAGGGCGCACGACGATCGGCGGCCGATCATCAACGCTCGCCGCTGATAGCGGCTAAAGCGAGGCGCGGCAAACGCTTGCTGCCCTCAGCGCTGTCCTCAACGTTCCATGACCAGGCATGTCGAGGTTGCGGTCGCATAGAGCTTGCCGTCCAGGCCGCGCAGATCGGCCTCCGAGAAGGCCGCGCGCCGACCGGCCTGAACGATCCGGCCCTCGGCCCGAACCGGCGTGCCGGCGGTCAGCGCCTTGTGAAAAACGGTCTTCAGCTCCAGCGTCGTATAGGTCTGGCCCGGCCGAAGCGTCGAATGGACGACGCAGCCGCAGGCCGAGTCGAGCACCGTTGCGATCCAGCCGCCATGAACGGTGCCCAGCGGATTATAGACGGCGGTGGTGGGGATGGCCTCGAACACCACCCGGCCTTCTTCCACTTCGGTCAGTTCGAAGCCGACAGTGCGGGCGATGGGCGCGATGAAGCCGCCCGTCATGCCCAGACGCAGTTGGTCGATCCCGGACAGGGCGGCGATATCGACGGTTTCGGTCATGCAAACGGCTCCTGATCAGGTCCGTTTACAATAAGGACGGACGCTGCCGTGGCAAACGCCCGTCGTATTAGTCCTTACAGGCCCGGCAGTTTGAAGCCGCTGCTGCGACGCGGCTGGATCGTGATGGCCTGTTGGCCGCCGGTCAGAGCCTGAAGACGGGCGGCCTCGGTCGAGGCGTCGATGGTCTTCTGGCCTTCGGCGGTCTGGCGAACCGTCGGGGCCTGGGTCGAGGCGTCGTCCTTGCGCCAGAACATCAGGCGGTTGGCGAAGCTTTCGTCCTTGTGCGCCAGATCGCCGAACTCGTCATCGACGACATAGCGGGCGAGCGGATCGGCCTGGTCGCCGCCGGCCTGGGCCACCAGGACCTGTTCGCCCGGCGTGCGGGTGACGGCCTGACGCTGACCCAGAAGGATCTGACGCGCGGCGCTTTCGGGGGCCAGTTCCTGCGGGCGCGGCTGGCCGGGCGCGGGCGGACGCAGGCCGTATTCCGGCGGAATGCTGAGCGGGGCGGTCGAGACGGTCACGAACTCGTCCGGCACCACCTTGGTCAGGCCGATGCCCTGTTTGATGCTGCCGCAGGCCGAGACGGCGAGCGCGGAGGAGGCGACGAGGGTCAGGACGGCGACACTGCGGATACGCATGGTTTCAGGCTCTGGTCGGCTGATGCAGGAAGCGCCGCGATGGCGCAGTCGGCATAGTGAAGACGGGGTGATTACGACTTTTCGACGGCCGCGCCAACCTTGGCGGGTTTGTCAGACACCAGACTGTCGATGATCAGCAGCACGACGCCGATGGTGATGGCGCTGTCGGCGACGTTGAACACCCAGGGAAACACGCCGGTGCCCGAGAAGTCGATGAAGTCGACCACATAGCCGAAGCGGATCCGGTCGATCACATTGCCCAGCGCCCCGCCCATGACGAAACCGATTGCGGTTATCAGCAGGCGTCGGTTCGATTGCGTCGCCCACCAGGCCAGGCCGGCCGAGACGACGATGGAGAAGATGGCCAGGCCCCAGCGCGCCTCGCCGCCGCCGAACAGGCCGAAGCTGACGCCGGTGTTCTCGACCCAGCTGAAGTTCAGGATCGGCGGGAAGACGGGGATGCGGCCGACTTCCTGCAGCGACAGGCCGCTGATGATCCAGGCCTTGGTCAGCTGATCCAGAACGATGATCAGAAGGGCGAACACATAGGCGGTGACGGCGAGGCGCGTGATCTTCATGCTGGGCCGGTTAGCAGGAAGCGCCGTCGGGGCGAAGAGGAAAACCGCGCAGTTGGAATAGCTCGCCTTGGACCACGACCTGTCCACACTCGGTGACCAACCAAACGGCCGTCATTCCGGGGCTGAGCGGAGCGAAGAACCCGGAAGCCAGGACCACAGGCGCGCTGATAGATGCATCCGACGCCGGATGCCCGCCGCCTGGATTCCGGGTTCGTCCTGCGGACGCCCCGGAATGACGGTCGTTGAGATGCTAGAACAGGCTGCCCTGATCGGCGGCGGTCGGCTTCGGCTTGGCCGCCGGACGCGGCGGGGACGGACGGGGTTCGCCGCCGTTGATCGTCGCGGGCTGAACGCCGTCGCCGAACACCAGCCGGACCGCCTGACCCGCCTCCAGCCCCCTGGCCGAGGTGATCCAGTCGCCGCTGGTATCTTCCACGCGGGCGAAGCCCGGCTTGGGACGGCCGGGGTCCAGGGTCGTCAGCGCGCGAGACAGCGCCGCAAGCCGATCGGCTTCGCGCTCCAGTCGGCGGGGCAGGACCCCGTCCAGTCGCGCGCCGACGGCTTCAAGCCGCGCCTGACGCTGGTCCAGCCGTCGATGCAGCGGTTCGGGCGACAGCCGCCCAGAGACCTGCAACAATCGCCGCTCGCCGCGCGCCACGCCCGCCTGAAGCGCCGCGCCCAGCCGATCGCCCGCGCCGCGCAGCCGGTCCTGACCTTGCTCGATCCGGGTGCGCAGCATGGCCGGGCCCAGCTTGCCGCCCGTCACCGCCAGATGCCGCTCGTGCAGGGCGACGTTGTGTTGCAGGCCCGATCCCAGCCGGCTCGACACATGGTCCAGCCGCTGCTGCGCCAGGGCCAGCAGTTCCTCCGGCCGCGCCGGCAGGCCGCGCGCCACCGCCCGCAGGCGCGTGCGTCGATCCTCGATCAGCCGTCCGCCCGCCTGCACCATGCGCCGGTCCATGTCGGCGACGGCGTAGCGCAGGTCCGCCAGCACCGGCGTCGCCATTTCGGCGGCGCCGGTCGGGGTCGGCGCCCGGCGATCCGACACGAAGTCGATCAGGGTGGTGTCGGTCTCGTGCCCGACGGCCGAGATGATCGGAATGCGCGCCGCCGCTACGGTCCGCGCCAGGCCTTCGTCGTTGAAACACCACAGGTCCTCGACCGACCCGCCGCCGCGCGCGACGATCAGCAGGTCCGGGCGGGGGATCAGCCCGTCGGGCGTCATCCCGTCAAACCCGCGAATGGCGTTCGACACCTGACCGCAGGCCGAATCGCCCTGAACGACCACAGGCCAGACGATGACGCGACAGGGCCAGCGTTCCGCGATCCGGTGCAGCACGTCGCGGATCACCGCGCCGGTCGGGCTGGTGATCACGCCGATGGTCTTGGGAAAGGCGGGCAGGGGCTTCTTGCGCCCCGGCTCGAACAGCCCTTCCTCACGCAGCCGGACCTTCAGCCGTTCCAACTGGGCCAGCAGGGCGCCCGCTCCGGCCGCCTCCATGCTCTCGATCACGATCTGATAGGAGGATCTGGCCGGATAGGAGGTGATCTTGCCGGTGACGATGACCTCCAGCCCCGCTTCGGGCTGAACGCCCAGGCCGCGCACCGACCCCTTCCACACGACGCCGTCGATGGCCGACTTGTCGTCCTTCAGCGTCAGATAGATGTGGCCCGAGGCGTGGCGATTGACCTTGGAGACCTCGCCGCGCAGCCGCACGTGGCCGAACCGGTCTTCCAGCGTGCGCTTCAGCGCGAACGACAGTTCCGAGATCGACAGGGGCGGATTGTTGTCGCGCGGGGCAGGGACCTCGGCCGGGCCTTCGAATACGTAGGAGTCGTCGCTCATGAAGACATCCTAGCCTGCGTCGATCCGCCCGGGAACGCTGCGCGCGCCCTGCCGTTCGACTTTCATGGCCGCCGACCCGCCCGGAACCGATCCTTCTGACCGTGACCCGCACGAGCGCGATCTGTCGCGCCGCGCCGGGGGCGGCGGGGCCATGAGCCCGTGGCTGATTATCGGCTGCATTATTCTGCTGGGGCTGGGCGTCTATGTCGTCTCGGCCCTGCTCTAACTCCCAAGGAGGCCGTATGAAGCGCATCGTCCCGCTCGCCGCCATTCTGTGCCTGACCGGCGGCGTCTTCGCCTGCTCGGATCGCGACGACGATGTGGTCCAGGCCCCTGCGCCGGGCGCAGCGCCCGTCGCCTTGCCGAAGCAGAAGGCCGATGCCGCCGCCTCGAACGCCGCCTTGGCCTTCAACATGACCCGCGATCAGCTGGAGGATGCGGACCTGTATTCGCGCGCCAACGTCGATCTGGGCGATGTCGAAACCCTCGTGCTGGACGCTTCGGGCGCCCTGACCCATTTGGTCGTCGAACTGGAGGGACCTGGCGACATGAAGGTGCTGGTTCCGGTCGCGGACGTGTCTCCGATCGACCGCAACGGCGACCGGGATCTGGTCACCGATTTGACGCCCGGCCAGCTTCAGGCCCTGCCGGCCTGGACCCCGCCCGTTCGCTGATTGAACGCTGAATGCGGCGTTAAGTCTGACGGGCGCTTGACCGGCCGGCGCCGGCCGGTCATTGCCCGATCTCATGAACATTCTTCTCGTCGGATCGGGCGGCCGCGAACACGCCCTGGCCTGGAAGATCGCACAGTCTCCGCTGGTCACGCGCCTGGTCGCCGCACCGGGCAACCCTGGCATCGAGAAGCTGTGCGAGCTGCGCGCCGTCAAGGCGGACGATGCCGACGGCCTGGCCGCCCTGGCCAGAGAGATCAAGGCCGATCTGGTCGTTGTTGGGCCCGAGGTGGCGCTGGCCGCTGGTCTGGCTGACCGGCTGGCCTCGGCCGGCATTCCCTGCTTCGGACCGACCGCCAAGGCGGCGCAGCTGGAAACCTCGAAGGCCTTTTCGAAGGGCTTCCTTGAACGGCACGAAATCCCCACCGCCGGCTACGGCGTCTACGACACGGTCAAGGACGCTAAGGCGGCGCTGGACGTGTTCCGGCCGCCCTATGTCATCAAGGCCGATGGCCTGGCCGCCGGCAAGGGCGTGGCTATCAGCCCCGACCGCCCCGACGCCGAGGCCGAAATCGAACGGATGCTGGGCGGCCGGTTCGGCGCGGCCGGCGCCCGCGTCGTGATCGAGGAGTTCATGGACGGCGAGGAAGGCTCGCTATTCGCCCTGTGCGACGGTCAACGCGCCCTTCTGTTCGGCGGCGCCCAGGACCACAAGCGCGCGTTCGACGGCGACCTTGGTCCGAACACCGGCGGCATGGGCGCCTATTCGCCCGCGCCCGTCTTCACGCCCGAGCTGGTGCAGCAGGCCGACGCGCTGATCGTCCAGCCGACGATCCGCAAGATGGCGGAGGAGGGTGCCCCCTATCGCGGCGTCCTCTACGCCGGCCTGATGGCGACCGAGGACGGCCCCAAGGTGGTCGAGTTCAACGCTCGCTTCGGCGACCCGGAATGCCAGGTGCTGATGATGCGGATGGCGGGCGACATCGTCCCCTATCTGCTGGGCTGCGCGCGCGGCGACGTCTCGGGCCTGGCTTCTCCCGCCTTCAAGCCCCAGACGGTGATCTGTGTGGTCATGGCCGCCAAGGGCTATCCCGACAGCCCGCTGGAAGGCTCGATCATTCGCGGCGCCGATCAGGACTTCGGCCCTCATGTCCAGGTCTTCCACGCCGGAACCAAGCGCCGCGACGACGGCTTGCTGGCCGCCTCGGGCGGGCGCGTCCTGAACGTCTGCGCCGAGGGCGACGACATCGCCCAGGCCCGCGAACGCGCCTATGCCGCCATCCTCAAGATCGACTGGCCGGGCGGCTTCAACCGCTCCGACATCGGCTGGCGCGCTTTGGATCGCGGCTGACCGTATCGGCGGGATGTGATAGAGGCCCGCCTATGGCGCATCCCGCATCCCACGATGAAGACGAAGAGCCCGGCATCTTCGACATCCCCGACGACGAGGCCGACGAGGCGGCGACGCTGCGCGGCCTTGCCGACATCGAGGCGGGACGGATCATCAGTCATGAGGCGATGAAGCGCTGGCTTCTGTCGTGGGGAGCGGACAATCCGCTCCCGCCGCCGAAATGCGGCGAGTAGTCTGGACCGAGCAAGCTCGGGAAGACCTGATCGCCATTCAATCCTATGTGCAGGGCTTCAGCCTTCCCGCTGCGATCCGTCTGGCCGTTCGTCTAATTGATCTGGCTGAAAGCCTGAACGCCTTTCCCGACCGTGGCAGGCAGATCAGGCATGGGCTTCGCGAGGCTGTTTCGATCCGCCCCTATGTGATCCGATACGCTATCCTGGCCGACGAAATCCGCATCATCACCATCCGCCACTCCGCCCGACGGCCCGAGCGCTAGGCCTTAGGCCGCTGCGAACAGCAGCCGGCCTTCGCCCATGCGTTCGCGCAACGCCGGCAGGTCGGTGTGAGCGACCGAGAAACAGCCGTAGCTGCGACCCAGCTTGCCTTCGCGCGCCAGGAAGTCGGGATCGGCGTAGTCGGCGCCGTGGATGATGATGGCCCGCTCGCGCGCCCTGTCGTTGGTGTATTCCAGCCCGTCCAGCAGCACGTTCGGCCCCTGTTGCGCGCCCCAGTTGGCGCCCGCCGTCGCATAGGCGCCGATCGAGGACATGTTGGAATCCGGCGTGTTGGAAAAGCGCTGGGCATAGCCGGTGTGGCTGGGATCCGATCCCCGGCCGTGGCAGGTGCGCAGCACCTTCACTTCACCCGCGATCAGGTCGACCTCATAGAGCCGCTCCTCGCCCGAAAACTTCTGGAAGTCGACCAAATACATCCGGTCACGCAGAGGCAGGCGGTGATGATGGGTGTCCAGCGCGGTCATGGCGCGCTCCATCAGGTCCTTGCGAACGTGACCACGCGGATCCAGCGGCGGCGTCACAGCGGAGGTCTGGACCGTGGGCAGACCGACCTGTGGCATGGCGATCGGAGTTCCGTTCTGAGCCGTCGTCAGCGGCGCCGTAGCGCTCGCGCTGGCGCATCCCGCCAGCATGGCCGATCCGCCCAGAATAAGTCCTCGTCTCGATAGCCGCATGCGACGCCCTCGTTGCGGTTGGTCTTGAGGCGTGTTTGTTTCAGGTGGTTACGGGCGAGGCAACCTGAGCCTTGTGGGGCATTTTTGCGGCCGACGCGTCGCGGGGAGAGATCGATGAAGCGTTTCGGAATCGCGCTGGCGGCGCTGATGGCGTCGGCGGTAAGCGCTCACGCCCAGCAAACCCCCGTGGCCACAGGCGTTTCGACGCAACCCAATACAACGTTCGTTGAAGCCGGAAGGTTGCTTGCGGATCCGTCGAACGGCGTTGTGCAGCGCGATAAAACTCTCGTGATCAGAGGGAACCAGGTCGTTGAAGTGCGCGACGGCTTCGTCGGCGACCCTTCTCAAGGCAAGGTCGTGGACCTGCGCCAGGCCTTTGTCCTGCCCGGTCTGATCGACAGCCACGTCCATTTGACCGGCCAGCAGAACCCCAATGCACGCCTCGAAGAGGTGACGCTTTCGGACGCGGACCAGGCGATGGTCGGCGCCCGCTATGCGCGTCGCACCCTGATGGCGGGCTTTACGACGGTGGCGGATTTGGGCGCCTCGAACCAGGCCATCTTCGCCCTGCGAAACGCCGTTCGGAATGGCGATGTGCCGGGACCGCGTATCATTGCGGCGGGGTCGTCGGTTTCGATCCACGGCGGGCATGGCGACATCAACGGCTATCGCGAGGACGTCATGCACCTGCTGTCGTCCGAAAGCATCTGCTCGGGACCTGAGGACTGCATGCGGGCCGTGCGCACCCAGGTTCGCGCCGGCGCCGACATCATCAAGATCACCGCGACGGGCGGTGTGCTGTCCAACACCGCCGCCGGCCTGAACCAGCAGTTCAGCGACGACGAACTGTCCGCCATCGTCGGCAGCGCCCACCGCATGGGCCGCCAGGTGACGGCGCATGCCCACGGGGTGGACGGCATCAACGCCTTCCTGCGGGCCGGCGGCGATTCCATCGAACATGGCACCTATCTGGACGATCAGTCGATCCGCCTGTTCAAGTCGAACGGCGCCTGGCTGATCCCGACGCTGCTGGCTGGCGATTTCGTGGCGCGCATCGCCTCCGGCCCCGACAACTTCTTCACCCCCGCCCAGACGGCCAAGGCGCTGGAGGCCGGTCCCAAAATGCTGGACATGGCGCGCCGCGCGCATGAGGGCGGGGTCAAGATCGCCTTCGGCACCGATTCGGGCGTCTCGGCCCACGGCGACAACGCCCAGGAGTTCGCGCTTCTGGTCCGCGCCGGCCTGAGCCCGCTTGAGGCCATCCAGGCCGCCACCGTCGGCGCCGCCGAACACCTGCGCATCGCCAATGAGGCCGGGAAGATCGCCGTAGGCATGCCCGCCGACATCGTCGCCGTCTCGGGCGATCCGCTGACGGACGTGACCGAGCTGGAGCGGATGAAGTTCGTGATGAAGTCCGGCGTCGTCTATCGCGCCGACTGAATCCTCTCGCGCAGGAAGGCGGCGAAAGCCGCCTCGTCCTCGAACCGGGCGACGACCGGCCAGGGGACGACGTCCTTGCGCTGCTCGGGCGTCAGCCGGACCCAGTCTTTCTCGGTCGTGACCAGGCCAGCGTCGAACACCGCCGCCCGGTCGGTCAGGAACGTCATGTTGGCGTCGCTATAGGCCGCGTGGTCGGGGAAGGGGACGAAGTCGACCAGGTCGCAGCCCGCCGCCTTCAGCGACCGCTCGACCTTCCAGGGCTTGGCGATGCCGGCGAACCCGACCTGGAGCCCCGACGGCGGCGGCCCCTCGGGCGTCAGGCGCGCGACGAAGACGGGCAGAGCGCCGAACACGGCCAGCAGTTCGGGATCGGGCTCTTCGACATCGGTCGGCAGCATGACAACCACGGCGTCGGCGCGCGCCAGCCCGGCCTTCAGCGGCTCGCGCATCGGGCCTGAAGGGAACACCGACCCCTCTCCAAACGGCCATTCGTCACCGCGCGTCTCGCCGTCCACGACGATCAGGCTGACGGTCTTTTTCAGCGCCGGGTTCTGATGGCCGTCGTCCAGCACCAGAGCCTGCGCTCCATCCGCGACGGCGGTCCTGGCGCCCGCCACGCGATCGCGCGCGATCCAGACCGGCGCCCCCTGCGCCAGCATCAGCGGCTCGTCCCCGACATCGTCGGCCGTATGGATTTGAGGATCGACCCGGACCGGCCCCTCCAGCCGCCCGCCATAGCCGCGCGACAGGCCTTGCGCCTCGACCCCCGTCGCGCGCAGCAGCCGCAGGGTTTCGCGCGCGACCGGCGTCTTGCCCGATCCGCCGACCGTCAGATTGCCGACCGAAATGATCGCGCAGCCGGGGTCGACCGGCGCCGTCTTGGCGATCCGACGCGCGGTCACGGCGGCCCAGATCCAGCCCAGTGGTTTCAGCGCCGTGCGCGTCATTCGGGCGTGGTTGCTGTCGCGCACATACCACCAGCGCGGCGTGTTCAGCTTCATCGCCGGCCCTGCCTCTGCGGCATCAGCGGTGACAGCAGCGCCCACAGTCGCTCCAACCCGCCTCCGGCCTCGACCGCTGCGCGACGCCCGCGTTCGCCCATGGCCTTGGCCGCGTTCAGATCTTCCAGCAGGGGTTCGATCACGCCGGGCAGGTCGGACGGCGCCTGAACCAGGGCCAGGCCCCCCGCCTCGACCAGGGCCGCAGTCACCGGCGCCCAGTTGGACGCATCCGGCCCCGTGATCGTCGGCTTGCCCAGCCGCGCGGGCTCCAGCGGATTGTGCCCGCCGACGGGGGGCAGGCCGATGGCGGGCGCAAACGAGCCCCCCATCACCACCACATCGGCGAGGCGCAGGAACAGACCCATCTCGTTCAGGGTGTCGGCCAGATAGATGTCGGTGTCCGGCGCGATCGTCTCGCCCCGCGAGCGCATGGCGAAGGCGTAGCCGTCGTGTTGAAGCGCCTGGGCGATGTGCGCCCCCCGCTCGGGATGACGTGGCGTCAGGATCAGGCAGACCCGTTCACTCAAATGGTCCAGCGCGCGCACGATGGCGATCTCTTCGCCCTCATGGGTGCTGGCGGCGACGATCACCGGCCGGTCGCCGATGGCGGCGCTCAAACGGCTGAAGGCGGCGGGGTCGTGGGGCAAGGCCTCGCCGGACAGTTTCAGATTCACCAGCCCGTCGATCCGCGCGCCCAGGCTCTCCAGCCGCTGGGCCGAGATCGCATCCTGCGGCAGGACTAGATCAAAGGCGCCGGTCAGCGCCTGCGCGGAGGCTGGAAACCGCGCCCAGCCCTCGACCGTCTTTTCGGTGATCCGCGCGCTGACCAGGGCCAGTTTCACGCCTCGCCGACGCGCCTCCAGCAAAAGATTGGGCCACAGTTCGCTTTCGACAAAGACCGCCAAACTGGGTCGCCAATGGTTCAGGAACCGCTCGACCACGCCCGGCGCATCGACCGGCGCATATTGGTGGATCACGCCTGCCGGCAGCCGTTCGGCCAGAATATGCGCCGAGGTCACGGTGCTGGAGGTGACCAGAACGGTCAGGTCGGGCCGCGCTTTCGTCAGCCGCTCGACCACGGGCAGCAGCGACAGGCTCTCGCCCACGCTGACGCCGTGCAGCCAGACCAGATCACCTTCGGGGCGCGGGGTGCGGGTGAAGCCCATCCGCTCGTCCACCCGCACCGGGTCTTCCTTGCCCCGCCTGGCGCGCGCATCCAGCAGGCGCGGGGCCAGCGGCTCCAGCGCGCGCGTCGCCAGCCGATAGGCGATCAGCGGCAGCGGCGTCACGGCTGCATCCTCACGGCTTCAGGCCCGTGATCGCATCGGCCCGCGCCTCGACGGCGTTCAGCCGCGCGGTCCAATCGGCCACGACATCGGCCATGTTGGCCTCGGCGGGGAAGTCGGTGCGGTCCCAGACGATCGCGCCCTTGCCGAAGGGCAGAGGCAGAATGGCCCGGTCCCAGCTCTTCAGCCGGATCGCCGGATTGCACGACATGCCGATGAAAAGGGCGGGCGCCTTGGACAATTTCGCCATCAGCGGCAGGCCCTCGGCCATGACGTTCGCCGGGCCGCGCGGCCCATCGGGCGTAATCGCCAGGGCGCCGACCTTCAGTTGTTTCAGTCCGTCACGCAGAGCCTGAGCCCCGCCCTTGGCGGCTGCGGCCTTGTCCTTGTTGGCTGACGATCCACGCACGGCGGGGAAGCCTTGACGCGCCACGGCCTTGGCGATGAACTCGCCGTCTGCGGATAGCGAGATCAGGGCCTTGGCCGGTTGCGCCCGGTCCAGCGGCCAGCACGCGGGCGCCAGGCCGATGCGAGAATGCCAGAAGACACACAGAACGCCGCCCCCTTGGTCCCAGACCTTTTCCGCGACCGCCTGGTTCTCGTGGGTCCAACGGATGGTCTTGATGCAGAACCGCATCCACTGCGCCAGGGTCCAGGCCAGGGCGGACTGGACGACGGGATTGCGAAACGGCCTCACGCGACGGTCTCGACCGTGGCCGGGGCGCCGTCCAGCGACTGCTGGCGCGCCAGCCGGGAATAGAGGCCGCCTCTGGCGACCAGGGCGTCGTGCGCGCCTTCCTCGACCACGCGGCCGGCCTCGATCACATAGATGCGGTCGGCGTTCCGGACGGTGGACAGGCGGTGGGCGATCATCAGGGTGGCGCGGCCCTGCATCAGCCGCTCCAGCGCCGCCTGGACCAGGGCCTCGCTCTCGGTGTCCAGGGCGCTGGTGGCCTCGTCCAGCAGCAGGATCGGCGCATCCTTGACGAAGGCGCGGGCGATGGCGATCCGCTGGCGCTGGCCGCCCGACAGGCGCAGACCCGCCTCGCCCGCGCGTGTGTCGTAGCCTTGCGGCAGGGCGGTGATGAAGTCGTGGGCGGCGGCGGACCGCGCGGCGTCCTCGATCTGCGCCTGCGTCGCGCCCGGCCGGCCGTAGGCGATGTTGGCGGCGATGGTGTCGTCGAACAGGAAGGGCTCCTGCGTCACCAGGGCGATGTGGTCGCGCAGGTCATGGATGCGAAGCGCGCGCACGTCTGCGCCGTTGATCGTCACCGCCCCGCCCGTCACATCATAGAAGCGCGGCAGCAGGCTCAGGATCGTGCTCTTGCCGCCGCCCGACGGCCCGACCAGCGCCACCGTCTCGCCCGGCGCGACCCGCAAGGACACCCCGTCCAGCGTCGGCGCATCGGTCCCGGCGTAGGCGAAGGACACCTTGTCCAGCACGACCTCCACCGGCCCGGCGGCCAGGGGCGCGGCGTCGGCCGCCTCACGGATTTCCGGCTGAATGTCCAGGGCCCCGAACAGGCGCCGCGCGGCGGTGAAGCCCTCGCTCATAACGGTGGCCAGGTTGGTCACCTGGCGCAGAGCCTGGCCGGCGGCCAGCAGCATGCCGATGAAGGCGGCGAACCCGCCCACCGTCATGTCGCCCGACTGCGCACGCCATCCGGCGTAGGCCATGACGGCGGCGACGACGATATAGGCGACCAGATCGCTGGACGGACCGGCGAAGGCGCGGGCGTTGGCGCCCTTGATGACGTGGCGCTGGCGGCGCGCGACCACCTCGGCGACGCGGTCTTGTTCGGCGGCCTCGCGGTTCTCGATCTTGATCAGGCGAACCCCGTCCAGGTTCTCCATCAGGGCGGTGGACAGGTTCTCGGTCTCAGCCATGGCGCCGACGGCAGCCTTGCGCGTCTTGCGCCCGAAGCGGCGCAGCACCAGCGCCACCAGCGGCACGCCCAGCAGCACGACGATCGTCAGCTGCCAGTCGATGAAACCCATGTAGATCAGGACCGCGATCAGGGTCAGAAGGTTCTGGGTGTAGTTGACCACGCCCGAGGTGAAGGCCTCGCGCACCATATTGGCGTCGAACAGCACCGAGGAGACGAAGCCGCCCGAGTGCTGACTGCGTAGGCGCGCCAGATCGGCGCGGATCATGGCCCCGAACAGACGAATCTGGATGTCGCCGACGATGGTGTGTCCCAGCCGGTTGACCAGGGCCGCCTGACCCAGCGCGGCGAGGGTTCGCGCAATGGCGACGGTCAGAATGGCGACCGGAATCCAGACGACGGCTTTGTCGGCCGGAAAGGTCACGAGGCCGAACAGGCTGATCGGCCTGGTCCCACCAAGGAACAGACCGTTGACGGCCGGCTCCAGCAGCTTCAGCAGCGCCGCCGTCAGCAGACCCGTCGTCGCCGCGCACAGGACCGACAGGATCAACGATCCCGTGTGCTTGGACAGATAGTCGCGCCAAATCCGCGCCAGCAGGGCGCGGAGCGGCATGGTTTCGGAGGCGGCGACGGTCATCGGCTCTCGGTCGTCCGAGCCGCCGTTCAAGTCAAGGCTTGTCCGGCGACGGTTCCAGCGCACGGCCCGGCTCGTCGGCGCGGATCAGGGTTTCGCCGGGCGCTTCCTGGATCCTTACCGCGGGCGGAACCGTCGGATTGGACGCGTATCGACGCCCGTCGAACGGCACAGCGACCTCATAGCCTTCGGTGATTCCGCCGCCCGCGACATAGACGCCCAGATCCCGTCGGCCATGGGTTTGTCGCTCCAGCAGCCGGATCGGCGCGCGCGCGACGCTGATCTCGCCGACCGAGCGATAGGTCGCGCCGGTGCGGTCCAGCACCAGCAGTCGGCATCCGCCGGAGCCGCACCAGTTCGGCCCGGTCAGATAGACCAGCGTCATCGCCCCGTCCGGCGTGATCGCGGCCGTATAGCGGGTGGTGTCCAGCGCCTCCGTGGCCCGGTCACGCAGATAGGCGATCAGGGCGGGGTCTTCGGGCGGCGGCGTTTGGGCGGCGGACGCGCCGGCCCACAGGCTGGCGGCGACGACGGCGGCTGCGGCCAGGGTTCTCATCGGGCTGTTCTCCGGTCTCGACAAACATTCCAACGCATCAGGATCGAGATCGGATGACGCGGCGGCGTCGGATCGCTATCTGGCGGGCATGGCGCGCTTCGACCTCTCGACCGCGATGGGCCGTTTTCGGGCGCATTGGCATTATTTCTGGGCCGACCACGCGTTTCTACGCGTGGCCTTTTCCAACGCCCACTGGCTGGGCCCGGATCTGGTGCGCACCAATCAGCCGTCGCCGCGCCAGCTGGCCTATTGGAAGTCTAAGGGCGTCAAGACGGTCATCAATCTGCGCGGCGAGCGGGACGAGGGCTATTACTGGCTGGAGAAGGACGCTTGCGAGCGGCTGGGCCTGACCCTGATCGACGCGCCGCTGGACTCGCGCGATCCGCCCGAGACCGTGCGCATCCACCGCGCGCGCGAGCTGTTCAGGACGATCCAGTATCCGGTGCTGATCCACTGCAAGTCCGGCGCCGATCGGGCGGGGATGATGGCGGTCTTCTATCGCCACTTCCACCTGGGCGAGCCGATCTCGGTCGCCATGAAGCAGCTCTCCAAGAAATATCTGCACTCGCGCGAGGGGCTGACCGGCGTGCTGGACTATACGCTGGAAAAATACGTCGACGAGATCGAGCCGAAGGGCGTCAGCTTTATCGACTGGGTCGACAGCCCCGACTACGACCCCAAGGCCATCCGCGCCGAGTTCAAGGCCGGCTGGTGGGGCACGCTGCTGACCGACAAGCTGCTGCGGCGGGAGTAGGGGCTTCAGCCCCAAGGGCCGGTTTTCGGCTCGTCTCCGGCTTCGCCGTTCGCGCGCGCCTCGGCAGCCAGTTCGGCGTCGCGACGGGCCTTGCGGTCGGCCTCCCACCGTTTGAACCAGCGGGCGTAGTCGATGTGGCCGCGCAGCGAAAAGCTGAACAGCGCCAGCACGGCCAGCAGGCTGACCAGTTGGAAGATCTGTTGCGGTTCCAGGTTCATCGTCGTCCTCGCCTACAGATCGGAACGTCGGATCGAGGAGCCGGTTCGGCCCCTCGATGTCGCACTCAGTCCTCGGTTCAGGTCGCGTCGCCGCGCGGATCGATCAGCTTGTGGGCGTGCAGGATGAAATAGCGCATGTGGGCGTTGTCCACGGTCGCCTGAGCGCGCGCCTTCCAGGCCTTCTTGGCTTCGTCATAGCTGCCGAAGGCGCCGACGAACTCGACCTGCGACAGGTCGCGGAAGGTCGGCTCGCCCAGGTGACGAAGCTCGCCGCCGATCACGATGTGCAGAAGTTGCGGCGGGACGGCGTTCTGATCGGTCATCGGAAATCCTGAAGGCTGGGCCGGAGGGCTTTGGGGGAGGGAGGTTTGCGCGCGGCATAGGCCGAGAACGCCCTCGGATCAATGTGGGCCGGGTTTTTCCGCCCTCGCCTTAGGTCGAAAGCGGCACGTTTTTACAGCGCCGCACGATCATCGGCTGGATGATCGGCGCCGCGCAGACCAGGCTAGTCTGACGCGGATCGGGCCGGTTGAACGCCCACGGCCGTCCGTGGTGATCGCTGACCCTGGCGCCGGCTTCGGTCGCGATCAGCCAGCCCGCAGCGACGTCCCAGTCCCATTTCGGCGTCAGGGCCAGGGCGGCGTCGAAAGCGCCGGCGGCGACCAGCGCCATTCGATAGGCCAGGGCGTTGCGCTTTTCGAAACGCATCGACGGCCAGGGTTCGTCGGCGAAATAGGGCGCTTCGATCAGTCGCGCATCGCCCAGGATCGAGGCGTCCTCCAGCGTATCGACATCTGAGGCGTGGATGGGTTTGCCGTTGCGCCGCGCCCCGCCGCCACGCGTCGCCACATAGGTCTCGTCCACCTCAGGCGCATGGATGACGGCGGCGACGACCTCGCCGTCCTCGACGACGGCGATGGGCACGCACCACCACGACGTCCGCTTCATATAGGCGACGGTGCCGTCGATGGGATCGACCACGAAGATGCGTCGTTTCGATAGACGCTCGGCCGTATCCGCCGTCTCTTCCGACAGCCAGCCATAGTCGGGCCGCGCCGACAGCAGCCTGTCCTTCAGCATGGCGTCGACCTTCAGGTCGCCGCTGGTGACGGGCGAACCGCCGACCTTGGACTCGATCTTCAGCCCCGCCTCACGCTCGGCGATGGCCAGCGCCCCGGCGTCGATGGCCGCCTGGCGGATCAGGTCGAGGTCGGCGTGCAAGTCGATCATTTGCCCGCGATGGCCACCGCATCGAACATCAGGCTGGGCACATTGAACCCGCCCCGGAACTCCAAGTCCGAACCGCGCTGGATGCGCAGATAGAGGTCGGTCAGCTTGCCCGCGACCGTGACCTCGCTGACCGGATAGGCGATCACGCCGTTCTCGAACCAGAAGCCCGACACCCCGGCGGACCAGTCGCCGGTGTTGCCGTTCAGCGACGGGCCGAACATCGACGTCACCAACAGGCCGGTGTCGGCATCCGCCATCAGGCCCGCCAGATCCCGCTCGCCCGGCTCCATATGCAGATTGTGGGTCGAGACGCCGGATGGCCCGGCCAGCCCCCGCGACGCATGGCCGGTGCTTTCCAGGCCCAGTTGCCTGGCCGAGGCGCTGTTCAACAGCCAGGTGGTCAGGACGCCGTCGTCGAACAGGGCGCGCTTCTGAACCGCTACGCCTTCGTCGTCGAATGGGGTCGATCCCATGCCGCGCGGGCGGAACGGATCGTCGATCAGGGTGACGCCCTCGGCGAACACGCGCTGACCCATGCGGTCCTTCAGGAAGGAGGTGCCGCGCGCGATCGACGGGCCGGAAATGGCGCCGATGGCCGGCGACACGATCTGGCCCGCCATCCGGTTGTCGAAGATCACGGGCGCGGTGGTCGAGGCGATCTTGCGCGGGCCGACGCGGGCGACCGCGCGCTCGCCGGCGGTGCGCCCGATCAGGTCGGCGCCCGGCAGGTCGGACAGGTGTCGGGTCGAACGGCTCTCGCCGCCGCGCTCCATCGCGCCATCCTTTTCGGCGATGACGCCGACGCCCAGCGAGAAGGCCGACCCTTCATAGGCGCCGTCGAACCCGTGAGAGGTCACCAGCCGCCAGCGGCTGGACGACCAGCCCGCGTGTCCGCCTTCCGACCGCGCCACGCCGGGGACCGCCAAGGCCGCCGCCTCGGCCTCGGCCGAGACCTGTTCCAGAGTTTCTGCGGTGCGTTCGCTCGGATCGAACAGGTCAAGATCGATGAACGGCCCCCGCGCCAGCCGATCTTCGGGTGCGAAACCCGCGTGGGGATCTTCCGGCGCCAGCCGCGCCATGGCCACCGCCCGCTCGACCAAGCGCGCCTGGGTCGCGGGCGAGAGATCCGAGGCCGAGACCGACGCCTGCCTTTGGCCCACGAACACGCGCAGGCCCAGGTCGCGCGATTCCTCGCGTTCGACGTCTTCCAGCTTGCCGTTGCGCACCCCGACCGACAGGGATCGGCGATCAGCGCTGACCGCCTCTGCGGCGTCGGCGCCGGCCTTCAGCGCAGCCTTGACGATGTCGTTGAGAAGATCGGTGGAAACGGGCGCGGCCAGGGTTTCAGTCATGCCCCGATATGGCTGACGCCCCGCTGCACCGCAACCTGCTGCACCGCAACCGCGTCAGACGACGGCGAAGGCGATCAGGCCCACAGCCGCCGTCAGCAGCGCCACCCAGGTCAGCAGCATGCCGACGACGCGACCCAGCGACGGCCCGGTCTGCAGCAAAAGGCCCAGAGCATGGGCGACCCGGCCGACGAACAGCGTCGCGCCGACCCCGTGAACCATCCAGGCCGGCGCGCCGACGGCGGCCAGCAGCAGCATGGCGATCATGCCGGGCGTCGCATATTCGACCAGATTGCCGAAGGCGCGGCTGGCGGCCATCAGATCCGCGTTTCCGCCGTCGCCGAACGACACCATATGTTTTCGCCGCCCGCTGACCACGATGCCCGACAAGACCAGCATCATCAGGATCAGCAGGCCGCTCCACAGGGCGGCGGCCTGGACGGCGTACATCAGCGGCGTGGTCATCGATCAGTCCTCACGGCCGACGGGGTAGAGCAGATAGTGGTCGTCATAGAAGGGCGTGCGTTCGTAGAACCAGGCCAGACGCGCCTGCGGATCCGCGGCGAACGTGGCGTCGGCCGCCACCTTGGCCTCGAACTCGCCCTTCAACACCGGGTCCGCCGCCATCATCTTGTCCGCCAGCGGCGCGATGGCGTAGGCCTCAATATATTCGACGCGGCTCATCACCTCGGGGAACATGCCCCAGGCGAAGAAGCTCTCGCTGGATTGCGGCTCCAGCAGCAGCACGACGATGTCGCCCAGCGGCTGGTCGGTCGGCACGCGCACCGAGCCGGTCGGATACGTCCAGTCGCGCTTTTCGACCTCCACCGTCTTCACCGAAGCCTGCACGTGACCTTCGTTGGCGCGGGTCGCCAGCTTGGGTTCGACCAGGCGCAGCATCGACAGGTTCACTGTGCGCGCAGCCTCGACCGTCTCCATTTCAATCCCGTGCGTCTTAAGCCGCTCGATGATGTCGGTACGATAGCCCGGCACCCAATAGGCCGTCGGCCGCGTCAGGGTCAGCGTCGGCTTTGAACCGTAGAACGGCATCTGCCACAGTTCGGGATCGGGGCGGCCCAGCCAGCGGATCTCCTTCCGGCCCGAGGCGGGACTGTCGTACATCTCGTACAGCATACCCTTGAACGGGCGCGTGGACGACGGCGTCTCGTCGGCCTCGAAGTTGGCGGGGATCTGCGCCGGACGCAGGGCCTTGTCCTGATCCGTCGCGGCGCGAAGACCAGCGCCCTGATCGGCCAGCAGACGCATCGCCTCCTCGATGAAGACATAGGCGCCCAGCACTCGTTGTTCGTGCGGTTTCAGGCTGTGGTTCTCGATCAGGATCGTCGGCACATGGGCGGCCGCGCCCCAGCCGTTGGAAAACCGCTCGCCCAGACCGCCGTCCGACAGGCCCTTCTTGGGTTCGTCGTCGTCGATGCCGAACACCAGTTCGCCGGGGATATGGCCCTCGCGTTCCAGCGCGGCGTTCATCGCCGGCTTGAAGACCGAATCCAGCCAGGCCGAGCCGTTCGGCGACCGGCTGAAGGTCCCGTCCTCGCCGTTGAAGCCGTAGGTGACGTCGTACTGATAATCCATGCCGTCGGTGACGTGGACATCCACATACAGATCCGGCCGGTATTTCAGGATCAGGCCGCGCACGGCCCGCATCTCGGGCTGGTCCAGCTTCAGATAGTCGCGGTTCAGGTTCTGGTTGGTCGCCGTATTGCGCCAGCCCTGGATGCGCGGGCCCCGCTGGTTCGGTCGGGAATAGGGGCCGGAGCGCTCATGGCCGTCCACACTCAGGATCGGGATCAGGATCAGGGTGACCCGGTCCAGCAGGGCGTCCTTCCCATAGAAGGCGATGTCGCGCAGCAGCATCATGCCCGCGTCCTTGCCGTCGATCTCGCCGGGGTGGATGCCGGCCTGGATCATCAGCACCGGCTTGGCGGGACCGAACGTCGCGCCATCCTTGGAGGCGATCACCGCATAGATGGGCCGGCCCTCGGGCGAGACGCCGAACTGTTCGATGCGGATCAGGTCGCTGGCGGCGTCCAGGCGATCGAACCAGGCGCGGGTGTCGACATAGTTGGGGCTGAAGTCGTGGCCCGGATCGGCCTCGAACGCCGTGACCCAAGGATCAGACGCATCGCGCAGCAGCGCCTTGGACGCACCGTCCCAGGCGGGGGCGGGCGGCAGGAAGGCCTGATCCCACGGCGCTGCATTCGGAACGGAGGCGGACGGGGTCTGGGACATCACGGAACTCGCGGACAACAGAAAAACAGCGGCAGTGGTCAGAAGGACGCGTTGCATGCCCTGTTCCTCAACTATGCATCCAGTCGGCGCAAGACCGCAGCAGCGGTCCTACTTCCAGATCGGTGTTCCGTCACCCGGCAGGCCGAGACGGCCCCATAGCTCGGTGACTCGCTCGACGACCGCCTCGTCCATCCGAATCTCCTCGCCCCATTCGCGCTTGGTCTCGGGCGGCCATTTGTCGGTGGCGTCCAGGCCGATCTTGGAGCCCAGGCCGCTCTCGGGGCTGGCGAAGTCCAGATAGTCGATGGGCGTCGACTCGATCACGGTGATGTCGCGCGCCGGGTCCATCTTGGTCGAGATGGCCCACATGACGTCCTTCCAGTCGCGGGCGTCGATGTCGTCGTCCACGACGATGACCCATTTGGTGTACATGAACTGGCGCAGATAGCTCCAGACGCCCAGCATCACCCGCTTGGCGTGGCCCGGATAGGCCTTCTTCATCGACACCACGGCGATCCGGTAGCTGCAGCCCTCGGGCGGCAGCCAGAAGTCCGTGATCTCCGGAAACTGCTGGCGCAGCAGGGGAATGAACACCTCGTTCAGCGCCTCGCCCAACACGCTCGGCTCGTCCGGCGGCCGGCCGGTGAAGGTGGTCAGATAGATGGGGTCGCGGCGCATGGTGATGGCGCTGACCTTGAAGACCGGGAACTTCTCGACCGAGTTGTAATAGCCGGTGTGGTCGCCGTACGGGCCTTCGTCCTCGAACTCGTCCAGCAGGACATGGCCCTCCAGCACGATCTCGGCCTGTGCCGGCACCATCAGCGGCACGGTCTTGCACGGGACCAACTCGGCCTTGGCGCCCCTCATCAGGCCTGCGAACTGATATTCCGACAGGGTGTCCGGCACCGGCGTCACCGCCGCCAGGATCGTGCCGGGATCGGCGCCCAACACGACGGCGCAGGGCAGGGGCTCCTTGGGGCGAGCCTTCTTGTGCCGGGCATAGTGTTGCGCCCCGCCCCGATGCGCCAGCCAGCGCATGATGGCCTTGTCCTTGCCCAGCACCTGCATCCGGTAGATGCCCAGGTTGAAGTCGTCCTCGCGGTCGTCCGATGGCCCCTTGGTCACGACTAGGCCCCAGGTGATCAGCGGCGCGGGCTCGCCAGGCCAGCACGACTGGACGGGCAGGGCGGTCAGGTCGATCTGGTCGCCCTTCAGCACCACCTCCTGCACCGGCGCCTTCTTCACCGTCTTGGGCCGCATCGACAGGACGGTCTGCATCAGCGGCAGCATCTCCATCGCGTCGCCCAGACCGCGCGGCGGCGTCGGATTGCGCAGGAAGGCCAGCAGTTCGCCGACCTCGCGCAATTCGCCCGCCGTCGTCCGGTCCTTGCCTTCCAGCGTCACCCCCATGGCGACTCGTTTCACTGTGCCGAACAGATTGGCCAGGCAGGGGATGGGGCTGATCGTGCCGTCCGGCATCACCGGCTTTTCGAACAGCACCGCCGGTCCGCCGTTCCTCAGCAGCCGGGTCTGGATCTCGGTCATCTCCAGCACGGTGGAGACGGGTTCGGACACCCGCACCAGCTCGCCCTTGGCTTCCAGCTGGTCGATGAAGTCACGCAGGGATTTGTAGGCCATGTCTTCGCCTAAAGGGCGGAGGCGGAACTGTCACGCGGCGTTCGCTCGCACGGACCGTCCCGTCTCGTCATAGCCGTTGTCAGGCGGCCGTCTTGTCCCATTCGAACGCCGGATCCAGCCAGTCGCCCAGCCGTTCGCCGCGATCCAGGGCGTCCATCCGTTGCATCTCCTCGTCCGTCAGGGCGAAGTCGAAGATGTCGAAGTTCTCTCGCGCGCGGCTTTCCTTGGTCGTGCGCGGTATGGCGATGATCCCGTGCTGGATCAGCCAGCGCAGGGTGATCTGGCCGTTGGTCTTGCCATGCCCCTTGGCCAACTCGCTGATGGTGGCGTCGTCGGCGATCTTGCCTTGCGCCAGCGGCGACCAGGCGGTGATCGACGACCCCAGCTCGGCCGCCGTCGCCACCAGCTGATCGACGGCCAGGTAGGGGTGATGCTCGACCTGATCGGTCAGCAGCCGCGCCTTGGACAGGCCTTGCGCCTGGCGGAACTCCTTGGAGGGGAAGTTGGACAGGCCGATCGACTTGGTCAGGCCTTGGTCCTTGGCCTCGTTCAGGGCGCCCAGCGTCTCTTCGAACGTCGGCGTCGTCTTGGGCCAGTGCAGCAGCAGCAGGTCCGGCGTCGTGCCCAGGCTGTCGGCCGATTCCCTGGCCTGTTTCAGCAAGGCGTCGTGGGTGAAATGTTCGACCCAGATCTTGGTGGTCAGGAAGATGTCCTCGCGCGCCACGCCGGAGTCCCGGATGCCTTCGCCGACCGCCTTCTCGTTCTTGTAGATCCAGGCCGTATCGATGTGGCGGTATCCGATCCGCAGCGCCTCAGCGACCATGCGCCGCGCATCGTCCGGCTCCAGCTGCCAGGTGCCGAAGCCGAGCAGGGGGATTTCGATACCATCAACGGTGATCGTGGGTTGGTCGCCGTATGCCATGCGCGTCTCCTTGGGCTGTGTCCGCTTGATGGGCGTAGTTAGGCGCCCGATTCCGCTCCGATAAGGTCTGGATGCGCCTTGGACAGCTTTTTCGGCGCGATCCGACGCCATCGCTTCTCAAGCGCCGCCCTCAGCCAGACGGGATCGACGCTGGCGATGCGCGCCAGGACGATGGGATGGTCGCGATAGTGGTCGGTGAAATGAAAGGTCGCCGGGTCCATTTCGATCAGCAGTTCGCGCTCATCCAGATTGTCCAGATGCACCACGATGCTGTCGTCCAGCGCCGGGCGCATCCAGGTGAAGAACTTGCCCGCCACCTTGAACGACGGCTCGCCATAGGACACGCCGTCCTCCACGCCGGGAAACGACAGCAGAAGGGCGCGGAGGTCGTCGTGGGTCATCGCTCGGTCAACCTTAGGCCAATTTCAATAAGCCAGCGCGATCCCGTCCTTGCGCATCTCGGTCGCCGCGCCATAGGTCCAGCGCCCGCCGGGGTTCATCTGTTTCATGACGTTCTGATAGCCGCCGAAGCCGCCGTCGGGTTCGCCCAAGGTCCAACCCATCGCGCGCAGCTGGGCCTTGGTCGCCTCGGGTACGCCGCTTTCCAGATGCAGCACGCCGGTCCCTTCCTGCGGCTGGCCGGTCGGTTCGGACGAGCCATAGTGTTGCCAGCGTGGGGCGTCGCCCGCCGCCTGGGGCTCCAACCCGTAATCGACCATGTTGATGATGATCTGGGCCTGGCCCTGGGGCTGCATGGCGCCGCCCATGACGCCGAACGCCATCCACGGCTCCCCGTCCTTGACCGCAAAGCCGGGAATGATCGTCTGGAACGGACGCTTGCCGGGCGTATAGATGTTGGGGTGGCCGTCGGTCAGGGCGAACAGTTCGCCTCGGTCCTGGAACATGAAGCCCAGCGGTTCGGAGCCGTTGTCGGGCGCCAGGCCCGAGCCCATGCCGCGATAGTTGGACTGAATCCAGCTGACCATCATCCCATCCGCGTCGGCGACGCTGAAATAGGTGGTGTCGCCGTGGTGCGGCGCGTCGCCCGGCATGACGCGGTCCATCACCCGATCCGGCCGGATCAGCTTGGCCCGCTCGGCCGCATAGGCCTTGGAGTTCAGCCATTCGACCGGCGTCTTGGAGAATCGGTCGTCGGCGAACCAGCGCGCCCGGTCCTCGAACGCCAGCCGCTTGGCCTCGGCCTGGACGTGCAGCGAGGCGGCGGACTGGAAGCCCATGGATTTCAGGTCGAACTGTTCGCAGATGTTCAGGATCTGGTTGGTGCTCAGCCCCTGGGTGTTCGGACCCAGGCCGAACACGTCCACGCCGCGATAGTTGGTTCGGATCGGCTCGACCCATTCGGTATGATGGGCGGCCAGGTCGGCGCGGGTCATCCAGCCGCCGATCCGCTTGAAATAGGCCTCGATCTGGTCGGCGATGGGACCGTTGTAGAAGGCGTCGCGCCCGCCCTCCGCGATCATCCGCAGGGTCTTTCCCAGATAGGGATTGGCGAAGACCTCGCCCACCTTCGGCGTCGCGCCGCTCGCGGCCCAGATGCGCTTTCGGTTCTCGTTTTCCTCGATCGGGATCTGGCCCCGATCAAACGAAGCCATGTTGCGTTCCAGATAGTAGGCGATGACCTGGGGCACGGGCACGCCCTGCTCGCACAGCTCAGCGACGGGCAGCAGCACCTCTTTCCAAGGCAGTTTCCCATACCGCTGGTGCGCGCTCCACCAGGCGTCCACCGTGCCCGGCACATTGACCGTCACCGCGCCATAGCGGGGCAGATAGCCGTCGATGGCCTTGGATCGCGCGATCTCCAGGCTGAGGCCCCGCGGACTGGCGCCCGATCCGTTCAGCCCGACGACCTTCTTCTGTTTGGGGTCCCACAGCATGCAATAGGCGTCGCCGCCGATGCCGTTGGCGACCGGCTCCAGAAAGCCCAGGGCCGCATTGATGGCGATGGCCGCATCGATGGCCGATCCGCCGCGCCGCAAGGTGTCGATGCCGATCAGACTGGCCGCCGGATGCGCCGTCGCCGCCGCCCCATTCGCGCCCCAGACGGTCGAGCGCCCCATGAACTTCGGTCCCGAAATCCGATCGCCGATGCCGACGCCGGCATAGGGGTCGCTCAGGCGAGCCGACGCAGGGGCCGCCTCGGTAGGCTTGGCGGCGGGAGAAGCCTGCCGGGCCTGGGCTGCGGTCGCCGCCAGCGCACCGGCGGGCAGGGCGGACAGGAAGGTGCGACGACGCATGGGCGAACTCCTCGAACAACCGATGCGGCATCAAGGGTGCAGCCGGTCGATCCGGCAAGCCTTGCGGCAAAGGAAAAGGCCGCGTCCCTTTCGGAACGCGGCCCAAATCCTGGAAATGACGAAGGTCCTATTCGATGTCTTCGTTCAGCAGGCCGACCTTGAAGAAACCATTCTCCTGCATCTTGTTCATGACTTCCATGAACTGCGAGTACTTCACTTCCGGCTGGGCGCGGACGAAGACGCGCTCTTCCTGGCAGGCGCCGCCGCCCAGGGCGGTGCAGACGTCAGTGGCGAGATTGTCGATCGAGGTTTGCTTGTCCGACAGGAACAGCTGACCGTTTTCCTGGATGGTGATGTACACCGGCTCCTTCTCGGGCTTGTCCGGTGACGGCGGCTGTGCGGGCGGCAGGTCCAGACGGATCGAGACGGTCGCCATCGGCGCGGCGACCATGAAGATGATCATGAGCACCAGCAGAATGTCGATGAACGGCGTGATGTTGATATCCGCCGTCTGTTCGATCGTGTGCTTGTCCCCACCGGAACCGCCGATCTTCGCAGCCATGCTCGTCTCCGTTACTCGCCGGCTGCGTTCCGCGCCGACATTTCCCTATGGATCGCCCGAAGGCTTGATCGGTTCTTGGCGTCCCGATGCGGGCTTGTAAAGCGGTTCTAAACGATCTGCCGTTCCCGAACGTCAATTATACGCGACAGAGGGACGACGGTTCGGCGTTCAGGCCTTGGCCAGCTTCAAAAAACGGTCCGCCAGGGCAGGATCGTCCTTGAAGGCGCCGGTGAAGCGGGTCGTGATGGTCGAAACGTGCCGATGATGCACGCCGCGCGTGGTCATGCACTGATGCTCGGCGTCCACCAGCACCGCCACCCCGCGCGGCTGCAGGTGCGATTCGATGGCGTCGATGATGTCGTTGGTCAGGGTTTCCTGGTTCTGCAGGCGCCGCGCATAGATCTCGACGACCCGCGCCAGCTTGGAGATGCCGACCACCTTCTCGCCCGGCAGATAGGCGACATAGGCCTTGCCCAGGAAGGGGGCCAGGTGGTGCTCGCAGTGGCTCTCCACCTCGATGTCGCGCAGGATGACCATGTCGTCATAGCCGGTCACGTCCTCGAAGGTGCGGCTCAGTTCCTTGCCCGCATCGGCGTCATAGCCGTCGAACCATTCGCCATAGGCGTCCACCACCCGCTTGGGCGTGTCGATCAGGCCCGGACGGTTCGGATTGTCGCCGGCCCAGGCGATGAGGGTCCGCACGGCCTCCAGCGCCTGTTCGCGCGAGGGGCGTTGCACGGTTTCGTCGCTGACAAGGACGGGCTTGGCGGGGGTGACGCTCATGAACTCGATTTCCGGCCGGGGCGGGCGGGTCGCCCGGTTTACCTTCTACAATCCGTCGGGACTGTATATCAGGCCGCTATATGGGACAGACCGTCCGTCCCGCAAGAAAACCCGCTAAAGACTGATCCATGCCGCTGCACATCCACGACACCCTGCGCCGTGAAAAGCGCCTGTTCGAGCCCCGGAACAAGGATCGTGTGACCCTCTATGTCTGCGGCCCCACGGTCTATGACTACGCCCATATCGGCAATGCGCGTCCGCCGGTGGTGTTCGATGTCCTGGTGCGGCTGCTGCGCCGGACCTACGGCGCGGACAAGGTCATGTACGCTCGCAACGTCACCGACGTGGACGACAAGATCAATCAGAAGGCCGCGCGCGAAGGCGTGCCGATCGGCGAGGTCACGGCCCGCTACGAGGCCGCCTATCTGGCCGACATGGGCCTGCTGAACGTCTCGCCGCCCGATATCGCGCCCCACGTCACCGACTACATCCCGGCCATCGTCGATCAGATCCAGGCCATCGTCGACGCCGGCTGCGCCTATGCGGCCGAAGGCCACGTGCTGTTCGACGTCTTGTCCTACAAGGCCTACGGCGCCCTGTCGGGTCGGAACCTGGACGACATGATTGCCGGCGCCCGCGTCGAGGTCGCGCCCTATAAGAAGAACCCGCACGACTTCGTCCTGTGGAAGCCGTCCAAGGCGGATGAGCCGTCCTGGCCGTCGCCGTGGGGCGAGGGGCGCCCCGGCTGGCACATTGAATGCTCGGCCATGATCGAACAGGCTTTAGGCCTGCCCATCGACATTCATGGCGGCGGCATCGACCTGGTGTTCCCCCACCATGAAAACGAGATCGCCCAGGGCGTCTGCGCCCACGGCCATGCCCACGGCGAGGCCGCGCACGACGAATACGCCCGCTACTGGATGCACAACGGCTTCCTGACCGTGGACGCCGAGAAGATGTCCAAGTCGATCGGCAACGTCCTGCTGCTGCACGACCTGGTCCAGGCCATGCCGGGCGAGGTCGTTCGCTGGGCCCTGCTCAGCGCCCACTACCGCCAGCCTCTGGACTGGAACCAGGGGCTGCTGGAGCAGAGCCGCAAGAACCTGGACCGGCTGTATGGCGTCCTGCGCGACGCCGATGCGGCCCTGACCGACTTCGACGAGGCCACGCTGGACGAGGCCGAGATGGAGCTGGCCGAGAACGCTCAGGATCCGGTGTTGGACGCGCTTGAGGACGACCTCAACACGCCGGGCGCCATCGCCCAGCTGTTCGGGCTGGGCAACGCCCTGCGCGAGCTGCTGAACGACGCCGAGGCCGATATCAACGATGTCGCCATGGCCCGCTGGAGCTTGAAGGAAGCGGCTGGGCTGCTCGGCGTTCTGTCGCTGACACCGGACGCCTGGTTCGAGGGCGGCGATCCCGCCCTAAAGGCCGAAGTCGAAGCTCTGCTGGAGCAACGCGCCGCCGCTCGCGCCGCAAAGGACTGGCCCGAGGCCGACCGCATCCGCGACCGCCTGAACGCCCTGAACGTCGTCGTCATGGACGGCCCCGACGGCGCCACCTGGCGCGTGAAGGGCTGAGATCAACCGTCTCCTCCCCGCAGCGCGGGGAGGGGGACCGCGAAGCGGTGGAGGGGCTCTTGACGTCCCACAGAGGTCGGGGATGCGCGAAGAGCCCCTCCGTCTCTCCGCTGCGCTTCGAGCCACCTCCCCATGACATGGGGAGGAGACGATGCTCAGCCATCGCAATGACGCTGGCCCCTCCCAAACGATTTCAACCTCTTGCCGAAATATCTGCCCCTTCTCCCATCTAAGGGGTCAAACGGCCCCATAATACATCCGTCTCGTCGCATGGAGGGCTCGTAAGGCCTGCGACCTTGCGGCGGCGAGAGCGGATGGAACGGGGGCGGTGGTGAAATCCCATCGCGGCGCCGGGGCTGATCGGTCGGGGAATCGCCCCGGCGTCCGCAGTCGCGTCACAGGGTCGAGGGGGATACTCGGCCGCACCGGGGATCGGGGATCGCTGCTCCGACCCGCCCGTCGCAGGCTTATGGGGTTAGGCGATAAGACCGCCACCGCTCGGCGCCCCGAGCTTGCAGGCCAACCCCCCGCGCGGAGCGTCACACCCTTCGTCGAAACGGTAATCTCTAATCACACTCCGGGCGAAGGCCCGGCGCTCCGCCCAGCCCTCCATCCCTCCGCCCGGCAAAAAGGCAGGAGCGCCGAATCATGCCCGGATTTACGCCCTCAGTTCGTCCGGCGGATCAGTTCGTCCGCCAGCGCCGGCGTCAGATAGCCGTCGGCGATCCGGTTGTTGGCGATCTGCCAGCGACGAAGGGCCGCGCGGGTGTTGGAGCCGATCACCCCATCGACGCCCTGGGTATCGTAACCCAGCTGCGTCAGGGCGCGCTGCGCCCCGATGCGCTGGTCGCGCGTCATCGACGGGTCGTTGGGCCAGGCCTTCGTCAGCCCCGGCTTGCCCATGATCCCGTCCGCCGTCAGGCCGATGGCCAGGGCGTAGGACACCGAGTTGTTGTAGCGGCGGATCACATAGTGGTTCGGCAGGGCCAGGAAGGCCGGACCGTTCGCGCCCTGAGGCAGCAGGATGGTCGCCTCTTCCAGCGCCTCTGCGCCGTTCGGCGTGCCGCCTTGCGCCAGGCGCACGCCCTTGGCCGCCCAATAGGCCCAGTTGTGTTTCGGGCCTTCCGCCTCGGCATAGTCGAAGCCGGAGGGCAGGGTGACTTCATACCCCCAGCCCTGACCGCGTTTCCACCCGGCCTGGGCCAGCAGGTTGGCGGCGGACGCCAGGGCGTCGGCATCGTCGCGCCAGATGTCGACCTTGCCGTCGCCGTCCTGATCCACGCCAAGGCGCAGATAGTTGTCGGGCATGAACTGGGTCTGGCCCATGGCCCCGGCCCAGCTGCCCTTCAGACCCGCACGCTCGCGCCGGCCGTCCACGACGATGTCCAGCGCGTCCTTCAGCTGCCCCTCGGCCCAATCGCGCCTGCGACCGTCATAGGCCAGGGTCGCCAGCGAGCGGATCACGTCATAGTCGCCCTGCACCTGACCGAATGCGCTCTCCTGGGCCCACACGCCGACCAGGATCTCGCTGGGCACGCCGAATCGCTGAACCACCGACCACGGCACCCGGTCGATGCGCTGTTTGGCCTGCGCGATTCGCACGGGGGTCACCGCGTTCTGCACATAGGCGCCGGCGGGTTTGGAGAATTCAGGCTGGTTGCGATCCAGGCGGATCACCGTCGGATCGGGCGTCAGGCCCTCCAGTTCCCGGGCGTAGTCCGCGCGGCGGGCGCCGCCCTTGCGCGCGAGGAACCCCTGTTTCCAGCCCTCGAAACCCTGCTGGTCATAGGCGGCCAACGGCGGCGTCTGGGGGGCGGGGGCCGGCGTCGTGACCGGTGCGCCCGCCTGCGGCTGGGGTTGCGGTGTGGGCAGATTCACCTGTGGCTCGGGCAGCATGGGCGCGCAGGCCGAGACGCAGCCGATCAGGAGAAGACGGTAGGAAAAGCGCATGAGATTCAAACTAAAGCCCCCGGGGTCAGACACGAAATGACATCCGCGCGAACGGCCATTTCGACGCCCTAAAGCGCGCGCCGCGCGAATGTGTTGCCTCGCCGTTCCCCGCTCGGGTGTAAGGCGCGCTGTTAACCACCTTTGTATTGGACGCCTTAGACGTGTGTGTCGTAATGACGCACCAGCTCTGACGGCCTGATGGCGGAGCGGCGACGCGGCGGGCGTGCAACCCCGTAAACCCTCCGTTCGACTCGGAGGTCAGGCCTCCAAAGTTTTCTGAGCGTGCTATCGCCCTTCGGGCTGCTTGAGCACATGAGGGGAAGCAGCTCGCAGAGCAGACGGGGACTGGGTTTTCTGCGGTTTTGGGCTTTGGCGGCTTGACCTTCCGAACCCCTCTCTCTATACGACCGCCTCCGCCGCGATCCGACCGGGTCAGCGGCTTTCTTATTGGTTTCTTTCAGGACGTCCGACCATGAAGGTCCGTAGCTCGCTCAAGTCGCTGAAGACCCGCCACCGCGACTGCAAGGTCGTGCGTCGCAAGGGCGTCGTCTTCGTCATCAACAAGACCGACCCGCGCTTCAAGGCGAAGCAGGGCTAAGCAGCGTTCGCTGCGCGCTGCTTCGGCGGCGTGCGCACGCTGGGTCGCGCTCAAGCAGCCCGAAGGGGCGATAGCGCGCTTGAAAGATGACGATCCACAGGCTGCGGATTTCTGTCCGCGGCCTTTTTCGTGTTCGCGGTTGTCGCGCGCCTGTCCGCAGGGTTAGCGTCCGCGCCTGATTTCTGGAGTATTCCCCATGGCTGACGACGCCTCGTTCGACGGTGGTTCCGACGTTCTCACCGCCACGGCGCAGGGCCGCCTTCGCACCATCATCGAGCGCCTTGAGCGTCTCGAAGAGGACAAGCAGGCCGTCATGACCGACATGAAGGAGGTCTTCGCCGAGGCCAAGGGCGAGGGCTACGACGTCAAAATCCTGCGCAAGGTCATCCGCATCAGAAAGCAGGACAAGGCCAAGCGTCAGGAAGAGGACGCCATCCTGGACCTCTATCTGTCGGCGCTCGGCGAGATCTGAGGCTGACCCGGCTTGAAGCGCACCCCCTTCAAGCCAGGAGGCGGGCTGTCGCGATCAGGCGGCCTGAAAGGCGATGGCTTCGCCAAGAAGCCTACCCCGAGTCCATTTGAGCAACAGCGCGAAGCCGCCAAACGCGCTGCTCTCAACGCTTTGAAACGCGCCCGCCGCTCTGCAGAGAAGGCAGGCGTTTCTCTGTCCGAATGGGAGGGCGAATTCCTCGATTCCGTCAGCGACCGCGTAAAGACCCACGGCCGCGCCTTCGCCGACCCTGAAAAAGGCGCGCCGGGCCAGGCCCTGTCGGCCATGCAGGGCCGCAAACTGAAAGAGATCACCGCCAAGGCTAATGGCGAAGAGCCGAAACGGCGGTGGGGCAGGAAACCAAAAGAGCCATAACCGTTCGTCATCCTCGGGCTTGACCCGAGGATCGGCCTGTCCACAACTCAGCGTTTATGAGCGAGCGTCGCCCTTTCATCGCCACCTAGATCCAAGCCAGCCGACCGCACGGTGTCATTTACATCGGAATGACGTCGAATCTCTATGAACGCGGCCATCAGCACAGGACCGGGGCTTTCGAAGGTTTCGCCAGTCGTTACGGGTGCGGAATGTTGGTCTGGTACGAGCAGTTCGAACTGGTCACGAACGCAATCCGGCGGGAGAAGGCGCTGAAACGCTGGAATCGCGTCTGGAAGCTGGAACTGATCGAACGGACGAACCCCGAATGGGTCGATCTCTACCCAAGTCTATGCGGCTGGGCGCCGGATCCTCGGGTCAAGCCCGAGGATGACGGAGAGGGAAGTGTGGCGGCGTTTCTGAAGAGGCTGGAATCAGAAGCGTAACCCTCAACCCGCTTCCTTCAACTGCCCTTCCAGCCCCTGTTCCCTGACCTTGCGATACAGGGTCGAGCGGCCGATGCCGAGGCGGCGCGCGATCTCGCTCATGTGCCCGGCATAGACCTCGATGGCGTGCTGGATCAGGTCGCGTTCGATGTCTTCCAGTGTGCGCAGATGGCCGCGCTCGTCCAAGATCCGGATCGGCTGATCGACCTGCGCGGCGGCGTCGGTCTGGACGCCGGCGGCTGTGGCGGCCTGCAGGGGTTGGGCGTCGGGCATGGGCGCGGCGACGCCTGAAATCGCGGGGAAATCGTGCGGCTGAAGGAAGGGCGCATCGGCCAGCACTATGGCGCGGAACACCGCATTTTCCAGCTGTCGCACGTTTCCGGGCCAGTCGAACCCTTGCAGCAGGGCCAGGGTCTCGGGCGCGCATCCGGCGATCCGCTTGCCCTCCTCAGCGTTGAAGCGGGCGATAAAGTGATCGACCAGGGGCGCGATGTCCTCGCGCCGGTCACGCAAGGACGGGGCCTCGATCGGGAAGACGTTCAGGCGGTAGAACAGGTCCTCGCGGAAGGCGCCGTCCTTGACCTGCTGGGCCGGGTCGCGATTGGTCGCCGAGACGATGCGCACGTCGATCTTGACCGGGCGTTTGCCGCCGACGGGATCGATCTCGCCTTCTTGCAGCGCGCGCAGCAGCTTGACCTGCATGTCCAGCGGCAGTTCGCCGATCTCGTCCAGGAACAGGGTGCCGCCGTCTGCCTCGCGGAACTTGCCCAGCGTCTTGTCAACGGCGCCGGTGAAGGCGCCCTTCTCGTGTCCGAACAGGATGGATTCGATCAGATTGGCGGGCAGGGCGCCGCAGTTGACGGCGACGAAGGGTTTGCCGGCCCGGTCGCTGGCGCCGTGCAGGGCGCGGGCGATGACCTCCTTGCCGACGCCGCTCTCGCCGGTGATCAGGACGGGGATCGAGGATTTGGCGGCCCGGGCGCCCAACGCCTTGACCATGCGCATCGGCGGGCTGTCGCCCACGATATCGTCGAAGCTGGTGCGGCCCTGGACGCGCTTGGTCAGGCGCCCGACCTCGGCGGTCAGGCGTTTCATCTGCATGGCGTTGCGCACGCCGA
Organism: Brevundimonas fontaquae; assembly: GCF_017086445.1. NCBI lineage: Bacteria > Pseudomonadati > Pseudomonadota > Alphaproteobacteria > Caulobacterales > Caulobacteraceae > Brevundimonas > Brevundimonas fontaquae. The sequence continues at coordinate 2,769,715 of NZ_CP070968.1, read as the reverse complement.
CCAGCAGGCGTTCCGGGCCCACCGGTTTGACGAAGAAGTCCTGGGCTCCGGCCTGCATGGCCTTGACCACCATGTCGATGCCGCCGTTGGCCGTCAGGACGATCACTGGCTCGTTGATCCCGGCGCTACGCAGTTCGGCCAGGCATTCCAGCCCCGACATCTCGGGCATCACCATGTCGAGCAGGATCAGGTCGGCCCCGCCGCCGCGCGTCATCCGGTCGATGGCCTCGCCGCCGCTGGCGGCATGGACCACGGCGTTGCCGTCCCGCTCCAGCACGGCCTGGATCAGCCGGCGCTGGGTCGGATCGTCGTCAACGACCAGGATGGTCTTGGCCATGAAAATCCCTTGTCCTGTCGCCCAACCCGTCACGGATGGATCGTTTCGGGACGATTTCTAGGGTGGCGAGGTGAAAATCGGGTGACACGGCGTGGTGAGCGTCCCGTTAACGCGGCTCTGTCGCGTCGCATCGCACCTCGGGGCTAGCGCGCAATCTTTGGCCGTCGACAACTAGGTCGGGCAGGGCGGCCGGGGCCGTCGCGACGCTCTTCGACAGGCCTTCGTTCATCCGCTCAGCGTTGCGCCCGCAGGTGAAGGCGTATCGACCCGTCACGCGCCACTGGCCCTGGGCGTCCTGATCGAAGGCGACGATTTCGCGAGCCGTGGCGACCAGCAGATCGGTTCGTGCGTCGCCATTCAGGTCCGTCGATCGGACGACACAGGGGGCTTCCGCATTGCAACTGAACAGCACGTCGACCTGCGCGTCCAACTGATCGACGAAGCTGGCGGGCACGGATTGGCCATCGACGGCCTTCAGGCGGATGGCGGCCTTGCGCGCTTGCCGCCCCTGCGCGGTATCGCCGGACGGCCACGGGCGAGCCTGGACGGCGCGCGCGTTTCGCGCGATGCGAGGATGGGTTGAGGCGGCCAGACGACGGAGCGCCGTCTCACCGGCCTTGCCGCTCTCGAAACGCAGGAAGTCATAGTCGAAGGTGTCAGCGGACACGGCCCCACGCTGCAACCGCGCGACCTGATCCTGCACCGAGAGCCGGGCGGGATCGGCCAGCGGGCTGAACAGGGCCAGGATGACGAGAACCGACAGGACCGCCGCAACGACATTGGTCCGCTCCAGCGGCTTCATCCAGCCGCCCGGCTTTACGGCCGCCAACAGATAGCCCGCGCCATAGACCGCGCCGACCAGGGTGCAGGCGGCGGCGATGATCCGATCGGGCGTCAACCCATGCTGGCCAATCCGCAAGCCCAGGCCCCAGGCGGCCAGAAAGATCAGCGGCGCGATCAAGACAGACGCCGCCCGCGCGCCGTATCGCAGAGCGACCGGCGGCAGATTGTCGGCGCGCCCGTCCTGATAGGCGGTGTTGATCAGAACGATCAGGGCGGCGGCAGCCGACAGCACCAGGGCCGTCGCGCTGCGCGTCTCCCACAGGCCGTCCAAGCCGGTGAAAGGCAGGGCGAGAAGGAAGCCGCCGACCAGGACCGTGATCACCAAAAGCAGCCAGGACAGCAGCATCAACGCCACGGTCCGCACGCCCCGGATCAGGCCGTCCCGCACATCGGTCAGCTGGACAGCGGTGGCGAAGACCAGGGCCGTGACGGGAATGGCGAACCACGCCTCGCTCAGCAAGTGCTGCAGAAAGGCTAGGCCGATCATCTTGAACAAAGCCGCGCCCAGATGCAGCAGGATCCAGAAGGCGCCGGTGAAGCCCAGCGACAGGGCCAGTTGCACCCCCGCCTTCCAGGCGATGTCGAAATAGTCGGGATAGTCGACGACCCAGCGTCGTTCGCGGATCGCGGGCACGATCAGGTGGTGGGCGATGAACAGGGCCGCCGCGCCGAAGGCCAGTACGGAGAAACTCAGGAAGGGCGGCTGCTCATGCGGCTTCAGCACTTGGCGGGCGACATCATGGGCGCCCAGCAGAGCCAGCACGCCGGCCGCCGCCGCCGCCCACAGGATCAGGGCCAGCGGCTTGATCCGACCCACGCCGGCGAGAACGACCACCGGCACATAGCCGGCCACCAAGGCCAGGGCGCCGAACACCACCGGCTGGCTTTCGGGCCAGACGCGGCTGTCGGCCGCCAGATACAGGAGATAGAGCGCCAGCCCCTGAACCAGACCCGTCGCCAGGCGAATCGCAAACAGGGCCGAGGCGCCGCCAAGGCCCGTCCGGCCGGTGTCATGCTGCGGGGTTTCGGTCATTCACAGGTCTCCGAAAGGCAGGATTGCACGGGCCGTGACGCCGAGAAAGCGTAAGGGGCGGTTGCGGCCGTCGGCTCGCATCCCCAGAACAGGGGCATGAACGCTCCCTTCAAGACGCCCAACCCCGAAGCCCCGCTATGGGACCTGACCGACCTCTATGCGTCGCGCGACGACGCCAGGGTCGCCGCCGATCTGGAAAAGGCGCGGGGTCTGGTCGAGGCGCTGAACGGGCTGAAGGGGCGGCTGGCGGCGGATCAGGACGCGCAGGCGCTGGGCGAGGCGCTGGACCGCGCGATCCAGCTTTATGAGCAGGCGTCCGATGTGCTGGGCGCGCTTGGCGCCTACGCCTTTCTATCCGCCTCGACCGCGCGCGACGATGCCACGGCGCAAGGATTCGAAGCCGATGTGCGCGAGAAGATCACCGCCATCGCCACCCCGACCGTCTGGCTGACGCTGGAGATCAATCAGATCGACGATGCGGCGCTGGAAGCGGCGCTGATCGCCCATGCGGGCGCGGCGCGCTGGCGGCCTTGGCTGCGGCGCGTGCGGGCGATGAAGCCGCATGAGCTTTCGGCCGAACTGGAGACCTTCATTGCCGAGCGCGGCCCGATCACGGCCCAATGGCCGCGCCTGTTTGATGAGCAACTGGCCGCCCTGCGTGCAAAGGCGGGCCACGAGGAACTGACGCTGGCCGAGGCCCTGAACCGTCTGTCCGACGCCAAGCCCGCGCACCGCAAGGCCGCCGCCGAGGGTCTGTCAGAGGCGCTGGCCGCCCGCGCCCCGACCCTGGCCCTGGTGCTGAACACCGTCGCCGCCGACAAGGCGATGGAGGATCGCTGGCGCGGTTTCAAACGTCCCGCCGACAGCCGTCACCTGGGCAACGAGGTGGATGGCGAGGCCGTGGACGCCATGGCTGAGGCGGTCGCCGCCGCCTATCCGCGCCTGTCGCACCGCTATTATGCGCTGAAGGCCAAGGCGATGGGCAAGGCGCGCCTGGACCATTGGGACCGCAACGCGCCTATCGAAACCACGACGCCGCGCGCCTTCACCTGGACCGAGGGGCGCGAGATCGTGTTGGACAGTTTCTCTGACCTGGGCGGCGATTTCGCCGACCGAGCCGGCGGCTTCTTTGATAAGCCGTGGATCGACGGCCGGGCGCGGCCGGGCAAGCAGTCGGGCGCCTATGCCCACCCCGTCACCGCCGACCGCCACCCCTATGTCTTCCTGAACTGGATGGGCGAGCGGCGCGATGTCCTGACCCTGGCGCATGAGCTGGGTCATGGCGTTCACCAGACCCTGGCGGCCGATCAGGGCACGCTTCTGGCCGATACGCCCCTGACCCTGGCCGAGACGGCGTCGATCTTTGCTGAGGGGCTGACCTTCGACCGCCTCCTGGCCACCGCGCCGAAGTCCGAGCAGCGCGGCCTGCTGGCCGGTCGGATCGAGGACGGATTGAACACCGTCGTGCGCCAGATCGCCTTCCACCGCTTCGAGACCCGCTTCCACGACGAGCGCCTGCGGGGCGAGGTGTCGCAGCAGCGGATCAACCAACTGTGGCTTGAGGAAATGGGCGCCTCGCTGGGGCCGTCGGTCAAGCTCAACCCCGGCTATGAACACTGGTGGGCCTATGTCAGCCACTTCGTCCATTCGCCCTTCTATGTGTACGCCTACGCGTTCGGCGACCTGCTGGTGGCGGCGCTGATGGAGGCGCGTCGCAACGATCCGGCCGGCTTCACGCCGCTTTATCGCGAGCTTCTGGCCGGCGGCGGATCGCGGACCTACGTCGAGGCGTTGAAGCCGTTCGGTCTGGATCCGCGCGACCCGGCCTTCTGGAGCGTCGGCTGTCAGAGGCTGGAGCGGCTGGTCGATCAGTTCGAGGCGCTGGCCTGAGCAAGGCATGACTGCGGGCTTGAGCGGGGCGGTCGCCTCGGTGTAAGTCCGCGATAACGACGAGGGGATTCCACGAATGGCCGACCTGCACGACACCGCCAACGCACCTGCCGACGCCGATGCGCAAGCCTATCTGCACGGCCATATGGAAGTGCGCGAACAGGTCTCGACCTACCGCCTGTTCCTGAACCTGGCCAAGTGGGGCAGCCTGGCCATCGCGGTGCTGCTGCTGTTCCTGACCCTGTGGTTCCACCCGGGCGGCAGCTTTATGGCCGCCGTCATCGGCGCGGTCGTTCTGGGCGGCGTCGGCTTCGTGGCGCTGAAGTCCAAGCCCGGCGCCGCGCACTGAGTCTTGCGCCGGATCGCCTTGCGGCGGTCTGAAATCACGCGCCCTCGCCAAGCTTTGGCATAACCGTGCTTTGACGGCTTGCGCCGGAACGGCCTAACCTTCGTTCAACGAAAAGAACGAGGGGATTCGCTTGGCCGTCGCTATCGCCGTCACCCGTGAACGTCGCGAAGGCGAGACGCGCTGCGCCGTCACGCCCGAGACGGTCAAGAAGCTGATCGCCCTGGGGGCGACCGTCACGGTCGAGGCCGGGACCGGCCTTGGCTCCTCCATTCCCGACGCCGACTACGTCGCCGCCGGCGCGGTGGTGAAGCCGGACACCCGCGCCGTGCTGGACGGCGCCGACATCGTGCTGAAGGTGCGCGGTCCCACCGCTCAGGAAACCAGCGCGCTGAAGCCCGGCGCCGTCGTCATCGCCATGCTGGACGCCTATCGCGACAAGGCGACCGTCGACGCCCTGGCCGGGGCCAACGCCACCGCCTTCGCCATGGAGTTCGTGCCCCGCATCACCCGCGCCCAGGTCATGGACGTCCTGTCTTCCCAGGCAAACCTGGCCGGATACCGCGCGGTGATCGAGGCCGCTTACGCCTATGGCAAGGGCTTCCCGATGATGATGACGGCGGCTGGCACGGTCGCCGCGGCAAAGGTCTTCATCATGGGCGTGGGCGTCGCCGGGCTTCAGGCCATCGCAACCGCGCGTCGCCTGGGCGCCGTCGTCACCGCCACCGACGTCCGCCCCGCGACCAAGGAACAGGTCGAAAGCCTGGGCGCCAAATTCCTGGCCGTCGAGGACGAGGAGTTCAAGAACGCCCAGACCGCCGGCGGCTACGCCAAGCCCATGTCGGCTGAATATCAGGCCAAACAGGCTGACCTGACCGCCAGTCACGTGGTCAAGCAGGACATCGTCATCACGACGGCCCTGATCCCCGGCCGCGCCGCCCCGGTGCTGCTGACCGCCGCCCATGTCGCCTCGATGAAGCCGGGCTCAGTCATCATCGATCTGGCGGTCGAGGCGGGCGGCAATGTCGAAGGCTCCAAGCTCAACGAAGTGGTGACCACCGCGAATGGCGTCACCATCGTCGGCTGGTCGAACCTGCCCGGACGCATCGCCGCCGACGCCAGCGCCCTGTACGCCCGCAACCTGACCGCCTTCGTCGGCCTGTTGATCAAGGACGGCGGTCTGGCGCTCGATCTCGAAGACGAGATCCTGAAGGCGGCGGTGGTCACCGACGGCGGCGCCGTGGTGCATGAAGGTCTGAAGGGAACACACTGATGGAACACGTCGATCCCACCGTCTTCCGCCTGGCCATCTTCGTGCTGGCGATCTTCGTCGGCTATTACGTGGTCTGGAGCGTGACGCCGGCCCTGCACACGCCGCTGATGGCCGTGACCAACGCCATTTCCAGCGTCATCATCGTCGGTGGCCTGATCGCGGCGGCGGCCGTGTCCGGTGACGCGACCGGCCCCAGCGCCTGGATCGCCAAGGGTGCTGGCGTGCTCGCCGTCACCCTGGCCAGCGTCAACATCTTCGGCGGCTTCATGGTCACGCGGCGGATGCTGGCCATGTACAAGAAGAAGGAGCGACCCGCTGCCAAGGCCGCTCCCGAGGCGTCTTCGTGACGGACGCCGCGCAGATCGCCATCACCGGATCCTGGGTCGCGACCGGCATCGGTTTCGGCCTTTGGCTGTACGGCTGGTTCGGGACGAAAATCCCGATCAAGCGCCAGCGGTTGCACGACTGCGGCATCGCCCTGGTCTTTTCGGCCATTCTGGTTCGCGTGGTGACGCAGGACCGGCCGCTGGGTGTCTTCGAATGGGCCCTGTTCTTCATCGGCCCGTTGTTCATCGCCGCCGCCCTTTGGCGGTTGGCCCGCACGTCTTGAGGGGAGGGGCGTGATGAACGCATCGCTGGCCGCACTGGCCTATCTGGTTTCGGGCGTCCTGTTCATCCTGTCGCTGCGGGGCTTGTCCAGCCCGGAGACCAGCCGTCAGGGCAATACCTTCGGCATGATCGGCATGGCGTTGGCCATTGGGGTGACCCTTCTGACGCTGGGCACGACGGGGGCGCTGGATAGCGTGACCCTGGCCCTGATCGCGGGCGGCGTCATCGTCGGCGGCGGGGCAGGCGCCCTGATCGCCAAACGCGTGGCCATGACCGACATGCCGCAACTGGTCGCAGCCTTCCACAGCCTGGTCGGTATGGCCGCCTGCCTCGTCGCCATCGGCGCGATCTATGCGCCCGAGGCCTTTGGAATCCTGTCCGACGACGGAAACGGCATCAAGACGCTGTCGATCATCGAACTCAGCCTCGGCGTCGCCATCGGGGCCATCACCTTCACCGGCTCGGTCATCGCCTTCGCCAAACTGAATGGCAACATGAGCGGGGCGCCGATCATCCTGCCCGCGCGGCATCTGATCAACGTCGGCCTGGCGCTGGGGCTGGTCTTCCTGATCGGCATCCTGATCGGGACGAACGGCGCGGCGACCTGGGCCTTCTGGGGCGTCTTCCTGATCGCGCTGGTGTTGGGCGCGACCCTGATCATTCCCATCGGCGGGGCCGACATGCCGGTCGTGGTGTCGATGCTGAACTCCTATTCCGGCTGGGCGGCGGCGGCGCTGGGCTTCACGCTGGAGAACATCGCCCTGATCATCACCGGCGCCCTGGTCGGATCGTCGGGCGCGATCCTCAGCTACATCATGTGCAAGGGCATGAACCGCAGCTTCGTCTCGGTGATCCTGGGCGGCTTCGGCGGCGGCGATGCGGCGGCCGGCCCGGCGGGGGCGAAAGAGACGCTCCCGGTCAAACAGGGCTCGGCCGAGGACGCGGCCTTCATCATGAAGAATGCGTCCAAGGTCATCATCGTGCCCGGCTACGGCATGGCGGTGGCTCAGGCCCAGCACGCCCTGCGCGAAATGGCCGACAAGCTTAAGGAGGAGGGCGTCGAGGTGAAATACGCCATCCACCCCGTCGCCGGTCGGATGCCGGGCCATATGAACGTCCTGCTGGCCGAGGCCAACGTCCCCTATGACGAGGTGTTCGAACTGGAGGACATCAACGCCGAGTTCGCCACCGCCGACGTCGCCTTCGTCATCGGCGCCAATGACGTGACCAATCCTGCGGCTAAAACCGACCCGACCAGCGCCATCTACGGCATGCCGATCCTGGACGTGGAAAAGGCCGGCACCGTCTTGTTCATCAAGCGCGGCATGGGCTCGGGCTATGCCGGGGTGGAGAACGAACTCTTCTTCCGCGACAACACCATGATGCTGTTCGCCGACGCCAAGAAGATGGTCGAAGGGATCGTGAAGGGGCTTTGATGCGGCTGCTTATGATCGCGGGCTTTGCGATGGCTGTGACGGCTTGCAGCTACCAGCTTTGGCTTAGGCTAGATGGCGATCTGGCCGCACCGCGTATAGCGATCACGGCACCGCGTATCATGCAGCCGAAAATTTGCCTTGAGAGGCTTTGGGTGTCGAAGGCGTCAGATCCGAGCAATCGTCTTTGGGAGGCCTCGGCCGCACCGAACGTCTGCGCGCCGGGTTCCCAGATTATTTACGGCCAGCTTCCGTCAGGCTTCAGCGAAAAGTCTGAAGCGCGCACTCTTGAACCGGGCGTTCTGTATGAAGCCGTGGCTGTGTCTCGAGGCGTCTCGGGCTCGATTGACTTCATCTATTTGGAAGGTGGTTGGAAGGTCGTCGCCGAGCCCTGACGATCAGATCCAACGCGCCTGAAATGGGCTCTATCGCACAGCTTCCAGACCCGATATCACGCGCTCGTGAAGACGGTCGGACATCAGCGATTTGAAGCCTTGGACTCCCTGCGCGGGGTCTGCGCCGTTCTGGTGGTCATGTTCCATATGCCGGTGGCGAGCCATTGGCGCGACTGGGGTTTCGTTCAGCACGCCTATCTGTTCGTCGACTATTTCTTCGTCCTGTCGGGCTTCGTCATCGCCCATGCCTATGCAAACCGACTGAAGTCGGGGCGCGACGCCGGACGGTTCATGGTGCGGCGCTTCGGGCGGATCTGGCCGCTGCATCTGCTGATGCTCTCGGCCTTTATCGGGCTGGAGCTTGCGCGGCTGATCTTCCATTTCGACAGCGCGCCGCCGTTCACGCGGGACCGGTCGATCGAGGCGATCTTCACCAATCTGGCGTTGATCCAGGCCTGGCATATGCATCCCTATCTGACCTGGAACGGGCCGGCCTGGACGCTCAGCGCCGAATGGGCCTGCTATCTGATCTTCGCGGGGTTGGTGCTGATCGCGCCCAAGCGGTTCCGCTGGATCGGGCTGGTGCTGGCGATCGTCGGCGGCGTGCTGGTGCTCAGCTACGCCCGGCGCTGGATGAACACGACCTATGACTTCGCCGTGCCGCGCGGGGTCTATGGCTTCTTCCTGGGCTGCCTGCTCCAGGGGCTCTGGACCCGCATTCCGCGGCTGAAGGGCGGCGCCGCGACGCTTTTGGAGATCGCGGCCATCGTCGCGGCCTGCGTGTTCATCGGCTACGCTCAGGGGCCCATCACCGTCGCCGTCACCCTGATCTTCGTGGCGGTGATCTGGGTCTTCGCCGGCGAGGAGGGGGCGCTGTCACGCGTGCTGGACCATCCGGCTCTGGTCACCCTGGGGCGGTGGTCGTTCGCCATCTACATGGTCCACATGTTCATCCTGACCGTGATGATGATCGTGGCCAGAAAGCTGGACCTGGTCCCAATTCGTCGCATCGACTTCGGCTCTGTCTGGCTGAACGACCTGTTCGCCATCTGCATGTTCGGCTTCATCGTCGCGGTCGCCGTCGTCGCGCACCGGCTGGTCGAGCAGCCGGCCCAGCGCATGATCGACCGCTGGACCAAGCCGAAGGCGGCCTGAGTTCAGGCGGCCATCCGCCATTCCGGGACCACGTCGCCGGCGCGGCCTTCGTCCCACAGCATGTCCTCGTCCGAATAGCGGCTGCTGGCGGCGGCCGAGATGACGTCGACCACCTGTTCCTCCAGACGGTCCCAGATCACGGCGAGGTCGGACGACCCATCGGCCTCGCACGGGACGATGATGTAGCGGCTGGCGTTGACGGAGTGGGTGGGTTGGAAACGCGCCATCTGATGATCTCCTGAAGCGGGGGCCTCTTGTCGATGATGTAGTTATGAAGCAGTGTTGCGTCAGAAACGGACGTAGGGATCGGTAAGAGCATTGAGACACGACAAGGCGGCGATGGTGATCGATCTGGCGCGCCGCATGGCCGCCAGCGCCGAAGGGCTGAGCCTGGACGAGATCGCGCGCGACATGCGCGTCGGCCGCCGCACCGCCGAACGGATGCGGGACGCGGTTCTGATGCTGTTCCCCCAGGTGGACGAGGTCTCCGACCCGCCGTCCAAACGCTGGCGCATCCGAGGCGGTCTATCGGCGTTCGAACAGGCCCCGACGGCGACCGAAATGCTGGAACTGTCGAAGGCCGCGACGGCCCTGCGCGCCGCCGGCGAACCGGCGCGCGCCACGGCGCTGGAGGGGCTGGAGCGCAAGCTGAAGGCGGCGATGCGTTCGACCACTCTGAACCGGATGGCGCCCGATCTGGAGGCGTTGGTTCGGGCCGAGACCATTGCGGTTCAGGCCGGGCCGCGACCCTCCGCCGACGAGGCCATGCTGACCGCCATTCGCGCGGCGGTGCTGGCGCAGCAGCCGCTGGGCTTCACCTATTCCCGTCCGGGCGCCGAGCCGCGTCGGCGCAGCGTGGCGCCCTGCGGCGTCATGTTCGGTCGGGCCAACTATCTGGTCGCCGCGGACCGTGAAACCGGGCGCATCCAGACCTTCCGCCTGGACCGGATGAGCCATGTCGCCCCGCAGGAGGGGATGGCCGTGCCGCCCGCCGATTTCGATCTCGGCGTCTTCGCCAGCCAGTCCTTCGGCATCTATCAGGACGAGATCGAGGACGTCGTGCTGCGCATCGCGCCCGAGGGCGCGGCCGAGGCCAGAGGCTGGCGCTGGCATCCGACCCAGTCGTTCGAGGATCAGTCGGACGGCGGCGTGATAGTGCGATTCCGCGCCTCGGGCATGCGCGAACTGGCCTGGCATCTGTTCACCTGGGGCGAGCAGGTGCAGATCCTGGCGCCACAGCGACTGAAGGCCGTGATGGCCGGCGAACTGGCGGCGGCGGGCCGCGCCTTGGAACGGGCCTCAGCCTGACGAAACCGTAAGCTGACGCGGCGCGTTGACGACCGCTAGGCTTCGCGCCGAGCGCCCTTCAGGAGATCGCCCTTGCGCGTCCACGCCTTCGCCTCGTCCGCCGTTCTGGCCCTCGCCCTTCTGAGCGGTGCCTGCGCCGCCGGGCCCATGTCGGCGCCGGCGACCTTTCAAGAGGAGGGCGGACCCCAGGTGACGGTGACCCGCGACGGCGATCACCTCAACATCGACTATCGCTTCGGGCGCGACGTGCCGGTCTGGGCCTTCCAAGATTCGGCGCTGGAACAGGATTCGCGCCAGCCCTGGCGGCCGCGCCAATGGACGGTCGAGACGCCCGGCGTCGTCATGGAGCGACGCGGTCATTACGACATCATCCGCAGCGAGGACGGCGGGCCAGTGCCGCGCAAAGTTCGCTTCCGCGTTCGACCGCAGGCGGTGGATCTTGAGGCCGAATATCCGACCCTGCTGTTCTCCAATGGCGCGGTGGCCCTGCCGACGCGACAACTGGATGTCTTTGCCCTGCCGTCGGCCCAGGCGGCCGAACAAGTGCCGGACGACCTGAACCGGATCCGGCTGGATGGCGGTCCCTCGCGCGTGACGTGGCGGGATGAGAACGGAGCCGTGCTGTTCAACGGGCGCCGCCGCGACGAACTGACCACGACGGACGAGCGCAGCTATGTCCTGCTGGGCGAGGCGACGGTCACGCCGGGCGACGGCCTGTCGACCGTCATGGACCCCAATCTGCCGCCGTGGATCGGTGAGGAGATCCGGGGCTTTGCGCCGCGTGTCGGCCATTACTATCGCGACCGCCTCGGCGCGCCGGGCTCCGGCGGCGATACGCCCATTGTCATGGTGGCCTGGAACGGGCCGACCGAAAGCATGACCAGCATGGGCGGCAGCGTCCTGCCGGGCCTGATCGTCATGTCGTTCGAGGGGCGGGGCGTAACCTCGCCTCAGCCGGAAATCGTGGAGCGTTCGCGCTGGTTCATCGGCCATGAGGGGGCGCATTTCTGGCTGGGACAGACGGTGCGATACGCCTTCGCCGACGAGGCCTGGATCACCGAGGGCGGGGCCGACCTGATGGCCGTGCGCGCCCTGAAGGCCCTCGATGCAAACTATGACGACCGGGCCGAGCTTCAGTCCGAGGTGGACGACTGCGTCAACCTGGCTCGCCAGCCGGTCGCCCAGGCCGGCGCCCGGGGCGAACACCGCGCCTACTACGCCTGCGGAGCTGTCTTCGCCCTGGCGGCGGAGGGCGCGCGACGCCAGCGGACCGGCGGCGACTGGTTCGACTTCCTCAGACCTCTGCTTCGCCAGCCGGACGGCGTGCTCAGCCGCGAGGAATGGCTGACGGCCCTGACCCGGACATCGCGCGACCCGTCGCTGCGCGGCGATGTCGAACGGCTGTTGGACCAGGGCGCGCCCGATCCGTCCGCCGTCATCGCGCGCCTGTTCCAGCGGACCGGCGTTGCGTTCCGTATGATCGACGGCCGCGTGGTCTTGAGCTGAAACGCAAAACGGCGACCGGATGAACCGGCCGCCGTCCCACGCTCCGCGCTGGGGGATGGTCAGCGCGGCGTCGTGGCCTCGGCGATCAGGGCGCGGGCCTTGGCGATAGCGTCCACCTCGGTCGTCTTGCCGTCTGCGATCTGTTGCGCCAGATCCATCAACGGCCTGCCGGTGACGGAGCCCGTGTCTCCGGCCTCCTGCAGATGGACGCCGTTATGGGCGGCTATGGCGGCGTCCCAGGCGTCGCGCACGGCGGACCAGAAACCTTGGGTCTTGATCCAGTAGTCGTCGCCGGCTTGGGGCGAATAGCTGGTGGACCGGTCATAGGTGTTGATCACGTCTTCCTGCACGATGGCGATGGGTTCGCCGCCGGCTCGGCCGGACATCTTCATATTGTCCTGGATATGCACCCAGCCGTCCGGCTTCAGGATATGGCGGTTGGTGCCGAGATACCGGTCATAGACGGGATTGTGCACCGCATCGCGACGCGCCAGCGGCCGCCACGTGGCGTTCGAGGTCCAGGCCGAAAGGCCGTTGTCATAGGTCCAGCGGCCGACGCCGCCGTAGCGAGGCGAATCGTCGGTCTGCCACACCGTTTGTGACCAGGCCCCGGCGCGCTCGGCCTCCGGCACCGCCGTCAGCGTCCACTGGTTCGGCCCGGCATAGGTCAGGACCGTCTGGGGCTGATAGACCCAGTCGTGACGCCAGTGTTTGATGACCGTCACCTGTCCCTCATGCTCCATCACCAGGATGTGCTGAAGGCTGATGCGGTCGCCCTTGTCATAGACGACGCGCACGATCTCGCTGCCGCCCGACAGCTTCTCTTCCAGCGGGTCGTAATCGGCGCGGAAGCTCACGTTTTCGCGCATGTCGAAGTGGACGCGGTACTGACCGGCCTGGGCCAAGATCGACTGGCGATCCCGTTCGAAGGCGTTGGCCGGCGTCGCAGTCGCCGTGGTCGTGGCGGTCACGTCCTGGGCCAGGGCGGCCGGAGCCGTCGTCAGCAGGGCGGCGGCGATTAGGATGGCGCGCATCGGGCGGCTCCTTGAAGTAGGGGAAGATTTCATGGTCGCTTACAGGCGCAGGGTCAGGGAGACGCCGAAGTTGCGGCCCGGCTGGGTGTAGGCATCCTTGACGGTGGATGTGGCGGACAGACCGCGCACATCGCTCCACCAGCCATAGGTCTCGTCGAAGACGTTGAAGGCTCCAGCGCGCAGCGTCGTCCGCTCCGTCACATTCCAATAGGCCGTCAGGTCCAGCAGGGTGAAGCTGTCGCCCAGATAACAGGCGTTCGCACACGACAGATTGTAGGTCGTCTGGTCCTTCTTGCCCGACCAGGTGACGGTCGCCGATCCGCCCCAGACGCCAGACGGCGCAGCGTAGTTCAGGCCCGCGACCACCTTCACCGGATCGACGCTGCCAAGCGCCGTTCGACGGCCATCGGTGGTCTGTTCGCCCTCGGCGTAGGCGGCAGAGCCGATCAGGCTGAAGCCGTTGTCCCAATACAGGTCGGCGCGCGCTTCCAGCCCCCTGATGTCCACCTCAGTCAGGTTGACGTACTGATAGATTAGCGGATCGACGCCGGGGACGCCCGTGCCGCTGACCACTACCTGATCGATGAAGTCGTCGTAATGGGTGGCGAAGGCGGTGGTGTTCAGCCGCATCTTGCCGCCCGCCACATCGATGTCGCGCAGACGGAAGCCGGCCTCGACGCTCTCGCTGGTCTCGGGCGACAGGTTCGGGTTCGGGATCGAGCGATAGCCGAAGACCGGATTCTCGAAATAGTTGTTCACCTGCATCGGCGAGGGCGCGCGGAAGCCCAGGCTGTAGTTGGCGAAGACGCCCAGGTGTGCCCCGGTCCAATAGACCACGCCCAGCTTGGGCGAGATGTGATCGTCGCTCTGGCCCGAAGCCGCCGCAGGGAACTGGGCGTCGAGCTTGGGTGACAGATCATACCAGTCATAGCGGACGGCCGGAATGATGCTGAGCGCCCCATCCAGCAGTTCGATCTCGTCCTGCACGAACAGGCCCGCCAGTTGGAACTCGGTCTTGGGAAAGGCGCGGATGGGGAAGGTCTCGCCCACCGGCGGGGTCACGCCGTCACGGAGGCCTTCCTGTGTCGTCATCGACCAGTCGCCGCCGAAGGTGACGCGGTGCTGAACCGCGCTTCCCTCTCCGAAGACGCGGGCGCCTTGGGCGGCGAAGCCATAGACGGTGTTGTCGAAGGTGGTGTCGCGCACGCGGTCGGCCAGGGTCGCGCGATCCTCGAAGGTGTACTGACGCGTCGTAGCGTCCTGCCAATAGACCGAGACCGAGCCGTCGCTGAGGCCGGCGAACTCCTGGAAGCGCCAGTCCCCGCTGACGCGGTCGCGCTGGGTTTCGTCGTGGGCGGTGACGGCCAAAACGGTCGCCGAGCGGCTGCTCAGCGCGTCGCCGTCCATCTGCGAATCCAGATGGTCATAGGTCAGGCGCAGCGTGTGGTTCGGCTTCACCTCCCACACCAGCTTGCCGAGATAGGCGTTGGAGCTGAAATCCTGAGGGTTGGGCTCGGTACGGGTCGCGCCGACGCCGGCGACCGATCCCTTGTTCTCCGTCTCCTGCGTATCGCGACGCGTATAGGCCAACAGGCCCGACAGCGATCCTGACCGACCGGCGAAGGCCACGCCCTCGGTCCAGCCTTCGTCCGCAGAGTTATAGGCCACGCGTCCGCGGGCGCCGAAGGTCTGATCTCCGACCAGGAAATCCGACGGATCCTTGGTGGTGAAGGCTACGGCGCCGGCGATGCCGTCAGAGCCGTAAAGCGCGGAAGCCGGGCCGCGCAGGATCTCGACCGACTTGACCAGATCCAGATCGTTGTAACCGCCACGACCGACCGCCTGCGCCCCGAAGGAGAAGCCCGCCGGCAGGCGCACGCCATCGTTGATGATCAGCACCCGATCGCCGCCCATGCCGCGAATCGTGAAGCCGGAGTTGGCGTCGCGGCCCGCGCCGGACAGGGCCAGGGTGAAACGCGCAGGGGAGGTGGGGACGCTGACGCCCGGCTCGAACCGGATCAGGTCCTTGATGTCCGTCGCCAGGAGGGTCTCGATCTGCTCGGCGTCGATGACGCTCACCGTGCCGGGGACATTGGACGCCAGGCGCCGCGAACGGGTTCCCAGGACGACGACCGGATCGACCTCGGTCGCGGGAGAGACGGTGACGGGCGTTTCGGCGCGAACGGGCTGGGCGATCAGGGCCGACCCAATGGCGGTCGCGGCGGTGGAAAGGAGGAAGAGAGTGCGCATCAATAGCCCCGCTTAGTGATTGGCAGGGTGTTAATGAGAACGATTATCAGAATCAACCGCAATAATTAGGTGCGTTGAACCTGAACCTTGGCCGTTGCGTTGTGGCGAGATGAAAACGGCCCTGCTTGCGGCGCTTGGCGCCTTCGCCCTCCTTGCGGCCTGTGGAGACGATCGGGTCAATCCGCCGAATGAACCGGCCGCGCCGCTTCGCACGCCCGAGGCCATGCAGCCGGTTGAGCCGCCGGGGCCGTCGTCGCTGGCGTCTCGCGGACCGCGCAGTTTCGTGGGGGTGTGGGCGTCCAATCCGGCATGGTGCGAACGGCCGCAGGGGGCGAACAGCCCAATCACCATCACCCCGATGCGCTTTGACGCCTATGGCCACAACTGCGACATCGCCCGCATCGACGAGCGGGGATCAGGCTATGTCGCGGCGCTGTCCTGCTTGACCCAAGGCAAGGCCGTGAACGAGCGCGTCCACATGGGCACGACAGGCGATGTCCTGACCCTGACCTATGTGGATCGCGATATGCTGACGACCAAGCTGGCGCGTTGCCCGGCGTCGCCGCGCGCGCCCGAACCCGCCAATCCGCTGGCGAAGATGATGAAGAAGGACGGGGCCGAAACCCCGCCAGCCGCGCCGCCTAGTTGAACAGGAAGTTCATCACGTCGCCGTCCTTGACGACATAGGACTTGCCTTCGGCGCGAAGCTTGCCGGCCTCGCGCGCCTTGGCTTCTCCACGCAGAGCGACAAAGTCGTCGAAGGCGATGGTCTCGGCGCGAATGAAGCCCTTTTCGAAGTCGGTGTGGATCACGCCGGCCGCCTGGGGCGCGGTGTCGCCCACATTGATGGTCCAGGCGCGGGCTTCCTTGGGCCCGACCGTGAAATAGGTCTGCAGGCCCAGCAGCTTGTAGGCCTCGCGGATCAGACGATTCAGGCCGGGCTCTTCAAGACCCAGGGTCTCCAGGAACTCCTTCTGCTCTTCGTCGTCCAGCACGGCGATCTCGGACTCGATCTGGGCCGAGATGACGACCGAGTTGGCGTTGTCCTGGGCGGCGCGGGCTGCGACCTTGTCGGACAGGTCGTTGCCCTTGTCGGCCGAGCCCTCCTCGACGTTCGAGACATAAAGCGCGGGAAGCGCCGTGAGCAGTTGCAGCATGTGCCAGGCCTTGATGTCCTCCTTGGACACCTCGGCGGTGCGGGCGGGCTTGCCGGCGTTCAGCTGGGCCAGGGCCAGATCGACCAGCTTCAGCGTCAGGGCCGATTCCTTGTCGCCGCCCTTGGCGCGCTTCTCCAGCTGCGGCCGGCGGCGCTCCAGGCTTTCCATGTCGGCCAGCATCAGCTCGGTTTCGATGATCTCCAGATCGGCGATCGGATCGATGCGGTCCTCGACGTGGGTGATGTCGTCATCGACGAAGCAGCGCGCGACGAAGGCCACGGCGTCGCAGTCGCGGATGTTGGCCAGAAACTGATTGCCCAGGCCCTCGCCCTTGGACGCGCCACGCACCAGGCCGGCGACGTCGACGAAGGTGATGCGGGCTGGGATGATCTCTTTCGATCCGGCGATCTCGGCCAGGGCGTTCAGACGTGCCTCGGGCACCGCCACATCGCCGGTGTTCGGCTCGATGGTGCAGAACGGATAGTTGGCCGCCTGGGCCGCCGCCGTCTTGGTCAGGGCGTTGAACAGGGTGGACTTGCCGACGTTGGGCAGGCCGACGATCGCGACTTTAAGAGCCATGGTATTCCTCGTGAGGCGCGAGCCTTTAGCGGGTTCAGAGCCGTTTGTCAGGCTCGCGCTTCAACTGAGGTCAGTGGGCGCCGTGATCCATGCCGTCCATGGCCGGTTGGCGAACCTGCGCCTGAACCGTGATCGCCGGCGCCGAGGCGAACTGGAAGGTCAGGGGCACGGTCTCGCCGGCCACCAGAGGCGCCGTCAGGCCGATCAGCATCAGGTGGTTGCCGCCCGGCGCCAGGGCCACGGCCTGACCGGCAGGCAGGGGCAGGCCCGCCGTCAGCTCGGTCATCTTCATCATGCCGTTCTCGGTCTTCATCTCGTGGACCTGAAGCGATGCGGCGCGCGGCGTCGATCCGCCCGTCAGCCTGTCGTCGGTCGCGGCGGTCAGGGTGACGTAGCAGCCGCCGGCCTTGGCCCCGTTCGGCGACGGGCGGCACCAGGCGTCGGTCGCGCTCACGGCGGCGGCCGCCGCGGGCGTCTCAGCGGTGGGCGCCTTGGCCGGCTGGGACGGATTGCAGGCCGCCAGCGACAGGGCGGCGGCGGCGAGGGCGAGTTTGGTCTTCATGGCGTCAGGTCTTTCAGGAGGCGGCGGGACGGCGCCGGATCATCGGACGTAGGGCTCGGTCGAGCAATACGGCCGCGATCAGGCTCAGTCCCGTCAGGGGATAGAGGATGGCGAGGGGCAGGACGATGCCGAGGACAGCGGCGCGCGCACGCGGTCCCGGCGGGGCGGGCGGCGCGCCCAGGCGTCGGCGCGACAGGTTGGGCGGGCGGCGCTTCCACCACATGACCAGGCCGCTGATCGCCAGCAGCCAAACGCCGATGCAGCCCAGCAGCATGACGATGCGGTTCGCCTGGCCGAACTGCGTGCCCTGGTGCGTATAGATGCCGAACTCGATGGCCTTTGCGCCGGCGCCGAACTGGTCATAGCCGATGTCGCCCAGCAGCCGCCCGGAGGCCGCATCGACATAGAGCGACCGGCTGTCCTGAACCCGTGTCGCCTGGGTCGTCAGCGTATAGGCGGTGTCATCGGCCTTGGGGATGTTCACCGTATAGGGGCGCGCCAGGCTGGCCTGATCCGCGACCCGCAGAACCTGCGCCAGACCGCCATGGCCGACATGGGCGTGGGTCATCACCATGCCTTCCATGGTCCAGCCGGCCCCGACCGGCGCATCGTGGTGCTGCGCCCTCTGCCAGGCGCCGGCGACGGGTGCGGGCGGCCGCCCGAGCCCCGTCTCCTTGATCGCCCCCATGACGTTGTCGCCCCAGACCGCCGACCACGGCATGCCAGTCACGGCCAGAAACAGCACGACCCCGCCGACATAGACACCCGTCAGCGCATGCAGGTCGCGCCAGAACGGGCGGCGGCGGCTGTCTGTCGTCTGCGGTGCAAAGGTCGCCACACCCCGCCCGCGCGGCCACCACAGATAGAGCCCTGTGGCGAACAGAATGATCGTCCACCCGGCGACGATCTCGACCAGAATGTTGAACGGCCGCCCCAGCACGGTCAGGCTGTGCGTCTTCTTGACCAGATCCATGAACCCGCCGGCCGGAATGACCCCGGTGGCCCGGCCGGTGTGCGGATCGACGAAGACAGTCTTCTGCACCCCATCGGGTCGATCTACCCGCAGCCGGATCGCCTGATCGTCGCGCGCAGGCATGACCAGATTGGCGACCCGCCCGCCGCCTGCGGCCTGGGCGGCCGAAGCCACCCAGGTTTCCGGCACCGCCTGAGTTTGAACGGCCGGCACGCGGATCATGTCGCGATACAGAAAGCCGTCGATTTCGTCCTTGAACAGATAGAGCCCTCCCGTCAGGGCCAGCAGCATCAGCACAGGCATGACGAAGACGCCGGCGTAGAAGTGCCAACGCCAGACCGCGCGGTAGGCGTCGGACATTGAGGCGTCGCCAGACTCAGAACGCATAACGCAACCCCACATAGGCCGAACGTCCTTCGCCTGGCGTGAAGACATCCGCTGCCGCCGTGCGCGCGTCGGTGATCGCATTGGCGTTGGAGACGTACTTCTCGTCGGTCAGATTGCGAAGGTCTGCGAACAGCGACACCCCTCCTGGCAGATCGACGCCCGCGTTGAGCGAAAGTAGGGTGTATCCTGGATATTTCAGCTGATTGGCGTAGTCGACATAGATGTCCTGGGGCACCCATTCGACGGATGGCGCGATGAACCAGCCGGCGGGGTGTTCATACTTCAACTCCGCGCGATAGGCATGTTCGGGGATAATGGGCAGCCGGCCATCGCCATAGGTGGCATCGTCGTCGAAGAAGAAGTCTGACCAAGTGTAGGTCTGGCGCAAAGTCAGGCGTTCGCGGCCATTGTCGACCAACCTCCAATCCAATCCGGCTTCGATGCCCTGGTGCACCGTGTCCTCGGCGTTAAAGCTGAGAGGCGGATTGTTGGGGATGACGACGTAGTTCAGCAGTTCGCCTTCCAGATGAGAGCGATAGAGGGCGATGTCATAGCGAAACGCGCCGCGTTGGCCCCGCGCGCCAATCTCTGCGGTCCAGGCTTCCTGCTGATCGAGATCGACAAACTGGGGTACTGGCGTCTGCACGAGCTCCAGGAACGTCGGGGCCTCCACCGACTTCGTCACGTTCGCGTAAATTTGCGATCCGTCGGGCTGTTCCCACAGCAGGCCGACTCGGGGGGCAAACCAGTCATAGTCTCGCTGGGCGCTATTGGCCGGGACCAGATGGTTGTCGACGTCGCGCTCGGCTCGGCCCCAAGTGCCGCCCGCGATCAAGGCTAGCTGGTCGGTCACGAACAAGCGCCCCTCGGCGAAGACATCCATGCCCGTGGCATTCTGCAACGTGCTGCCGATTTGGAATCCGGGGTTGCCACCGCCGGTGTTGAGGAAGACTGCGCTGTCGTTGTCGCCTGTTCGGAAGTAGGCGCCGGCAAAGGCATCGGCTCGCAGCTCGCCCAACCGCCCAGCCCAGTCCAAACGCGAAAAGCCGCCCCAGAACCGATAGTCATTGTCCAGGACCACGGGCACGGGGTGGAACAGGTGTTTGTCGACTGCGTAAGCGCCAGCTTCGAACACCAACTCGTCCGTCAGTCGCCAGCGAGTCTGCGCCGTCACACGCACAGATTTGATGTTTCGGCCAAAATCCAGGTTGCGTACGAAGGGATCGGGATCGCGCGGCCTGTTCAGCGCCTTGTCCAACGTCTGGGTGCCCGAGATGTCCAGGTCCAGGTCGTTGGCTTGCACAATCAAACGCAGTTCACGGTCCTCGCCAAATTGACGCCCGATGTTCAGCGTCAGCCGCTTGCTGTCGGAATCTTGGTGGTCGAGGAAACCCTCGCTGCCTGACCATGTCGCGGCCGCGTAAATATCCCACGGGCCGAACTCACGCGCGATGGCTCCGTGTGCACGCCGCGTTTCGAAAGAGCCGCCCTCCAATCGGAGCAGATTAGAAAACGGCGCATTGCGGCCGGTCGGCGTAAGGACGTTTATGGCCCCGCCTAATGCAGCACCGCCGAAACGCAGGGCGTTGCCGCCCTTGTAGACTTCAAAATACCGCGCGACCAACGGGTCCAGTTCTTGGAAGTCGCCGAAACCGTCTGGCTGACTGAAGGGCACGCCATCCTGTGCCAGCAAGACGCCCCTGAGGTGCAGGCTCTGGCCGATGCCCGATCCTCGAATCGACAGACGGACTTCTTCGCCCCATCGCCGTTGAGCGAACACGCCGGGCACGGAGCGAAGTGTATCGGCGAATCCGAGTGCGTAGCGATCCTCATAGCTTTCTGAGGCGACGACGGCGACGGCCCCGGGCGTGCGAGACAAACGATCGCGAGCCTCAGCAACGACGGCGGGGTCATCTGGGTTACGCTGGCCCGTGACGATGACGCTATCGAGCTCCGTAGGCGTCTCCTGGGCAAAGGCGGGAGTGGCAAGGGCGGCGAGCAGCAGCGCGCAGGGCGCTGCGGTGGTCTTGAAGAACATGGATTGAACCTGAAATCAGAACGAGACGGCGCGCGGGCGTTGGGGCCGGCGCGGGCTTGGGGTCTGGTTCAGGCGTGGGGCGGGGCGGTGGACGGCGGACGCGGCGGCGCGCGCGCGGGCGGCGGCGGGCTGACGCTGGCGGCGACATAGACGACGCGCTCGACGGTGCGGACCACCCGCTCCTTTTCGGGCGCAGGCGGGCAGGGCAGGGCGGCGGCCAACGGCATGACGCAGGCGGCGCATTTGGCCCCGACGTGCTTGTTGACCGGGCCGTCCATACCGCCGGACTGGATCGTCTGGGGGCCTTCCGCCGAACAGATTACCAGCGGATGGCCCGGCTGAACCGCCGCCAGGGCCGCGAACGGCAGCAGGGTGCCGAGCACGAGCGCGAACACCGCCGCCAGGAAGGCGAGCGATTGCGAGATCGACCAATTGTCGGCCTGGGCGCGGGGCACGTCTGGCCTCTACGGCGTTTTGCGACGGCGCGATAGGCGGCGGTTTGTTCTAAAGCTCGCCGCGCGCGGCCTGGCGCGGGCTGAACTTGGGCGCGGGGGCCAGGCGCATGACCTCGCCCTGATAGCGTTCGTCATCGCCCGCCACCGCGAAGGGCAGGGCGTCGGCGCAGGCTTGCAGCATGGCGTCCAGCCAGGGCTGTTCCGCCTTGTGGAAGTCGCCCAGGACGTGGGGCATGACCAGTTCCTTTTCGCCCGGATGGCCGATGCCCATGCGGGCGCGTCGGAAGTCGGCGCCCAGGTGGCTGATCAAGGAGCGGATGCCGTTCTGTCCCGCCGCGCCGCCGCCGGTCTTCATGCGGAACCGGCCGGGGGCTAGGTCGATTTCGTCGTGAAAGACAATGATCTCGCTCGGCTTGATCTTGTAGAACCGCGCCGCCTCGCCGACCGCCCGACCGCTTTCGTTCATATAGGTCTGGGGCTTCATCAGCAGGACCTTGGTCCCATCGACCAGACCCTCGCTGACGATCGACTGGAACTTGGCGCGCTCGGGACCGAACCGCCACCGGCGCGCGATCTCGTCGGCGGCCATGAAGCCGATGTTGTGCCGGTTCTTTTCGTATTTCCCGCCCGGATTGCCGAGCCCCGCGATGATGATCATGGCGTCCTCTTGCCGTTTGCGTCAGGCAAAGAAAAGCCCCGCACGGCGAACCGGGCGGGGCGTGATCTTGTCGAAGCGACGAAGGATCAGTCTTCGGTCTTCTCGACCGGAGCCGCTTCGGCGTCGGCGGCTTCGTCGGCGGCGGCCGACAGAGCAGCCGAGGACACCTTGATCGTGGCGATCACGAAGTCGCGGTCGGTGATGGTGGCTTCCGCGCCCTTGGGCAGGGTGATGTCCGAGATGCGGATGGTGTCGCCCATCTGCGACTTGGCCAGGTCGACGACCAGTTCTTCCGGAATCTGATCGGCGCGAACCAGGATTTCGACGGCGTGACGGACGACTTCCAGCGAACCGCCCTGGCGGGCGAAGGGCGCTTCGTCGGCGTTCAGGAAGTGCACCGGCACTTCGATCTTGACCGGGGCCTTCTCATCGACGCGCATCAGGTCGAAGTGCAGGGGGCGGTCCGAAACGGGGTCGAACTGCACGTCCTTGGCGATGACCGGCTGGGTCTCGTCGCCGTACTTCAGGGTCACCAGGTGGCCCAGCAGCTTGCCGGTGTAGAGCGACTTGCGGAAGTCCTTCTCGTTCACCGAAATGGCGACGGGGGCTTGCTCGCCGCCGTAAAGGACGCCCGGCACGAAACCGGCGCGACGCGCAGCGCGAGCGCCGCCGGTGCCGACGCCATCGCGGACGTCCACGTTCAGAATGATCTCGGCCATGTGGCTCGCCTCAACAACAACGGAAACGCCGCGCCAACCCGGGGCTCTCGCGGCGGGGGTGATGAACCCTCGAATTCAAGAGCGCGGGCTATTACACGCATCAGGTCCGAGGCGCAACCGTCAAAGGTTCCGCTTCAGGAACGGGTCAGGCCGCTTTCGCGCAATCCGCCAGCAAGGAGGCCGGCGAAGCCACGATGCCCAACAGTTCGGCGGCGTTGAACGGTTTTGCCAGATGGTGGTCGGCGCCCGCCGCCCGCCCTGCGGCGACGTGCTCTGGCATGGCGTTGGCGGTCAGCATGACGATTGGCGTACGATCCAGACCCATGGTCGCCTCGTGCAGGCGAATCTCCTGCGTCGCCGTCAGTCCGTCCATGATCGGCATCTGCATGTCCATCAGCACCAGGTCGAACGCCGCGCTTCGGAAGGCCTCGAGCGCCTGCGCGCCATCTTCTGCGATGACGATCTGCGCGGGGGTCTGGGCGAGGATGAGCTCGATGACGCGACGATTGGTCGGATGGTCGTCCGCCACCAAAACCCGCACCGGCCGCTCCTGAGCGGCGACGGCGGGTTGCCGCGCCGATTGTTCCCTCGCCATCGGCGGCTGGGCCGGCCTCAACGGAAGGGTCAGGATGAAGGCCGCACCCGAGCCGGGCTCGCTTTCGCAGTCGAGATCGCCGCCCATCATTTCCGCGAGCTGGCGACAGATGGACAGACCCAGGCCCGACCCGCCGAACCTGCGCGTGATTCCCCCATCCGCCTGCTCGAATCGGCTGAACAGACGCGCGCGGGTCGCGGCGTCGAATCCGATGCCGCTGTCTTCTACGGTGAAGCGCAGAACCGGCGATCCGTCTCGATCTACGCCGCTCTGCACGACCAGGCCGACGAAACCCTTGCTGGTGAACTTAACGGCGTTCGAGATCAGGTTGGTCAGCACCTGTTTCAATCGCACCGCGTCGCCCAAAATCCAGACGTCGTCTTCCAGATCGATGTCGACGTGGAAGTCGAGGTGCTTCTCACGCGCATTCTCGGCATACAGTTGCGCCGCCTCGCGCACGGCCGTCGCCAGTTCGAAAGCGTCTTCGGTAAGCTCCAGCTTGCCCGATTCCACGCGGGCCAGATCCAGAATGTCGCTGAGCAGGGTCTGCAGCGTCTTTCCCGACGCCTGCATCAGATCCAGCATTTCGCGCTGCTCTTGCGTCAGGTCGGTCTTGGACAGCGCCTGCGACAGGCCGATCACGCCGTTCAGGGGCGTACGAATCTCGTGGCTCATATTGGCCAGGAACTGGCTCTTGGCGACATTGGCCGATTCGGCGGCGTCACGCGCCTCGGCCAAAGCCTGGGCGTCGCGTTTCAGATCTGTGATGTCGCTGCAGACGGTGACCGTGCCGCCTTCGGAGGTGCGCCGGTCCTGAATCCGCAGCCAGCGTCCTCCGGTGACCTGCTGCTCGATGCTGGAGGACAACTGCCGACGCGCCTTTATGCGTTCGTTCAGCCATTCCTCTTCACGGCCCGCCGCCTCTGGGTAGCGGCCTTCGTCTATGCCGATCCGCAGCGCTTCACGGAAAGTAAGGCCGACGATCAGGTAGGGTTCCAACTCGGGGTTCACTTCGGCGTAGCGCGCGTTCCATAGCACCAGCCGATCCCTGGAATCATAGAAGCCCAGACCGTCCGGCATGGCGTCCACTGCTTCGCGAATGCGGCGAAGCGAGGTGGTGGCCGACCGAAGGTCCATGACGGCCAAGGCGACGCCGACTCCGCAGATCAACAGCAGGATCGAGCCCAGGAGGATTTTTACGGCTCCGCTCGACAGGCCTTGATGGTTGGCGATCGAGAAATCGGGCGAGACATTGATCGCGGCCATGCCGACGAAATGAAGAACGATCACTGTCGCCGAAAGACATGCGGCAGTGATGATCAATCTGACGGGGCCTCCCCGACGATAGAAGAAGGCGGTCGGGCAGCCGATCGCAAGGGCGGCGATGATCGATGCTGCGACGAGGCCTGGGTCCCAACTGATGTGCGCCGGCGCCCGGATCGCCGCCATGCCGAGGTAGTGCATGGCGCCCACGCCAACGACGGCGACGACGGCCGCCAGCATGCGCCACTGCGGTCCCCTGCCCAGCATGGTGGAGCCGATCGTCAGGGCGATCATGGCGAGAGCCACCCCAAGCGAGGCCAATGTCAGACCCGTGTCGTAGCGCACTGGAACGCCGGCGACGAAACCCTGCATGGCGATGAAGTGGGTCGCCCAGATCGACAAGGCGCCGATAATGACCGCTAAAATGACGGAGCGGCGGCGTCGCGCGGGATCGCGTGTTCTCATACGCTGCATGACGCGAGTCGCGACGAGGAGGCCCCCCATGCAGATCAGAGCGGCGAACAGAGTGATCCGCCAATCGTGATCGTGCGCAATGCAATGGATGATGCGGTCCACGAGGCCTCCCTTGGCGACATCCTGGCTGAAAATCCTAAAGAAACCGTGCGGCAAAGCTAAAGAACGCCCTGGCTGTCGACGCGCCGTCATGAAATCCGTGCAAGGATCGGAAATCACTTTCAGATGCAGGTCGGCCTGACGCCATGCCTTATGAAGTCTCGCCTTCGCCCGTCGCACCGATCTCCACTTCGCGGTTATGGACTGTCGGCGCCAGCATAGGCATCGCCATCGCGACGCTGCTGGTGCTGGCGATTTTGCATCCTCAACTGGCCGATTGGTTGGTTGGCGGCGCGGTGGTCGTGGCGGCTTCCGCCTGGCTGCTGAACATGGGCGAGCCATCGCTGGCGGCTCCGGTTGCGAACGACAGCGCTGCGACCGAGCCCGCCATCGATATGGTGGCGGGCGATCTTCTCGACCGGGTGTTCGAGGCGCTGGACGATCCGGTGCTGGTGGTCAGCGGCGGCGAGCCGGACGACATCGCCGGGCGACGCATTGTCATGGCGAACGCGGCTGCGCGCGAGCTTCTGCGCATCCAGCGCCAAGGCGCTTTGCTGGTTCAGGTGATCCGTGAACCGGGCGTGCTTGAGGCGGTTGACGAGGCCCTGTTCGGCGGGACGGCGCGAACCACGGATTATGCGACGGGCGGTCAGCGCGACCGACGTTGGCGCGCCTGGACCCGGCCGCTCTCACTCGAAGAGTCAGGCAAGGCCGGGTCGGAGCTGGCCCTGCTGATCCTGCGCGACGAAACGGACTCGCGCCGCATCGAGATGATGCGCGTGGACTTTCTGGCCAACGCCAGCCACGAACTGCGCACGCCCTTGGCCTCGCTCAGCGGTTTCATCGAGACCCTGAAGGGCCATGCCCGTGAGGACGTGGTCGCGCGGGACCGCTTCCTGGACATCATGTCGGCCCAGGCGGACCGGATGGGGCGGCTGGTCGCGGATCTGCTGTCGCTCAGCCGGATCGAACTGAACGAGCATATTCCGCCCTCTGGCCGCGTCGATCTGGACCGCGCCGCCTCCGACGTGGTCGACGCCATCAGCGTTCTGACGCGCGAAAAGGAGATCGCCATCGCCCTGGATCAGGGGGAGGCAAGGGCGTCGATCAGCGGCGACCGGGACGAGATATTGCAGGTGGTGCAGAACCTGCTCGACAACGCCGTCAAATATTCGTCACGCAACGGCACGGTCGAAATCTCGGTGCGTTCGGACCTGTCGTTCGACGAGGCCTGGGCCTCGCGCATGCCTGGCGCGACACGACTGCCGCTGGTCACGCCAGACCGCACGGCGGGCGTCTCCTACGCCGCCGTCACGGTGCGCGATCATGGGCCCGGTATGGCGCGCGAACACCTGCCCCGCCTGACCGAGCGCTTCTATCGGGTCGAGGGTCAAAAGAGCGGCGAGCGGCAGGGGACGGGGCTGGGTCTGGCCATCGTCAAACACATCATCAACCGTCACCAAGGCGGTCTGGTGGTCGAAAGCGCGCCGGGCATGGGCGCGGCCTTCACCGCCTGGTTTCCCCAGCCGGTCGAGCGACGCTGAGGGCGCGACGGGCGGTCGCTGTCACCCAACTGTCATCGACCCGTCGTAATCCGCTGACCATTCGCAGGCAGTAGTCGCGCCGCGTTGGTCCCGATGTTCAGGACCGTCGTCGATTCGCGCACGGCGCTTCGGACTTCTGAATGATCTGGATTTATCTGCTGATCCTCGTCGCCTTGAGTGCGGCCGCCTTCTTCGGCGGACGTACGTTGGCGCGTCGTCGTGCGATCGGCGCAAAGCCCCATTCCCGCCCCGGCCAGCACGGCGCCTATGCGCTGATCTGGGTCGCCGCGCCGGCGCTGCTGGTCTTGATCCTGGCCTCGGTTTTCGCCGCCCCGCTTCAGCGTCAGCTGACGGCCGCCGGCACGCCTGATGCAGTCGCGGCGCTAGAGCCGTTCCGCCGCGACGCCTTCTTCGCCGACGCCCACCGCGTGGGTCGCGGAGAAGCCGCGCTGCAGATCTGGGAACGCCCGCTGGCCGAACAGCTGCCGGTCGAGGCGCGCCGCATGGTTCGCATCGAACGCACTCTGTCGTGGGGCGGCGGCGTCGCCGCCATCCTGGCCGCCATCTTGGGCGGCCTGTTCGCCCTGACGCAGATCAAGCCTCAGACGCGCGCTCGCAACCGGGTCGAGGGCTGGATTTACGGCGCCCTGTTCGTCTGCTCGGCCATCGCCGTCCTGACGACCCTGGGCATCATCGCCTCCCTGGCCTTCGACAGCTTCCGCTTCTTCCAGAAGGTGCCGGTTCTCGACTTCCTGTTCGGCACGCAATGGAGCCCGCAGATCGCCATCCGCGCCGATCAGGTCGGGTCCTCGGGCGCCTTTGGGGCCGTGCCGCTGTTCGCCGGCACCTTGCTGATCATGGTCATCGCCATGTGCGTCGCTGCGCCCATCGGCCTGCTGTCGGCTATCTATCTGTCGGAATACGCCGGCCGCACGACCCGCGCGGTGATCAAGCCGCTGCTGGAGATCCTCGCCGGCGTGCCGACCGTCGTTTACGGCTTCTTCGCCGCCCTGACCGTCGGGCCGTTGCTACGGGTCTTCTTCAACGAGATCGGCCTCTTCCTGATCGGCGGACCGCTGGACGGGCTGGGTCAATACCTGGCTCTGGTTCAGAACCAGATGGCCCTGACGGCCGGCGCGGTGATGGGCATCATGCTGATCCCGTTCGTGTCGTCCCTGTCCGACGACATTCTGAACGCCGTGCCCCAGTCGCTGCGTGACGGCTCGTTCGCCATGGGTGCGACCAAGTCCGAGACGGTGAAGCGGGTTCTTCTGCCCGCCGCGCTGCCGGGCATCGCCGGCGCCCTGCTGCTGGCCGTGTCGCGCGCCATCGGCGAGACCATGATCGTGACCATGGCCGCAGGCCTGGCCGCCAACCTGACCTTCAATCCGCTGGACACCGTCACCACCGTCACCGTGCAGATCGTGACCCTGCTGACCGGCGACCAGGAGTTCAACAGCGCCAAGACGCTGTCCGCCTTCGGCCTGGGCCTGACCCTGTTCCTGGTGACGCTGATGCTGAACATCATCGCCCACCGGATCGTGCAGACCTATCGGGAACAATATGACTGACGCGACCCCCGATCAGATCGCCGGCGCGGCCGCCAAGGGACGTCTCGACCGCCTGCGTGCAGGCCTCAAGCGTCGCCACGCCAGGGAAACGCGCTTCAAATGGTATGGCCGCCTGGCCATCGCCGCCGCCATGCTGTTCCTGGCCGTGCTGCTGGTCCGCATCGTCGAGCAGGGCCACACCGCCTTCTACACCCACACCGTCACCGTGCCGGTCTTCATGGACCCGGCGCGCGTGGACCGCGCCTATCCCCAGGGCTCCAACTTCGAGCAACTGGCCGCCGAGCAGCAGCTGGCCCGCATGGGCATTCAGGACGACGCGGCCGGGACCAAAGCCGCGCAGATGAAGCGGCTGTTCTCATCTGAGCTGAAGTTCGTCGCCGCCGATCTGGTCGCCAAGCGCAGCGAAGTCATCGGCGAGACCGTGCCCCTGGCCGTGCCGCTGTCCGATGACGCCGATCTGTATCTGAAGGGCGAAATCTCCAGGGAGACGCCCGAGGATCAGCGCCGCCTGACCGACCAGCAGATCGCCTGGCTGGATCGGATGCAGACCGAAGGCGTGATCGGCTCGCACTTCAACACCGCCCTGTTCACAAACGGCGATTCGACGCAGCCGGAACTGGCGGGCGTCCTGGGCGCCGTGGTCGGTTCGGCCCTGATGCTGATGGTCACGGCGCTGATCGCCATTCCGCTGGGCGTCGGCGCGGCCATCTGGCTGGAAGAGTTCGCGCCCAAGAACAAGCTGACCGACATCATCGAGGTCAACATCAACAACCTCGCGGCCGTGCCGTCGATCGTTTACGGCCTCTTGGGTCTGGCCCTGTTCATCAACTGGATGCATCTGCCGCGCGCCAGTCCCATCGTCGGCGGTCTGGTCCTGGCCCTGATGGCCCTGCCGACCCTGGTCATCGCCACCCGTTCGGCGCTGAAGGCCGTGCCCCCGTCGATCCGCGAGGCCGCCCTGGCCATGGGCGCATCCAAGACCCAAACGGTGTTCAGCCACGTCCTGCCGCTGGCCATGCCCGGCGTCATGACCGGCGCCATCATCTCGATGGCTCACGCCCTGGGCGAGACCGCGCCGCTGCTGCTGATTGGCATGGTCAGCTTCGTGCCGGGCGTGCCGCACGCCATCGACCAGCCGGTCGGGGCGCTGCCCTCGCTGATCTACATCTGGGAGAACGCCTCGGAGCGGGCCTTCCACGAACGCACCGCTGCGGCGATCATCGTCCTGCTGGTCTTCATGATCATCATGAACGCGGCGGCCATCATCCTGAGGCGGCGCTTCGAGCGTCGGTGGTAAGAGAATGAAATTCCGTATTTTCCGCTCCGCCGAGGACCAGACCGGCGCCGGCTCGGTCGATCCGACCGAAGCGCCGCGCATGGGCGGTCAGATCCTGCCCGAAATCGCCCCGTCCAAGGGTGCCGCCGCCGAACCGCGTGTCGAAGACGCCACGCCCCGGTCGGGCTCCGCTGTGGTCGACAACCCGCCTGTCGGTCCGATCAAGATCGCCGCGCGCGACGTCTCGGTCTTCTACGAGGGCAAACAGGCGCTCTATGACGTCTCATTGGATATTCCGGACAAGACCGTCACGGCCCTGATCGGCCCGTCGGGCTGCGGCAAGTCCACCTTCCTGCGGACCATGAACCGCATGAACGACACCATCGCCGGGGCCAAGGTCACGGGCCGCATCGCCATGGACGGCGAGGACATCAATGACCGCTCCATCGATCCGGTGCTGCTGCGCGCCCGCGTCGGCATGGTGTTCCAGCGTCCGAACCCCTTCCCGAAATCGATCTACGAAAACGTCGCCTACGGACCCAAGATCCACGGTCTGGTGTCGTCCAAGGCCGAGATGGACGAGGTCGTTGAAAAGGCACTCAAGCGCGCTGGCCTGTGGGAAGAGGTCGCCGACCGCCTGCAATCGTCGGCCATGGGTCTGTCAGGCGGCCAGCAGCAGCGTCTGGTCATCGCCCGCGCCATCGCCGTGAACCCCGAAGTCATCCTGATGGACGAACCCTGCTCGGCGCTGGACCCCATCGCCACGGCGCGGATCGAGGAGCTGATTGACGAACTGCGCGAGCGGTTCTGCATCGTCATCGTCACCCACTCGATGGCCCAGGCCGCGCGTGTGTCGCAACGCACCGCCTTCTTCCACATGGGCCGTCTGGTCGAAACCGGGGATACGGAAGACATCTTCCAGAATCCGCGCGAACGGCGCACGCTCGACTACATCACGGGACGCTTCGGCTAATCCGATGAACCAGCACACCGTCAAAGCCTATGGCGACGAACTGAACCAGATCACGGCCGAGATCGCCCGCATGGGCGGCCTGGCCGAGGCCCAGGTTGCGGACGCCATCGATTCCGTCGCCCGGCGCGACATCGCTCTGGCCCGCGCCGTGGTGGAACGCGATCTGAAGCTGGATGCCCTGCACCGCGATATCGAGAAGAAGGCGATCCGCCTGATCGCCCTGCGCCAGCCGGTCGCCAGCGACCTGCGCCGCACCTTGGGCGCCATGAAGATCGCCACCGATTTGGAGCGCACAGGCGACCTGGCCAAGAATATCGCCAAGCGCGCGCTGATCCTGGCCGAAGCCCAACCGATGCAGCCCCTGACCCGTTCGATCGAGCGGATGGGACGGCTGGTCTCGACCCGCCTGCGCGATGTGCTGGACGCCTATACGGCCTCGGAACTCGATCGCGCCGTCGCCGTCTGGCAGACCGACGACGAAGTCGACGAGCACTACAATGCCCTGTTCCGCGAACTGCTGACCTACATGATGGGCGATCCGCGCACGATCGGCGCCTGCACCCATCTGCTCTTCATGGCCAAGAACCTGGAGCGGATCGGCGACCACGCGACCAACATCGCCGAGACCGTCCACTACGAGATCACGGGCGAAGACATCGTGGGCGAACGCCCGCGCGCCCAACCCACGGCTGAGGATTCCGATCCGACGCCGAACCTTTCGACGCACTGACCCGAGACCGGAGACCCGACGTGCAGCCCTATATCCTTGTGATGGAAGACGAGGACGCGCTGGCGACCCTTCTTCAGTACAATCTCGAAAAGGAAGGCTACGACGTCGCCGTCGCCGCCGACGGCGAGGAGGGCATGCTCCAGATCGACGAGCGTCTGCCCGATCTGGTGCTGCTGGACTGGATGCTGCCCAAGCTGTCGGGCATCGAGGTCTGCCGTCGCATTCGCGGCAAGGCCGAGACCCGCAACCTGCCGATCATCATGCTGACGGCGCGCGGGGAGGAGAGCGACCGGGTTCGCGGTCTGGACACCGGCGCCGACGACTATCTGACCAAGCCCTTTTCGATGGTGGAGCTGATCGCGCGCATCCGCGCCGTCCTGCGCCGCATCCGTCCGGGTCTGGCCGACGACCGTTTGAACCACGGCGACATCGTCGTGGATCGCGTCTCGCACCGGGTGAAGCGCAACGGCAAGGAGGTCCATCTGGGCCCGACCGAGTTCCGACTGCTCGACCACTTCATGCAGCACCCCGGCCGGGTGTTCAGCCGCGAGCAGCTGCTGGACGCGGTCTGGGGCTCGGACGTCTATGTCGAGGCCCGCACGGTGGACGTGCACGTCGGGCGCCTGCGCAAGGCCCTGGCCATCGCCGACGAAAGCGCCAACCCCATCCGCACGGTCCGCTCGGCGGGCTATTCGCTGGATTTGGAAGGCTGAGATAGGAAAGGGCGGCTCCCGGAGCCGCCCTTTGCAATTCAGATTTGCTCTGCGACCACTTCGTCGGGGTCCAGCGCATAGACCGTGGCGCAGTATTCGCAGGTGACGCGGATCTTGCCGTCGTCCTCCAGCATCTCGGCGCGCTCGGCCGGATCGAAAGAGGCCAGGACCGAGGTGATCCGTTCGCGCGAGCAACGGCACACGGCCGTCAGTTCTCGCGCGCCCTCCAGCCGCACGCCGTCCTCGTGGAACAGGCGGAACAGCAGCGTCTCGGGCGAGATCGTCGGATCGACCAGTTCGTCATCGCCCAGCGTGCCGAACAGGGCCCGCGTGCGGTCCCACACCTCTTCGGTCGAACCGCGCGCCTCGTCGCCGGCGATGATCTGGATCATCGCCCCGCCGGCGCGCCACTGCGATCCGGCCTCGGTCTGAACCTGGCCGACGGCCAGACGCACCTTGGTCGGCACCTGTTCCGACTGCTGGAAATAGTGTTCGGCGGCCAGCGACAGGCTTTCGCCCTCGATCGGCGTGATCCCTTGGGTGCGCTCGAAGTCCGGGCCGCGATCCAGCGTCATGATGAAGACGCCCTGGCCCAGCAGCGATCGGGCGCCGGGCCGGGCGAACCCCTGCGACGCCTCGGCCACCTCGGCCTCGTCGTAGCGGCAATAGCCGCGCAGCGACCCGTCGGTGCCGTAGTCGGCGACGACATAGCGCACGGGGCCGTCGCCCTGGGCCTGGACCAGCAGGCGACCCTCGAACTTCAGGCTGGAGCCGATTAGGGCGGCCAGCGCGCAGGCCTCGCCCAACAGGGCGGCGACCGGCTCGGGATAGGCGTGGGCGGCCAGGATCTTGTCGATGGTCGCGCCCAGGCGAACCAGGCGACCGCGCACGGGCCAGCCTTCGATCTGGAAGGCGGCGGCCAGATCGTCGGAAACGGGAGTGTTGGGCGCGTGATCGGTCACGGCGAGGTCCTTTGGGGCGTCATTTCGGGATCGCGGCTATGTAGGCGCCCGCAGCCGGCTTGATAAGGGGGGGCTAATCCGCCCGGTCTGGGGGAGGGCGACGGAACCGATTTCGGCGCGGATCGCTCTTTTGGCTCAAGCGGAGCCGTCGCTCCGTTCATGACGCCAATAACTGAAGAGGTTCCGCCGATGATCCGCGACATCGATCCGATCGAAGAGATTCGCAAACACCCCGGCATCACCGCCGGCAGCCTCCTCGCAGTCGCGCTCGGCGCTGTCGCCGTCGTCTATCTGACGCAACGCAGCGGCCCCACCCGTTACCAGCGCATCAAGTCGCGTATCGACCCGCGCGGCTGGGTCGATACGTCTGAACTGCGCGACCGTTTCCACGACGCCGTCGACGCTTTCCGCCACCGGGCCGAGGATGTCGGTGAACGCGCCGGCGCGATTTCGCGCGACGCCCGCCACCGCGCCGCAGACACCGCCTATGACGTGCGCGACCGCGCCGATGACTGGTTCCGTTCGGCCCGCAAGGACGGCAAGAAGGCGCTGAAGAAGCATGGCAAGACGGCGCGCCGCTACGCTGACGACGCCGGTCAATATGCGCGTGACCACGCCCGCGAAGGCGGAGCGCTGCTGGCGGTGGCGACCATCGCCGCCGCCGTCGGCGCAGCGGTGCTCGAAAGCCGTCGTCCGGACAGCCACGTGCGTCGCATCGCGCGCTTCTGATATTTTTGTGCCGCTCGTCCGGTGAAAATCGCGACGGGCGGCAAACTTTTAGCGCATCTGCCCACAGTGAGCAGCATCGCTCGGCTTTGCCGCAGGCGCGAAGGCCGCTAAGACGCCGCCCATGAGCGCGCGCCCCACCCTGATCTTCGACTTCGATTCGACCCTGGTCGATTTCGAGACCCTTGAGGCCTTGGCCGACATCGCCCTGGCGGACGCGCCGGGCGCATCCGACACGCGCGCCCAGATCGCCGCCCTGACAGATCAGGCCATGGCTGGAGAGATCGAATTCGGCGAGGCTTTGCGCCGCCGTCTGGCGCTGTTGCCGCTGACCCGCGCCCACGTCGCCGCCTTGGCCCAGAGCGCGTCGGACCACCTGACGGCGTCGGTGCGGCGCAACCTGAACTTCTTCCAGCAGAACAAGGGCAAAGTCGTCATCCTCTCCGGCGGCTTCCGCGATGTGATCGCGCCCGTCGCCGAAGAGCTGGGCGTCTCTCCCGATCGCGTGCTGTGCAACGACCTGATCTATGATGCCGACGACCGCGTGGTGGGCGTGGACGACGCCAACCCTTTGTCGCACGCCAACGGCAAGCCGACCGCCATTCACAGCCTGAACCTGTCGGGTCGCGTCGTCATGGTGGGCGACGGCTGGAACGACGCTGAGGTCAAGATCGCGGGCGCCGCCGACGCCTTCTACGCTTTCACCGAGGTCGTGCGCCGCGCGCCGGTGGTCCAGGTCGCCGACGCCGAGGCCGCGTCGCTCGACGAGGTGCTGCATGCCGAAGGCCTGGTCGGCCGCTGGTCCTTCCCGCGCAGCCGCATGAAGATGTTGCTCCTGGAAAACATCCACCCCGCCGCCGTGGAGCGGCTGGAAGAGGCGGGCTATTCGGTCGAAACCCAGAAGGGCGCGCTGGACGAGGACGATCTGATCGCGGCCATCAAGGGCGTCCATGTCCTGGGCATCCGCTCCAAGACCACGGTCAGCCGTCGCGTGCTGGAACAGGCCGATCGCCTGATGGCCGTCGCGGCCTTCTGCATCGGCACCAACCAGATCGACCTGGACGCGGCGTCGGATCACGGGGTGGCGGTGTTCAACGCCCCCTATTCGAACACCCGCTCGGTGGTCGAGCTGGCCATCGGCCTGATGATCGTCCTGATGCGCGACGTGGCGGACAAGTCCTCGGCCATGCACGTCGGCAAGTGGAACAAGTCGGCCACCGGCTCAAAGGAGCTGCGCGGCAAGACCCTGGGCATCGTCGGCTACGGCGCCATCGGCAGCCAGCTTTCCGTCCTGGCCGAAAACCTGGGGATGCGGGTGCTGTTCTATGACCTCTCCGAACGCCTGGCCCTGGGCAATGCACGCCGCATGCGCTCGCTGGACGCGCTTCTGGCCGAAAGCGACGTAGTCACCCTGCATGTCGATGGCCGCAAGGAGAACGCTGACATCTTCGGTGCGGCCCAGTTCGGCCGGATGAAGGAAGGCGCGTTGTTCCTGAACCTGGCGCGCGGCCATGTGGTCGATGTCGGCGCCCTGTCCCAAGCGATCGGCTCAGGCCGGGTCGCCGGCGCCGCCGTCGATGTCTTCCCCGAAGAACCGCGTACCAACGCCGACCCGTTCGAGAGCCCGCTTCAGGGCCTGCCCAACATGATCCTGACGCCGCACATCGGCGGCTCGACCGAAGAGGCGCAGGAGGCCATCGCCGAGTTCGCGGCCGAGCGCCTGCTGGGCTATCTGAACCGGGGCGACACGACCTTCAGCGTCAACCTGCCCAACGTCCAGCTTTCCGAAGTTTCGGGCGCGCACCGCATCCTGCACATCCACAGGAACCAGCCGGGCGTGCTGGCCGAACTGAACCGCGCCCTGGCCTCGGCGGGCCTGAACATCCTGGGCCAGCACCTGAAAACGGACGAGCGCACGGGCTATGTCATCACCGACGTGGACCGCGATTACGATCCAGAGGCGCTGCGCGAACTCAAGACGGTGCCGGGCACGCTGAAGTTCCGCACGTTGCAGTGATACGTCGCTCGCAAATATCTTCTCAAAGCTGACCTCGCGGCATCTTGCGCTCTGCGCGAACTGGCGCATCCTCACGTCGAACGGCCGCGCAACGACGGCTGCGGGAGGAATTTCATGTCACGCTTCATCACCGGCGGCGCCGTCGCCGCTCTGGCGCTCGCCGCCTGCGCTTTTGCCGGCTCGGCCTCGGCCCAGACCTACAACCGTCTCGTCGTCTTCGGCGACAGCCTCAGCGACAACGGCAACCTGTTTCTGATCTCGGGCGGGACCCAGCCGCCGTCGCCGCCCTATGCGCGCCGCTTCTCGAACGGGCCGACCTTCGTTGAACTGCTGGGCTTCAACGCCGCCAACTTCAACGGCTCGGTGACGGGCAGCATCAACTACGCCTTCGGCGGCTCGCGCACCGACGCCTCGGCCGGCGTGCCGTTCGGCATGCTGAACCAGCTGTCGCGCTACACCGCTGCGGGCGGCCGGTTCAGCGCGACCGATCTGGTCAGCGTCCTGGGCGGCGCAAACGACATCTTCCAGGGTCTGCCCGCCGCCGGCCTCACCACCAATCCGGTTGCCGCCATCACCCCTGTCGCCACTACAGCTGCCACTAACGTCAACACGCTGGTCAACACCGTGGCGGGCGCCGGCGCCGGGACCATCCTGGTCACCAACCTGCCCAAGCTCAGCCTGACGCCTCTCTTCCGCGGCCAGAAGGCGGCGCCGCTGGCCGACTATGCGGTGACCACCTTCAACACGGCGCTACAGGCCAATCTGACCGCCACCGCCGCCGCGCGTCCAGACAGCAACATCATCATGATGGACCTGTTCAAGGTCAGCGACACGCTGGCCGCCAATCCAGGGCTGTTCGGCATCACCAATATCACTGAGAAGTGCTTCAACGGGGTTACGGTTTGCGCGAACCCCGACAGCTATTTCTACTTTGACGATGTCCACCCGACCGCGGCGGGCCACCGGATCATCGCCCAGCTGGCGACAGACTACCTCTACTACGGCGACATCGGCGCTCAATCGACCCTGCAGGGCGAGACGGCCTATCGTCACCGCGAGGATGCTTTGGACGCCGCGGGCGAGGCCCTGTCGGGCCGTCAACCGTGGGAGGCCGGCGTCTCCGTCACCACCTCGGCCCTGATCGACAGCGTCGACACCGACGCGCGCGGCTCGGTCACCAGCTCGTCCAGCGACGGCTGGGGCGCCCGTATCGCGCTTGAGGCCGGCCCTTCGGCCAACTGGCGCTTCGGGCTGGCCGGCACGGCGCGCAACACCGACGTCGAAAGCCAGGCGCTGCAGTTCAACGTCGAAAGCTTCGGCCTGGACGTCTATGGCGGCTGGCGCTCGGGCGATTTCTTCGTCAACGCCGCCGTCGGCGTGGCGCGCGACAACATCGACGACATCAAACGCACCACCAGCCTGGCGCCGATCGTCCACACCGCCGAAACCCGCGCGCTCAGCAGCGGCGCGCGTCTGCAGGGCGGCATGTGGTTCGACATGGGCGGCGTCGCCCTGTCGCCCCGTGCGGCCCTGGCCTATGTGTCCAGCGACGTGGACGGCTATTACGAACAGGGCGTCGGTGCCCAGTATCAATACGGCGATCGCACTGTGAAGGCTCTGACCGGCGAGGTCGCCCTGCGCGCCGAGGCTGAAATGGGCAGCTTCGGCCTGTTCGCCGAGGGCGGCTACCGCGACGCCCTGGACGACAGCTCCGATCCGGTGCGCGTCGGTCTCTACAACAACCCGGCCCAGGTGCTGTCGCGCGAGATCGACGATCCGTTCGGCGGCCAGTTCCTGGCCTCGGCCGGCGTGGAGGGGGCGGTCGGCCCGGTCAAGGTGACGGTCGGCTATCGCGGCCGCTTCGGTGACCACGCCGACAGCCACATGGGCGGCATTCAGCTGAAACTGCCGCTTTAAGCGGCAGGGGCGGGAAGGGGCCTCAGCGCCCCTTCTTCCTCACCCACATGGCGGCGTCGGCCTCGGTCAGCCAGACCTCGGCGTCGGTATGGCCGTCCCAGGCGCGCACCCCGAACGAGCCGCCCAGTTCGGTCTTCCGGCCGTCCCAGACGAAGCCTTCGGTCTTCAGCGCCTCGGCCAGCTGACGCGCCTTGGCCCGGCCCTCTTCATAGCCCGCGTGCAACATCAGCAGGGCGAACTCGTCTCCGCCCAGTCGGCCGACTGCGTCCGACTCGCGCAGATTGGCCAGGAACAGCTCGGCCACTGCGACCAGGGCCGCATCACCGGCCGCATGGCCCAAGCTGTCGTTGACGCTCTTGAACCCGTCCATGTCCAGATACAGCAGCACCGCCGGCACTCCGTGCCGCTGGCAATAGGCCATGGTCCGCTGCATGGCCGTGATGAAGCCGCGCCGGTTCAGGGCGGGCGTCAGCACATCGTGGTCGGCGGCGGCCTCGGCGGCCGCGGCGCGCGTCTTCCACGCTTCCAGCTCGACGCGCAGGCGCGCGATCTCGGCGGTCAGGTCGTGTTCGGCCACGTCGGTCACGGCGCAGGGATGGCTCCGAAGGCGCGACTCAGTCTGCGTCGCGCGGTCGAACGATGGTAGAGCGTGATCCGTCGACATTGAAGGCCGACATTACGGGCCGACGCGGCTGAAATCACGGTGTTGCGGTTGCGGGCGTCACCCGCGTGCTGTAACCGGCGCCTTTCCGCGAGGGGCCTTGCAGACATGGCGACTTCCGAAACCCCGGTGGCGATCATCATGGGCAGCCGGTCCGACTGGCCGACCATGAAGCTGGCCGCCGATCGCCTGGATCAACTGGGCGTCGCCTGGGACGCCAAGGTCGTCAGCGCCCACCGCACGCCCCAACGCCTGGTCGATTTCGCCACGGGTGCCAAGGCCGCCGGATACAAGGTCATCATCGCCGGGGCAGGGGGCGCCGCCCATCTGCCGGGCATGGCCGCCTCTATGACCGAACTGCCGGTGCTGGGCGTGCCGGTCCAGTCCAAGGCGCTGAAGGGCATGGATAGTCTGCTGTCGATCGTTCAGATGCCGGCTGGCGTTCCGGTCGCCACCCTGGCCATCGGCGAGGCGGGCGCCGCCAACGCCGGCATCCTGGCCGCCCAGATCCTGGCCCTGTCGGACGAGGCATTGGCCGGACGCCTGGCCGCCTTCCGCGCCGCCCAGACCGAATCCGTCGCAGAAACCGTCGAGGACTGAGTGCCTGATCTTCCGCTTCCCCCCGGTTCGACCCTCGGCATCATCGGCGGAGGCCAGCTGGGCCGGATGCTGAGCCAGGCCGCCTCGCGCCTGGGCTTCGACGTCGTGATCCTGGACCCTGAAGCCGACAGCCCGGCCGGCCGGGTTTCGGCGCGCCAGATCGTCGCCGCCTATGACGACCCCAAGGCCCTGTCGGCGCTGGGTCGCGCCGCCGATGTCGTCACCTTCGAGTTCGAGAACGTGCCGGCCGAATCCATCGAGCGTCTGGCCGAGGCCGGCGCCCTAGTCGCGCCGGGACCGACGGCGTTACGCGTGTCGCAGGACCGGGTGGACGAAAAGACCTTCCTGAACGCCGTCGGCGCCCCGACGGTCGCCTTCGCCGTCGTCGACACGCTGGACGACTTGGTCGTCGGCCTGACCGAACTGGGCCTGCCCGCCCTCTTGAAGACCCGCCGCGAAGGCTATGACGGCAAGGGGCAGGTCTGGATCCACGCCATCGAGGACGCGCCCGCCGCCTTGGAAAGCCTGGGCGGTCGTCCGGCCATCCTGGAGGCCAAGGCGACCTTCGTGCGCGAACTGTCGGTCATCGCCGCCCGCGACTGGGACGGCCATATGGCGGTTTATCCGCTGGGCGAGAACCGCCACGAAGGCGGCGTTCTGCGCACCACCCTGGCCCCCGCCGCCGTGGACGAGAAAACCCAAGTTCGCGCCCGCGCCATCGCCGAGGCGATCCTGGATGGTCTGGACTACGTCGGCGTTCTGGGCGTCGAGCTGTTCGACCTCGGAGACGACGTGCTTCTGGTCAACGAGATCGC
Organism: Brevundimonas fontaquae; assembly: GCF_017086445.1. Classification (NCBI taxonomy): domain Bacteria; kingdom Pseudomonadati; phylum Pseudomonadota; class Alphaproteobacteria; order Caulobacterales; family Caulobacteraceae; genus Brevundimonas; species Brevundimonas fontaquae. The sequence continues at coordinate 2,729,839 of NZ_CP070968.1, read as the reverse complement.
TCCGCGCGTTCACAACACCGGTCACTGGACCCAGGACGGCTGTGTCTGCGACCAGTTCGAACAGCATATCCGCGCCGTCGCCGGCTGGCCGCTCGGCCCCACGACGGCCCACGCCCGCATCGAAATGACAAACCTGCTGGGCGACGAGGTCGAGGACTGGCGCAAGCTGTCGGCCAAGTCCGACGAACGCCTGCACCTCTACGGCAAGGCCGAGGCCCGCCCCGGCCGCAAGATGGCGCATGTGAACCGGGTGCTGAGCGTCGTCTGATCAGCCGACCTTGGTCGCTTCACACCGCACGACATTGAACGCGCCGTTGGGAATTGGTTTGCTCTCGACCCAACAGATCTTTGGCTTCACTCGTGACGGCGGCTCTTGGAAAGAAAGTGCGCCCAAAAGCGCCGACCCTGCCAAAACGCCTACGCCACTCAAGGCAATAGTCTTTCGCATCCCACACCCTCCGTTGAAACGAAGGGTCGCATTGGTTGTGCTTTTCGGCAACCTTGACGCGTTCGCCTTACGCCCGCGCCCCATACCGCACGCGGCTCAGCACATCCGTCACCTTGCGGAACGGCGCTTCGAAATCCTTGCCCGCCTTCCACTTCTCGAAGGCCATGACGTTCTCGATCCGCCGCGCGACGAAGGCCTCCGCCGCTTCGCGTCCGTCGAACCAGCGCAGGGTCAGGGCGGGAATCAGGATGCCCGACAGGATCGTCCGCTTCGAATAGTGATTCCAGTCGGTCGCCTCGTCCCCGGCCCAGCGCCACAGATGATCCGCGCTCTCCCAAGCCAGTTTCAGCCCCAGATCGGCGTTGACGGGCAGGGCCAGGAAGGCGGCGCAGCGACGCGTGGCCTCCAGATGCGCGGCGCCGGCCTCCATCCGCTCGGACACGGCGCGGGCGATTCGCTCGCGAATCTTCAGCGATCTGGCGTCGATTTCACCCAGAGCCGCCAGCGCTCGCGCATCGTGGCGGCGCGACAGCAGGGCCGCCAGATCGCGCGCGCCGTTGGGCAGCAGCAGTTCCTCGTCGCCCTGCGACAGGCCGCACGCCTCGCAGGCTTCGCGCACCAGACGCGCATTCCAGCCCAGGGCGGGCGCGCGGGCGATGGCGGCGTCCAGCACGGTCTGTTCGGTCCGGTCGGCCCAGTCTGTCGTCTCGGTCATAAGGGCGATCATACGCCGGTCGTCATGGCGTTTCGAGCCTTGAAGAATGGTCGCGACGATCTGGACAGAAGGAGGCGGCTCGTGTATCAGCGCGCCTTCATCCGAGAGCCCGGCTGTCGGAAGACGATTTTATTTTGTTCGCCCGTCTCCCTCACAGGACGCGGCGGGCGGCCAAAGGAGAGTTTAACCTGGTTCAGATTTTCGTTCGCGACAACAACGTCGACCAAGCGCTCAAAGCCCTGAAGAAGAAGATGCAGCGCGAGGGCAGCTTCCGTGAAATGAAGCGCCACGTGCACTTCGAGAAGCCCTCGGAAAAGCGCGCCCGTCAAAAGGCCGAAGCCATCCGTCGCGCCCGCAAGCTGGCGCGCAAGCGCATGCAGCGCGAGGGCCTGCTGCCCGCGCCGAAGCCGCGCGTTCCCGGCGGTCGTTAAGACCCCGGCGAAAGCCGAAAGATTTAAGGCCGCTTCCTTCGGGAAGCGGCCTTTTTCTTTGCGTTTCGTTTCTGCGGAGTGTTGTGGAGCACTCTTGAAGTCCGACAGAAGAAGCGCCGCGCCACCTCCCCATCGCGACGCGACAGGGAGGAGACAATCGTGCCGCCTACGCCCGTCCGGTAATCGCCCGGCCGAAGCTCTTCCAGCTCAGCTTTACGTCCGACAGCGCGCCAGCGCGGAAGGCCCGCCCGGCGATCCACACCATGAAGGCGGCGGTCGCGAACATGCCGATCAGCGTCAGAATCACCTCCACCAGCGGTGGATCGCTGGGCGCGCGGGCGCTCATCAGGAAGGGGGTGAAGAACGGGATCCAGGACAACACCTTCACCACCGGCGCATCCGGGCTGGTCAGGGCCATCTGCATCACCAGGATCGGCACGACCAGGATCATCATGATCGGCCCCATCAGCGTCTGGGCGTCGCGCGGCGTCTCGCAGAAGGCGCCGATGGCTGCGAACAGCACCGCATACATCAGGTAGCCGCCGACCATATAGGCGATGAAATAGAAGATCAGGCCGTCGTGCAGCAGCACCTGTCCGACGGTCGCCGCCGTCTCGGGCGAGGCCGAAATCAGGGTGAAGGCCCCGATCCCGCCCCAGACCCCCATGACCGTCAGGGTCAGCAACGCCACGCCCAGCACCTTGCCCGTCAGGATTTCAGTCGCCGAGGCCGAGGACAGCAGCACTTCCAGGATCTTGTTCGACTTCTCCTCCATCACGCTGTTCAGCAGGATAGAGGCGCCGGTGATGACCAGCGACCACAGGAGGAAGCCGACGCCCAGGCCGATGAAGGACGGGATCCGGTCACGCATCGACACCTCGCCCCCGCTGGCCGCGCTGGGCGAGAAGGACTTCACCTCGGGCCGGAAAGTCTGAACCTCCTGCGCCACGGCCGGAGCGACCCCGGCGGCGGTCAGAAGTTCGGTGCGCCGCGCATCACGAAGCGCATTGCGGACGAAGCCGGAGACGTCGTTGTCGGTGGCGCGCGCGGTCCAGACCTGGGCGGCGGGCTTTCCATCCATGCGGCTCAGGAAGACCACGGCGTCGAGGCGCTTGGCCTTCGAGGTCTGCTTGTCCAGCGCCTTGCGGATCGCCTCGTCACGGGCCGGGCCGACGGCGTCAACGATGGCGGGCGGCGCGTCGACCAGACGGATTTTGGGGCCGGTGATGGAGGCGACGGCGCGTCCGGCGCCCGCCTGTCCCTTTTCGGCGGCTTCGCGCAGGCGCTCGTTCTGACGATCCACATCGGCTTGCAACGAGGCGCGCACGGCGGCGGCCAAACCCGTCGCATTGGGGCCTTCCTCAATTACCGCCACCGACTTGATCGGTTCGGACGCCTTGATCAGCGCCGGAATGCCGCCGCCCAGCACGGCGAACAGCGGAAAAGCCAACAGCGACAGCCAAAAGCCGACGGTCTTGGCGTAGGCGACATATTCGCGTCGCGCGATCAGCAGGGTGCGGTTCATCGGACAGCCTCCACGGATGCGACGGGTTGGTCGGGATGGTCCCCGGTCAGGCCGATGAAGGCGTCGTGCAGGGTGGGCTCCTTCAGGGTGAAGCCGCGTACGTCTAGGCCGTTCAGGAAGGCCGTCTTCAACGTATCCTGACCCTCGGCGCCGGGCGCCAGGGCGATCTTCAGCCGACGCACGCCGTCGACGTCGGACAGGGTCTCGACGCCCGCCACGCCGGGCAGGGCGGCGGCGGCGTCCGCGCTGATCGCGCCGTCCAGATCCAGGAAGCGCGGCGAGGTGGCCTTGGCCTGATCTACCGTCCCCTCGAACGCCTTCTTGCCGCGCGCCAGCAGCACGACCTTGTCGCACAGCCGCTCGGCATGCTGCATCACATGGGTGGAAAACAGCACCGTGGCGCCGTTCGCGGCCAGCCCGCGAATCATCGCCTCCAGGCCCTGTTGGTTCATCGGGTCCAGACCGGAGAAGGGCTCGTCCAGGATCACGAACTCGGGCTGGTGCACGACCGATGCGATCAACTGCACCTTCTGCGCCATCCCCTTGGACAGCTCCTTCATCTTCTTTTTCTGCGCCTCGCCCAACCCCTGCCGCTCCAGCAGGGTCTTGGCGCGCTTGCGGCCCTCGGCGACCGGCAGGCCTTTCAGCGCGCCGAAGAAGGCGATGGCCTCGACGGGCGTCATCTTTTTATAGAGGCCGCGTTCCTCGGGCAGGAAACCGATCCGGTCGCGCACCTTGCGCCCGTCGTCGGCGCCCAGGATTTCGATCCGCCCCGAGGTCGCTGGCTGCAACCCCAGGATCATCCGCAGGGTCGAGGTCTTGCCCGCCCCGTTCGGTCCCAGAAAGCCGCAGATCGACCCCTTCTCGACCTGAAAACTCAGATCGCGCACGGCGTGGAAATCGCCGTATCGCTTGTTCACCCCATCCAGCGTCAACGCCGCCATGTCGCCTCCCAAATCCCTGTCGTCAGCCTAGAATCCGACGACAGGGGACGCCAGCGACTTCGGCGCAGGGGCGCCTATTTCACCACAGGCAGATCGATGTAGGACGCGTCGTCGCCCGCGTGATGGATGGCGTTGTCGGCGACCACGCCCTGGCTCTCGGTCTCGTTCGGTCCGCCCGTGTTCAGGTTGCGCACGAACTTGGGGAAGTTGGAGCTGGTGACTTCGACCCGGATACGGTGACCGGGCTGGAAGGTGTTGCTGATGGTCAGCGGCGTGGGCTGCACGGTCGCTACCTGGCCCGGCGTCAGGAGTGCGGGACGGTCATAGCCGTTGCGATAGCGCGCCCGCATGATGGTGTCGCCCAGGATATAGGCCGTGCCGTCCGGCGCCACGTCCACCAGCTTGACCGCGAAATCGGTGTCGGGCGCAGAGGACGACACCTTCAGCACCGCATCGATGAAGCCAGTGACCTGCATCGGCTCTGTCAGCGCCTCCGAGGTATAGACCAGCACGTCGTTGCGCGCTTCGATCGGTCGCTGATCGAAGGCCCCGGCCGTGACCAGCCCGCCGTTGCAGCAATCGCCGCCGCCGATGGTCTGGACCGGGTTCATCGGATCATAGCGATAGCGGTCGGCCGGCTCGCCGGCGGGCGGCGCCTGAAGGCTCAGCAGGCCGTCGCCATTCAAGCTGTTGGCCCCGCCGCCCGAACGCAGGTACATCCGCACCGTCTTGACCCCGGCCGGCGGCCACTGCGCGGCCGTGCGCCAGGCGTTTTCGCCCATGTTGAAATACTGCACGTGCGGCGTGCTCTCGGGGAAGGCGCGGCGCTCGCCCTTCAGCCAGCGATCGAACCAGGCGTGCACCAGGGCGTCGCTGTCGAAGGTGGCGTCGCCTAGCGGGCGGTCGCCCGACTTGTAGTTTGGCCCCAGGCCGCCAAAGGCGCAGTGGTTGTTCGGGCCGACCACGACGTACTGGTTCTCGGCCGCCTCGCGATCCTGGGTCGTGGACCGAGCGTGGTTGAACAGCTCCATGTTCGGCCCGATGGAGACGTCATACCAGCTGTTGAACCACAGGGACGGCACACCCCAGCCCATGTCGTCGTGATACAGGCCACCCTGACGCCAGGCCGGATCGGACGGGGTGCGCGCGATCAGTTCTTCGAACGTGCCGGCCGGCTCCCCCAGGTCCTTCAGCATCTCGTTGACCGGCAGATGTCGGATCTGGCTGGGCCAGTTCACATCCGGCTTCTTGGCGTCCAGGTCGTTGTAGCGAACGATGCGGGCTCGGGTTTCCTGATCGAGATTCATCGGGATCTGGGCGCGCTGCGGATTGTCCACGCCGTACAGCCACACGAAGAACAGGTTGCGCGGCACGCCCCCGGTGTACCAGTTGCCCTGTTCCTGGAACCGGCCGACCTTGCCGATGCCGGCGCCCGAGGCCTGGGGCACCATGGCGGCGTGGGCGGGGTGGTTCTGGGCCGCCAAGGCCAGCTGCCATTCGGCGGAGGACGAACAGCCCAAGGTGCCGACCTTGCCGTTCGACCAGGGCTGGGCCGCAATCCACGTCAGGGCGTCATAGCCGTCGGTCTGGGGATAGCCCAGAATCTGATAGTCGCCGCCCGAGAAATACCGTCCCCGCTCGTTCTGGATGACGAAGGCATAACCCTTGCTGACCCAGCTCAGGGCCGAGCGCGTGGTGCGGGCGTTATAGGCCAGCTCGTTATAAGGCGTGCGCACGAACACCGTCGGCAAGGGGCCAGACGCGTTCTTGGGGCGATAGACATTGGTGGCCAGTCCCACGCCGTCGCGCATCGGCACCATGACCGCCATCTGCACATCCGCCAGGCGCGACAGCTCGGTCTGTGCGGCGGCGTCGCTGTAGCGCCCATAATCCTGCGCCGAGGCGGCGATGGGCGTGGCGGCCAAAAGGCCCGCGACGACGGCGGCGACGATCTTGTTCATGTCCATCCCTCCCAGAACGAGAGGGGACACTAGGACGTTTGCGGCGCCCGTCGCAACGCAATGCGCGTCAGGCCTTGGCCTTCACCGTCACTTCAAAATGGCGATCGACCACCTTGGTCGGATTGACCTGCGCGCCGCCGCGACGGACCTCGAAATGCAGGTGCGGCCCGGTGGAATAGCCGGTGGAGCCGACCAGACCGATGCGCTGACCGGGCGCGACCGCATCGCCGTTCGCCACATCGATCCGGCTGAGGTGGCCGTACAGGGTGCTCATCCCGTTGGGGTGCCGCACCTCGATGAAGTTGCCATAGCCCTCGGGGTCGTACCCCGTGCGGATGACCTCGCCCTCGGCGGCGGTGAAGACGGTCGTGCCTTTCGGCGCGGCGATGTCGACGCCCTTATGCGCGCGCGCCCTGGCTTCAATGGCGAGTTTGCGCAGGCCGAACGGAGAGTTGATTGCATAGCCGCGCACCGGTGCGGTGAAAGCGATCTGGCGCGTGATCGGCCCGGCTTTTTCGACCTCGGCCTTCAGCGGCGGCGACACCGGCGCGGCGATCTGGGTCGGCGGCGGCAAGGCGGCCTCACGCGCGGCATTTGGCGCGGCGGCGGCGGCGAAAACGGCCACGGCGGCGAAGGCGGCCGTCTGGCCGGAGTGGATCAACAGGGTTTTGCACCGCGCCATCGGCGCGTTGGACAGCAGGCGTCGCATTCGGCGGCCTCTCCAGCGTCTCTACGCTCTGGAATGAAGGAAGCGGCGCCCGACAGCGCACGGCGTTCCGTGGGAGGGCGGCCTTATGCGTGACGGCCTAGGCGACTTTGGGGCCATACGGTGCGGCGGATTGTCGCAGGCTGGAACCAAGCGCCAAGAGCGCGATCAGGCGATGATGTCTGGCAGGATGCGGTCTTCCAGCTTCACGATCTCATCCTTCAGCGCCAGCTTCTTGCGCTTCAGCCGGGCGATCATCAGCTGATCGGGAATGGCGGCCTGACCCAGGGCCTCGATGGAGGCGTCCAGGTCGGCGTGTTCCTGGCGCAGATGGTTCACCCGCGCCTGAAGCTCGGCCATTTCCTCGGTGATCGCAGGCGTGTCGTCGTTCATCGTGTCACTCTCAAGCCGCTTATAGCCAAGCCGGCTTCAGCCCGGAAGGGCGTCTGCGAGCCGGATCAGGGCCGGACGCGGCGTGACGTCCGCCCACATCCGGGCGGTGGCTGCCAGGCCGTCGATGATCGGGCGGGCCGGCCCGCTGGGTTCGGGCGCCAGCGCCTCCAGCGCGTCCAGCAAATGCCGCTCCGCCTCCAGCTCCAGCGCCTTGATGCGGTTGCGCACGCTCTCGCGCGGGCCGTCGTCGATATCGGGCACCGGCGCTTTCAGTATCCGCCGCACCGAACGCAGCGGGGCGACCACGACGCTGTCCCAGGCCCGGGCGGTGTCGCAGGCCGCCTCGATCGTCTCTTCGTCGGGTTTTCGGCCTGTCGCCGCGACCCAGGCGGACCACAGCAGCACAGGCACGTTCTGGTCGTGGCTGTCCTGCAGCGCCAGACACGCCTCGCCGACCCCCGGCGCGCCATAGGCGGCCACCGCCCAGTCCCAAAGCCTCATGACTTCAGGCCTTCCCAGCGCCGCACCGCGCGCCAATCCAGGCCGAACAGGTCCAGCGTCCGCCCCACCGACTGATCGACCATCTCCATGATCGAGCTCGGCCGGGCGTAAAGCGCGGGCAGGGGCGGGGCGATGATCGCGCCCATTTCGGCTAAGGCAGTCATGGTGCGCAGGTGGCCCAGGTGGAACGGCGTCTCGCGCACCATCAGCACCAGCGGTCGCCGCTCCTTCAGCGTCACGTCCGCCGCCCGCGTCAGCAGAGTCGAGGTCACGCCCGTCGCGATCTCGCTCATCGTCTTGATCGAGCAGGGCGCCACGATCATGCCCAGGGTGCGGAACGAGCCAGAGGCGATCGTCGCCCCGACATCCCCCAGTTTGTGGACCACCGACGCCTTGGCCGTCAGTTCGTCGGGCGACAGATCGGTCTCCTGCGACAATGTGAGCAGGGCGGCCTTGGTCACGACGAGATGGCTTTCGACGCCCAGATCGTTCAGCGCATCCAGCACCCGGGCGCCATAGACGGCGCCGGAAGCCCCTGAAATTCCGACCACCAGTCTGGCGGGCGGGTTCCGTATGGCTCCGTTCACATCATCGTCCATTTTGAGGGTCAGCCTCCTTCGGGTCCGGGGCGACGGGCTGTCACTGGAAAGTGATTACACAGCGCGCCAAACCGGGCGCTCACTCTACTGGTCCCTAACCAAAGGAGGCGCAAGCCATGACCATCGAGGCTCGTATTCGCGAACTGGGTAATCGTCATCGCACCCTGGATGAGACCATCCAGAAGGAGCTTACCCGCCCGTCCACGGATCCGTTGCAGGTCAGGGCGCTGAAGCAGAAGAAGCTTCGGCTGAAGGAAGAAATTACCAGTCTGGAGGCGCGCGCGACCTAGCGCGGACTTCCCTGAAAACGACGACGGCCCCGGAGATCGCTCTCCGGGGCCGTGTTCGTTGCGCGAAGGCGGATCAGTCCTTGGTGCCGAACACCGATTCCGCCGTCGGCTCGGCGCCGGGACGTTGGCGGGCTTCCGGTACGAACTCGGGCTCGGCCTCGACCTGTTCGACGGGCTGGATCGTGCCGCCGCCGTTCTTCAGGTCGTCCTTTGCCTTCTTGTCAGCGGCCTTCTTGACGATTTCGTCCAGCGCCAGCTGGCCGACCAGGCCAAGGGTCACCGGGTCGACCGGCTTGATGTTGGCGCTGTTCCAGTGGGTGCGGTTGCGCACGCTCTCGATGGTGGACTTGGTGGTGCCCAGCATCTTGGCGATCTGGGCGTCCGTCACCTCGGGGTGGTTGCGCACGAACCAGGCGATGGCGTCGGGGCGGTCCTGGCGACGCGACACGGGCGTATATTTCGGCGCCGGCTTGGCCGACTTCAGCAGTTCGGCGTGGCGGCTGACGATCGCTTTCATGCGATAGTTTTCGTCGCCCTGGGCCTTGTCCAGTTCTTCGCGCGTCAGCTGGCCGCCGGTCACGGGATCGACGCCACGGATGTCGCGCGCCACGTCGCCATCGGCGATGCCGCGAACTTCCAGCGGGTGCAGGCCGCAGAAGTCGGCGATCTGCTCGAAGCTGAGAGAGGTGTTGTCGACCAGCCAGACCGCAGTGGCCTTGGGCATCAGAATGTCGCTCATGGGGCGTTCGTCCCGGTGTTGTTGAGCCGCCGAATGAGGCTTCGGCTGGCGTTGGATACGACGGCGCCCGGCCTTTCGACCGGGCGCGTATGATGCCGATATAGGCCTATTCGACACAAAAGAAAACGCTGACCGACAATCCCATACAGCAACGGTTCATCCGCCCTCACGCAACCTTCGCGGTAATGAAGCTTTTCAGCTTCGGGAGAGGAAACCACCATGTCCATTCTGCTTGGCGCGGCTCTGGCCTCAGCGATGGCCTCGGGCCAGGACTACGGCCCCCAACGCGTCGCCCCGCGCGGCGGCTACGCCCAGTCGTGTTCGGAAGCCTATGTGAATCGCGGTCGTCTCTATGCCGATTGCCGCGACACGCGCGGGCGGATGCGCGGCACGTCGATCGAGCTGAACCGCTGCGGCGGCGAGGAAATCAACAACGACAACGGCCTGCTGGTCTGCGGGCGTTTCCGTGGCGACTATGAAGACAGCCAGCCCGGTCGCCCCGGCGGCGGCTGGGGCCCCGGCAACGGCGGTCCAGACTGGGGCGGCGGCGCCGGCCGCGCGCCCCAGGGCAGTTATCGCGAAAGCTGCACGGACGCCTCGGTGCGCGGCGGTCGCCTGTTCGCCCGTTGCGAGGGCGGCGGTCGGGATCGTCGCGCCAGTTCGTTGGACTATAGCCGTTGCGGCCGCTTCGACATCGCGAACGAAAATGGTCTGTTGGTCTGTGGCCCGGTGCGAGGCCAGTGGGAAGGCGAAGGGGGATGGGGCGGCGGCAACGGCGGCGGCTGGGGTCGGTCTTCGATCACCGTCTATGACGACGCCAACTTCCGCGGCGCCTCGCGTGAGTTCACCAGCGAGGACCGCAACCTGGGCCGCACCCCATTCAATGACCGCATCAGTTCGATGCGCGTCGAAGGCCGCTGGGAAGTCTGCACCGACGCCGAGTTCCGGGGACGCTGCCGCATCGTCGAAGGCGATGTCCGCTTACTGAACGGCGGCTTCAACGACAACATCTCGTCGCTGCGCCCGGTGCGCGGCGGGCGCTACTAGACACTCAGCACGATCTTGCCGATGTGCCCGCCGGCTTCCAGCTCGGCGTGCGCATCGGCCGCCTGCTCCAACGCGAACACCGCCTGAACCGGCGGCTTCACCTTGCCGGATGCCACCCACGGCCAGGCGGTCGCCTCGACAGCCGCGGTTAGACGCGCCTTTTCGTCCGCCGGGCGGCTGCGCAGCGTCGAGCCCGTCAGGGTCAACCGCTTCAGCATGATCCGCTGCAGATCCATCTCGACCTTGGGGCCGGTCAGGGAGGCGATGACCACCCAACGCCCGCCCGCATTCAGACTGTTCAGGTTCAGGGCGGCGTAATCGCGCCCCACCATGTCCAGAATCACATCCGCGCCGCCCGCCTCCCGGATCCGCGCCTCCAGATCATCGCTCTTGGCGTCCAGGCTGATGTCCGCGCCCAGCGCCTTGGCGGCTGCGGCCTTGTCCGCCCCGCGTGAGGTGGCGATCACTCGGGCGCCGACCGCCTTGGCCATCTGGATGGCCGTCACGCCGATCCCGCTGGTCGCCCCGTGGATCAGCAACGTCTCGCCGGTCTTCAATGCGCCGCCCTCGAACACATTGGCGAAGACGGTGAAGACGGTTTCCGGCAGCACGGCCGCCTGCACGAAATCCAGACCCTCGGGGATCGGCAGGACGTGACGGGCGTCGACGACGGCCAACTCCGCATAGCCCCCGCCGCCCAGAAGGGCGCAGACCCGGTCGCCGACCATCCACCGCGTGACGCCCTCTCCAACAACCTCGATCTCGCCGGCGATCTCAAGCCCCAGAACGTCCGATGCGCCGGGGGGAGGTGGGTAGGCGCCGGTGCGTTGCAGCAGGTCCGGCCGGTTCACGCCCGCCGCCCGCACCCGGATCAGCACCTGACCCGGCCCCGCGACGGGATCGGGCCGTTCGGCGATCTTCAGGGCCTCGGCCGGTCCAGAACCGCCTTCGATTTCGATCACGCGCATCGCACTCGCCTTGCATTCGTCCGTATCCGGGCGTTCAGATAGGGACCGTGGACCGCCTTGGCCATGACAGCGCGAAAGGAAGGCGACGATGTTCGAAGATCTTGAACCCCGCCCGCAACGCGGCGAACCGCTGAGGGCCCTGTCACGCGAAGACCTGGATGTTTACGCCGTCGAGGATTTGCAGGAGCGGATCGCCGCGCTTGAGGCCGAGATCACGCGCTCGCGCGCCGCGATCGAGACGAAACGCTCCAAGAAAAACGCCGCTGACGCCCTGTTCAACTTCGGTTCGTGATCGCGAATGATCCGCTGGCATGGCATGAGCGTTGCATCTTTCGTGCGAACGGCGCCGCCAGGGGCCGATTGCAGGACGGACCCGACCTTCTCTGATGATCAATGCTCAAATGACCTCCGCTCCGTCCCCCGCTGACCGCAGCCGCACCGTTCGCGATTTCGCCCGGTCCGAGCTGTTCGATCGCACCTTCCGCGAAGGCATGGAGCTGGTCGAGGAGACCGCCGCCTATCTGGACGGCGAGGGCCGTCGCGATTCCAAGATGCTGTCGCGCGCCGCCGCCCTGGCCTATGCGGCTGAGAGCATGAAGCTGACCACCCGCCTGATGCAGATCGCCTCCTGGCTTCTGGTCCAGCGCGCCGTGCGCGAAGACGACATGTCGCCGGAAACCGCCTGCGAGCCGCGCTATCGCCTGAACGAGCGCCGCATCGACGCCGAGCCCAGCCACGCCGAACTTCCGATCGCTCTGATTGAATACCTCGTGCGTTCGGAAAAGCTGTTCGACCGCACCCTGTATCTGGATCGCCGCATGTACGCCGACGATCAGGATCAGGTCCCGGAGAACCCGGTGCTCAGCCAGATGGGCATGCTCGAGGCGGCCTTCAGGGGCTGATCGCCCCTTTACGGCCCGACGTCGTTGGCGTCCGCCCGGCCGTCGTCGATGGGCTTGGGCAGATTGACGCCGATGCCCAGCGCCTGCGCCAGCTTGTCGTCGCGGCCATAGACGTCCTCGCGGAACGCCACGCGCCCCTGACCATCCACGAAGGCGGTCCAATACAGCAGACGCACCGAGATTTCCCGGCCGGTCGTTACGCGCGTCGTCTCGCGCGTGTCCTGGGCCGTGTCGAACTGGGCCAGCTTGGTCGGATCGGGCGACAGCAGCAGGCGCGCGAACTCCACCGCATTCTGCACCCGCACGCAGCCGTGGCTGCGCTGACGCGTGGACAGGTTGAAGGCGGCCTTCGACGGCGTGTCGTGCAGGAAGATGGCGTAGCTGTCGCGCAGCTCGAACTTGACATAGCCCAGGGCCGAGCGCGGACCGGCGCGCTGGATGACCGTGCCGTCCTTCACATACATATCGTTGGCGGCCAGATACCCCGGCCCCTTGGGCAGGATTTCGCGGCGCGCGATGCCGGCCGGCACATACCAGGGCGGATTGGCCACGACCGAGGCGAACGGCTTCTCCAGGCTTGGCGTCTGGTTCTCGGCTGAGCCGACCACGACGCGGTTGGAGTGGACCGGCTTGCCGTCCTTCCAATAGACCATGATGGCGGCGGCGGTGTTGACCTCGATCCGCTCGGGCGCGACCTCGCGCTTCAGCCAGCGACGGCGCTCCAGGTTCAGCGCGATCTGACGCGCACGGTCCTCGGCCGAGGCGCCCAGCGAGCGCTGGGTGCCCGCGCCGATCCGCCCGTCTGCGCCCAGGCCATGGCGGTTCTGGAAGCTTTGCACCGCACGTTGCAGTTCGGCGTTGTAAACCAGGCCCTGCGACTTCAGCCGCGCGCCGTCGGCAGCCGACAGGTCGCCTTCGGCCGTCAGGCGGTCGATCAGGGCGGGGATGCGGCGATCGCTATTGCCCGGCTCGATGGTCGCGCCCTGGGTGAAGCGGGGCCAGCCGCCCTGCGCCGCCAGACGGCGATAGCGGACATAGCCGGCCGACAGGTTCTGATAGCCGATGTCGGTGGGCGCCAGGCCGTCGTACCATTGGCCCAGTACGTTGCGGGTCAGGGCGTCGCTCAAGCCGCGCGGCAGGTCCACACGGTTCTTCTGCATTTCCCAAAGGTCTTCGACTGTCTCGGGCCGCACCTTGCCCTCGGCCAGGACGCGGGCGTAGGCCAAAGCCGCCGCCGTGGTCCGCAGGTCCGCGCTCGCCGGATCGGCGGCCAGTCCCACAAAGTCGAAATAGTCAGAGCCCGCCAGACCATGGCGATTGGCGTCGGCCGCGACCGTATTCAGGGCCCGCACCCGGTCGGCGTTCCACACCGGCCGCCAGCCGTTCATTTCATAAAAGGCGCGCACATCCGCCTGCTGCGTCTCGGGCAGACGCGAAATCTGATCGTTGAAGCTGTTGTAGAAGGCCGTCGCCTCCGGTCCGCGCTGCACGAAGACCTGCTGCGCGCGCGCCGCCGAGCCAAGGGTCATGGCCGCCGTCGCGACGCCCAGACCCAGTTGCCGTCTATTCATAGTCTTCCGCTTCTTCGATCGCTTCGGCCAGCGTGGCCGACGCCCCTGGTACCCGAACGCCCCCACATTATCGGTGTTCCGACCAAACAAAAAGCGCCGGCCTTGCGACCGACGCTCTTGGTGTTCCGATTGCTGCGAGATGTCGCAGCCAAGACGCGCTTACTTCTTGATGAAGCCGGCGAACTTGTTGTTGAAGCGCGAGACGCGACCGCCGCGGTCCATCAGCTGGGCGTTGCCGCCCGTCCAGGCCGGGTGCGTCGACGGATCGATGTCGAGGGCCAGCTTGTCGCCTTCCTTCCCGTAGGTCGAACGGGTCTGGTAGGTGCTGCCGTCGGTCATCACCACGGTGATGAAGTGGTAGTCGGGATGGGTATCCGCCTTCATGGTCGTCGTCCGGTCTCTGCGCGGTGACGATGCCGACCGTCCGTGCGCGTGAAATGAGAAACCCGCCACCAATCCATTTTTTAGGGAAAGGCCCGGCGGGAATGAGGGGCGGCGTTTACACCGGGGGGCGTTCCGGGGCAAGAGGCGGGCGAAATGACCGATCAAGCCGCCGCCTCCGCCCCTTCCGCCAACCGCGCCTCGGGCATGGCGTCGCTGGAGGGGAGGCCCAGCGCCGGCGCCCTTCTGGCCGACCAGATGTCCGAAGCGGGCGCCAAGCGCGCCAAGCGCCGCGACATCCGCCCGCTGGCGCGACTGATTCCCTTCGCCATGCGCCACAAGGGTCATGCCCTGATGGCGGTCTTCTGGCTGCTGCTGTCCACCGCCGCCTCGCTGGGCCTCACCGCCCTGGCGCGCGGAGCCATCGACCATGGGTTCGAGGCGGGCGGCGCCAATTTGAACATCTGGTTCCTGCTGCTGGGCGCCAACGCCCTGTTCCTGGGGCTGGCGACCGCCGCCCGCTACTATTTCGTCACCCGCACGGGCGAGCGCGTCATCGCCGATGTGCGAAAGGGCTTGTTCGGCCGCATCCTGACGCTGGACCCGTCCTTCTACGCCCATATGCGTACGGGCGAGGTGCTGTCGCGCCTGACCACGGACATCGCCCTGGTCGAGACGTTGATGACGACCTCGATCTCCTACGCGCTGCGCAACTTCCTGACTCTGATCGGCGGCGTGGCCCTGCTGTTCTTCGTCAGCCCCAAGCTGACCGGCTTCGTCCTGCTGATCGTGCCCTTTCTCCTGGGGCCGATCTTCATCTTCGGCCGCAAGGTGCGCAAACTGACCGTCGCGTCTCAGGACCGCTTCGCCAACGCCGTCGGGTTCGCCGGCGAAAGCGTGGACGCCATCGAGACGGTCCAGGCTTTTGGCCGCGAACAGAGCGCCATCACCCGCTTCGGCGCGGCGGTCGAGGACGCCTTCAACGCCTCCCTGACCCGGATGCAGGCCCGTGCCTGGATGACCGCCTTGATCATCGTCGTCATGTTCGGCGGCGTGACCCTGGTGCTGTGGCTGGGCGCCCAGGACGTGGTGAAGGGCGCCATGACGCCTGGCGCCTTGCTTCAGTTCGTTCTGCTGTCCGTCTTCGCGGCGGGCGCCGTTGGCGCGCTCGGCGAAAGCTGGGGCGACGTGCAAAAGGCCGCCGGCGCCATGGAGCGGATCGAGGAGCTGATGCGCGCCGTCGCCGGTATCGCTCCGCCGCCTCAGGCCACAGCCCTGCCGACGCCCCCGCGCGGCGAGGTGTCGATGTCGGCCGTGGGCTTCGCCTATCCGGGCCGCCCCGACCTTCCGGCCTTGAAGGGCTTCAGCCTGACCGTGCGCCCTGGCGAGACGGTCGCCCTGGTCGGCCCGTCTGGAGCCGGCAAGTCCACGGTCTTCCGCCTGCTGCTGCGCTTCTACGATCCGCAGACCGGCATGGTCTCGGTCGACGGCGTCGATGTGCGCCAGGCCGATCCCGTCGCCGTGCGCGACCGCTTCGCCTGGGTGTCGCAGGAGACGCCGCTGTTCTCGGGCTCGGCCTTGGAGAACATCCGCTTCGGTCGCGAGAACACAACCCTGGAAGAGGCCCGCGCCGTCGCTGAAAAGGCTCAGGCGCTTGGCTTCATCGACGCCCTGCCTGAGGGCTTCGACACCCCGCTCGGCGAGCGCGGCAAGAGCCTGTCGGGCGGCCAGCGCCAGCGCTTGGCCATTGCCCGCGCCCTGGTCCGCGACGCCCCCATCCTGCTGCTGGACGAGGCCACCAGCGCCCTCGACGCCGAAAGCGAACGCCTGGTCCAGGTCGCACTCGATCAGGCGATGGAGGAGCGCACCACCCTGGTCATCGCCCACCGCCTCGCCACCGTCCTGCGCGCCGACCGCATCGTCGTCATGGACGACGGCCGCGTCGTCGAAGAGGGCACCCACGAGCAACTCGTCGCCCAGGGCGGCCTCTACGCCCGCCTTGCCGAGCTTCAGTTCCGCAACTAGGGCGCCGTGGTCCGCGCCAAGGCGGGGAAGTCGCTGAACAGGGCGTCGACCCCCGCCTCGGCGAAGGCTGAGGCATAGCCGGCCATGTCGCCGTGCCGGGCGGGGGCGTCGCCTCTGCGTCGCTCGACCGGCAGGAAGGCGTTCTCGGCCCGCAGGGTCCAGACCACGACCTTGAGGCCCGCCGCATGGGCGTCTGCGACCAGGGTGCTCGGCGCCGTCGTGCGGCCTTCGGCGTCGCGCGGCAGGACCAAGGTCATCTCCGGCGCGACCCAGTCGGCGTAGGCGGCGATGGCCTTCAGCCCCTCGGGCGTGATCATCTGCGCATAGGCCACGCCCGCCCGGTCCGCCGGTCCGCCCTTGGCCGCCACGAGTTGAGCCAGCGGCGCATCGATCCGCGTCGCCAACCGCTCCAGCGGCCCGACCTCGAAACACTGGATGATGATCGGGGCGTCGGCGCCCGTCAGACCCAGCCGTTCCAGTTCCGCGACGAAGCCGTCCTCCATAGGCAAACCGATCGCGGCGAAGTAGGTCGGGTGTTTCAGCTCCGGCGCCACGCCGATTGTCCGCCCGGTCCGCGCCGAGGCCTCGCGCGCGATGGCGACGACCTCGGCGAAGGTCAGGATCGGCTCCTGACCGTCATAGGCGGCGCTGCCCGGTCGTAACGCGGGCAGCCGTTCCTTGGCCCTCAGGGTCTTCAACTCGGCCAGGGTGAAGTCTTCGGTGAACCAGCCGGTGTTCTCGACCCCGTCGATGGTCTTGGTCGTCCGACGGCCTGCGAACTCGGGCCGGTCGCCCACGTCGGTCGTGCCGCCGATCTCGTTCTCATGCCGATCGACGAAGACGCCGTCCCTGGTCAGCACCAGATCCGGCTCGATCACGTCCGCGCCCTGTTCGATCGCCAGCTCATAGGCCGCGCGCGTGTGCTCGGGCCGTTCGCCGGACGCGCCGCGATGGGCGATGATCAGGGGCTGGGCCAAGGCTGACGTTCCGGTCAGAAGGACGAGGCCGCACAGGATGAAACGGATCATCCGCCTTGGATAGGGCAGGGGCGCGTCGCCCCTATGACAATCAGCCCTGAAGCACCTTGCGCAGGTGCGGATGCAGTTCGGTGTTCGACGCCAGGATTGACTTGCCCGTCTTGGGATCGCCGTCGTTCTCGATGGTCGTGACCCGGCCGCCGGCCTCGGTGACGAACAGGATGCCCGCCGCCACGTCCCAGGGCTTCAGATTGCGCTCATAGTAGGCGTCGTAGCGACCGGCCGCGACCCAGGCGAAGTCCAGGGCGGCCGAACCCAGGCGGCGGATGCCGGCGACGCGCTGGCCCACGGCGTGCAGATCCTTGATCGACTGGGCGTGACCCGACTTGCCGATGAAGGGCAGGCCGGTGGCGATCAGGCTTTCGGACAGATCGCGACGGCCGGCGACGCGGATGCGCTGGTCGTTCAGATAGCAGCCCTTGCCCTTTTCGGCCCAGAACAGCTCGTTCATGACGGGGTTGTAGGTCACGCCGGCGACAATCTCGCTCGACCCGTCCGGCGCGCGGCGCTCCAGCCCCACCGTGATGGCGAAGTGGGGCATGGCGTGCATGAAGTTGGTGGTGCCGTCGATCGGATCGACGATCCAGGTGTGGGACTTGTCCGTCCCCTCGATCATGCCGCGTTCCTCGCCCAGGAAGCCATAGCCAGGGCGGGCCTTCATCAGCAGTTCGTAGAGCGTGTCTTCGGCCTTCAGGTCGGCGGCCGTGACGAAATCGCCGGGGCCCTTCCTCGACACCTGAAGCTGGGAGACTTCGCCGAAGTCGCGCAGCATCGGGCGGGCGGTCTTGCGCACCGCATCGGTCATGACTTGGAGCAGGGCGGAGGCGAGGGCCATCGGGGAATCTCCTGGTCCGAAAGTCCTTCAAAGCCGCAGCCGGACAGTCGGAGAAGTTCAGAAAGGAACGGCCCCGCGAGGGGCCGCTTTAGCATGGTGGTCTGTTAGTCCGCGCGGCGGACGTATTCGCCGCTGGTCGTGTCGACGACGATACGCTCGCCGGCCGACATATAGGGCGGGATCATGATGCGCACGCCGTTGGACGCCAGCGCGGGCTTGTAGGACGACGAAGCGGTCTGGCCCTTCACGGTCGGCTCGGTCTCGGCGACTTCCAGCACGACCTGATCGGGCAGTTCCAGGCCGATCGGACGCTCTTCGTGCATCTCGATGACGACCTTCATGCCTTCTTGCAGATAGGGGATACGCTCTTCGCCGACCCAGTCCTTCTGCAGTTCGATCTGCTCGTAGGTGGTGTCGTCCATGAAGACCAGGCTGTCGCCGTTGTCGAACAGATAGGAGAAGTCCTTCTGTTCCAGCGTCACGCGCTCGACCTTGTCTTCCGACCGGAAGCGTTCGTTCAGCTTGTTGCCGGTCTCCAGGTTCTTGGCCTCGACGTTGGCGAAGGCGCCGCCCTTGCCGGGCTTGACGTGGCTGGCCTTGGTGACGACCCACAGGCCGCCATTGTGCTGCAGGACCATGCCGGGCTTGATGGTGTTGCCGTTGATCTTCATGGGGTCACATCGGAAATGGAGTTGCGCCCTCGCACCGTTCGGGGCGAGGCGAATAGGGCGCGATCCCTAGAGGAAGCCCCGATAAAGGGCAAGGCGACGCAACCTAATGCAGGGTGCGTCCGCTCGAAGCTACGTCGGCCTTGCGATGCAGGAAGTTTCCGATCCGCACGCCCGACCCGATCGGCGCCGCCATCTTGCCGGCGCCTTCGTCCAGCTTGCGCGCCTCGTGGGCGAAGGCGGCGGCCAGACCCGCTGACGACATGGCGGCGATCACCTGACGCGCCATCGACGACGGACGCAGGCCCAGCCAGATGGCGTTCACCGTCTGGGCCGCGACCCAAAGGCCCATGGCGCGGGTCCGTTCCCTTTGCGGAGGCGCGTTCCAGACGCGTACGGCCGACAGGGTCGTCGCCGAGAACACGGCCGGCAGGATCAGGCTGAAGGCCCCCTTGGGCTTTTCGGTGATTGGCAGGTCCTTGTCGCGCACCTGTTTCAGGTTGCGACGGGGCTTCAACGCTCCCGAGGCGATGGTGTGGGCCAACAGGGCGAATCCGACCGTCAGGGCGATGCCGGCGGCGACGTGGCCCGCGCTGCGGCCCTCGCTGTTCAGCAGGTCCACGGCGGCGTCGCGCACGTCGTCGATGGCGTCGTCAATATCGGTCATGGTCCGCTCCAGCTTGGCCCTGACAGGCTAATGACCGGAGCGGATACGGGTTCCGTCAGAAGGCAGGGCTTAGTTGCCGGTCGCCGCGCCGTCGGTGACGATCTCTTTCATCGCCGATTGCAGATAGTTCTGCGCGCCCATCAGCTCGATCAGCTTGTGCTGGTTTTCCAGGAAGTCGATGTGCTCTTCCGTGTCGGCCAGGATCTTCATCAGCAGGTCACGGCTGACGTAGTCGCGGGTTTCCTCGCACTGGGTCACGGCGGCGGCGGTCGTGGCGCGGCTGTCCAGTTCCAGCTGCAGGTCGGCGCCCAGGCATTCGATCGGATTTTCGCCGACTTTCAGCTTGTGCAGGTCTTGCAGGTTGGGCAGGCCATCCAGGAAGAGGATGCGTTTGATCAGCATGTCGGCGTGCTTCATCTCGCCGATCGATTCTTCGTAGATCACGTTGCCCAGGTGCGCGAGGCCCCAGCTTTCGAACATGCGGGCATGCAGGAAATACTGATTTACGGCCGTCAGCTCGTTGGTCAGCACCGCGTTCAGCGTGCGCAGGATTGCGGGGTCGCCCTTCATGGCCATGGTCCTTGGTCTCGCCACGGCGCTATCGCCGTCTGTCGAGCGCAGCCATAACACAGTAAAACGCAGTGTGTTTATTTGCGAGTTTTTATCACTACATTGAGAGTGCGAGTGACTGTCGGCCGCAGGCGAAGAAAACTATTCGGCTGCGAGTGCGAACGCTTCGCGGCTTTCCTGAATCATCTGGCGCATCTCGCAGACGCATTTGGCGCACTGGGCCTGGCATTGGTTGCGCGCGAAGATGTCACGCGGACGGCAGGCGCCGGCCTCGATGGCCTGGGCGACATCACGCTGGCGAAGACCGTTACAGTTGCAGACGTACACGAGGCGCTACACGTTTCACTGACTGAGAATGGTTCGCTATAGCAGTCCTTAAGGCGATTGCAAGTCGTTCGCATGGCTTCGTCCGGCCTTGGGCCGTTGACGGATCGTCGCGGGGGCAGGCAATGACGGACATGGCCCGAACACCCACCGTCCCCGAGCGTCCGCCCTGCCGGCTGTACCTGATCACGCCGCCCGCGATCGCCGACCTGAACAACTTTGCGCAAACTCTCGATCAGGCCTTGGCCGCCGGCGACGTCGCGGCCTTGCAGATCCGGCTGAAGCCCGCCGAAGACGCGGCTATCCGCACGGCGGTCGAGGTCTTGGCTCCCATCGCGCGGCGTCACGATGTTGCGGTCCTACTGAATGACCGGCCCGATATGGCGCGGGCCACCGGCTGCGACGGCGTTCACATCGGTCAGGAAGACGGCTCGCTGGCCGAGGCGCGGCGTATCATGGGGCCGGACGCCATGATCGGCGTCACCTGCCACGACGACCGCGACCTGGCCTGGGACGCAGCAGAGGGCGGCGCCGACTACATCGCCTTCGGCGCCTTCTATCCCACCGATACAAAGGAAACGGTGCATCGCCCGCCGCTGGACATCCTGACGGTGTGGCAAGAGACGGTCGAGACGCCCTGCGTCGCCATCGGCGGCATCACGGTCGACAACGCCGCAGACCTTGCCCTCGCCGGCGCCGACTTCGTGGCGGTCAGTGGCGGGGTCTGGAACCATCCTCAGGGCGCAGCCGAGGCCGTCAGGCGCTTCAATGAAAAATTGAGGGGCTGACTTCAGGGGATATTAGGAACCGTGTCGTCCTATCCCGACCTCTGATTGGTCGGAACCTGTCCATGATCGTGAGCCGTGCGCTCAATGCCGATGAGCCCCGCACCGCGTCCGTCAAGGGCGTGATGGAGGTCGGCTATCGGCCCGGCCCAGGCGACGCCGACGGCCCTGACGGTCCTAATCCCCTGATCCCGGTATTGACGGGCGTGGCGGTCGCCATCCTGGTCGCCATGGCCATCGCCTACACCCGTTCGGCCGGTCTGGTCGCCGGTCTCTGGGGCGCCAGCGGCGTTGCGGTCGCTGTCTGGCTGCGCACCAGCCGCGGCCGCACCAGCGACCTGATCTTCGCCGGGGTCATGACGGTCAGTATCCTGATCGGCGAGATCATCGCCGGCAATAACCCGCCGCTGGCGCTGGCCTTCACGATCACCAACATGATCGAAATCGTGGGGGCCGTCCTGCTGGCGCGCCGGTTCTCTCCTACGCTCAACCTTTCCAGCCTGAACGGCGCGGTCAGCTTCCTGATCTTCGCGGCTGTCCTGGCGCCGATCCCGGCCGCCCTTTGCAGCGTCCTGATCCTGTCGCAGATCGGTCAGACCGAGATCGTGTGGCAGGGCTTCCAGACCTGGTGGCTTGGCCACACTTTGGGCATCGCTGTGCTGGGCTCGCTGGGCATGTCGCTGACGCCCGCCATGTTCGCCCGCCTGCTGAAGCCCAGGAAACTGATCGAGGCCGCCGTTCTGATCGGACTGGTTCCCGTCTTCTATTATGTCGCCTTCACGGGCGACGTGCCGATGGGCTTCGTCCTGCTGCCGCTTCTGCTGGGGATCGCGGTGCGGCTCGGCGTCGCCGGCACAGCCTTTACCCTGGTCGTGATGAGCGTGCTGCTGGTCGGCAGCGCCATGATCGGCAATGGCCCCTATGTCCAAGGCGACCTGACCCACCAGGTTCTGATGGCCCAGATGCTGGTGCTGATCGGCTATATGCCCGTTCTGCTGGTGGCCTCGTTACTGGAAGAGCGTGATCTTCTGGCGGAGCGCGCGCGCGTTGGCCGTGAACGCGCCGAAAAAGCGTCGGAGGCCAAGTCCCGCCTGCTCGCCAACGTCGCCCACGAGATCAAGAGCCCCGTCGCCGGCATCATCGGCATTGGCGATCTATGGCGGCAGGGCCACCTGGGGCCGGTTTCGGCCCAGCAGGCCGAAATGTCCGACATGCTGGTCAGGACCGCGCGTCAGGTCGAGACCCTCGCTCATGATCTGTTGGATGTGGCCCGCGCCGAATCCGGGGCGGTCCGGGTCGATCTGCGCCCGACCGACATTCCGGGCCTGCTGGAAGACGTGCGCCGCACGTGCCTGCTGTGGCCCGACGCCGACCGTGTCGCCGTCGAGGTGGTGTGCGAGGGCGATGGCTTGATCGCGGTCGCGGACTCTCAGCGTCTGGCCCAGATCATCACCAACCTGACCAGCAATGCGCTGAAATACGGCGGGTCCGGCGGCCGTGTCGTTTTGCGTGCGCTTCGTCAGGACGACTGCGTCCGCATCGAGGTCAGCGATTTCGGCCCCGGCTTGTCGCTACAGAAGCAGGCGCAGCTGTTCGAACCCTTCAACCGTCTGGGCCTTGAGCGTTCGACGGTCGAGGGGCACGGCGTCGGCCTGGCCCTGGCCAAGCGATTGGTCGAGTTGCAGGGCGGCTCGATTGGCGTGATTTCGGCGCCGGGCGAGGGCGCCACCTTCTGGGTCGCGCTGCCCAAGGCGTGAGGTCGCGCTTGCGGTCGCGCGCCGGCCGCGCGATGGTCAGGCCATGCCCATGATCGCCCTTGCCGCCGCCCTCGTGATTTCCGGACAGGCGACGACGCCCCCGCCGCAGCGCGCCGGTTCCAACCTGACGCGGGACCTGAACAGCGCGCCGCCTTCCGCGACCCCGCCCGCCGCCTCCACCGCAGCGTCGACCCAAGTCCCGGCCCAAGCTCCGGCCAGGGCGACGACCCAGGCCTTGCCGCCAATCGGCCAGACCCCCGCGGCATCGCCGCGTCCGGCGCCCGCCGCGTCATCCGAACCGCGCACGACCCAGGTCCAGCCGCCAATCGGACAAAGCCCGACGGCCACGCCGCGCCCGGCGACGGCGACACGTCCGCAAACGCCAGCCCCGACCACAACGGCGCCTCAGGCGACCGCGCCTCAACCGACAACGACCGCGCCTGCCGCAACCGCGCCGGCCGCCGCGCCCGCGCCGGCGGCCTTGAGCGCCGCCGCCATCGCCGCTCTGCCGTTCAGCATCCAACTGCCCGCCGGCCTGACGATCACCCCGGCGCGGGCGGGCGCGAACGCCAGCATCTATCGCGTCCAGCGCGGCGACCAGACCCTGCTGATGATCTACGCCGGGCCTTCGTCGCAGTTTCCGATCTACGACGGCGAGACGGTCCGCGCCGGCGGCCGCGCCTCGGTCGTCGTGACCGAAGGCAGCCGCCGTCTGGCGATGGAGCACCTGTTCCAGCGCGCCACGGACCCCAAAGAGATCCACGTCTGGATCGCCAGCGTTGAGGGCGCGGACCGGGATCTGGCCGAACGCATCGGCCAGTCCATCGACGTCAAATAGGGCTCAGCCCTCGGACCACACCGCCAGTTCGGTGCCGGCCGGATCGGCGAAGTGGAAGCGGCGACCGCCGGGGAAGCTGTAGATCGGCTTCAAAATCAGGCCGCCGGCCGCCTCGACCTTGGCCAGCATGGCTTCCAGGTCGTGGGCGTACAGGATGGGCAGGGGAGCCTTGGTCTGATCGGCCTGATCGGCGTCGAACCCGCCGTCCAAACCCTGATCGAAGGCCGCATAGGTCGGGCCGTAATCCATGAAGGTCCAGCCGAACGCCTGGCTGTAGAATTCCTTGGTCGCAGGCAGATTGGCGGCGGGCAGTTCGAGGTAGTCCAGCTTTCCGTCTTCACGCACGGTTGATCTCCTGAGTTGGGCGCCACCGGTCCCTTGTCTTGCACGCACCCTCGACATGCGCAAACCTGCAAACGGTTCGCAGTTGCAGGAATTGAGCGATGATCGTGATGACGACAGGCCTGTCGGCCCTGATGGCCTTGATGCGGTGCGAGGCGCGTCCGACCGAGCCGCCGCAGAGGCTCGAAACCGATCGCGCAAACCCGCGTCCGGCCCGAGCCAGGCCCTGATCAGCCGACCTGGGCGCGGTGTCTCAGATGGGCGTCGGCGAGGACGCAGGCGGTCATGGCCTCGACCACCGGTACGGCGCGCAGGGCGACGCACGGGTCGTGACGCCCCTTGGTGCGCAGGTCCGTCTCTTCGCCGTCGCGGGTGATCGTCTGGCGCAGGGTCAGGATGGAGGAGGTCGGCTTGAACGCCACCCGCGCCGTCACCGGCTGGCCAGTCGAAATCCCGCCCAGCACCCCGCCCGCCTTGTTCGACAGGAAGACCGGCTGCTTGTTCAGGTCCAGCCGCATCTCGTCGGCGTTCTGTTCTCCGGTCAGTTCGGCGGCCTCGAAGCCGGCCCCGATCTCGACCCCCTTGGCCGCATTGATCGACATCAGGGCCGCCGCCAGTTCAGAATCCAGCTTGCCGTACAATGGCGCGCCCCATCCGGCTGGAACGCCCGTGACCTCCAGCGCGACCACGGCCCCGACCGACGACCCGGCCTTGCGGATGCTGTCCAGATAGGCCTCCCAGTCGCCCACGACCTCGGCCGATGCGGCGAACAGCGGATTGGTGTGGACGGCGTCGAAATCGATCTGGTCCGGTGCGATCCGGTGCGGGCCGATCTGGACCACGCCGGCGCGGATCCTGATCCCGTCGCCCAGCACCTTGCGCGCCAAGGCCCCGGCCGCCACGCGGCTGGCGGTTTCGCGCGCCGAGGATCGACCGCCGCCCCGGTGGTCGCGCACCCCGTATTTGGCTTGATAGGCATAGTCGGCGTGCCCCGGCCGATAGGCGCGGGCGATCTCGCCATAGTCCTTGGACCGCTGGTCCTCGTTCTCGATCAGGATCGAGATCGGCGTACCCGTCGTCACCGGTCCGTCGCCGTCGTCGAACACGCCCGACAGGATGCGCGCCGTGTCGCTTTCCTTGCGCTGGGTCACGAAGCGGCTGCCGCCCGGCTTTCTCTGGTCCAGCCAGGGCTGAAGGTCCGCCTCGGTCAGCGGGATCATCGGCGGGCATCCATCAACGACGCAGCCGATCGCCGGCCCGTGGCTCTCGCCCCAGGTGGTCACGCGAAACAGATGGCCGAAGGTATTGTGCGACATGGCCCCGACTTAGGCCGCCAGACGCTCCTGCGTCCAGACCCGCGTGAACCGCACCAGCAGGTCTTCGGCCGCCGAGGGAACATCAGACGACGGCTCAAGCGTCACGAACAGATGCCCCGCCGGCCGCGATCCGCGCGCGGGCAGGCCCAGGTCCTTCAGCCGCACCCGCACCGGCGCGGCCATGTCGGCGGTGATCCAGGCCGAGCGCGTGCCGATAGGGGTTTCGATCTCCACCCGCCCGCCGTCGGCCATCAGGCGACGCTCGACGGCCCAGGTCATGA
The DNA here is from genome assembly GCF_017086445.1 of Brevundimonas fontaquae. NCBI lineage: Bacteria > Pseudomonadati > Pseudomonadota > Alphaproteobacteria > Caulobacterales > Caulobacteraceae > Brevundimonas > Brevundimonas fontaquae. The sequence goes on along the minus strand of NZ_CP070968.1, from coordinate 2,704,273 downwards.
ACAGATCGTCGCCGACGACCGACAGCCCGTCCTCGGGTCGGATCAACACCGACAGATAGAGATCGCTCCCGTCCGCCGCCCCGCGTCTCAGCCGCAGATGATCGCCGCTGCGCAGGCCCCTGGGCGCCGTGACCCGCACCGTGCGCGCGCCCAGCCGGACCTCGACCTGCCCCCCGGCCAGGGCCTGCATCGGCGACAGGACCAGAACCGGCGTCGGCGTGGGCCGCGCGGCGGGCGCCGACAGGGCGGGGCGAGGGGGCTGATGCGCCTGGATCAGCCGATAGGCCGCGATCACGCGCCGGAACCGCTCGGCGTCGCCGCCCGCCTGATCCGGCCGCGCCGCCTTCACCGCCGTGCGGAAGGCGGCCTTCAGCGTCGACGCATCGACATCGCCGCGCGCATCCGTTTCTAGGCCCAGGATCGAGAGGGCCTCGCGGACGCCGGACACATCTGAAATCGAAACAGGCGCGTTCATGCCGTCACCGTTCGCCCATCAGGGTCAATGGGCGGTTAACCCTGATGGCGACACGCCCGTTTTTGACCTCGATCATTTCCAGCCGCTCCTGCAACCACTACATCACTCGCATGACCGCTTCCGTGATCCCGCCCAGCCCGTCGCGTGAGGAATACGCCCGCGACTATGCCGCCGCCCTGGCCGCCAATGGCGACGAGACCATCTTCGACCGCCCCGAACCCATCGGCCTTTTCGTCGAATGGCTGGCGGACGCGAGGGCGCACGAGCCGAACGATCCCAACGCCATGACCCTGTCGACCATCGACGCTGACGGCCTGCCCGATGCGCGGATCGTCCTGCTGAAGGACGTCGATGCGCGGGGCTTCACCTTCTATTCGAACAGCGAGAGCGCCAAGGGCGTCGAACTGGCCGGTTGCGCGGCCGCCGCCCTGACCTTCCACTGGAAATCCCTGCGTCGCCAGGTGCGGGTGCGCGGCGCGGTCGAGCCGGTCACGCCGGCCGAGGCCGACGCCTATTTCGCCAGCCGCGCGCGCGAAAGCCGCATCGGCGCCTGGGCCTCGGACCAGTCCCGGCCCCTGTCGGATCGCACCGTGCTGGAAGAGGCCGTGGGCCGCGAAACCGCGCGTTTCGATGGTCAGGAGGTGCCGCGCCCGTCCCACTGGACCGGATGGCGCGTCGTGCCGCGCTCGGTCGAGTTCTGGCGCGATCGCCCGTTCCGCCTGCATGACCGACTGCGGTTCGACCGCGACGGCGAGGCCTGGCGCTCAGGCCGCCTCTGGCCCTGATCTGGATTCCCGATATCCGTCCCACAGCCGTCATTCCGGGGCGCCCGAAGGGCGAGCCCGGAACCCAGGAGGCTCGCATCCGGCGTTGGATTTCGGTCGGCGGTTGGGATGTGCCCTGGGTTCCGGGTTCTTCGCTGCGCTCAGCCCCGGAATGACGGACTGTAGAGCTTGAGGGCTTTTTACGCTCTGAACAGCAGCGATCCGTCGCCGTAGGAATAGAAGCGATAGCCGTCGGCGACCGCATGGGCATAGGCCGCCTTCATCGTCGCCGTGCCGGCAAAGGCGCTGACCAGCATGAACAGCGTCGACTTCGGCAGGTGGAAGTTGGTCATCAGCACATCGACCGCCCGGAACCGATAGCCGGGCGTGATGAAGATGGCCGTGTCGCCGTGGAAGGGTTTGATCTCGCCGTCCTCGGCCGACGCGCTTTCCAGCAGCCGCAGGGAGGTGGTGCCGACGCAGACGATGCGCCCGCCCTTTGCATGGACGGCGTTCAGGGCGGCGGCGGTTTCAGGCGACACCTCGCCCCATTCGCTGTGCATCTTGTGGTCGGCCAGGTCGTCGGCCTTGACCGGCAGGAAAGTGCCGGCCCCGACATGCAGCGTCACCGCATGGGTCGAGACGCCCTTGGCGCGGATGGCGTCCAGCAGGGCAGGGGTGAAATGCAACCCCGCCGTCGGCGCCGCCACTGACCCGTCATGCTCGGCGAAGACGGTCTGATAGTCCGACCGGTCGCGGTCGTCTTCGGGCCGTTTGGCGGCGATATAGGGCGGCAGGGGCATGACCCCGACCTCGCGGATCGCATCGTCCAGCGCCGGTCCCGCCAGGTCGAAGGTCAAGGTGATTAGGCCGTCTTCCCCCTTGGCCGTCACCGTGGCGTCCAGCCGCCCCAGGTCGCAGGCGGCGTCGCTCGCGTTTCCGAACCGGATCCGATCACCCGGCTTGATCCGCTTGCCCGGCTTCATGAAAGCGGACCAGACGTCGGGCGCGTCGCGGTGATGCAGCGTCGCCTCCACCTCGACCGTCAGGGTTTCGCCCTCGGCCCCGATCCGCTGGCGCACGCCCGACAGACGGGCGGGAATGACCCGCGTATCGTTGAACACCAGGGCGTCGCCGGGCTGCAGGAAGTCCGGCAGATCGCGAATGATCCGGTCTTCCAGCGCGCCGCCTTTCACCACCAGCAGCCGTGCCGAATCGCGCGGATCGGCGGGGCGCAACGCAATCCGGTCTTCGGGCAGGTCGAAATCGAAATCGGCGGTCTTCATCGCGCGCTCTATAGGGCGCTCCGACGCGCCGCGCCACGTCGCGACACCCTGCCAGCGCATCGTCGGCGCCCCGCTGTCTGATTTCCAACGGGTTTTCGCGCCCGAACGGCGTCTAACCGACCGCGCTCCGGCCGTGTGGTAGACTGGCCGGCGATCTTTGACAGCGTAAGTTCAGGCGGAAGGGACGGCGAAATCCCTCCTGCGCGTCACCCGGATGATGCCGCCGGATTAGACGAATTAGACACTTTAGACGGTGAATTCCCGTCCGCGTGCCAAGGCCCCACCGGCGCGCGATTAGACGAATTAGACTCTTTAGACGGTAAAATTACCCGCCGACGTCTGACCTCAGCTGTAGCCCGGCGCGAACGCCCCGGCCCAGGCGCCGTAGCGGTTCAGCGACAGGTCGCGGGTTTCGATCTCGGCCGCCTTGCCGTCGACCATGTCGGCCAGAACCCGCGCCGAGCCGCACGCCATGGTCCAGCCCAGGGTGCCGTGGCCGGTGTTCAGATAGAGCCCCGGAACCTTGGTCGCACCGATCACCGGCGTGCCGTCCGGCGTCATTGGACGCAGGCCCGACCAATAGCTGGCGCTCGCCAGGTCGCCGCCGCCCGGGAACAGGCTGCCGACAGAATGGGCCAGGGTCTCGCGACGGACGGCGGGCAGGGTGTTGTTGTATCCCGAAAGCTCGGCCATGCCGCCCACGCGGATGCGGTCGCCCAGACGCGTGATCGCCACCTTGTAGCTTTCGTCCATGACGGTGGAGACGGGCGCCCGGTCTTCGTTCACGATCTTGGCCGTGATCGAATAGCCCTTCACCGGATAGACCGGCAGATCGAGACCCAGCGGCTTGGCCATCATCGGCGAATAGGAACCGAGCGCCAGGATCACCAGATCGGCCGTCATGGCGCCCTTGCTGGTCAGGGCGCCGGTCGCACGACCGTCCGTCATCGTGATCGACTGGATCTCGGTTCCGGTATGGAAGACCACGCCGCGCTCCGCCGCCAGCTTCGCCAGGGCGTTGGTGAACAGGAAGCAGTCGCCGGTCTCGTCATGCGGCAGCCGTAGGCCCCCGACGAAATCGACGTCGGAGGCGGCCAGGCCCGGCTCGGCCGCGATACAGCCCGTGCGGTCCAGAACCTCGCACGGCACGCCGGCGGCCTTCAGCACATCGACGTCCTTGTGCACGTCGGCCAGTTGTTTTTCGGTACGAAACAGCTGCAGCGTGCCCTGCTGGCGACCGTCATAGGCGATGCCGGTCTCGCGGCGCAGCAGGTCGATCTGGTCGCGGCTGTATTCGGCCAGGCGTACCATCCGGCTCTTGTTCAGCGCATAGCGGTCATGGGTGCAGTTGCGCAGCATGGCCACGGTCCAGCGCACCATGGCCATGTCCAGCCGCGGCCGCACGATCAGCGGCGCGTGGCGCATCAGCAGCCACTTCATCGCCTTGACGGGGATCGACGGCGCAGCCCAGGGCGCGGAATAGCCCGGCGAAATCTGCGCGGCGTTGGCGAAGCTGGTTTCCAGCGCCGGGCCGGCCTGCCGATCCACCACCGTGACCTCATGCCCGGCCTGGCTGAGATACCAGGCGGTGGTGACGCCGATGACGCCCGATCCAAGCACCAGAACCCGCATGTGACGTTTCCAAGCCCAATGTTGTTATTCGCCGCAAGCTAGCGCCGCATGGATCGACGATCCTGCCTGTTTGCGCAACGATCGGTCACTGATAGAAGTCTGACGCAATAATCTGCGGCTGAACGGCGGAAACTTGTGTCCCTGCTCGATCCCCTCGACCAGCGTCTCCTTCAACGGCTCCGCGCAGACGGGCGTATCAGCAATGCGGACCTGGCTTCCGCCGTCGGTCTGTCGCCTTCCGCCTGCCTGCGGCGCGTGCGGCGGTTGGAAGAGCGCGGGGTGATCCGGGGCTATGCCGCCGTCCTGGCCAACGACAGCGACGACGGCGTCGTCGCCTATGTCGAGATCACCTTGGAGAAGCAGACCGACGACCACATGCGCCGGTTCGAGGCGGCCGTCCGCAACCACCCGGAAATCCGCGACTGCTATCTGATGGCGGGCGAGGCCGACTACATCGTCCGCGCGGTCGCGCCCGACATCGCCGCCTATGAGGTGATCCACAAGGACGTCCTGTCGCGTCTGCCGGGGGTGTCGCGCATCCACTCCAGCCTGGCGATCCGCAACGTCCTGGCGGCCCGCGCCTGAAACGGGCTGAAACGGGCTGAACCTTCCGGTTCGGTCGGGTGTTGTGGCGGCATGAAAGCCCTCGACCTCCTCCCGTCCGCCCTCATCGGCGCTGTCGCCAGCGCCCGTTCCATGACCCCGATGGCGGCCCTCGCCGCAGCCGAACTGGCGCACAAGCCGTTGCCCGGCCGCGTCTTCCTGCTGAACCGGCCGCTGTTCAAGTTCGGCGCCCTGGCCATGGGTATCGGCGAACTGCTGGGCGACAAGATGAAGACTGCGCCCGATCGCACCGTCTTCCTGGGCCTATTGGCGCGGGTCATGAGCGCGGGCATCGCCGGCGCCGCCCTGGCCCCTCGCGGCAAGGAGAAGTTGGGCGCAGGCCTGGCGGTCGGCACGGCCGTGCCGCTGGCCTATCTGACCCTTTCGGGGCGCAAGAAGGCCATGGCCCGCATCGGCCAGACCAAGAGCGGCCTGATCGAGGACGCCTTGATCGTCGGCGCCGGCGCATTGGTCGTCGGCCTGACTGTCTCGCGGTTCTACCGCCGCTAGCCGCTCGACAGCCGGGCCCCGGCGGCGATAGGTGAGGGACGTTTTCGAAGGACCCTAGCCCATGATCACCCGCATCCAGCCCGGCGCCCGCATGAGCGAGGCCGTCGTCCACGGCGACACCATCTATCTGTCCGGCCAGGTCGGCGAACCCGGCGACGACGTGGCGACGCAGACCCGAACGGCGCTGGCCGAGATCGAGGCCCTGCTGGCCGAGGCCGGCAGCGACAAGTCCAAGATTCTGATGGCCCAGATCTGGCTGGCCGACATCGCCGACTTCGAGGCGATGAACAGCGTCTGGGACGCCTGGGTCGACACCGCCCACCCGCCGGCCCGTGCCACGGGCGAAAGCCGGCTCGCGTCGCCCGACTACAAGGTCGAGATCATCGTAATCGCCGCCAAAGCCTGATCGCGGTTGACCGGGCGGGATGCAGACTGCAAACCGCCGCCATGCTTCAGAACCTCGAAACCCTCGCCCGCGAGGCCAAGTCCTGGCCCTTCGAACAAGCCCGCAACCTGCTGGCCCATGTTCTGAAGAAACGGCTGGGCGAGACCGAGCGAGCCGAAGCGCGCGCCCTGATCGACGCCGGCAAGGCGGATGAAGCCCTGGCGGCCTTTCCCGCCTTGCAGCGCCCGGTGATCCTGGAGACCGGCTATGGCCCGTCGGGCCTGCCGCACATGGGCACCTTCGGCGAGGTCGCCCGCACCACCATGGTGCGCAACGCCTTTCGCGCCCTGACCGGCGACCACTGGCCCACGCGCCTGATCGCCTTCTCCGACGACATGGACGGCCTGCGCAAGGTGCCGGAAGGCGTGCCGAACCCGGAGATGTTGCGCGAGGACCTGAATCTCTCGCTGACGCGGGTGCGCGATCCCTTCGGCACCCACGACAGCTTCGGCGCGCACAACAACGCCCGCCTGCGCGCCTTCCTCGACAGCTTCGGCTTCGACTATGAGTTCATGTCCTCGACCGAGACCTACAGGTCGGGCCGGTTCGACGCGACGCTGCTGACGCTTCTGGAACGGTTCGACGCGGTCCAGGCCATCATGCTGCCGACCCTGGGCGAAGAGCGCCGCGCCACCTATTCGCCCTTCCTGCCCATCAGCCCGATCAGCGGCCATGTGCTGCAGGTTCCGACCCTAGCGCGCAATGTCGAGAAGGGCACGATCACCTTCGAAGACCCCGCAGGCAAACCGGGCAACCGCACCGAGGTTCCGGTCACGGGCGGCCATGTGAAGCTGCAGTGGAAGCCCGACTGGGCCATGCGCTGGGTCGCGCTGGACATCGACTACGAGATGTCGGGCAAGGACCTGATTGAAAGCGTGCGCGAAAGCTCCAAGGTCTGCCGCGCCCTGGGCGGCACCCCGCCCGAAGGCTTCAACTACGAGCTTTTCCTCGATATCGAGGGCAAGAAGATCTCCAAGTCCAAGGGCAACGGCCTGACGATGGACGAGTGGCTGCGCTACGGCACGCCCGAGAGCCTGTCATGGTACATGTTCCAGTCGCCCAAGTCGGCCAAGAGCCTGCACTTCAACGTCATTCCGCGCGCCATCGACGACTATCTGGCCTTCATCGAAAGCTACAAGACCCAGGAGCCGGCCAAGCGGATCGACAACGCCGTCTGGTCGATCCATGCGGGCGATCCGCCGACCCACACGTCGCCGGTGTCCTTCGCCCTGCTGCTGAACCTGGTCGGCGTGGCCAACGCCTCGACCAAGGAGCAGCTGTGGGCCTATTTCGCCAAATACCTGCCTGACGCGACGCCCGAGAACGAGCCGCTGCTGGACCGGCTGATGGACCACGCGCTGAACTACTACGAGGACTTCGTGAAGCCCTCGAAGTCGTACCGCCTGCCGGACGACAAGGAGAAGGCGGCGCTGCTGGACATGGCCGAACGGCTGAAGGCGCTGCCGGCCGACACCACCGACGGCGAACTGATCCAGAACGAGGTCTATGCTGTCGGCAAGGCGCATGCGTTCGAGCCGCTGCGGGCGTGGTTCGGCGCGCTCTACGAGGTGCTGCTGGGCGCCAGCCAGGGGCCGCGCTTCGGTTCGTTCGCCGCTATCTACGGCCTGCCGCAGACGATCGTCCTGATCGAGGCGGGCGCAAACGGAGAACTGGCGCAACCTTGATGCTTCGTCAGGGTTGTTGAGTGATGCCATTCTTGGATGGACGGAGCCAGGGGAGGGGCGACGTTGCGTTACGAGATCGACGAGACGAATAAGATCCTGCTGGTCGACATAGCCTCCGCCGGCCCCGCCGACCGAGTGCTGGAAGCGACTGTCGATCTGATCACGCGGCGGCCCGAACTTTGCAGTTGGGACTGGATCGTCGGGTGTGAACCCATGACGGACGACGCCACCGTCCAGCACCTGGATGAGCTCGCCAAAGCCTGGGGTCCGCCCCCGCCCGTCGAAGCCGTGACGGTCTTCATCTCGCACGACCGCATGCTGCATCTCTGGGCGAGGGTATTGGACTTCCAGTTCGCCCGACGCAAACACCTGATCGAACGCGACATTGATGCGGCCAAGCGGCTGGTGGCGCGCCGGCAAGCCGCACGCGCAACGAAGATGAACGGAAAATAACGGCGAAGCTCCGGGAGCCTTCAGGTTCGTCCGTGCATTCTTCCCTCATCGGCAAACGCGCTGACAGGAGAAGAGTTATGTCGAACAAGATTTTCAAGACAGGTCTGGCCACCGCTGCCGCCTTGGCCGCCATGGTGACCGCCGCCCCGATGTCCGCCCAGGCTCAGGCCAACGGCGTGACCAACTGTGACGCCCCGGGCGGTCGCCAACGTGCAGGCGCTCTGATCGGCGCCGTCGTCGGTGGCGTGGTGGGCTCGAACCTCGCTCGCAACGAGCGTACGGCCGGCACCATCGTCGGCGCGGGCGCAGGCGCCGCCGCCGGTTCCTATATCGGCTGCAACCAGCAACGCGCTCGTGCTGCGTCGGCTTCCAGCGGCGCCCAGTATCGCGCCTCGTCGAACCTGCGCATCCGCAGCGGCCCCGGCACCAACTATCGCCAGGCCGGCACGCTTTCGGCCGGTCAGCCCTTCACCGCCATCGGTTCGCAAGGTGAGTGGGTCCAGATCGCCGGCGGCGGTTGGGTGAACGCCCACTACGTCACGGCCAACTGAGTTCAGTTCGCCATCGATCTAAAGCCCCGTCCGGTTCGCCGGGCGGGGTTTTTGCTGCGCGCTACTGGCTGACCCAGAGGATGCGGGCCATCCATTCAATCTCGCGCCGCGGCACGATCCTTGGCGGATAGTCGGGATTGATAGAGGCCAGGGTGACGGCGCGGCTGGTCAGGCTGGTGAGCTCCTTTGCCACGGTTTCTCCGCTGGTCAGGCGGGCGACGACGCGATCGCCCCGTCGAACCTGCGTCGCTTCCTGATCCACGATGACGCGGTCGCCTTCGCGATAGAGGGGCGACATCGAATCGCCGGTGATCTGAAGGCTGAACAGGGTGTCCTTAGCGCGCGGCAGGTCGGTCTGATCCCAACCTTCGCCCACCGGCAGGCCGGCGTCGTCGAAGAAACCGTCCTGCCCCGCCTTGGCGAGACCCAGCAAGGGCACGCTGGTCGGCGCCTCCGGCGCGTCTTCGGCCAACACCGCAAACTCCGACAGCGACAGGCCTGTCGCCTGAAGCACCAGTGTCATGCTCTCGGTCGAGGGCCAGCGCGGACGAGGCGGATCGCCAGGCCCGAAGCGTTTTGAGGGATTGAAACTCGTCGCATCCAGACCGGCCCGTCGCGCCAACCCCGACGGCGTCAGCCCTTCACGCCGTGCCAAGGCGTCGACGGCTTTCCAAAGCTTGGCATGAGATAGGGGCATCGCGACACCGAGCTAGAGTCGGAGCAGCCTAGTAGACTGGTGTAGGAATTTCTACCTAACGCCAGCGGTGTGCTGGCTGGCGGCCTTCCGGTCTTGCCAAGCCCAGAACGTGCCCAAACCGATGCAGAAAATGATGAGGTAACCAACCAAATTCATCACTGTGTAAAGAGAAGCAATCGGCACCGTCTTGTTCGTCAAGATCATTACATGGCCCATCACAGTGACGAGCTGAAGCCCCGTCACCCACACGGGCCACGACCTGGGGGCACGCCAAGCGAGTGACGCGAAGAACAGCAGCGAAAAAATATCGACTAAAAACATGCCGATGGGCAGTCCGCGAAAATCGTTGTGTTCTTGAACGAGTAAAGACGCGAACCAAGCTACGATCAGATATCCGGCGCCAATCTTCTCTCGCGTTCCTCCTTTTAGGAACGCGAAAAGGGCCATGCTGATCATAAAAATCGCGCCAGCGATCGCATATCCCACGTTCAGCATGCAAATCGCCCCCGTGCAGTGTGCACGGGGGCGACTATGCCGCATTTCCGCTTGGGCGGGAATGTCGCTCAGTGAAGCTTACTAAGAATTCACCCGACCGAACGAAGGTGGCCGCGAGTTTCCTTCGGGTCCAACCAATCGTCCGGCTTGGCGACCGGACCGATGGCATAGGTGCCGTAGCCGAGGCGGCGGTGATCTTTTTGCAGCTCGGCGTGGCAGGCCACGATGGACTCGCGCGCGGCCGAGAGGGCGGCGATGGTTTCCATGGCCTTGGCTTGCGAAACCGTGCCGGAGACAGGCGACAGCGAAAGCGCGGCGCGAGCGCCGATGAAGGATTGAACCAGCGTGGTCGCCTGGGTGATCGCGGCGTCGATCGCGAGTTCGGTAGCATGCAGATCGCCAGCAACGCTGGTGACGACTTCAGTGCGGTCCATGAAAGCCCCTCAAAGACAGGTTTACAAGAACCGTATGGTTATCACGTCTTAACCCTGTTTGGTAGAGCAATCTTTACCATTTCGGCAATCGCGCGTTGAAGCGCCGCCGTAAGAACGGCGTTGAAACGCAGTGAAGACGGGAAGTAGAGACGAATCAGCGCTTTAGTGCGCGGTGATCAGTCCTGGTTGTCCAATAGGAAGTGAGCGGTAAGAGACGCAATCGGCTGTTGACGTTCTTCCTGCCAGGCCTCCGCATGCACATGGGCCACGCGACGACCCGCCCGGCTGATGCGAGCACGGGCGAAGACGTCAATCGGTCTGCCGGTGCGCAGATAGGCCACCGTGACATTGATCGGGCGGGGCAGTCGCGGACCAGGAAAGCTGAGCGCCACCTGGGCTATCGCCGTCATTTCCAGAAGGGCGGCCGTCGAACCGCCGTGCAGGGCGGGCAACATCGGATTGCCGATCAGCTTGTCGTCGAAGGGCATGATGACGGTGACTTCGTCGCCGCTGACCAAGGTCTGAAGGCCGAGAAAGCGAGCGTAGGGCATGCGGTTCAGTATGTCGGTCATGCCGCCGCTCCCTTTGCAAGGGGCGCCCGCTCGCGGGTCTGGTTGAGGATATAGGCGGCTTGCGCTGCGGCGACCGGGTCAGTGGGGTCGTCTTCGAAAGCCCAGGCGCGCACGAAGGCGATGCTGGGCGTCAGTCGGAAGCACAGGCCCTGCGCCAGCAGGTCCCGACGCGGCCTTGCCGCGCGCATGTAGTCGACGCGCAAATCCAGGGTGGCGATGGGCTGGAAAGCGTCCATCGCGGTCCACACGGCCAAGCCGCCGATATGATCCAGCAAGGTCGTCACCAGCCCGCCGGCGAAGACGCCGCTGTCGGGATCGCCGACCAGATCCTCGCGCCACGGCACGCGGATGCGGGGCTCGCCGTCGTGCAGGCCGTCAAAGGTGAAGCCCAAGGCGCCGGTGTGGGCGGCGCCGGCGGCCAGTTGCGGCAGGATGGTGGTCAGGAAACTCTCGTGCATCGTGCGGACTGAACCTGTTGCGCCGATTTTCGCGGCCATCCTCTATGGGGCGGCGACCCGACGGCGTCGAGAGCGTTACCGCAAGATGATCCGCCCCGAAGACCTGCTGCACCCCACGCCCGCTGGCCTCTACTGTCCGCCGGGAGATTTCTACATCGACCCGGTTCGGCCGGTGGATCGCGCCGTCATCACGCACGGCCATGCCGACCATGCGCGCGCCGGTCATGGGAGTGTGCTCGCGACGCGCCAGACCCTGGCGGTCATGGCTGAACGTTATGGCGCGGACTTCACCTTGCAGCCCCAATCGGTGGAATACGGCGAGGCGACCGCGATCAATGGGGTCGATCTCAGATTGGCCCCCGCCGGCCATGTGCTTGGCTCGGCCCAGGTCGAGGTGCGCTGGAAGGGGCTGATCATGGTCGTGTCCGGCGACTATAAGCGCCGCCGCGATCCGACCTGTGCCCCGTTCGAGCCTGTGCCCTGCCACGTCTTCATCTCAGAGGCGACGTTCGGCCTGCCGGTCTTCAGCCATCCGCCGGCGGAGGAGGAAGTCGGGCGTCTGGTGCGGTCGCTGGGACAGTTTCCCGAGCGGGCGCATCTGGTCGGCGCCTATGCGCTGGGCAAGGCGCAGCGGATCATCCGTCTGCTGCGCGAGGCCGGATGGGACCGCACCATCTATGTCCACGGGGCGCTGGAGCGGCTGAACGCCCTGTACGAAAGAGAAGGGGTCGATCTTGGCCCGCTGGCGCCAACCCGTGATCTGCCGAAGAACGCGCTGGGCGGCGAGGTCGCTATCGCACCGCCATCCGCCATCCAGGATCGATGGGCGCGTCGGTTCGCCGACCCGGTCACGGCCTTTGCTTCAGGCTGGATGGGGGTGAAGGCGCGGGCGCGGCAGCGCGGGGTGGAACTGCCGTTGGTGGTGTCGGATCATGCAGACTGGAACGAACTGACCGCGACCTTCACCGAGATCAAGCCGGAGGAAATCTGGATCACTCACGGCCGCGAGGAGGGCCTGCTGCGCTGGGCCGAGATCAACGGCCAGAAGGCGAGGGCCCTGCGACTGGTCGGCTATGACGAAGAGGACGAAGAGGCGCTGGACGTTCGTCCGGACTGAGGATCAGGCGACGGCGCGACCGGATTGGTCCTGCTGTTGGGCGTCTTCGTGAGCGGCGGAGATGGCGGCGTTCATCGCCATACGCAGGCGTTCGGGCTTGATGGGCTTTTCAACCACGGCGGCCATGCCGATCGAGAGATAGTGTTTGGCGTCTTCGGGGTCCGCATTCGCGGTCAGGGCCACGATCGGCACGCGGCCGACGGCCCCGGGCAGGGCGCGAATGGCCTGCGTCGCCTGAACGCCGTCCATCCGCGGCATCTTGATGTCCATCAGAACCAGGTCGTAGCGGCTTTCCTGAACGGCCTGAAGCGCCTCGAGGCCGTCTTCGGCCAGTTCGGAGCTGCAGCCGAACATCTCGCACAGCGCCTGGGCGACGACGCGGTTGGTGGCGTTGTCGTCGACGATCAGAATGTGCGGCGCGGATTTCAAATCGAGGCCCGACAGGTCCGACACATTGGATTGCGCCTCCACCTCGACCACCGCGCGTGGCGCCGTTAGATCGAAGGCGAAGGTCGCGCCGCGTCCCTTGTTGTTCTCGGCCCAGATTCGGCCGTCCATTCGGTCGATCACCTGACGGCAGATCGACAGGCCCAGGCCGGCGCCGTCGGGGCCGGAACCATGAACGAAGGGCTCGAATATGGAATCGACACGTTCCGGCTCGACGCCCGGGCCGTCGTCGCGAATGCGGGCTTCCATCCGAATGCGGTCGCCCTCGACCCAGGCCTTGAGGCCCGCCTCGACCACGCCGTTGCGAGCGAACTTCAGCGCATTGCCGATCAGGTTGTTGAACACCTGCTTCAGGCGCATGCCGTCGATGACGGCCGCCAGTTCGGTGTCGCCTTCATAGCCGACGAGCAGGGTCACGCCGTCCTGAGAGGCGCGCGGCTCCCACATCGACTGAATGTCGTCCATGACGGCGCGCAGGGCGGTCGGCTCGGTCTTCAGCTCCAGTTCGCCGGCCTCGGCCTTGGACAGGTCCACCGCGTCCTGAAGGATGCGCAGCAAGGTCTCGGACGAGTCCATGATGGTCTGGACGTGCGCCTGGGCCGCCGTATTCAACGGCTGACGGCGCAGCAGTTCGGCGACGGCCAGGACGCCGTTCATCGGCGTGCGCAGTTCGTGACTCATGATGGCCAGGAACTGGCTCTTGGCGCGGGCGGCGGCGATGGCCTGGGCGCGGGTGTCGCTGAGGATCGCGGCCTGTTCAGCCAGTTCCGCATTCTGCTGGCGCTGACGCGTGTTGACGGCCTGCAAAAGGGTGGCGGCGGTGCCCACGCCCCAGTAGGCGCCGTTCTTCGTGACGATGAACCCGCGCAGCAGGGCGGCCGGACCGCCCTTCAGCATGATGTCGCAAAAGGCGTCGATGCGGACGCCGCCCTCGACCACGGCCGGCTCGGCATCCATGGCGACGGTGATGGGGCGAAGATCGTAAAGGGCGTGGCCGAAGCGGGCGGCGATTTTCTGAAGGAAGGCGGTGCGTTCGACCAGGCCGACGGGACGGTCGCCATCGACCACGGGAATGACCAGCGTATCCGGCTCGCGTTCGAAACGCGCCAGAACCTCGCAGCCGAGAGTCGTCGGCGCAACCGGCTTTGGACGCTCGGAAAGGGTCTCGATGGTCGGCATACTGCCTGGAACTCCTACTCATTGTGAGTAAAAGCCGAAATCGCTTGCGGATTGGTTAAGCTGTATCTTCCAAGACGCAAATCCGCCTTTTGCTCACGCGCGGGGTCTGGTGTATGAGGCCCGCCCGACCCATCTGGGTCCCCATCCCTTTGTGCATGCGCGCGGCCGACCGGCCGACCGCAGATTCGTCATGAGCGTCATCCTGGAAAAGACCTCCCCCACCGCTAGCACGACGGCCCTGGTTCTATTCTCCGGCGGGCAGGACAGCGCGACCTGTCTGGCCTGGGCGCTGGAGCGGTTCGAGCGGGTGGAGACGGTCGGGTTCGACTATGGCCAGCGCCACCTGGTTGAGATGCAGGCGCGTCAGGCGGTGCGCGACGGAATGAAGCCGGCTCTGTCGCAATGGGCCGATCGCCTGGGCGATGACCATGTGGTGGACCTGACCGGATACGGCCGGATCGCCGAGAGCGCCCTGACCGCCGACCGCAAGATCGAAATGGACGCGCGCGGCCTGCCGACGACCTTCGTGCCCGGTCGCAATCTGATCTTCCTGGTTGCAGCCGCGGCGCTGGCGGATCGGCGCGGGCTGGACGTGCTGGTCGGCGGCATGTGCGAGACGGATTATTCGGGTTATCCGGATTGCCGACACGAGACCATGGAGGCGATGGCGCGGGCGCTGTCGCTGGGGCTGGACAAGCCGGTCGTCATCGACACGCCCCTGATGTGGTTGACCAAGGCTCAGACCTGGGAACTGGCGGACAGGATCGGCGGCGACAGGCTGATCGAGCTGATCATCGAGGACAGCCACACCTGCTATCAGGGCGACCGGACGCATCGACACGCCTGGGGCTATGGCTGCGGGTCTTGCCCGGCCTGCGAACTGCGTGCGGCCGGCTATGAAGAATGGGCGTCGGGGCGATGACCTATTCGGCCAAGGAAGTGTTCCTGACGGTTCAGGGCGAGGGCGGACAGGCGGGGCGGCCGGCGGTCTTCCTGCGGTTCGCCGGCTGCAATCTGTGGAGCGGTCGCGAGCAGGATCGGGCCAGCGCCGTCTGCACCTTCTGCGACACCGACTTTGTCGGGGTGGACGGGGACGAGGGCGGCAAGTTCGCGACGGCGGATCTGCTGGCCGATCACGTCGCGGCGATGTGGCGCGGGCGTGAAGGCGATCCGAAACTGGTCGTCTGCACCGGCGGAGAGCCCTTGCTGCAGTTGGATGCGCCGCTGATCGACGCGCTGCATGCGCGCGGTTTCGAGATCGCCATCGAGTCGAACGGGACGATCGCGGCACCGGACGGCGTCGACTGGATCTGCATCAGTCCCAAAGCCGATGCGGATGTAATGCAGACGCACGGCGCCGAGCTGAAACTGGTCTTCCCCCAGCCCAAGGCCATGCCGGATCGGTTCGAGCATCTGGATTTCGAACGGTTCTGGCTCCAGCCGATGGACGGGCCGGATCAGGTCGAAAACACCGCCGCCGCCATCGAATACTGCCTGACCCACCCGCAGTGGCGCCTGAGCGTCCAGACCCACAAATACATCGGCGTCCGCTAATGCCTGTCTTCGAAATCACCAAACAGGCGACCTTCGACGCCGCCCATCACTTCCCGAACGAGCCCGAGGGCAGCATCTATCGCCGCGTCCACGGTCATTCCTTCACGGTCGAAGCGACGGTGCGGTCCGAGGTGCTGGATGTCGAACACGGCTGGGTCGCGGATTTGGGCGCGCTTGACCGCGCGCTGAAGGCGGCGGCGGAAACCCTGGATCACGGTATGCTGAACGAGCACGAGGGACTAGAACTGCCCAGTCTGGAACACCTGTGCCTGTGGTTCGCCAAGACGCTGAAACCCGAGTGGCCAGGTCTTTGCCGAATTCAGGTGGCGCGGCCGACGATCAACGAGCGGTGCGTTCTAAGTCTCTGATCTAGCAGCGTTTGCCCTGACGCTGGCGCTGTTCGCAGCGGCGTTGTTCGCGTTCATAGTCGCGCTGTTCACGCTCGCGACGCAGTTTGGTTTCCTCGTCCGAGGTGGTGACGGCGTCAAAGCCGGCGCCGACGACCGCGCCGGTGGCTTTCGCCGTCCCGCCGACGACCGCAGCGGTCCCGCCGACGACGGCGCCGACAAGGCAGCCCTGCAGCATCAGACAACCGCCCAGCACGACGACGACTTGGGATACGGAAACGAGGCGATTTCGACGACGCATGGGCGACACTCCAGAGATTTGGAATAGTCGTCGATAATGATGAATGAGGGCTGACTTCAGGCGGGACGTTGCGGCAGCAGTTTGCGGCGTTGGCGCGAGAGGGCCAGCGGCGTTCCACCAGCGCCCCACGCGATCGCCTCGTCCACCGTCCAGCCCAGGCCGAGGTCCAGCATCCTGAACTCGAAGAAGGCCCAGCCGCCCGGCGCGGTCTGCGGCGTCGGATCTGTCAGGACGTCGATGCGCAGATCGACGGTGGTCATGGCGGCTGGCGTTTTGGACGCGGTCCAGGCGGGCGGATACAGCGCGTCCAGCAGGTAGCACAGGCCGACCTCATCCAAGGGGCGGCCGTCCGCCATCCGCATCCAGGTGCGCTCGATCACCGGTTTACCCTCATTGCCGCCCAGGATGTTGGGGCCGCCGTCGAAGCGGTATTCGACGTGCTGGGCGAAGTGCGGCGACATCGGCCCGCGTATCGTGGCCTTCGGGTCCAGCCTGTCCAGCGGCGGGGGCGGCGCGTGCAACGGCGTCAGCGGTGCCGGCGCGGCGTCCAGCCCATAGGTGCCGGTGGCGTGGTGGGTCATGCGGCCGTCCTGCTCGGCCTCGACCGCGGCATACAGAACATTGCGGCCGCCGCGCAGCAGGCGAGGGCGAAAGGCGACCTGTTCGCCGAACCTTGCCGCTGACAGATATTGGACCGACAGGGTTCGAAGGGGCGCGGTCAGCGCCAGTCCCTGTCGCATCGACTGAGCGCACAGGGCCGCCAGCAGCCCGCCGAACGGAAAGCCCTTCTCCGGCGTCATGCTCGATGGGCCATTTGAAAAATGACCCGGCACAGGCGCGGACAAACCGCCATCGTCGAGGAGCTGGAATGTAAGGGCGGCATCGAGGGAAATGGGCGGCGTCATTGCGCAATCCTGCGTCAGGCGAAGAAGCGGCGGAAGACCTGATGAAGATCTCCCGCCGAAGTCCAAAGAACAAGGCCGCGAACCGGGAGGCTTGCGCGTCCGTTGTGAAACAAAACTGACTTGGAGCGTTCGGATTTGCAACCCTTGCCAAATGCATGACGTGGCGTCACTTTCGCGCCTATGGGACGCACCGCCGACTACAGCCGCCAAAGCTGCTCCATCGCCGCCACGCTTGAGGTGATCGGCGATCCCTGGACCCTGTTAGTCATTCGCGACGCCTTCAACGGCGTCAGCCGGTTCGAACAGTGGCAAGACAATCTGGGCGTCGCGCGCAACGTCTTGGCCGCCCGGCTCAAAAGCTTGGTCCAGCATGGCGTGCTGGAGCCGCGTCTTTATTCCGAACGCCCGCCGCGCAACGAATATGTCCTGACCGCCAAGGGCAAGGATTTGTACGGCGTTCTGGTCACCCTGCATGGCTGGGGCAACAAGCACGTCTATGGCGACGCCGACAGCGGCATCGACATGATCCACAAGACCTGCGGTCACTCCCTGAGCCCGCGCATCGCCTGCGGCTGCTGCGGCGAGATCGTCAAACCCAGAGACATGGTCCTGACCCGCGCCGAGAACCGGCCGACGGTCGGCGACGTGATGCCGAAGGAAGTGGCTTAGGCCCATTCCTGCTGACGCTTTCTGGCAGCAGGGCTGCTAGGATCGCAAGGTGTCACGCTCCGAACGCCTTCTCGATCTGCTGAATGTGCTGCGGCGGCATCGTCGGCCGGTGAGCGGGCAGGTGTTGGCCGAGGAGATGGGCGTCAGTCTGCGGACGCTTTACCGCGATATCGCCAGCCTGCAGTCGCAAGGGGCGACGATCGAAGGGGAGGCGGGGGTCGGCTATGTGTTGAAGCCGGGCTTCATGCTGCCGCCGCTGATGTTCACGCCGGAAGAGATCGAGGCCCTGGTGCTGGGGTCGCGTTGGGTGGCGGATCGCGCCGATCCGCGCATGCGCGATGCGGCGCTGGCGGCGCTGGGACGGATCTCGGCGGTGCTGCCGCCCGACCTGCGCGACGAGATGGATACCTCGGCCCTGCTGGTGGTGCCGGGCGAACCCTTCCCGGCGGATCGTGTCGATCCGGCCTTGCTCAGGAAGGCGATCCGCACCGAGCGGCGCCTGAAGCTGTGTTACCGCGACGAGGCGGGGTCGGCGTCCGAGCGTGTGGTCTGGCCGTTCGCCCTGGCCTTCTTCGACCGGGTGCGATTGCTGATCGCCTGGTGCGAACTGCGCGGTGATTTCCGCAGTTTCCGCACCGACCGCATCGTCGAGGCGGAGGTGATGGAGGCGCGCTATCCGACGCGTCGACAGGCGCTGATGAAGACCTGGCGCGAGGCGCATGAAAGATCGAGGTCGGGCGACGGCTGCTGACGGAAACTGGCAGCAGAGAAGGCTAGGGTTCGGCGTATCGGAAACACAAGGGGCCGGGCTGATGAGCGAGATCGAGGACATTCTTCTGGCTGTCGCGGATCCGGAAATCAGCGCGCGCTTCTATGCCAACCTGCTGGGTTGTCGGCCGGTGATGGCGGGACCGGACCGGGCCTTGTTCAAGCTGACGTCGGGCCGGGCGCTAGGGTTGCTGCGGCGTGCCGGCGATCGGCGCGAGGTTTGCGAGGTCGACTTCCCGCTGGAGGGCGCCGAGGCGGTGGATCAGGCGCATATCGACTGGTGGGATCGTGGCGCGCGCATTCTGACGCCGCCGATGGACGCCGCGCCGGTCCGCAGCTTCGTAGCGGGCGATCCGGACGGCCATCGGCTTAGGGTCTACGCCGTAATGGCGTGAGCGCGATCAGACCTCGGCCTCGAGCCGGTATCCGACCCCGCGCACATTGGTCAGCAGACCGGCGGCGTCGGCGGCGTCCAGCTTGCGGCGCAGGTGGCTGACGTGGCTGTCGATCGTGCGCTCGAGAACCGCCTGATTGGGGAAGCAGGCCTGCATGATCTCGCTGCGGCTGAAGACGCGCAGGGGCGTGCGGGCCATGTGGGCCAGGATGCGGAACTCGGTCAGGGTCAGGTCCAGACGGCGCTTGCCCGAGGGCGTCAGGATCGCCGCCAGATAGTTTTCCAACTGCACCTCCAGCGGACCGACGCGCAGGGTCTTGGCGGTCCGGCCGCCGCCGCTGCGTCGCAGGATGGTCTGGATGGAGGCCGTGACCTCGGCCGGCTTGAACGGCTTGGCGATATAGTCGTCCGCCCCGATCCGCAGCGCCTGCAGCTTGTCTGTGGCCTCGTCCCGGTCGCCGACCATGATGACGGGCGTTTCGCCGCGCCGACGCAGTTCGCCCAGCACATCCCAGCCGTCGCGCACGGGCAGGCGGACGCTGAGCAGGGCGAGATCGGGTTTGAGCGACGCATGCAGGTCGGCAGCCTGCTGGCCGTCGGCGGCGACGACGGTGCGAAAGCCGTCCCGACGCAGGGCCGCGTCCAGGATTTCGACGCCCTCGGCGGCGTCATCGGCGATCAGGATCAGGCTGCTCATGGCGTCTCCGAAAGCCGCCATCGCGCCAGATTGTCGCGTCGTCCAGCAAAACCGGACGGCTGCTGTGAAGTTTCATATCGCCGTCGCAAAGCCTTCACGCAGACGAAGAAAAACCCCCTCCCGCCAAGGCGAAAGGGGGCCAGTCGTTCGTTCGGGAGGAACGCTTAGTAGGAGGCGCGCAGCTCGATGCCGAAGGTGCGCGGGTTGTTGAAGTTGCCGTAGTCGCCCAGGGTGTTCCGGTTCGACGGATCGCGGCGATAGACGTAGGTCTCGTCCAGCAGGTTGCGCGACCACAGGGCCACTTCCAGCAGCGGACCGCCGTCGCGGGTCGTGATGTCGGCGATGGCGACGCGGGCGTTCACGACGAAGGACGAGTCGGCCTTGATCGCGAACTGCTCGAAGCTGTGGGCCGCATCGGCGTAGTTGGCGTCGATGTGCGCCTTCAGGGTCGCGCCCATGAAGGGCGAGTTCCAGTCGGCGGCGACGCTGCCCGAGTTTTCAGGCGTGTAGGCGATGAAGACTTGCTGAACCTGGCCGTTGAACGGGTTGACCGTGTCCGGCACCTTGGCGTCCGTATAGGCGTAGGAGGCCGACAGGGTCAGGTTGTCGGTCGCCCGGAACTGACCTTCCAGCTCCACGCCGCGGATTTTCGTGGTGCCCGGAGCGTTGATCGTTTCCAGCGTGTTGCGGGTCGAGGCGCCCTGGACGGTGACCAGGCTGAAGTCGATCTGGCTGTCGGTGCGGTCCATGGCGTAGACGGCGGCGTTTAAGCGGACGCGACGGTCGAACAGGTCGCTCTTCAGGCCGATTTCGTAAGCCTTGACCTCTTCGGGATCGAACGAGCGATAGGTCAGCGAGCGCGAGGAGGCGCCGCCGGCGCGGTAGCCGGTCGAATACTTGCCGTAGACGTTGATGTTGTTGCTCACGTCATAGGCCAGGGTGACCAGCGGGTCGAAGCGATCGACCTTGGAGCTAAAGGTCAGGTTGGTGGCGGCGTTGTTGACAACCTCCAGCTTGCCGTCCTTGTCGTCCCAGGTGTAGCGGCCGCCGACCGTCAGGTGCAGGGCGTCCATGCTGGCCGGGGTCCATGTCGCCTGGCCGTAGATGGCCTTGGATTCCGAATGGGCGGTGGACTTGCGGTCCAGCGAGCGGAAGCCGCGGATCGTCGGGGTGGGGTCCAGGATGGTGTAGCCCGTGCCGTCGGCGTTCCACTGGTTCGTCGAGGGCGTGGACGCGTCGTCCGAGACGGTTTCCTTGAAGTAGAAGACGCCGCCGACGTAGTCGATGCTGTCGCCCAGCGAACCGACGGCCTGCAGTTCCTGGCTGAATTGATGCTGCCAGAAGCCGGCCAGCGAGTAGCGGCTGAACTTGCCGTTAGGGCCTGTAACCGGCGGGCGGTGGGCGCCGGCGATGTTGTCATACTGTTCGACGTCCAGGTCGCGGTAGGCCGTGATCGAGCGGATTTCCAGCGAGTCGGTCGGACGATACGAAAGGTGCAGGTCCATCCCGCGCGTGTCGTCGACGCTGAACTGCTGAGGCACGCCGATGTCGGCCTGAGTCATGCGCTTGGAGCCTTCGACCTGAACCAGGGGCGACAGGGCCCGAATGCTGCCCGAGGGAACCGTAGCCGAGGTGAACGGCACGACGGTCAGGCCGTTCGGGTTGAAGTTCAGCAGTTGGCTGTAGAACGGGGTGTTCTTGTCCTTGCTGATGTCAGCCGCGAAGTTGGCGGTGAAGTTTTCAGCCGGCGTCCAGCGCGTCTGGAAGCGAAGGCCGCGGCGGTCATACTCGCCAAAGCCCGTCTGGCCCGGCAGGATGTTCTCGGTCACCGGACCCTGGACGGAAATGATCCCGTCGACCTTGAAGGCGAAGTCGCCCAGGGCGGGGAAGTCGACGTGCAGTTCGGAGTTGTAGGACTCCAGATTGCCGACGCCGGCGATGGCGCGCATGCCGAACACGCCCGTGGGCTTCTTGGTCACCAGCGACAGGGCGCCGCCTTCGGTGTTGCGGCCGAACAGGGTGCCTTGCGGACCCTTCAGGACTTCGACGCGCTCGATGTCGAGCAGGGCGGCGGCCAGGCCGTGTTGGCGGGCCAGATAGACGCCGTCGACGTAGACGCCCACGCCTTGCTCGCGCGCCGGCTGGTTGGCGTCGTTTGGCACGATGCCGCGGATGCCGATGGTCAGGGCGGACTGACGGGCCTCAAAGGTGGCGATGCGCAGGCTCGGGACGCTGCCGTCGGCCAGATCCATTAGGCTCTGTACGTGGCGATCGGCCAGGGCTTCGGCGTTGACGACCGAGATCGAGATCGGCGTGTCTTGCAGGTTGGTTTCCCGCTTGGTGGCGGTCACGACGATGTCGTCAAGACCGGCCGGCTCGGCGCTGGCGGCCGTAGGCGCGGTCTGGACCGGCGCGGTCTGGGCGAAGGCGGAAACGGGCGCGGCGAGAAGGGCGGTCCCCAGCAGCAGCTGAAGGCGCAGTTTGGTCTGACGATGCATATTTATCCCCTGCTTAGTCGGGGCGGGGATTACGCCGTCATTGCGATGCGCAGTTTACAGCCGTGCAACAGCCCGGTGCATCTTTGGTGTCTGAGGTTGAGAGAAACCTGCAACCAAGGTCCACCGCGCCTCCATATCGCCTCCACACTTGGGTCGGGGGCTAGACGACGACCGCCGTCGTGTCGCGAATGAAGCCGCCGCCCAGGACGCGTTCGGCGTCCGTCGAGTCGTACAGGGCGCAGGCCTGGCCCGGCGCGACACCCTCTTCGCCCTCGTCGAAGACGACGCGGATATCGCCGTCGATCAGGGCGAGGCGGGCTGGCGAGGGCTGGCGGGTCGAGCGGACACGGGCCAGGACCGGGATGGTGGCCTCGGCCGCCTCGACGATGGTCGCCTCGTCGCCCAGCCAGTTGGTTTCTTCCAGCGTCAGACTGGCCGTCAGCAGAGCTTCGCGCGGGCCGACGATGACGCGACGGGTCTCGGGCTCCAGCCTGGTCACGAACAGCGGTTCGCCCACGGCGACGTTCAGGCCGCGGCGCTGGCCGATCGTGTAGTCCGTGATACCCGCGTGCCGTCCCAGCACCCGACCGTCCATATGCACGATATCGCCGGCCTCACGCCCTTGCGGACGCAGACGGTCGATCAGGGTGCGATAGTCGCCGGAAGGCACGAAGCAGATGTCCTGACTGTCCGGCTTGGCGGCGATCTTCAGACCCAGTTCGGCGGCGACGCCGCGCACTTGGGGCTTTTCCAGATCGGCCAAGGGAAAGCGCAGGTAGTCCAACTGGTCCTGGGTGGTGGCGAACAGGAAGTAGGACTGGTCGCGCGAATGGTCGATGGCCTTGCGCATCTGCGAGCGGTTTCCGGCGACGGCGCGGCGTACGTAGTGGCCCGTCGCCATCGCCTCTGCGCCCAGGTCGCGGGCCACGTCCAGCAGGTCGCGGAACTTGACGGTCTGATTGCAGCGGATGCAGGGAACCGGCGTCTGGCCCTTCAGATAGCTGTCGGCGAACTGGTCGATCACCGCATCCTTGAACCGGCTTTCATAGTCCAGAACATAGTGCGGAATGCCGATCATGTCGGCGGCCAGACGCGCGTCGTGAATGTCCTGGCCCGCGCAGCAGGCACCCTTTTTCTTCAAAGCCGCGCCGTGGTCATAGAGCTGCAGGGTCACGCCGACGACGTCGTAGCCGGCCTTGCGCAGCAGGGCCGCGACAACGGTGGAGTCCACCCCGCCCGACATGGCGGCCACAACGCGCGCGCCGACCGGCAGGCCGACCGCCGCCCGCGCGCTCTCGACCGCCGCATCCATGTCGGTGCGGGCGATGTCGGGAACGGGGCAGAAATCTTCGACCAAGGTCATCGCGGCCATTTAGTGAGGAACCGGTGCGATTTCGAGGCCCGCAAAAGAAAAGGGCCGCACCCGTCGCCGGATGCGGCCCTTAACGTCTTCGGGGAAACCCTCAGGAGCGGTAGCTCTGGATCCGCGTCGTGCGCAGGCCCTGCATGCCCCATTTGTCGATGGCCTTTTGCCAGGCCAGGAACTCTTCGGCCGTCAGGCGATATTTCGCCAGGGCGTCGTCGAGGCTGAGCAGGCCGCCGCGAACGGCGGCGACGACCTCGGCCTTGCGCCGGATCACCCACCGGTCCGTGTTGGACGGCGGCAGGTCGTTAAGGGTCAGGGGCGTGCCAGTCGGTCCGACCACGTATTGTTCGCCTTTGCTATTAAGGCGTCGCTCTTGCAACATGGGCTTATGCCTCTTTCACCAACACCGTAGTGTCATGAAGGTAGGCGTCCCCGACTAAGGTCCGTTTAAGGGTCGTGGTGAAGGAACGGATAACTTCCGCCCCTTCCCGAACGACTCTGTAAACCTTGCTTGCGCGACGATTCATCGAGACTAACGCTTACTTACTCGCCGATCAGCGTTTGATGTTGATCAGCTCGGCCAGCATTTCATCGGCCGTGGTGATGATCTTGGACGAGGCGGAATAAGCGCGCTGGGTGGTGATCAGGCCCGTGAATTCGGCCGACAGATCGACGGTCGAGGACTCCAGCTGCTTGGCCGCGATCTCGCCCGCGCCGCCTGTTCCCGCCGCCTTTAGGTTAAAGGTGCCGGACTGAAGGCTGACGGCGTAGGCGTTGCCGGACACTTCACGCAGGCTGTCGGGGCTGGGGAAGGTGGCGACCGCCACCTGGGCGATGCGGCGCATGACGCCGTTGTCGAAGATGGCGGTGACGTACCCGCCTTCGTCGATCTTGATCTCGCTCAGATTGCCGAAAGCGGTGCCGTTGGTGACCGTCGACTGGACGACCGAGGCCGTGTTCAGCTGGCTGAGGCCGCCGGCCGAGGTGTTGAGGTCCAGCGTGACGGCTTGGGCGGCGATGCCCAGACCGTCGGCCCAGGCGACTTGGCCGGCCGGCATCGTCAGATTGTTCGGATCGGACTTGCCGAAGTCCAGCGTCGCCATGGTCGGGTCGTCGAACAGACCCGTGCCGGCGGGCCAGGCTTTCATCGTGTCGACGTCCAGGCGACCTGACGGCGTGAAGGCGATCTTGCCGGTCTTGATCTGGCCATTGGCGTAGGGTGCGCCTGCGATTACGTCGCTGGCCGGCACGGACACGATTTCCGCGTACCAGATGTTCGGTTCGTCGCTCTTCAGGAAGCGGAGTTCCAGATTGCGCTGGCCGCCCTTGGAGTCCGAAACCGGGATGTTCATCTTGAAGTCGGGCTTCACGCCGACGGGGTTGTCGTCGTCTGCGTTGTACATGGCCATCGAGTTGACCGAGGGGTCATACTTCGTCTTGGCGACGTTCTCGTTGCCCAGACCGATATCCGCCAAGTTGACGGTGTAAGGCGGGCCGCTGGCGGGGGTGAACTGGATCTGGGTCGGCGGCGTGCCGATCGCGGTCGCCGAGCCGGCGTTCGCGCCGTTGATGGTCAGTCCGGTGATGGCGCCGGTGGTCGGGTCGAAGGTCGCCGAGGCGTCGACCTTCTGCGAACCGGACTTGATCACCAGATCATGGCTATTGCCGCCGGTGCGGGTGTAGCGGACAGACACGTCGTGGGTCGCGGCCGGCGTCGCCGTATCGGACACGCCCTTGTAGGATTGGGCGCTGGCGGCGGAAGACGCCTCCTGGCTTGAACGCAGATTGGCATTGATCTGCACACGGGTCGTGGGTTCTGCGGTGCCGCCGACCGAGCCGATGTTGATCGAGCGCAGACGCGTCAGGTCGGACGGATCGGTCGAGATCTCGCCGTTGGAGTCCACCGGCCAGCCTTGCAGATACAGGCCGGCGCTGTTTTTCAGATAGCCCTGCTTGTCGACGGTGAAGGCGCCGGCGCGGGTGAACAGGCGGGTGTCGGTGGCGCCGACATTCTCGGCCTGGGTCGTCGTGACGAAGAAGCCCTGTCCGCTGACGGCGAGGTCGGTGCTGGACGTCGTCCGCTGAAGCTGGCCTTCCTGACTGATGAAGGCGCGGCTGTTGGTCGTGACGCCGCCGGCCGAATAGCTTCCGCCCACGGCCGACTGGCTGTTGACCAGGGTCTGGAACTCGCTGGCGGTGCGCTTGTAGCCAATGGTGTTGACGTTGGCGATGTTCTGCGAGATCGCCGCCAGGGCGGCGGAGTTGGCGGCCAGGCCGGAAACGCCGGCTTGCATTGCGCTGTTGAGGCTCATGGGTGAACGCTCCTTAAATGAAGGTCATCGGGAAGGCGGCGGATCGCATCATGCGGCCGCCTCCTCGGTCGGGACGTTCGGATTCTCCGTATCGTCGGTATCGTTCGCCGCCTGGGACCTGATCTCGTTCAGCGAAATCACGGTCGAAAGCGGAAGGATGGAATCGCCGATCACCAGGTACGGCGCGCCGCTGTACATCTCGACGCCGGTGACCCGACCCTGGATCAGGGCCTGGGCATCCACCTTGGCGCCCGTGGCGTCGGTGGCGGCGACCTTCAGCGTATAGACCCCGCCGTCCTCGGCTGTGCCGCCATCTTTCAGCTTGCCGTCCCAGTTGAAGGTGTGCAGGCCGGATTTCTTGTCGGGCGCGGCGCCTTCCCAGACGACGACGCCCTTGCTGTCGACGACCTGCAAGGTGGCCTTGTCCGCGTCGGCGCCCAGCTCATAGGCCCAGGTGGCCTTGCCGTCGCTGAACTCGGTCGCGGTCCAGGCGGCGGTGACGCTCTTGCCGATATAGTTGGCGGCGTTGTCCAGACCGCCGCCGGCCTGGGCGGCCAGCAGGCTGGTCAGAAGGTCGTTCGTTAGCAGTTGCTGCTCCACGCCGGCCATCTGGGTCAGCTGCGCGGTGAACTGGTTTGAATCCAGCGGCGACAGCGGATCCTGGTTCTTCATCTGCGTGGTCAGCAGGGTCAGGAAGGTCTCGAAGTTCGAGGCCAAGGCCTTGGTGCCGCCGGTGATGCGGCCCGCTGCGGCGGAGGTTGTGACGGCGTCGACCATGGGGTCAGACCTTCAGATCGACGCGGTCAGGCGTCAGGGAATGGTTGATCCAGGCGCCAGGCGCCGGGACGATGGGCATGTCGGCCTGGGCCGCGAGGCGAGAGCCGCCGGCGAACAGGGCGTTGCGCTGCTGCTGGCGCTCGAAGGCGCCGCCGCCCGCAGATGGATCGCGTTGCGAGAAGTCGAGTGCGTCGCCTGCGACCTGGAAGCCGGCCTCCTGAAGCTGGCGACGCAGTTCGTCGGCGCGACCCTTCAGATCGGCGGCGGCGGCGGGATTGTCGAAAGTCAGGCGAGCGGACAGCTGACCGTCCTTGCCGATTTCCAGGCTGACATCGACGCGGCCCAAATCTTCGGGCGTCAGCACCATGTCGAACCGGGTCGAACGGCTGTCCAGCTTGCGGGCGATCTGCGCGGCGAGCTGGGCGGTGGTTTCGAGGGTGGCGCGCGACAGGGTGGACAGGCCCGGAGCATGGGCGGGCGTGGCGGGCTGTTGCGCGGACTGTTGGGCGACTTGGGTGTCGGCAGGCACCGCACTGGCGATCGGCGTGTCGGGCGTCGCCGGAGCGGACATGCCCACGGCGGCGGGCTTCGCTTCGGCCGCCTTTGTGGGCGGGGGCGTGGGTTGGGCGTCGCCTTCGACCTTGGCCGAAGGGGTTGCGGCGTCGGCCGGTTTGGGCTCGATCGAAGGCGCGAAGGTGTTGCGGGTTTCGTTCGCCGCTTCAGGGCCGGCGCCGCGCAGAGGCGGAGGAGCTTGAGTGGAGGGTTGCTTCGGCGCCTCGGCCTGACCGCCCGCCTTCGGCTGGTCGGGCGCCGCAGACTTTTCGGTCGGTTCGACCAATTCCGCTTCCTTCACCGCGACGGCGACGGCGGCCGGAGCGATGATTGACGGCTTGGGCGCCGTCGCCGCGACGGAAACCTGGACTTGGGTCGCTGGAATCTGAGCGGCCGTCAGCGCCTGAGCGATGGGTGATGGGGCGACCGGCTTGGTTGCATCAACAGGTGCCGACTGGCCAGCGGTCTTTGCCGCGTCGGACGCAGCGGTTGCTAGAGCAGCGGCTTCCGCTGGAGCGGCGGCGGGCTCGGTTGTCGGACGAGATGCAGCCCTGAGCTCGGCCGCATGCTTCATGTCCACGGTAGGCATTGTGGGCTCGACGGGCGCGCTCTTGTCGTTGTCAGCTGCGATCTTGGCTGTCTGCTTCGTCTCGACTGGAGCTGGGATCGATGTGGCTTGGGCGGGAAGGTCGCCCGGTTCGGCGGCAACTACTTTAATGGTGGTGCCAGCCGATGCGTTCTCGGCCTTGGCTTCATCTTTCGGGCGCTGTGAAGCCGCCCTTACTGCACCATCAACGTCAGAGGCCTCTGCCATAAAGGGCGTCGGCGTCGGCGCTGGTGTCTGCTCCGCTGACGCGCCAGCTTGAGGAGTAGTCAAGCTTCTCAGGATCTTCGTTTCGATATTGCCTGCGTCCGACCCATCGGCCTCGGTAACCGGCGCTTCGACGGGCGTCGATTGTGCGGACGAGGCGGTTGCGGGCGTAACCGGCGTCATCTGTTCAGGGACGACAGACGGTGATGCGGCTGCGACGCCTGCGGCGTTGTCGTTGGCGGTCTTGTCGGTTTCGATCTCTTGCGCGTCGGAAGCGGCGGGCGGGGTTTCGAGGTCGCCGCGCTGGACTGGGATCGTACCGCTCATCTCAGCCGTCAGGCCCGGCGCAACCGTGTCCGTTTCGGCCCTTGCAGCTTGGCCCATGATGACGCCCAGAGACCGAGCGCCCATCAGACGGCCGGGCGTCATCCGTTCGACCGGCGCGCCGTGGACGCTCGCATTCAGCGCGTCGGCGACCTTGCTGGAGAACAGGCCCGCATCGGCTGACTCTGCGCCCAGGGCGGCAGCCGACGTTCCGGTCGAAACCGGAGCAGCAGGCGCGAGCAGGGCGGAAGCGGTGGACATGGAAGCGCGGCGGCTTTCGTAAGGAGCAACGACGGCGCCTGCTGCGCCCAAGAGTTCGCCGCCCTCGACGCAAGGTCCGGGCCAAGAAAATAAGCTAGAAAAAACAACGCAAAGCACTGGGTCGGGGTCTGTGGGTCGAGGCGCGGCGGTCGTTATTGCCGCGCTCTCGCCACTTTTTGCCCGGCTTCGCGCCGCCGACGATCAATGACGCGCGGGATGCCTGCATCCGATTGGCCCGACCTTTGCGCGTCTTTCCCATCATGACGGCCGCCCGATCAATGATCCTGTGGAAAAACAACGCTTTGTGCGAGCGGGTGTGGCGCGTGGCTGGGCAAGAACTGCGCGTCGCGATGCAGCGGTTGCCGGGTAGGGCGGGGGAGACGCGTCAATGTCGCTGAACTCGATCATGAACATTGCGACCTCAGGGCTGAAGACCGCCCAGTCGCAGTTGCGCGTCACCGCCGACAATATCGCCAACGTCGATACGCCCGGATACATCCGCAAGGTCGCCGATCAGTCGGCCGCCGTCACCAATGGCTATGGTTCGGGTGTCGACGTCACGCGGGTGCGTCTGGCGACAGACCGTTTCCTGCAGGCGGCCAGCCTCAGCGCCGGGGCGGACGCCGCGCGCCAGACCGTGCGCTATGAGCTGTACGACCAGATCCAGAACCAGTTCGGCGATCCCAGCAGCGACACCAACTTCTTCGCTCAGGTCGACAAGCTGTTCGCCACCTATGCGACCCTAGCCGAAAGCCCGACGTCCTCGGCCGGGCGTCAGGATACCATCTACAAGACCCAGGCGATCTTCAATCAGGCCGCCGGCATCGCGTCCCAGATCCAGTCAGCGCGTCAGGAGGCGGACGGCCGGCTGCTGAGCGCGGTCGAGACGGTCAATCCTCTGCTGGAACAGATCGCCAAGCTGAACAAGACCATCGCCGCCGGCACGGTGACGAACGAGGATGTGACGGGCGCCCAGAACGCCCAGCTCGGCCTGATCAAAGAACTGTCCAAATATATGGATGTGAAGGTCGAGGCGCGCTCGAACGGCGGCGTGACGCTTCGCACCAACACAGGCACGACCCTGGTGGGCGAGGGGGCGGCGACGCTGTCGTACCAGGCGGCCGGTACGGTGGACGCCATGACGGCCTTCTCCGACATCATGATCACCGAGCCCAGCGGCACGCGCTGGCCGCTGCTGGACGGCGTGTCGTCCGGTCAGATCCGGGGTCTGGTCGAGATGCGCGATGTCGATGCGCCAGCGGCTGCCGCGCGCCTGGGTGAGTTGACGGCCAAACTCGCGGACGAACTGAACCGCGCCCATAACGCAAACAGCAGCGTTCCTGCACCGACCACCTTGACGGGGCGCAACACCGGCCAGTCGCTGGAGAACGCCCTGACCGGCTTCACCGGCACGACGACCATCTCGGCGGTCAATGCGTCGGGCGTGGTGCAGGCCTCGGCCCGGATCGTCTTTTCCGGCGGCACAATGACGATCAACGGCGCCGCCGCGGATCCGACCACCTTCCTCAGCGTACTGAACGCCCAACTGGGCGGCACGGCGACGGCAAGCTTCTCGGACGGCCAACTGCGCCTGGACGGGGCGGGCGGAAACGGTGTGGCCATCGCCGACGACGCGACCTCGCCCAGCACGAAGGGCGGGCGCGGATTTTCGCACTGGTTCGGGCTGAACGACCTGGTCGCCACGACGACGCCGACCTTCTACGAGACGGGCCTGACCCTGACGTCTCAGCATGGGTTCGATCCGGGCGAGAGCCTGACCTTGCGCTTTGCCGGTCCGTCCGGGGCGCGTCTTCGTGACATCACCGTGTCCGTGCCCGCCGGGACGGGCACAATGGGCGAGATGCTGGGCGCGCTGAACGATCCCATCACCGGCGTCGGCCGCTATGGCGCCTTCAGCCTGGATGCGGCGGGCAAGCTGTCATTCAAGGCCTACGACCCGTCTGCGACGTCGATGAGCGTCGTGAAGGACAATACGACCCAGGATCCGTCCGGCGTTTCGATGTCGCAACTGTTCGGCCTGGGCGCGACGGGATCGACGCGGGCGGGCGCCTACACGGTGCGCAGCGACATCCAGCAGGATCCCGGCAAGCTGGCCTTGGCGCAATTGAACCTGTCGGCCGCGGCGGCGACGCCGGCGCTGAGCAAGAACGATGGGCGCGGTGGCCTGGCGCTGGGGGATGTGGGCAAGAAGAACGTCGCCTTCGCCGCAGCCGGCGGCAATGCCGGCGGGACCAAGACCCTGTCGTCCTATGCGGCGGACTTCGCCGGCGAGATCGGCGGCAAGGCCTCGGCCGCCAAGACCCGCAGCGAAACGGCAAGCGCTCTGGCCAAGGAGGCGGACAGCCGCCGCACCTCGGCCGAAGGCGTGAACATGGACGAGGAACTGGTCAATATGACCACGTTCCAGCAAGCCTATAACGCCTCTGCGCGCCTGATTCAGGCTAGCAAGGACATGTACGACGTACTGATCGGAATCCTGCAATGACGCGCGTCGCGACCCACGGGAACTACCAGTCGGCCTTGCTCAGCCTGATGAACGCGCAAGGCCGCGCGCAGCAGGCGCAGGAGCGGATCGATAGCGAGAAGATCGCCACCGACATGTCCGGCTATGGCCGAGGCGCCGAACAGCTGACAAGCCTGACATCGACACAGGCGCGACTGGAGGGCTTCATCTCCACCGGCGAGGCCGTGAAGGCGCGGCTGAGCGCCCAGGATCTGGCTATGAGCCGCATCTACGAGGGCGGCAATGGCGCGCGCGAGGCCATTGCAAACAGCCTAGCGGCCGGGCGGATCGACAATCTGATGATCGAGCTGGGTCTAAACTTTCAGACGGTGCAGGGTGGACTGAATGCGGAACACCAGGGCTCATATCTGTTTGCGGGCGGCCAAAGCGACATCGCTCCCGCCACGGCTGCAACCATGGCCGATTTGACGGCGGCGCCGTCCACCGCCGCGACCTTCGCCAACGACACCTTGAAGCAGAAGTCGCGCATCGACGAGAAGACCACGGTCGAGACCGGGTTTCTGGCCAGCGAGATCGGCGGGCCGCTGACCGAGGTGTTCCGCAACATTCAGGCCTTCCAGAACGGCACGGCTGTGATCGTCGGCGGCGTGACCTATACGCCAGCCGGCGCGGGCACGCTGACAGGACAGCCGGACGCCAACGTCACCGCTTTTCTCAAGGCGCAGATGGGCGAACTGGACAAGGCGAATGCGGGCCTGACGAACCAGACGGCCAAAAACGGTCTGATTCAGAACCACGTCGAAACCGCGCTGGACGCCCAGGAAAATCAGAAGACCGCCCTGCAGAAGATGATGCAAGACAAGTCCGGCTATGATCCGGCACGGGCGATTACCGACCTGCAAATGGCGCAGGTGGCGATCGAGGCTTCGGCCCAGATCATCAACTCGCTGAAGAGCACGTCGCTGCTCAATCTGCTGCGTTAAGTCGTCGTTTCAAAAAAGAAAATGGCAACGCTGGACCAAACATCGTTCTGGAACGTATCATGAACGATGGCCCGTCTCGATCTGCGTCGAAAACTTTCCGTTCTGGCTGACGCCGCCAAGTATGACGCCTCGTGTTCGTCGTCCGGAACGTCGAAACGAAACTCCGTCGGCGGCAAGGGGATCGGCTCGACCGAAGGCATGGGCATCTGTCATGCCTATACGCCGGACGGTCGATGCATCAGTCTGCTCAAGATCCTGCTGACCAACTTCTGCATCTACGACTGCGCCTATTGCATCAATCGCGTGTCGTCGAACGTGGAGCGCGGGCGGTTCGATGTCGACGAGGTGGTCGACCTGACGCTCAACTTTTACAAGCGCAACTATATCGAGGGTCTGTTCCTGTCGTCGGGCATCATTCGATCCGGCGACTATACGATGGAGCAGCTGGTCCTGGTGGCCAAGACGCTGCGGGAAGTCCACGATTTCCGGGGCTATATTCATCTGAAGCTGATCCCGGAGGCGGATCCGAAGCTGGTGGAGATGGCGGGACTGTATGCCGACCGCTTGTCAGCCAATATTGAGCTTCCACGCGACGAGGCGCTGGCGCGACTTGCGCCACAAAAGGATGTCGGGGTCATTAAAAAGGCGATGAGCCAGGTGCGCCTTGGTGTCGAGGCGGCCAAGCCGGCCAAACGTGAAAAGATCAAACCGCCGAAGTTCGCGCCGGGCGGCCAGAGCACCCAGCTGATCATCGGCGCCGACGGCGCGCCGGATACGGAAATCCTGGATCGCAGCGCTTCGCTCTACGGCGGTTACGGCCTGCGTCGCGTCTATTATTCGGCGTTCAGCCCCATCCCGGACTCCAGTTCGATCCTGCCGCTGTCTAAGCCGCCGCTGATGCGTGAGCATCGGCTGTATCAGGCCGATTGGCTGATGCGGTTCTATGGCTTCTCCGCGCCGGAGATTGGCGAGGGGGCATCGAACGGCATGCTCGATCTGGCGGTCGACCCCAAACTGGCTTGGGCTCTGAACAAGCGCGAGCAATTTCCCGTCGATGTGAACCGCGCGCCGCGCGAGATGCTGCTCCGTGTGCCGGGGCTGGGCGTGAAAGCTGTGGACCGGATTGTCTCGGTGCGCCGCTATCGGACCCTGCGGCTGGAGGACGTCGGACGACTGACGCGATCGGTTGCCAAGATTCGGCCTTTCATTACGGCGCTGGACTGGACGCCAGGCGGTCTGACGGACGCGGCGGACCTCAAGGCGCGCGTGACCAGCCGCACGCCCGAGCAGTTGAGCCTGTTCTGATGGCGGTGGCGACGCTGGACGGTGAGACGGACTTCGACGGCTGGCGGAAAGCGGCGCGCGCGTTTCGATTGGCGGGTGTGGAGCCTGCGGCGGCGCGGTTCGTCGTGGCGGGGACGATGGAACAGGGCGGGCTTTTCGATCAGCCGATTGCCGAAGAGGCGTCGCCGACGCCGGATGAGCGCAGAGCTTTCAACGTCCCGAAAGAGTTCGTGGACCTAGCCCAGAAGCTGATCCTGCATCGATCCGCTGACCGTTTCGATCTGATGTATCGGCTGCTGTGGCGGCTGAAGGATGAGCCGGACCTGATCAAGGTCATTTCGGACCGCGACGTCGCCGACGCGCTGGAGCGGGTCAAGAACGTCAGCCGGGCTTCGCACAAGATGAAGGCCTTCGTTCGCTTTCGCCAGGTGCAGGACGATCTGGGCGAGGCCTGGGTGGCGTGGTTCGAGCCGCCGCATCGGGTTTTGGAAAAGACCGCGCCCTTCTTCCAGCGGCGGTTCACGACCATGCGCTGGTCGATCCTGACGCCGGACGGTTCGGCCTTCTGGGATGGAGAAGCCCTGCGGTTCGGGGTGCCAGCGACCCGCGACATGGCGCCTGCCGAGGACGAGATCGAGGATTTCTGGAAGACCTACTACGCCTCGACCTTCAATCCTGCGCGACTGAAGGTGAAGACGATGCAGGGGGAGATGGCCAAGTCCTATTGGAAGAACCTGCCGGAAGCCGCCCTGATCCCGGAACTGGTCGCGGCCTCGTCGGTTCGAACCGAGACCATGGTCGCCACGCCGTCTCCTCAGCCCAATCCGCGTTTCGCGCGCGCCGTCGCGCCAGACCTGCATATGGCGCGTCCCGACGCCGAGGCCGTGCCCGAAAACCTCGAAGATGTCGCCAGCGGCGTTCAGGCCTGCCGCCGCTGCCCGCTATACCGCGACGCGACGCAAGGCGTGTGCGGGGAGGGGCCGAAGTCGGCGCGTCTGATGATCGTCGGCGAACAGCCGGGCGATCAGGAGGATCTGGCAGGCCGCGCCTTCATCGGGCCGGCGGGGCAGGTGTTGAACGCAGCCTTGGCCGAGGCCGGCATTGATCGATCCGACGTCTATGTCACCAACGCGGTCAAACACTTCAAACACGAGCCGCGCGGCAAACGTCGCCTGCACAAGACGCCGAACGCGGGCGAGGTTCAGGCCTGCCGCTGGTGGCTGGACTCGGAGCGCAGGCTGATCAAGCCGCAAGTCGTGCTGGCCCTGGGGGCGACGGCGGGTCTGGCGTTGCTGGGTCGCAAGCCCGCCGTGATGCAGGAACGCGGCGCGCCGATCGACCTGAGCGATGGATCGACCGCCGTGCTGACGGTTCACCCCTCCTATTTGTTACGTCTGCCGGACGAGGCCGCGAAGTTCGAGGCGAGACGGTTGTTCATTGAGGATCTGGCGGCGGTGCAACGTCGTATGGGGTAACGCAAGAACGAATCCCGTTCGGCCGCGTTTGGCATCAGCGCCAGCGTGACCGTTGGACGTTTCATCGGGGGAGGCGATCTCGACACGGTCGATCGACAAACATCCGCGCGAATGTCATCGCGCGTTGACATCGAATGCCGGCTTGACCATTAGCGCGGCAGAGATTTCGGCTGTCTGTTCAGAGGGGCAGGGGAAAATCGTGATGTCAGACCGGTCATCAGAGGCCCGATGAACCAAGCCGCATACGAAATCGTCGATCGTGATGGCGAGGCCCGTCTGCGCCTGACCGGCGACTGGACGACCACGGCGCTGGGCCGTCTGCCGACGGAGCTGAGCCGCGATTTGGAAGGCCGCGATATCGCGAGCATTGATACCTCTGACCTCGGTCGTTTCGATACCGCAGGCGCGCTCGCCCTTGTGCAGGCCTCAAGCGGTCGTCTGTCCAAGAGCCAGTGGAAGGATCGACCGGAGGCCGGTCGCATCTATCACATGATCGAGCTGCTGGAGCGCCAGAGCGCCCCGGCGCCGAAACGCCCCAGCGCCTTCGTTCGCACCTTCGCCAAGATCGGACGGGGCGTTTACGATTTCGGCGGCGAGGCCATGTTGTCGCTGGCCTTCCTGGGCCGGCTGATGGCTGCTGTGGTGGAAGCCGCCAAACATCCCGGCGGCATCCGCTGGCCGGCCTGGGTCAGTCAGGCCGAGCGCGCCGGGCTGGACGCCATTCCGATCGTCATGATCACCAACTTCTTCATCGGCGCCGTCATCGCTTTCATCGGCGTGGATTTGCTGACCGACTTCGGCGCCCAAGTGTTTGCGGTTCAGCTGATCGGCGTCGCCATGTTCCGCGAGTTCGCCGTGGTGATCGCCTCGGTCTTGTTGGCTGGACGTTCGGCTTCGGCCTTTGCGGCCGAGATCGGATCGATGCGGATGAACCAGGAGGTCGACGCCATGCAGGTCATGGGCGTCAATCCGTTCCAGGCCCTGGTGATCCCGCGCGTCGCGTCGCTGGTGCTGATGCTGCCGCTGCTGACCTTCATGGGCATGATCGGCGGCCTAGTCGGCGGTCTGGTCGTGTGCTGGAGCTCGCTGAATCTCGGTCCGTCCTTCTTCTTCCAGCGTCTGGTCGAAGATGGCACCATGGCCCAGCATCTGATGGTCGGCCTTGTGAAGGCGCCGGTCTTCGCCCTCGTGATCGCCGCCATCGGTTGCCGTCAGGGCATGTCGGTCGCCGGCGACGTCGAAAGCCTGGGCCGGCGCGTGACGGCCGCCGTGGTTCAAGCCATCTTCGCCATCATCTTCCTGGACGCCGTGTTCGCCCTGGTCTTCCTGGAGCTGAACATATGACCGAAGCACCAGAAAACCTGATCGAGGTGCGCGGCCTGCTGAGCCAGTTCGGCGAGCGCACCATCCACGAGAATCTCGACCTCGACCTGGTGCGCGGCGAAGTCATGGGCGTCGTCGGCGGATCGGGCGCGGGCAAGACCGTACTGCTGAACACCATCATCGGACTGAAAGAGCCCGAGGGCGGGTCGGTGAAGGTGCTGGGTTACGACCGTGCGACCCTGACCGACGATCAGTCGGCGGACATCGAGCGCCGCACCGGCATCCTGTTCCAGCAGGGCGCGCTGTTCTCGTCGCTGAGCGTGCTGGAGAACGTTGCCTCGCCCTTGGTCGAGCACACCAAACTGCCCAAGGCGATCATCTATGAACTGGCCGAACTCAAGATCGCCATGGTGGGCCTCAAGCCCGAACACCACCACCTGAAGCCCGCCGAACTGTCGGGCGGCATGAAGAAGCGCGCCGGCCTGGCGCGTGCGCTGGCGCTGGACCCGGAACTGGTGTTTCTGGACGAGCCGACGGCGGGCCTTGATCCCATCGGCGCCGCCGCCTTCGACGATCTGATCCGGCAACTGGCGGACGACCTGGGTTTGTCCGTCTTCATGATCACCCACGACCTCGATACGCTCTACGCCATCTGTGACAAGGTGGCGGTGCTGGCGGACAAGCGGGTCGTGGAAAAGGCCACGGTGCGGGAGCTGGAAGGCTCCGACCATCCGTGGATCAAAGAATATTTCCTGGGGCCGCGCGGACGCGCAGCCACCAAGTCTGCCGCCTGAGGAGAGCGGATCATGGAAAGAGACGCACATTACGCGGCCGTCGGCATCGCCACCGTCGCCCTTCTGGCGGCCCTGGCGGTGTTCACCATCTGGCTGGCCCGGCTGCAGTTCAACAGCGACTACGACATGTACGATATCGTCTTCTATGGGCCGGTGAACGGCCTGTCCGAAGGCGGCGAGGTGCATTTCAACGGCATCCGCGTCGGCGAGGTCACCGACCTGAACATCGACACCAAGCGCGGCGACCAGGTCATCGCCCGTGTCCGCGTGGACGGCACGACGCCGGTGCGCGTCACCTCGCGCGCGCAGCTGGAGCCGCAAGGGATCACCGGCCTGAACTACATCCAGATCACTGCCGGTTCGCCCAACAGCGCCCTGCTGAAAGAGCAGTATCCGGATAATGTCGTGCCCGTGCTGCAAAGCCAGCCGTCGCCGATCGCTGAACTGTTGAGTGGTTCGGGCACGGTTCTGGCCCAGACCGTGGATGCGCTGAACCGGATCAACCGCGTCATGTCCGATGACAATATCCGCAGCTTCTCCACCAGTGTGAAGAACGTCGAGGCCCTGACGACCGAACTGGAAGCCCGCAAGGCCATCTTCCAGCAGTTGGAAGAGGCCGTGACCAACGCCAACGCGGCGGTGAAGGAATATCAGGCCCTAGCCGTCGACACGCGTCAGATCATCAATACGGACGGTCGCCAAGCCATCGCTAATATCAACTCGGCGACGGCGGAGGCCCGCACGGCGATCGCCTCTGCCAACCGTTCGATTACGGGTCTGGAGCGTCCGCTGGGTGACTTTGCGACGACCAGCCTGCCGCAACTGACCGGCACGATCGAAGAACTGCAAGACGCCACCCGGTCTCTGCAATCCCTGATCGACGACGTCCGCGCCAGCCCGCGCGACTTTATCGGTCGTCCGAAATCCAAAGAGCTGGAGGTGCAGCCGTGATCCCTCGTCCTGTCCTTCGTCTGGCGGCGTCCGCCGCTGTCCTGACCGCGCTGAGCGGATGCGCCCTGCTGTCGTCGCCGGACCCGGTGCAGAACTATCGGTTCGGTCTGCCGATGGCCGCGCCGTCGGCAGTGGGCGACACCCCTGCGCCTCTCACGGTCTCGATCCGCCGCATCGAGTTTCCGCAGGCGACCGGCGACGACAAGATCCTGGGCGTCACGGGTCTAGAGACGGCCTATATCGGCGGCGCACGCTGGGTGTCGCCGGCCTCGACCCTGTTTGACGACAGCCTGAAGGCGGCCTTCGCCAACCGCGCCGACCGCATTCGCGTGCTGGGTCGCCGCGAGCCGGGGACGCCGCCGCTGATCCTGCAGGTCACGGTCACGACGTTCGAGGCGCGATACGCCGCGCCGGGCGCCGTGCCGGATGTCGTCGTGACCGCACGGGCGCAGCTGCGCTCCACCCCGGAACGGCGCGCTGGCGGCGGGACCATTCGTCCCGAGGAAGGCCGCTCGGTCGAGCGGGTGTTCACCGTGACCCAGCCCGCCGGCGACAACCGCGTGTCCGCCATCGTTGCAGCCTTCGACACGGCGACGCGCGACATCAACACCCAGATCGCGGACTGGACGATCGCCTCCGCGAACTGAGGCGATCGAACGCATGACGCCGTGACGGCGGCGGTGCGGGACGTAGGCTTGCGTATGCGCTAGGGTGCGCTGCGAATCTGCTCCCGGAGTTGTCATGAGTTTTTCCGCCACCGACGCGGCCTTCGAAGGCTTCCGAGTCGTTCGTCGGCATCCGATCGTCGCGGTCGCCTGGGGCCTGGTCTATCTGGCCGTCTATGTCGCCATGTTCGGCCTGGGCGCAGACAAGCTGGCGAGTTTTGTGGCGGCCAGCAAGGCGCTGGAACAGTCGGCTAGTCCCTCGATAGCCGAGTTTCAGGCCTTGGTTCAGACCTATGCCGGCGCCGTGATCTGGGCCGCGCCCATCGTTCTATTGGTCGGCGCGGTACTGAGCGCCGCGGTGGCGCGCTCGGTCTTGCGGCCGGACGAGTCGTCGTGGGGCTATCTGCGGCTCGGTATGGATGAGGCCCGTGTTCTGGCGGTCAGTCTGGTGATTAGCTTGGCTGTCGGTCTAGCGTCGGGTGTCGGCATGATGGTGGTCGGCGCGGCCATCGGTTTCGGCGCCGCGTCGGGTCAGGCGCTGCTGATTTTGGCCGGCGTGCTCCTGATCTTCGCCGTCTTCGCCTTGATCGTCTGGCTGGCGATCAAGTTCAGCCTTGCGGTGCCGATGACGATCGATCGCCGCAAGATCACCATCGTGGAATCGTTCGCCGCCACAAAAGGACATTTCTGGTCGCTGCTGGGCATGGCCGTGATCGCCATCATCATGTCCTTGATCGTCAGCATCCTGGGCATGATCATCGGCGCAGCGGCAGACCTCGCCACCGGCGGCATCCAGACGCTGGCGCGCTTCGACGGCGAGGGATTGGGTCAGATCCTGATGCAGGCCTGGCCGGCGATCCTGGTGTCGTCGATCGTCAACGCCTTCCTCGCCGCGCTGCAACTCGCGGTGCTGTATGCCCCGTTCGCAGCGGCCTGGAATGGGCTTCGAGGCGGTCAGTCGACCGACGTCTTTTCCTAACGATCAGACCGACGCCTTCACCCTTTTCTTCTTAGCCGGAGCATCGACGGAACCGCTCAAGGCCGCCACGCGCGCCTTGCGGCGGTCCTCGTGCCGATCCAGCACCTCCTTGAGGTATTTGCCGGTCCAGCTGGCCTTGTTGTCCGCGACCTGTTCGGGCGTGCCGACCGCGACGATCTCGCCGCCGCCATCGCCGCCCTCGGGGCCGAAGTCGAGCAGATAGTCGGCGACCTTGATGACATCGAGGTTGTGTTCGATCACCACGATGGTGTTCCCGGCCTCGACCAGTTCCTGCAGCACCTCAAGCAGCTTGCGCGTATCCTCGAAGTGCAGGCCGGTGGTCGGCTCGTCGAGGATGTACAGGGTGCGGCCGGTGGCGCGCTTGGACAACTCCTTGGACAGTTTGACCCGCTGGGCCTCGCCGCCCGACAGGGTGGTCGCTGGCTGGCCGACCTTGACGTAGCCCAGGCCGACTCGTTCCAGCGTCAGCATCTTGTCGCGGATCGGCGGCACAGCCTTGAAAAAGGTCGCCGCCTCCTCGACCGTCATGTCCAGCACGTCCGAAATGGACTTGCCCTTGAACACGATCTCCAGCGTCTCGCGGTTGTAGCGTTTGCCCTTGCAGACGTCGCAAGTGACATAGACGTCCGGCAGGAAGTGCATCTCGATCTTGATGACGCCGTCGCCCTGGCAGGCCTCGCAGCGCCCGCCCTTGACGTTGAAGCTGAACCGGCCGGGGCCATAGCCGCGCGCCTTGGATTCCGGCAGGCCGGCGTACCAGTCGCGAATGGGGCCAAAGGCGCCCGTGTAGGTCGCGGGGTTCGAGCGCGGGGTGCGGCCGATGGGCGACTGGTCGATGTCGATGACCTTGTCGAAATGCTCCAGCCCTTCGATCCGATCGAAGGGGGCAGGGGCCTCCGATGCATTGTTCAGGCGGCGCGCGGCGGCCTTGTACAGGGTCTCGATGGTGAAGGTGGACTTGCCGCCGCCCGAGACGCCGGTGATGCAGGTGAAGACGCCGACCGGGATTTCGCCCGTGACGCTCTTCAGATTGTTGCCGCTCGCGCCGCTGATCTTCAGCATCCGCTTGCGGTTGATGGGGCGGCGACCCTCGGCGGGGATTTCGATCTCGCGCTCACCGGTCAGGTATTTGCCGGTCAGGGACTTGGGGTTGGCCATGACCTGGGCCGGCGTGCCCTCGGCGCAGACCTGGCCGCCATGAACACCGGCGGCCGGGCCCATGTCGATGACGTAGTCCGCGGTCAGGATGGCTTCTTCGTCATGCTCGACCACGAGGACCGAGTTGCCGAGATCGCGCAGCCCCTTCAGGCTTTCCAGCAGGCGGGTATTGTCGCGTTGGTGCAGGCCGATGGACGGCTCGTCCAGCACATAGAGGACGCCGGTGAGGCCCGAGCCGATCTGCGACGCCAGGCGGATGCGCTGGCTCTCGCCGCCCGATAGGGTGCCTGAGGATCGGGACAGGTTCAGATAGTCCAGGCCGACGTTGTTCAGGAAGCGCAGCCGGTCGCAGATTTCCTTCAGGATTCGCCGGGCGATTTCCATCTGCTTTTCGGTCAGGTTTTCTTCCAGTGTCGAGAACCACAAATAGGCCTTGGAGATCGACAGGGTGGAGATGTCGGCGATGTCCTCGCCGCCGACCTTGACCGCCAGGGCCTCGGGCTTCAGCCGCTTGCCGTGGCAGGCGTCGCAGGGCGTCTCGGACTGATAGCGCGCCAGTTCCTCGCGCACCCAGGCGCTATC
This sequence comes from Brevundimonas fontaquae, assembly GCF_017086445.1. Taxonomy (NCBI): domain Bacteria; kingdom Pseudomonadati; phylum Pseudomonadota; class Alphaproteobacteria; order Caulobacterales; family Caulobacteraceae; genus Brevundimonas; species Brevundimonas fontaquae. The sequence goes on along the minus strand of NZ_CP070968.1, from coordinate 2,663,234 downwards.
GGTCTCGCGCCAGCGCCGTTCCAGGTTCGGCAGCACGCCCTCGAACGGCTTGGAGACCTCGTATTTGCGGGCGTTGTCGTCGTAGACGAACTTGATCTTCTCGGACCCCGTGCCGTGCAGGATGGCCTTGTGCGCCTGGGCGGGCAGGTCGCGCCACGGCTTGTCCATCGAGAAGCCGTAGTGGAGGCTGAGCGACTGCAGGGTCTGGGTGTAGAGCGGCGACGGCCCACGCGCCCATGGCGCAACGGCGCCCTTGTGCAGGGTCTTGTCGCGGTCCGGGATCACCAGATCGGCATCAAAGGCCAGCTTGACCCCCAGGCCGTCGCAGACCGGGCAGGCGCCGAAGGGGTTGTTGAATGAGAACAGGCGCGGCTCGATCTCGCTGATCGTAAAACCCGAAACTGGGCAGGCGAACCGTTCAGAAAACAGAATGGAGCGGGGCGCCGTCTCACCCTCGGCGGTCGAGGCCCATTCGGCGTTGGCGATGCCGTCGGCCAGACCCAGCGCCGTCTGCAGGCTGTCGGCGTAGCGCGCTTCCTGATCCGGTTTGGTGACGATCCGGTCCACGACGATGTCGATGTCGTGCTTGAACTTCTTGTCCAGCGTGGGCGCTTCGTCGACCGGATAGAACTGGCCGTCGATCTTCAGGCGCTGGAAGCCCTGGCGCTGCCACTCGGCGATTTCCTTCTTGTACTCGCCCTTGCGGCCGCGAACGACGGGGGCGAGCAGCAGGATGCGCTCGCCGTCCGGCAAGGCTACCAGCTTGTCGACCATCTGGCTGACGGTCTGGCTCTCGATGGGCAGGCCGGTCGCCGGCGAATAGGGCACCCCGACCCGCGCCCACAGCAGGCGCATATAGTCATGGATTTCCGTCACCGTGCCTACGGTCGAGCGCGGGTTCTTGGACGTCGTCTTCTGTTCGATGGAGATGGCCGGGGACAGGCCTTCGATCAGGTCCACGTCCGGCTTGCCCATCAACTCCAGAAATTGACGGGCATAGGCCGACAGGCTCTCGACATAGCGGCGCTGGCCCTCGGCATAGATGGTGTCGAACGCCAGCGAGGATTTGCCCGACCCCGACAGGCCGGTCATCACCACCAGCTGTTCACGCGGAATGTCGAGATCCACGCCCTTGAGATTGTGCTCGCGGGCGCCGCGAACGCGGATAAAGTTGTGCTTTTCGGTCATGCTGTCCGGAGAACGCGGAGGTGGGCCGGCGGGTCCGGCGCGACATCGCTATATGGGGACGAATCGCGTGATTGAAGCAAGAACAATGTAGGAACATTGCGGCCGGTGCATCAATCCGGCGTCGACGCCTGCGTGGGCCGCACGAAACGCTCGCCCTTGGCCAGAAGCGCACCGCTGGCGTTTGCGACACCCAGTTCCAGGCTTTCGGCGATGCGGCGGGCGCGTTCGATGAAGTGGTCGGCGGCGATGGGCGGGCACAGGGTGCGCGCGGTATCGGCGAATAGCGCCAGCCAGCGATCGAAATGCCGCGCATCGATGGGAAGGGGCAGGTGTTTCGGCATCGGCCGGCCCTGATAGACGCCGGTAGACAGGGCGACGGACGACCAGAACAGCTTCATCTGCGCCAGGTGTGGCGCCCAGTCGGTGATCCGGTCCGCGAAGATCGGGCCGATCAGGGCGTCGTCGCGGATGCGGGCGTAGAAGCCTTCGACCAGGGCGTCGATCATGGCCTCGTCTATGCCTGTCTCGTCCCGCAGGCGCTGGACGGCGGCTTCGCGCCGCGCGGCGGCGTCGGCGGGGTCTTCGATGCGGAAACGGGTTTGCATGACGGCTGGTCTAGCCGTCGCCATCCTATTGGTCGAGGAAGTCGCCGGCGTTGAATGACAGGATGCAGACAGTGTCTCCGCCCATCGCATCGGTCGAGCAGGAATCGACTCCGAACAGGTCGGCCTCGACCTTTGCGGTCGAGCGGAACGTGCGCCCGTCACGCTGGAATGTCGATCCGATCTTCTCGCTCCAAGGGATCAAGGCTGTTGCGAAGGCGGCGGCCGGCGCACCCGTGCAGGTAAACAGGATATATTCCGCGCCGTCCCTGTTGTCCGCGCGGCGATAGGCGTCGGCTGCGGCGGCCTGCTCCAGGCAGGCGGCATAGAGCCGCGCGTTGGGCGTCGGCGCCTGGGTCGGAACGGCGCTGTAATCCGGGGCTGACGGCGGCCGGTCCGGCGCAGTCGCGCATGCGGCGCAAGCCAATGTGGAGACGATGGCGAGGGTAATGACGGTCTTCATGGTTATCTCCTCAACGCCAAGCTTCTCACGCGGCCGTGTTCGACGCCAGACTTGCGCATTGCGGGATTACGACCCATCCTCCTCATTCTGACGCGTTTTGCAGAAGGTTTGACGATCATGATCATCGCATTGGCCACCGGTTCCGCCCTGTCCGCCATGCTGCTCGTGATCCTCAATGCCAATCAGCCCAAGCCGAAACGCGTCCCCGTCCGCACTCGCGACACTCGACAAGGTCGCCGCTAGGACGCCGGACGGCGCCACCCTTTTCGACAATCTGAGCCTGACGTTCGGGCCTGAGCGCACCGGCGTCGTCGGTCGCAATGGCGCGGGCAAGAGCACGCTGTTGCGTCTGATTTCGGGCGAAGCTGCGCCGGCTGAGGGGGCTGTCGCGCGAGCCGGAACGATCAGCGTACTGGATCAGCGCTATGAGCCAAACCCCGGTGAGACCGTCGCTCAAACCCTGGGCGTTGGAGCGGCTCTGGCTGTTGTGGCGCGGGTTTTGGCGGGGCAGGGAACGGCTGACGATCTGGCCGAGGCGGACTGGACGCTGGAGACGCGTCTGGACGAGGCCTTAAGAGACGTCGGGCTGCCGGAACTGGATTGTGAACTCCTGACATCCAGTCTCAGCGGGGGCGAGCAGACGCGGTTGCGGCTGGCAGGTTTGAGGCTGGCCCGGCCCGATCTGATCCTGCTGGACGAGCCGACCAATCATCTGGATGCGCAGGCGCGGGCGCTGGTCGCCGATGTCATCGAGCGTTGGGACGGCGGTGTCGTGGTGGTCAGCCATGATCGCAACCTGTTGCGCCGCATGGACCGAATCCTTGAGGTGTCGAGCCTGGGCGTCGCCAGCTACGGCGGCGGCTATGACGCCTATGTCGAGCGAACAGCGCTGGAGCGCGAGGCGGCGACGCGGAATCTGGCCGAAGCTCAACGCGACCTGGCGCGTGTCGGCGTCGAGGCTCAGCAGCGCATGGAGGCCCAGTCGCGCCGCGACGCCGCCGGCCGTCGCAAGGCCGCCAAGGGCGACATGCCGAAAATTCTGCTGGGCGCCCGGGCCGAGCGCGCTGAAAACACGGGCGGGCGCGGCGGCTTGCTGGCCGAACGTCAGGCCGCGGCCGCGCAGGACGCCTTGGCCTCAGCCCAAGCGCGCGTGGAGCGAACGCGGACGCTGGCGATCCCGATGCCGACGACCGGCCTGCCGACGGGACGGACGGTGCTGACGTTGGACCAGGCGGGCTGGACGACAGCCGAGGGGCGTACGATCGTCGGGCCGATTGATTTGAAGCTGGTCGGGCCGGAACGGGTTGCGATCACAGGACCGAACGGCGCGGGCAAGACGACCCTGTTGCGGCTGATCACTGGCGATCTGCACCCGACGATGGGGACCGTCGATCGGCCTGCGCGTGCGGTGCTGCTGGACCAAGAGGTCAAGATCCTCCACCCGGACGAAACCCTGGTGGAGGCGTGGCGACGGCTGAACCCGCAAGGGTCGGTCAATGACGCCCAGGCGGCGCTGGCGCGGTTCCTGTTTCGCAACACGGCGGCGCAGCGCCGGGTCGGCGACCTGTCAGGCGGGGAGCGGCTGAGGGCGGGTCTGGCCTGCGTCATGACGGGCGCGACGCCGCCGCAGTTGCTGGTGTTGGATGAGCCGACCAACCATCTCGACCTGGACGCCATCGCGGCGATCGAAGAGGCGCTGAACGCCTATGACGGCGCGTTGATCGTGGTGAGCCACGACGTGGATTTCCTGGCGGCGGTGAAGATTGCGCGCACGGTCAAGCTCTGAGGTCGGTCACCCCCACGCCTCGACGGCCCCCTTGCGGCGGACGAGCGAGGGATTGGTCAGCTGCGTGCGCGGTTCGGCCTCGGCACGGCCGAACAGCCAACCTTGACCATAATCAACGCCTGCCGCCTTGAGTTCGGTCGCAACGCCGTCGGTCTCGATCATTTCGGCGATGGTTTCCAGCTTTATGGAGCGGCACATCTCGACGATGCTGTGCAGCATGGCCTTGGATCGCTGATCGGTCTGGATGTCGCGCACGATGGCTCCGTCGATCTTGACCGAGTCCACGGATAGTCGACGCAAATAATCAAGAGCGGCGGCGCCTGCGCCAAAGTCGTCGATGCACACCTTGATGCCCGCTTCGCGCAATGCGGCCAGACGGCGATCTGCGGCCTCGATGTCGGAGACGGCGGAGGTTTCAGTCACCTCGACCATCAGGCGGCGCCGTTCATCGGGCGCGGTGGCGGTCATGCGCAGCAGTTGTTCCACATAGTTGTCGTCGCCGAGCGAAGCGCCCGAGACGTTGATCGCCATCTTCAGCAGACCCGCGCCGGGCTGGCGCATGCGCTTCAAGACCTTCTCCGCCACGGCGAGATCGAACGACTCGATCATGTCCAGCTCCTCCGCCATGCGGATGGCGTCGGCGGGACCACTGTTTCCGTTGAAGCGGGTCAGGGCCTCGAAATGATGGACGGCGCGAGAATCCAAATGGACGATGGGCTGATAGTGGACCTGGAATTCACGCGATTTGACCACGCTGCGGAAGGTCTCGGCGTCGCGGAATGTGCGCTTCAGGGAGTCCGCGAAGGCGATCTGCGGATTGGCGAGACCGTCGCCCCTTAGGCAGCCCTCAATGGCGAACCGCATGGCGCGAAGCACGCATAGGGTGTCTGAGCCCGGCGGGACAGGCGAGCTGACGGCTTCGGCTTCGAGAGCGAGACCTTCGGCGCGCCCCACTTCAACGATCTCGGCGGCGATGTCGCGGCGATCGTTGGCGGGGCGCAACAGGGCATAGCGGACGCCGGTGACCTGCGACGCGCTTGATCCCTCGACAGCGGCGGATTGCAGTGTTGCCTCGATGCGGCGGTTGAGACGGTCGGCGGCGTCGCCGGTGACGTTCTCGAGCCCCGTGATGTCGAGGAAGGACAGGGCCAGGTCGGGGTTGGACTCCAACACACGCCCGGCGTCGGCCAGGAAATCCTCCGGTTCCAGAAGCGGTCGGGTCTCCAGATCCTCCAGCGCAAAGGCCGGGCCCTCGTACGAGATGGCGCAAGAGATGGCCGGAGCTGTCTGCGGCAGCACGAAGGCGCGGAAAGATGCGCGCCGCACACGGTCGGGACCGGCCGCCACAAGGATCGACGTCGCCGGAATACGCACGCCGGGCTTCATGCTGTGCAGGGCGGTCAGGGTAGAGGCGCCGTCGTGCAACAGATCGAGCAGGGGACGCCCCGTCCAGGTCGCGCCGGCGTCTTCGCCGGCCACGGCGCCCGCGCCGATCGCAAAGGCGACCACGCCCTTCGGATCCACCTCCACCAGAGTGTCGGCGGAAGCGAAGGCCAAGCCTAGGAGACGTGTGGTCAGCGTCATGAGGCGATGCTGGCACGCCGTCGCTTAAAAAATAGGCAATGACCCTTAGGACGCGAACCGTGATCTGGGAACGGCGAAGGGCTAGCCCGTTCAGGCCATGCGGTTCAGAGCGACAGCGCGTCCGTCGCCCAGCGAGGCGCGGCCATCGGCGGCATAGGCGGAGGCGGGTGTGCGAGCAGCGGTGACTTCCGCCGCGATGGCGCGGACCAGTCCCTCGGAAATCTGACGCGCGGCGTCGACGGCGCGGCTGTGGCGAGTCAGGACGGCGTCGAACTCACGCGTGGCGTCGACCAACGTCCTGCGGTCTTCGAGTGGAGCGCCGCTTAGCAGCGCCGGATTGGCCTTCACATGGGCGGAATCGCGACGGTAGAGATTGGCCATCTCCTGGGTTTCCGACAGACCGGCGGCCACATCCTGAGGACGGCCATCGGCGAAGGCGGCTGTTTCGCCCTTCAATCGCTCGGTCAGACGCAAGGTCAAGGTCGTCAACTGACGAACCCGCGCCTGGGCCAGTTCGGTGTCGCTCATTGCCGGCCCTCCTGCATCTTCAGCATTTCGGCCATGATGGTGTTGCTCAGGCCGATGCCGCCCGCCTTGACCGTGGACTTGGCCATTTCGTCCAGCATGAAGCTGCGCCATGTCGCCTCGCCCTGGCCGCCGCCGAACATGCGGTCGGTCGACAGGCCTTCGAACATCGGCTTCAGCATCTGGGAAATGAAGGTGGCCTCGAAGGCCTTGGCGGTTTCCGCGATCTTGTCGCGGTTCACGGCCCTGGGCGCGGCCGCGGCGGGGCGCAACAGGTCGGCGGAGACAGTCAGGTCGGTCATGCTCACATCACCTCGATGTCGGCCTGCAGGGCACCGGCGGCCTTGATGGCCTGCAGGATGCTGATCATGTCGCGCGGGCTGACGCCCAGGGCGTTCAGGCCGTTGACCAGGGTGGACAGGTTGGCCCCGCCGCCGACCAGCCGCATCTGGGTGCCCAGATCCTCTTCGACGTTCACCTGCGTCGAGGGAACGACAGCGGTCTGGCCCCGGCTGAAGGGCGCCGGCTGACTGACCTGCGGCTGTTCGTCCACCGATATGGTCAGATTGCCTTGGGCGATGGCGACGCGAGAGATGCGGACGGCGTCGCCCATGACGATGACGCCGTTGACCTCGTCGATGATGACCTTGGCGGGCGTGTCGACGCTGACGGCCAGGTTTTCGATTCGGCTGATAAAGCCCGCCATGCCCAGTTCACCGGGCGCGCGCAGGGCGACGACCGTGCCGTTCTCGGCCAGGGCCGACCCCGGATAGGCGGCGTTGACGACGGCGGCGACGCGCTGGGCGGTGGTGAAGTCGGGGTTGCGCAGATTCAGGCGCACCTCGTTCATATTGGCCATCTGGAAGCCCGTCTCGCGCTCGACCAGGGCGCCCGAGGCGATGCGGCCCGCGGTCGGCACGCCGCGCGTCACCGACGACCCCGACCCTCCCGACGCCGAGACGGCGCCGGTCTGGACCGAGCCCTGCGCCACCGCATAGACCTGACCGTCCGCGCCTTGCAGGCTGGTAACCACCAGCGAACCGCCCAGCAAGCTCTTGGCGTCGCACATGGAGGCGACCGACACGTCGATGCGCGAGCCGGGCGTGGCGAATGCGGGCAGGTCGGCCGTGACCATGACGGCGGCCATATTCTTGGTGTTGGCGTTGGCCCCGCGAATGTTGACGCCCAGCCGCTCGGTCATGCCTTCCAGCGATTGGCGGGTGAAGGGGCAGTTGCGTAAGGAGTCGCCCGTGCCGTTCAGCCCCATGACCATGCCGTAGCCGACAAGCTGGTTGCCGCGCACGCCCTCGACGGCGGCGATGTCCTTGATGCGCGACTGCGACTGGGCCAGCGCCGAGGTCGCGCCGCCAGCGACGACGAGCGTCGCGGCGACGGAGGCGATCAGGCGGGCAAGCAGATTTTGCATCGGTCAGGCGTCCACGCAACGTTACGCCGCCATCTATGCGAGGATCGTGCCGGAGAATTAAAGAAGTGAATTCAATGTTAGTCGAGCTCTGGCGGGCAGAGAAGCGGCAGGATTTGCCGGGGCGTTAACCAAACAGTCATCGCCGCCCGTCATCCATGGTTTCATGACGCGGAGCACCTGCACATGAAGGTTGTCGGCCCCAACGGCGTCAGCACGCCTGCCAGCACACGTTCGACGCGATCCGCCAGCGGCTTCTCGCTGGGGCAGGCCGCGGCTGCATCCGCACCTGCTGCAACGACCGCCAGCGCAGCAACGGGCGGGGTTTCTGACGTCTCGGCCCTGATGGCCCTTCAAGGGGTCGAGGGGCCGCTGGAGAAGCGCCGTCGTGCGATCCGGCGCGGCAGCGGTCTTCTGGATCGCCTCGACGAAATCAAGCTGGCCCTGCTGAACGGCGACGCCGACGAGGGCGCTCTGGATCGACTGGCGCGGAGCCTGCGCGAGGAGCGCGCCGCCGACGACGACAAGGACCTGGGCGCCCTGCTGGATCAGATCGACCTGCGCGCTTCAGTCGAACTGGCGAAGGCCGAAATGCGCCGCAACCGCCCCTGATATGAAATAATCGTCTGACATCAGGCGGCTAAGCTTCGGTAGTGAGTGACTTTTGCCACTGTCAGGCGGTGAGTCGCCCTATTTCCATCACGGAATCGAGAACCGCGTTGCCGCGACTCGACGGGCTGACTATACGGCCATCTACGCCACAGGGGGGCGTGTTAGAGAGCGTGAGATCGATGAGCGCCTTGGCGTCCGTTGTGTCCGACGAAACCGGCCCGTATCGGCCGTCTGACAGCGAGCCGTTCATGAACGAACGGCAGCAAGCCTATTTCAAGAAGAAGCTGCTGGCCTGGAAGGATGAGATCCTTCGTGAGTCCAAGGGCACGGTCGTCAACCTTAAGGCCGAGACCGAAAACCACCCCGATCTGGTGGACCGGGCGTCTTCGGAATCCGATCGCGCGCTGGAGTTGCGAACCCGCGACCGTCAACGCAAGTTGATCTCCAAGATCGACGACGCGCTGCGCCGGATCGAGGATGGTTCCTACGGCTACTGCGAGGATACGGGCGAACCCATCAGCCTGGGTCGTCTGGAAGCCCGTCCGACGGCGACCCTGTCGGTCGAAGCCCAGGAACGCCACGAACGCCGCGAACGCGTTCACCGCGACGACTGAGGTTTAAGCCTTCCGCGCCTTGACTTCGCCGGGTTGCGGGGCGACCTAGCCGCCTCGCTTTCGAGGTCGTCTATCCATGTCCGTCAAGGTTCGTTTCGCCCCGTCGCCCACGGGTAAGCTGCACGTCGGCAATGTCCGCACCGCCTTGGTGAACTGGATGTTCGCCAAGGGGCAGGGCGGGTCCTTTGTGCTGCGCATCGACGATACCGACCTGGCGCGCTCCACGCCCGAGTTCGAACAGGGAATCGAAGACGACCTGACCTGGCTGGGGATGCCGTGGGACGAGCGCTACAATCAGTCCAAGCGGTTCGATCGCTACGAAGAAGCGGCCGCCAGGCTGAAGGCGTCGGGGCGGCTTTATCCCGCCTATGAGACAGCCGACGAGCTGGACCGTCGCCGCAAGGTGCAGCTGTCACGCGGCCTGCCGCCTATCTATGACCGCGCGGCGCTGGAACTGACCGAAGAGCAGAAGGCCGCTTACGAAGGCGAAGGGCGCCGCCCACATTGGCGCTTCAAGCTGGACGGCAAGCGCGTCGCCTGGGAAGACCTGGCGCGCGGTCATGCGGAGGTGGACACCGCCTCGATGTCGGACCCGGTGCTGATCCGGGAGGACGGCCTGTTTCTCTACACCCTGCCGTCGGTGGTCGATGACATCGACATGGCCATCACGCACATCATCCGGGGCGAGGATCACGTCACCAACACCGGGGCGCAGATCGAAATCTTCGAGGCGCTGGGCGCGACGGTTCCGGGTTTCGCCCACATGCCGCTGCTGGTCGGCGCCGACGGCGCGGCCCTGTCCAAGCGTCTGGGGTCGCTGTCGATCAACGACATGCGCGACCAAGGCTATGAGCCGATCGCGATCACCAGCCACCTTGGCCGAATCGGGACCTCTGATCCGCTGGAAGTCGGCGCCTCGGTCGAGGCTCTGGGTCAGAGCTTCGCCTTCTCCAAGATGGGCCGTTCGCCGGCGCGTTACGATACGGCGGATTTGGACCGGCTAAACGCCCAGGCGCTGCACGTCATGGACTATGCGACGGCGCAGCCGCGTCTTCAGGCTCTCGGCGCCGATCTGGGTGAAATCTTCTGGAATACGGTTCGGGGCAATCTGACGAAGTTCGCCGACGTCGCGGACATGGCGCAGATCGTTCGCGGCCCGGCCCAACCGGTGATCGAAGATGCGACCTTCATCGAAACGGCGCTGCGTCTGCTGCCGGAAGTGATCGACGAGAACGCTTGGTCGACGTGGACCTCGGCCGTCAAGGCCGAAACGGGCGCGAAGGGAAAGGCGCTGTTCATGCCGCTGCGTCTGGCGCTGACGGGGCAGCAGCACGGGCCGGACATGGCGGCCATGGCGCCGCTGATCGGTCGCGAAACCATCCAGCGGCGTCTGAGAGGCGAGGCGGCCTAAGCCGCCTCAATCCAGATCAAGTGTTGCACACGGCCAGTTCGTCGGCGCTCAGGGCGACACCCTTGTAGGAGAAGGCGGTCACCGGACCGAACTTCTGAACCACGCGGCGGCAGGCGCGCGTCGCGGGCTGTTCCGTGCCGCCTGCGGCGGTGCAGGTCGCGCCTTCGCAGGACCAACGAGCGCCGTCGATGATGGTGGCGCGTGCAGGCGCCTTGGCGGCGTCGGCCAGCGTCAGGCTGGTGGCGGCGGGGGCTTGGGCGACCGCAGGGGCGGCGGCGAACAGGGCGGCGGCGATCAGCAGAGCGCGCATTGAAAACTCTCCGAAATGAAGAACGGCGTCATGCCGCTGCACCCCCATGTCAGTTTTCGATAAAAACTGTCAAGGCGCGCGCAGCGGATCATGAGCGATGATCACTTATCGATGATCATGTTTCAATTGCGGCGCATCGCCCCCGGCCTGGACCTGCGCGATCGCCTCTTCGACGGTTTCGGCGACGGTCCAGGCGTCAAGGAACGACGGCGGCGTCATTCCTTCCGCGACGCTGTGCTTCATCAGCTCGAAGAAGCCGTTCCAGAAGCCGTTCAGATTCAGGAAGACGACCGGCTTGTGGTGCAGGTCCAGCCGCTTCCAGGACAGCAGCTCCACAACCTCTTCCAGGGTGCCGATGCCGCCGGGCGCCACCACGAAGGCGTCGGATTGGTCATACATCAGTTGCTTACGCTCGTGCATCGAGGTGACGACGACGGTTTCGACCTCGTCGAACAGGCGTTCGCGGCTGCGCAGGAAGGCCGGCATGATGCCGACGACCCGGCCGCCCGCTTCGTGCGCGCCACGCGCGGAGGCTCCCATCAGACCGACGCCGCCGCCACCATAGACCAGCCGCCAGCCGGCCTCGGCCGCCGCCTTGCCGAACGCGTAGGCCGCCTCGGTATAGGAGGGATCGGCGGTCTCGGAAGCGCCGCAGAACAGGCAGACGGAAGAGCCGTCGAACGGCAGGAACGAAACGGGGGGCAGGGACATGGAGCCTCGAAGAAAACGAATAGGCGGCCTGGCCATGGCCAAACCGACGGCGCTCAAGCTAACACAGGCTCAAGCCGCTGGGTCGCCAGTCCTATATCGTAGAGGCGCAGGATGAAACGTCGGATGATGGTCGCGTGTGTCGCGGTCCTGGCTGCCGCAGCCTGTTCCGATCAGCAGGGCGGCGTGGCGGGGCCGACGGGCGCCGACGAGGCCTCGCCTTGGGTTCGCCCGCCTCAGATCGACGGCGTGACGCGCGACGGCGGCGTCCTGGTGCTGCGCGGCGGGGCGGGGCCCAATGCACGCGTCGTGCTGCGTGCGCCGGATACTGCGGCCGTGGCGACGACGGCGGACGGCGCGGGGCGTTTCGAACTGCGACTGCCGCCTCTGAGCGGCGATGTACGCTTTACGCCCGAGGTGCAGGTGGGCGAGGACGCCGCCGTCTCGCCCGAGACCCTGGTGGTGACCCAAGCAGGGGCCGGTCCCGTCGCCTTGATTGCCGCTGGCCAACCGACTGTTCGCCTCGATGGCGCCGAAGGGCTGGATGCGGTGGATTCGGACGGTGCGACTCTGATGGCTTCAGGCCGGACGAATGGGGCGGCTCCCTCGGTCAATATCAACGGCGCGGATATGGCGCCGACGGCGATCGGACGCGGCCGCTGGCGGGCCGTCATCGGACAGTCGGGTCCGGCGACGATCACGGTGAACGGAAAGCGCTTCGACTATCCGGGCGCGGGGGCGACTGCGGGCTTCGTCGTCGAGCGGGCGGGGGCGGGTTGGCGGATCACTTGGCCTGTCGAGCCATCTGGGCGTCAGACGGCCTGGCTGCCGGACTGAAGGCGCTTAACGATCTGGAAACCATTTCGGTTAAGGAATGGGCCGTCCTCAGGGACACCATCACCGAACCTGCTTGCAGCCCGGCGCCCCCGCCGGGCTTCTTTTTTTGCCGGTCGATCAGCCCTTCCTCGGCGTGTCTTTGACCCTGTCGGTGCGATCACGGAACAGGGCGGCGCGGGCGAGCAGGATCAGGGTGACCGGCGTCGTGACCGTCAGGAACAGGCCGATCAGGATTTCGCGCGGCATGAAACGCCGCTCGACGGTCGTGAACCAGATGATCGACGCCAGCAGGACCAGCGCCATGCCCAGCGTGGCCCCAAGCGTCGGAGCGTGGACGCGCTCATAAAATGTCTTCAGCCGAACCAGCCCAATCGCGCCCAGTAGCGAAAGGGCTGAACCGACGACGGCCAGGGCGACGACGGCGATGGCGGCCCATGCGGGAACGTCAGCCTCGGTCATTCAATCACCTCGCCGCGCATCAGAAACTTGGCCAGGGCCACGGTGGCGGCGAAGCCCAACATGCCGATCACCAGGGCGGCCTCGAAATAGAGCTGGCTGTTGGTGCGGATGCCGAACACCACGACCAGCAGCATGCCGTTCAGATAAAGGGTGTCCATGCCCAGGACGCGATCCTGGGCGCGCGGACCGTGAATGATCCGCCATGCCGCCAGGCCGATGGCGCAGATCAGCATCAGTTGGGCCAGACCCAGGCCCCAGGTCAGCACCGCCGCCGTCATTCAAAAATCTCCATCAGCCGGCGCTCATAGCGATCCTTGATCAGCCGCACCCAGGTCTCTTCATCCACGAGATCCAGCACGTGCAGCAGCAGACGGCCGGTGGCGGACTCATACTCGACCCACAAGGTGCCGGGCGTCGAGGTGATGATGATGGCCAGGACCGCCAGACCATATCGGTCGCGCAGGTCCAGCGGGATGTGGATGAAGCCGGATGTGCGCTTATGCCGTCGCCGCCCCAGAATGATATGTGACACCGCCCAGTTGGACCGCACGATGTCGCCAATGACGTCTATGGCGAGACGCACTATGGCCATCGGCGCCTTCACCCGCACGCGATCCACGCCCAGCGCCAGCATGATGATGGGCGCCAGCAGGGCCAGCAGCACCGCGAGCGCCAGAGACGGCGGAGCGACCGAGGCGCTGAGCAGGATCGAGGCGACGAACAGGCCGAGTGAAAGGATGGGGTAGGGGAGGACGCGTCTCATCGCCCGCCCCCGCCCAGCACCGCGTGGATATAGCCTTGCGGGTCAGCCAGCCAGGCCGCCGTGTGGTCGGTGTAGATCAGGCCATAGCCAGCGAAGATGGCCAGGAACACGCAGGCCCCGAGCAGGGCGGCGACCGCCGTCAGCTCGGCCGCACCCACCACGAATGCCGGCGCATCCTCGTCGCGCGTCCAGATCGCGCCGACGCCCAGGCGCGTCAGGCCGATCAAGGCGCCGAGGCTGGACACGGAAAGCACGGCTGCCAGCGTCCAGGCCGCCGCATCGCCAACGCCGACCAAGGCGCTGATCATAGACAGTTTTCCGACGAAGCCGGCCAAAGGCGGTAGGCCGGCGACCATCAGGGTGCAGATCAGAAAGGCCCCGCCCAGGGCCGCGACGGCCGCCGGGATGACCAGGCCGGGCTCGTTGCGCTCTTCGTCGTCGAACGGATCACGATACTCGTCATCGAACACGGCGCGCGCCTCGCCGACATCGGATTCTCGCCCTCGCTGGAGAATCTCGGCCAGTAGAAACAGGGCGGCGCAAGCCAGGGTGGAGCCGATCAGGTAAAAGAGCGCGCCGCTGAGGGTCGCCGCATCGCCGACGCCCAGGCTGGCCAGAACGGTGCCGGAAGAAATCATCACACCGAACCCGGCGGCGCGCGACAGATCACGAGAGGCGATCAGGCCGAACGTGCCGAACGCTATGGTCGCCAGTCCGCCGACAAACAGCCAGGTCAGGCCAAATCCGGCGGAGGCGCCCGCGTCGGCGCCGAACAGCAGCAGACTGAGGCGGATGACCACGTAGACCCCGACCTTGGACAGGATGGCGAAGACTGCCGCCGCCGGCGCGCTGGCTGCCGAATAGGTCGGGGTCAGCCAGAACCCCAAGGGCCACATGGCGCACTTGATCAGAAAGGCCGTACCCAGCACCGCCGCGCCGATATGAAACAGTCCCAGGTCATCCACTGAGATGGTCGCAACCCGCGTTGCAACATCCGCCATGTTCAGCGTGCCGATCACCCCGTAGATCAGGCTGACGCCGATCAGGAACAGCAAGGACGCGGTCAGATTCACGGCGATATAGATCACGCCTGCCCGCACACGCGCCTCGCCCGACCCATGCAGGGCCAGTCCGTACGAGGCGGCGAGCATGATTTCGAAAAAGACGAACAGGTTGAACAGGTCGCCGGTCAGCAGGGCGCCGTTCACCCCCATGATGAGAAGCAGGAACAGGGCGTGGAAGCGCGGCCCCGCCCGGTCCCATCGCGCCAGGGCGAAGATCAGGGCGCATCCGCCCAAAACGCTGGTCAGCGCGACCATCATCGTCGACAGACGGTCGGCCACCAGGACGATGCCGTAGGGCGCAGCCCACGATCCGAGGCGATAGACCCGCGCAGTATCGCCGCCGCCCACGGCGCCGTTTGCGCTTTCGTGCAGCAGAACCAAGGCCATGATCAGAATGGCGGCCATAGCGCTCAAGCTGAGCGCCGCCTTCAGCGTTCGGCGACGCTCGTCCAGCAGCAGCATGGCGGAGGCGATGATCATCGGCAGGACGATGGGGCCGATGATCAGATGGGCGTTCCAGTCGATCATGCGTCCGGCTCCTTGCCATCGACATGGTCGCTGCCGGTGATGCCGCGGGCGGCCAGAATGACGACCAGGAACAGCGCCGTCAGGGCGAAGCTGATGACGATCGCGGTCAGGACCAGCGCCTGCGGTGTCGGGTCGGTGTAGCGCGTGGGGTCGGAGACCTCGCCCGCCAGCACCGGCGGCGCGCCCGACCTCAGCCGTCCCATGGCGTAGATGAAGATATTGACCGCATAGGACAGCAGCGACAGCCCCATGATCACCTGGAAGGTGCGCGGGCGCAGCAGCAGCCAGACACCCGAGGCCGACAGCACGCCGATGGCGAGGGCGAGAACCAGCTCCATCATGACAGCTCTCCTTCTTCGGCGTCTCTTTGCTTGGGCTTGCGCAGCGACTGGTGCGCCAGGGCGACGAGGGTCAGGACCGTGGCACCCACGACCAGAACGACCACGCCCAAGTCGAACAGCACGGCGCTGGCCAAGGGCACGCGGCCCAGGATCGGCAGGTCGGCATACTGGAACCAGGAAGTCAGGAAGGGATAGCCGAACAGCCACGATCCAATCCCGCTGAGGGCGGCGATCACCAGGCCGGCCCCGATCCAGAAGATGGGCCGGATCGCCAGCCGCTCTTCGACCCAGCGGGCGCCCGAGGCCATATATTGCAGGATGAAGGCGATCGACAGGGCCACACCCGCCGCGAAACCGCCGCCCGGCAGGTCATGCCCGCGCAGGAACAGGTGAACGGCGAGCAGGATGATGAAGGGGAAGATCCAGCGCATCACCACGCGGGGGATCAGCATGGTCTCCTTCAGCGTGTCGCCCTCCGATCGCGTCTCATGATCGCGGTCTGAGGCATCCTGCACGCTCTGCTGGCTGGGATTGGACAGGGTGTCGTCGGCGGGACGGAAGCGGCGCAGCAGGGCGAAGATCGTCAGACCGACAATGCCCAGAACCGTGATCTCTCCGAAGGTGTCGAAGGCGCGGAAGTCGACCAGGATGACGTTGACGATATTGCGCCCGCCCGCGTCCTTGTAGGCGTGTTCGACGAAGAAGCGCGAAATCCCCTCGATCGATGGACGCGTCATGACGGCGTAGGAAATGGCCGCCAAGGACGCGCCGACGGCGGCGGCGATGATCAGGTCGATACGGCGGCGGCGACGAGATCGCATCTCCATGGCCTGTGGCAGGCGAATGGTCTCCAGCCGTTTCGGCAGCCAGCGTAGGCCCAGCAGCAGCAGGACGGTGGTCACGACCTCGACCAGCAGCTGGGTCACGGCCAGATCTGGCGCCGACAGCCAGACGAAGGACAGGCAGCTCGCCAGACCTGCGCCGCCCATCAGAACAACGGCGGCCAGCCGGTGATATTTCGCCTGCCAAGCCGCCGCGACCGCACAGCTGGCGCCGACCAGCCAAAGACCGGCGAAGGCCCAGTTGGACAGTGTCAATGTCGGCATGATCGGGCGGATCACCAATCCGGCGCCGATCGCCGCCAGCCCGCCTGCCAGCAGGGCGACCAAGACGATGGCCCTCAGCTGTGCCTGTTGTCGTGTCGCCCCCAACAGGCGAACCATCGCTTCCGACCCTTTGAACAGGCCGGTCATGGTTCGCTCGAACAACCAGCCGCCGTTCAGACGCTTCCAGCCCCACGGTCCGCCGCGCGGGTTGGCGTTGATGCGTTTGCCAAAGACGACATAGAGACCCACGCCGCCCGCGAGCGCGATAAGGCTCAGCACCAGCGGCACGTTGAATCCGTGCCACAGGGCCAGGCTATAATAGGGCAGGTCAAAGCCCAGCACCGAAACGGCGGCGCTCTTCAGGAACGGCCCCACCGTTACAGCCGGGAAGATGCCGACGACCAGGCACAGCGCGACAAGCACCTCGACGGGGCGACGCATCCAGGCGGGCGGCTCGTGCGGGATGCGATCCAGCTCGGTCGGAGGCGGGCCGAAGAAGGTCGCGTGGATGAAACGCAGGGAATACAGAACGCTGAAGGCGCTGGCCAAGGTGGCCAGGGCGGGCAGCAGCATGTTCAGGCCGTGCGTATGGGCGCTGGCCACCGCCTCGGCCAGGAACATTTCCTTGGACAGGAAGCCGTTCAACAGGGGCACGCCCGCCATCGCGGCTGCGGCCACCATGGCCAGGGTCGCCGTAAAGGGCATGAACCGGAACAGACCGCTGAGCTTGCGCATGTCCCGCGTGCCGGCCTCGTGGTCGATGATGCCTGCAGCCATGAAGAGCGACGCCTTGAAAGTGGCGTGGTTCACCGTGTGGAAGATGGCCGCAATACAGGCCAGCGGACTGCCCAATCCCAGCAGCAGTACGATCAGGCCCAGATGGCTGATCGTCGAATAGGCCAGCAGGCCTTTGAGATCATGCTGAAAGATGGCGCACCAGGCGCCGAGCAGCAGCGTCGCCAGACCCATGCCGCCGACGATCATATACCAGCTCTCCGACCCCGCCAGGACGGGCCAGAAGCGGATGAGCAGGAAGATGCCCGCCTTCACCATGGTCGCGGAGTGCAGATAGGCGCTGACCGGAGTCGGCGCGGCCATGGCGCGGGGCAGCCAGAAGTGGAACGGAAACTGCGCGCTCTTGGTCATCGCGCCGAGCAGCAGCAGGATCAGCGCGGGCAAATACAGGGGACTGGTCTGGATCGCCTCTCGCGACGTCAAGACGACATCGAGGTCGTAGCTGCCGACGATCCGCCCGATCAGGATCATCCCGACCAGCAGAGCGATGCCGCCCATGGCCGTCACCGTCAGCGCCATGCGCGACCCTTCGCGCGCGGCGGGGTTCTGGTGCCAGTAGCCGATCAGCAGGAAGGAAAAGAGGCTGGTCAGCTCCCAGAAGACGACCAGCTGGATCAGATTGCCCGACAGCACCACGCCTTGCATCGCGCCCATGAAGGCCAGCAGGAAGGAAAAGAACCGCGGCACCGGATCCTTCGGCGACATGTAGTAGCGGGCATACAGCACCACCAAGGCGCCGATCCCCAGAATCAGGGCGCTGAACAGCCACGACAGTCCGTCCAGTCGAAGCACCAGATTGACGCCAAGCGACGGCAGCCACGAGATTTCGTAGCGCAGCGTCTCCCCGTCCTGGAACATCGGCCATAGCGCTGCCAGACACCCCAGGCTGACCAAGGCCACGACCCAGGACAGGATGGCGGCCGAGGTGCGTGCATGACGCGGCAAGCCGGACGCGACGATGGCGCCAAGGAACGGCAGGACCAGGATGACGACGAGAAGGAAGCTGATGGACATCGAGGCGGGGCGTCTCTCCTGGATCGTGGGGGTAGCTTTGCCAACGCTCAAGGTTGGGCAAAGTTCGCCACGATCTACGGGCAGGGGCGGGGTGCGTCAAAGCGACCAGAGCGCGGCATGCCCGCGCCCAGCAGCTTGGTCATCGTGCGAAAGGATCAGGTCTTATGGAAAGTTTTCGACCTAACGCCTTGTCTGGCCTCAGTCTTTACCCCGAGTGGCTCCGCAGGTAGGATTCGAACCTACGACCAGCCGATTAACAGTCGGCTGCTCTACCACTGAGCTACTGCGGAACATCTGCTCGGGAGGCGGGCGTATAGCAGCGGCCGTTCCGATCTTGCAATGGGAAAACGAGCCAATCGAAACGATATTTATCGACGATCCCGACGACCCGCGTGTTGCGGCCTATCGCGATATCCGCGAGCGCGATCTGACGGGTCGTCAGGGGCTGTTCATTGCGGAAGGGGAGGTGGTGGTGCGTGGACTGGCGTCGACGGCTTCGCGCTGTCGGCCCCTGTCGCTGCTGCTGGCTGAAAAGCGCGTCGCGGCCTTGGGCGACGTCATCACGTCTCTGCCGCCCGCAACGCCCGTCTATGTCGCAGGCCAGGCCGTGCTGGACCGGATCGCGGGATTCGAACTGCACCGGGGCATTCTGGCCTTGGGCCAAAAGCCCGAGCCCCTGTCGCTGGACAAAGTGCTGGCGGATATCGGGCCGCAGGACGTGTTCGTCTTGGCCAGCGGGATCGGCAACCACGACAATGTCGGCGGCCTGTTCAGGAACGCCGCCGCGTTCGGCGCCAGGGCGGTGCTGCTTGATCCGACCTGCTGTGACCCCTTTTACCGCAAGGCGATTCGCGTTTCGGTCGGCGCGGTGCTGCGTACGCCGTTCGTCGTCGCCGGCGCGACAGACATTATCGAGGCCCTGCAGCGGGCCGGCGTCGAGGTGTTGGCGCTGACGCCTTCGTCGACCGAGCGGCTTTCGGACTACAGGCGCGCCGGACCGGTCGCTCTGATGCTGGGGTCCGAAGGTCCGGGGCTGCCCAAGGATTTGATCGACCGTTGCCGGCCGATCGGCATCGCTATGGCGGGCGGTTTCGATTCGCTGAATGTCGCGGCGACGAGTGCTGTTGCGCTTCATCATCTGACGACGACGGCGCTTGCTGGAAGCTGAAAACGCGAAGGCCGCCCCGAGGGGCGGCCTTCGTCCGTATCATCGCGATGGAGGCCTGACCGGGAATCGAACCCGGGTGCAAGGATTTGCAGTCCTCTGCGTCACCACTCCGCCATCAGGCCGCTTTTTGTCCCCGATTTCTCGGGGGCGGTCATCGCGAGGGGCGTTCGCTATCAGATCGGATTGTCCGCTGCAACGCACGGACCTATAAGCGCGCGAGTTTTCCTCCCGGATTATCGTTGAAGGCTGCCTAAAGATGGATTTCACCGCAGAGCGCAAGGCCATGGTCGACTCGCAGGTGCGAGTGAACGACGTGACGGATCGCGCGATTCACCTGGCCATGATGGCCGTGCCGCGTGAAAAGTTCTGCGCGCCTGATCGCGCCTTCGCCGCCTATTCCGAAGAATCGGTGGTGATCGCGGGCGAACGCCGCCTGATGCCGGCGCGTGACGTCGCCAAGCTGCTGCAAGCGGCCGATGCACGCGAAGGCGAAAAGGCCCTGGCCATCGCCGCGCCCTACGCCGCCGCCCTGCTGGCCCGTATGGGCGCCAGTGTCACGGCTCAGGAATCGGACGACGCTGTGTTCGCCGTGGTCGGCGAGGCCCTGTCCGAAGCGGGCGTGACCACGGTCGTCGCGCCCTTGGCTCAGCCGACCGGCGAAGGATGGGATCTGATCATTTCCGAAGGCGGCGCCGAGAGCCTGCCCGAATCGTGGGGCGCGGCCCTGCGTCCCGGCGGCCGGATCGTCGTGGTCGAACGCCGCGGCGCCATCGGCAAGGCGGCCCTGTATGTTCAGACGCGCGAAGGCCTGTCGCGCCGCGAACTGTTTGATTCGTCGCCTGCGGTCCTTGCCGAGCTGACGCCGGCCCCCACTTTCGCGCTGTAAGATCAAAGAGACGCGCGGTTGCGACGGAAATCCCGTTCGCAACCGTGAAGAAAACTTAACTGGCGTGTGGTTCGGTCAGGCCGCAGTTACGCTTGAGAAAACATTCGGGCGTTCTTCGGGGCGTCGGGCAAGGACGGACAATGTTGAAACGCTCGCGTGTGCTGGCTTCGGCCGCTGTGGTCGCCGTGATGACCGGTCTGGGCGCGCCGGCCTGGGCCGAGACGCTGCAGGACGCCATCGCCCTGGCCTATCGGACCAATCCTAACCTGCTGGCCCAACGCGCCAACCAGCGTGCGCTGGACGAGACGGTGGTCCAGGCGCGGTCGGGCCTGCGTCCGACCATCGGCGCCTCGGCCGGCGTGGACTACACCCGCAGCGACTTCCCCGCCGTGACCCAGTTCGTCGATACGAATGGCGACGGCATACCTGATACCCAGGTCACGACCTCATCGTCCGAAACCGAAGGCGCCAATGTCGGCGTGAGCATCAGCCAGAATGTCTGGACCGCCGGTCGCACCTCGCGCGCCATTGATCAGGCCCGCGCCAGCGTCCTGGCCGGCCGTGAGAACCTGCGAGAGATCGAACAATCGGTCATGCTGTCGGTGATCCAGGCCTATGTGAACGTCACCCGCGACATGGAAATCCTGCGTATCCGCCAGGAGAACCTGACGGTGCTGCAACGCCAGCTGGAAGAAACCAGCGCCCGTTTCGAGGTCGGCGAGATCACCCGCACCGACGTGGCCCAGGCCGAGGCTTCGCAGGCGCAGTCTGAAGCCGATCTGGCGAACGCCCAGGCCCAGTTGTCCACGTCGCGCGCCGCCTATGCCGCCGTCGTCGGCCAATCGCCGGCCGATCTGGAAGCCGCGCCGGTCCTGCCGGAAGTGCCCAGCGACTTCGACGTCGCCATCGAGACCGCGTTGCAGCGCAATCCGGCTGTGCTCGCCGCGACCTATCAACTGCAAAGCGCCGAGGCCGCCGTTGCGGCCGCCCGTTCGGAATATCTGCCGTCGGTGCGCGCTACCGCCTCCTATGGCGGATCGACCAACGATCTGGGCGACCTCGGTGAACTGGCCGATCGCCGCAGCTTCACGGCCGGCGCCACCCTGTCCGTGCCGCTGTTCACCGGCGGCCTGAACCGCTCGCGCGTCGCCCAGGCTTTGGAGCGCGCCAACGCGGCCCAGATCGGCATCGAGGGCGAGCGCCGCACCGTGCTGCAGAACGTCAGCTCGGCCTACGCCCAGGTGCTGTCGACCCGCGCCACGGTCGCGGCCGGCACCGAAGCCGTTCGCGCAGCATCGGTCGCGGCCGAAGGCGTGCGCCAGGAAGCCCAAGTCGGTCTGCGCACCACGCTGGACGTGCTCAACCAGGAACTAGCCTTACGCAACGCCCAGACTTCGGTCGCCAGCGCCCGCGCCGCCGAATACGTCGCTCGCGCCTCGCTGTTGGCCGCCATGGGCCAGCTGGAAGGCCCGGCGCTGAACCCGACGATCGAGGCCTATGATCCGGCTGCGAACTACGACCAGGTCAAGGGACGCGGCGGCCTGCCGTGGGACGGCGTGATCGAGACGCTGGACCGCGTGGCCTCGCCGCCGATCGTGACCACGCCGGACACCGCCGACGCGCCGATCGACGCTCAGCTCAAGGGCGAGGTCGTGCGCACGGCGCCGCAGAACTGACCGCGTCGAATACGGACGGAAACCGCCCGTTGATTCCGACGGGCGAAGATGCGACGACAAGGCACAGGTTTCGAGCGATCCATCGTTCGGCGCCCACCCCTTCTACCCAGGCCTCGCCCAAGGTTGCGCCATGACCGATCAGTCCGCCCAGGAACCGACCATGGAAGAGATTCTGGCGTCGATTCGCCGGATCATCTCTGAAGACGAGGCGCCGGCCGAGACGCCGGCGGCCGCGATGCCGGAAGCCACGCCTGAGCCGGTTCCCGAGCCGATCGCGGCCGAAACCATCTTCGCCGCCCCGGTCGAGCCGACGCCGGAACCCGCCGCCGTCGAAGACGACGTGCTGGAACTGACCGACCGCTATGAAGCGCCGGCCGAGACCATCGGCGATCTGGACGTGGTCGAGCATTCGCCCCCGCCCTATCAGCCCGAGCCTGAACCCGCGCCGGCTTACGAATCGGCTCCCGAGCCGGCCCCGGCCTATGACACTCTGGTCGGCGACAGCGCCGCCGCCAGCGCGGCCTCGGCCTTTGCGGGCCTGGCCGCCAGCTTCAAGAAGCCTGAGCCGGCTCCGTCGGCCTCGGGAGACCTGCCCTTCGTCAGCGGCAACACGGTCGAGGCCATGGTCGCCGAGATGCTGCGCCCGCTGCTGAAGGACTGGCTGGACAACAATCTGCCCGGCATTGTCCAGGCGGCGGTACAAAAGGAAGTCGAACGCATCGCGCGCAGCGCCTAGCCCTTCGCTTCAGCCCAGACTAATCCGAGGGGCGGCTCCTGAAGGGGCCGCCTTTCTGCATTTTGCAAAAGACCTATTCCGATGCTTGAGAAGACCTTCGAACCCCAAACCGCCGAGCCCCGCCTTTACGCCCAGTGGGAAGAGAGCGGCCTGTTCGCGCCCCGCACCGACGGCGCTGCCGAGGCCTATTCGATCGTCATTCCGCCGCCCAATGTGACGGGCAGCCTGCACATCGGGCATGCCCTGAACAACACGCTGCAGGACATCGTGGCCCGCTATCACCGGATGAAGGGCAAGGCGGTGCTGTGGCTGCCTGGCACGGACCACGCCGGCATCGCCACCCAGATGGTGGTCGAGCGTCAGCTGGCGGCCGCCGGCAATGTCGGTCGTCGCGACATGGGCCGCGACGCCTTCATCGAGAAGATCTGGGAATGGAAGGCCGAAAGCGGCGGGACAATCGTGCGTCAACTGCGCCGCCTCGGCGCCTCGTGCGACTGGTCGCGAGAGCGGTTCACCCTGGACGAGGGGCTGAACGCCGCCGTCCGCAAGGTCTTCGTGCAACTGCATAAGGAAGGCCTGATTTATCGCGACAAGCGGCTGGTGAACTGGGACCCGCATTTCCAGACCGCCATCTCGGACCTGGAGGTCGAGCAGCGCGAGGTGGATGGCGCCTACTGGCATTTCGCCTATCCGCTCGCCGACGGCGTGACCTACGAACACCCCGTCGCCTTGGACGAAGACGGCAATGCGACGGAGTTCGAGACGCGTAACTTCATCGTCGTCGCCACGACCCGGCCCGAGACCATGCTGGGCGACACCGGCGTGGCGGTGCATCCGGATGACGAACGCTATGCCGGCCTGGTCGGCAAGTTCGTGACCCTGCCGATCACCGGCCGTCGCATCCCCATCGTCGCCGACGACTATGCCGATCCGACCAAGGGTTCGGGCGCGGTGAAGATCACGCCGGCCCATGATTTCAACGACTTCGGCGTGGGCAAGCGGGCGGGCCTGCCGTCGCTGAATATCCTCGACGCTTTCGGACGCATCACGGACGTCGACACGCCCGACGTGCCTGCGGACTACGTCGGTCAAGACCGCTTCGCCGCGCGCAAGGCTATCGTCGCCCGCGCCGAGGAAGAGGGCTGGCTGCGCGAGATCGAGAAGACCAAACACGTCGTGCCGCACGGCGACCGCTCCGGCGTGGTCATCGAGCCATGGCTGACGGACCAGTGGTACGTCGACGCCAAGGTCCTGGCCCAGCCCGCGCTGAAGGCGGTGGAGCAGGGCGATACGGTGTTCGAGCCCAAGTCATACGAGAAGATCTATTTCGAATGGCTGCGCAACATCGAACCCTGGTGCATCTCGCGCCAGCTCTGGTGGGGGCACCGCATCCCGGCCTGGTATGGCCCGAACGGCGAAATCTATGTCGCCGAAACGGAAGAGGACGCCCGCGAACAGGCAATGGCGGACTATGATTCCGAGGTCGCCCTGACCCAGGACGAGGACGTTCTGGACACCTGGTTCTCCTCGGCCCTGTGGCCCTTCTCGACCATGGGCTGGCCCGAGAAGACCGAGGATCTGGAGCGGTTCTATCCGACCAGCGACCTGGTCACGGCGGCGGACATCATCTTTTTCTGGGTCGCCCGGATGATGATGATGGGCCAGCATTTCATGGGCGAGGTCCCGTTCAAACGCGTCATCATCAATGGCCTCGTCCGCGACGAGAAGGGCCAGAAGATGAGCAAGTCCAAGGGGAACGTCATCGACCCCCTGGGCATCATCGACGAGCTGGGCGCCGATCCGTTGCGCTTCACCATGGCCATCCTGTCCGGCACGCGGGACATCAAACTGTCGAAGCAGCGGATCGAGGGCTATCGCAACTTCGGCACCAAGCTGTGGAACGCCGCGCGCTTCAGCCAGATGAACGAGGCGCGCCGGGTCGAAGGCTTCGATCCCGCCACCGTCGACCAGACGATCAACCGCTGGATCCGCGGCGAGCTGACCAAGGCCGAACGCGGCGTCTCCGAAGCCATCGAAGGCGGACGCTTCGACGATGCAGCGGGCGCTCTATATCGCTTCGTCTGGAACGTCTTCTGCGACTGGTATCTGGAACTGGCCAAGCCGGTGTTCCAGGGCGCCGATGAAGCCGCAAAGTCCGAGACGCGGGCGATGACCGCATGGACGTTGGACCAGACGCTCAAGCTGCTGCATCCGGTCATGCCCTTCATCACAGAGGAACTATGGGCCGAACTGGGCAAGGAAGGGCCGGCGCGCGACGGCTTGCTGATCGGGGCCGAGTGGCCGGTTCTGCCGGACGCCTTCATCGACGCCTCGGCCGAAGCCGAGATCGGCTGGCTGGTCGATCTGGTCGGTGAGATTCGCGGGCTGCGCGCCGAAATGAACGTGCCGCCGTCGGCCAAGCCGCCGTTGGCCTTTGTCGCACCCGACGCCGTGACAGCCGAGCGGATCGCCCGCCATCGCGATCTGATCCTGACCCTGGGCCGGGTGTCCGAGGTCGGCTCGGCTGACGCGGCGCCGACAGGGGCTGTGACCTTCGTATCCGGCGGCTCGACCATCGCCTTGTCCTTGGCGGGCATCATCGATCTGACCGCCGAACGGGCCCGTCTGGAGAAGGAAATCGCCGCCTTCGAGAGCGACATCGGCCATGTGAACAAAAAGCTGGGCAATCCTAACTTCGTGTCTCGCGCCGCGCCGGAAGTCGTCGACGAACAGCGCGCCAAGCTGGCCGAGGCCGAGGCAGGCAAGGTCAAGCTACAGGCGGCGCTGGCGCGTCTGGCGTCGCTCTGACGCCCTGATGAAAGCAAGGCCGTGAAGACGCGGATTGATCAGCTTCTGGTCGCACGCGGCCTGTTCGACAGCCGCTCGCAGGCGCGCGCCGCGATCGAGGCGGGGCTGGTTTTGGCCGACGGCGTGATCGTGGGGAAGGCGTCCGAACAGTTCGCGGACGACATCGCGCTGGAGGCCCAACCCGCCCACCCTTGGGTCGGGCGTGGCGCGCTGAAGCTGGACCACGCCCTGACCCTGTGGCCAGTCCTCGTGGAGGGCAGGGTGGCGCTGGATGTCGGGGCATCGACCGGCGGCTTTACCGAGGTTTTGCTGACCCGCGGCGCGGCCAAGGTGTTCGCCGTCGACGTCGGCTTCGGCCAGATGCACGCACGGGTGTTGTCCGATCCCCGCGTGGTCAATCTGGAGCGCACCGATGCGCGCGACCTGACTCCCGAAATGATCCCGCAGCCGCCTTCGCTGGTGGTCTGCGACGCCAGCTTCATCAGCCTGATCAAAGTGCTTCCGGTCGCGCTGGATCTGGCGACGCCTGGCGCGGATCTGGTCACCCTGGTCAAGCCGCAGTTCGAGGCCGATGGCCCGGGCGGCGGCAAGAAGGGCGTGATCAAGGATGCGACGGCGCATGCGGCCGCCGTGGAGCGCGTACGCGACTGGCTGGAAGCGCTGGGCTGGGCGGTGCAGGCGACAACCGAAAGCCCGATCACCGGCGGCGACGGCAATGTCGAGTTTCTGCTCTGGGCGAAGAAGCCTGGCTGACAACCCACAAATCTCGGGGCGATACACCTAGGGCTCAAGCAGGCCAAAGGCCGGTAGACCCCAAGCAAAGAGAAACCGCCGGAGGATTGGTCCTCCGGCGGCTCCGTCACGTCGTCGATCGACAGGGGGGCTGAAAATTAATCGACGACGCGATAGCGGCCGTACTGGTCGGGGCAGGTGCGGACGTAGCGGGTGTCCGTGCGACCATCCGGCAGACGGATCTGGCTTTCGGCCAGACGGCATCCGTCTGAATTCTGATAGGATTCGACCGGGCGTGAGCGGTCATCGTAATAGCCGCCACGGCTGTAGGCATAGTCATCGCGACGATCATAGTCGTCGTAGCGATAGCCTTGGTCGCCGGTGTAACGATCGTCGTAATAGCCGTAGCTCGGTTGGCTGTAGCCCTGAGCGTAATAGCCGTTCGAGCCATAGCTGCTCTGATAGCTGCGGCAGGCGTCCGAGCTGGACCGACCGACCTGCGACCCGACGACAGCGCCGAGCACGCCGCCCAGGATGCTGCCTTCGGTGCGACGGCCGCGTGCGGCCAGTTGCGAGCCGATGACGGCACCCGCGCCGCCGCCGATCACCGCGCCGGCGCCGGTACGACCTTGGCGCTCACGCGCGCAAGGGTCGTAGTAGCGGCCGCTGTTGTAATCGTAGGAACGGCTGTAGGCGCCGGTGCCGTAGTTCTGGCTATAGCCGCTGCCGTAATAGTTTTGTGCCGACGCCGTAAGCGGGGCGGCCGTGACGCCGAACGCCAGAGCGGCGACGGCGGCGATCGATGTTTTCGTGAGACGCATTTTCCAACCCTCTGAGGACCGAACGGTTTCCGTCAAACGTTAACGGCAAAGCCTCGTGTCTCGTTGCACCAAGATTTATGACGGCGAAGCTGAACGGCGATTGATCGGTTCGTTCATCTTCGTTCATGTTCATCCGGTCCTCGCTACGGCCCCGTGGCTTGAGCGAAAGGGGACGCCCGGCTAGAAGCCCGCCGATGGACATCTTCACCATCGACCGCGTCGGCGGCCAGGGCGACGGCGTCGCCCAGACGCCGTCCGGCCCGGTGTTCGCCGGCCTGACCTTGCCCGGCGAAACGGTGCGCGGCGTCGTCGTGGACGGTCGGCTGGAAGAGGTCGAGATCATCACGCCCAGCCCTGACCGCATCGCACCGGTCTCGCCCCAGTATGGCGACTGTGGCGGCTGCTCGCTTCAGCATTGGTCCGAGGGGCCGTATCTGGAATGGAAACGAGAACAGGTGCGTCTGGCCTTGGCGCGCGAGCGGATCGAGACCGAGATCGAGGCGACGGTGGCGACCCCGCCGGCCAGCCGTCGCCGCCTGGCTCTTCATGCCCGTCGCACCCAGGATGGACGGGTGGTGCTGGGTTTCAAGGCACGCCGCTCCTGGCGGCTGGTCGAGGTGAAGACCTGTCCGGTCGCCGATCCCCGGATCGTAGCGGCCATTCCGGCGCTGACCCAGGTCGCCGCCGCTTTTTTCGAGCATCCGAAATCGGCCCCGACCCTGCACGTCACCTGGACCCTGTCGGGGCTGGACGTCGATGTGACCGGGGTCGAAAGGCGTTCGGGCGGGGGCCTGTCGGCAGACGCCCAGATGCAGGCCATTCAGGCCGCGCACCGGGCCGATCTGGCGCGCCTCAGCCTGGCGGGCGACACCCTGGTGATGGCGCGCCAGCCCAAGGTGGCGTTTGGCCCAGCCACCGTGGCCCTGCCGGCGGGCGGCTTCCTGCAGGCCGTCCCTCAGGCCGAGGCGGCGATGGTCTCTCGCGCGCTGACGGCAGTGAAGGGCGCCAAGAAGATCGCCGATCTGTTCTGCGGCGCGGGGACCTTCACCTTCCCGCTGGCCACGGTCGCGCCGGTGATCGCAGCGGACGCGTCCAAGCCGGGCATCGATGCGCTGAAGGCCGCCGTCGGTTCGGCCAAAGGGATGAAGGCCATCACGGCCGAGGCGCGCGATCTGTTTCGTCGGCCGATGAATCCTTATGACCTGAAGGGATGCGACGGCATCGTGTTCGACCCGCCGCGGGCCGGCGCGATCGACCAGACGGCTCAGATCGCGGACACCAAGGCCGGCGTCGTTGTGGGCGTGTCATGCAATCCTCAGACCTTTGCGCGCGACGCCCGGGTTCTGATCGACGCCGGTTTCCGCCTGGAGACGGTGACGCCGGTGGATCAGTTCCTGTGGTCCTCGCACGTCGAACTGGTGGGGGTTTTCAAACGATGACCTTGGACGACACGAGCGAGGAGGACGGCGGCGGTTTCGACGCCGACGACTGGACGCGGCTGAAGCCGTTCACGGGCGCCGTGGCGACGCTAGACGACGTTCAAGCGAGACGTGCGGTGTTCGCCTTGGGCGAAACCGACGATCCGCTTCCCATCGTCATGGACCTGCCCCAGCCGGTCATCTGGTGGGAAGAGGACGGCGAACAGGCGGCGGTGGCCGTCCAGGCCGAAAGCCATCTCGGCGCCGATGGCGAGGAGATGGAAATCCTGGGTCTGATCTTGCCGGACGGGGAAGGCGCGGTGGCCCTGATGGAGGACGTCGATCTGGTCGATGACACCGATCCGACCTGGCGCGATCTGGTCACGCGCGCCATCGATTCATCGGCGGCGGACGACTAGCCGAACAACTCCAACTGCGGCCGGGCATCTGCCGGCACGCGGAACTGGGTTTCGTCCAGCAAGCGGTGCGGCGTGTCGAGACCGTAGCGTTTGACGGCGGCCTTGAACCGCGTTCCGATCAGTTCGGCGACAGGGCCGGTCCCCTTCATGCGCTGGGACCAGTCGGCGTCATAATCCTTGCCCCCACGTGTCTGGCGGATCAGGGACATGACGCGCGCGGCGCGATCCGGGCGGGCGTCGGCCAGCCATTCCCGAAACAGATCCTTGATCTCAAGCGGCAGACGCAGGGTGACATACATGGCACGCGTGGCGCCGGCCTTGGCAGCGGCCTCCAGAATCGCTTCCAGTTCGTGGTCGTTCAGACCGGGAATGACGGGGGCGAAACCGACCCCCACCGGACAACCGGCGTCGGCTAGGCGGCTGATCGCCTCCAGCCGCTTGGCGGGGGTCGAGGCGCGCGGCTCCATCGCCCGCGCCAGCCCACGGTCCAGGGTGGTGATGGAAACGAAGGCCGAGGCCAGCCCCGCCTTGCCCATCGGCCCCAGAATGTCCGCGTCGCGCGCGATCAACACCGACTTGGTGATGATGCTGAACGGATGCCTGAATCTTTGCATGACCTTCAGGATCGAGCGCGTCGACTTCAGATCACGTTCGACCGGCTGATAGGGGTCTGTATTGCCGCCTATGTGGATGCGCTTGCATCGGTATCGGGGTGCGAGGAACGCCTGTTCCAGCAGACTTGCGGCCTGGGGCTTGAAGAAGATCCGGCTCTCGAAATCCAAGCCCGGGGATAGGCCCATCCAGGCATGGGACGGACGGGCGTAGCAGTAGATGCAGCCATGTTCGCAACCTTTGTACGGGTTGATGGAGCGGTCGAAGCCGATGTCCGGACTGTCGTTCCGGGCGATGATGGTGCGGGCGTGTTCAGGGGTGAGGGTTGTGCGCAGCGGCGCGGCCTCGGCGTCGTCTTGCGTCCAGCCGTCATCGAACGACTGATGCTGCTCAGGCTCGTAGCGGCCGCTGGCATTCGAACGCGCGCCTCTTCCCTTGGCGGTTTCCATGGGAAGGACGATGCGACATCAGCAAGAACAAAGCAAGAACATTTGTTCTCGCGGCTTTGGTCTCAGTCGGGGCCGATGACCATGCAGGTCACGCGACGCGCGGCCAGCGCCTCGCAGGCGGACTTTGCCCCGGTTTCGGTCAAGCCGACAAAGCGCGAGCGATACCAGTCGCCGACGGTCTGGACATTGCGTTCGGCGGTGGCGAACTGATCGCGGAAGCGGCGGTTGACTTCGGTCAGCCAGTCGGTCGCCACCTTCTCTTCGCGGAAGGCCCCGACCTGCACCGCCCAGCGACCGGCCGGCGTGCGAGGCGCGGTGCGGGCCGGTTCACGCGTTGCGGACGACGTCGAGCGACGGGGCGTGGTGGATGGCGCGACAGCGGCATTGGCTGGGGCGCCGTTCAGCGAAGCGGTGACATTGCGAGGCGCACGGGGAGCGGCGGAAGCGGGCGGCGCCTGACCGATGGGCGGCAGAGCTGCGGCGGCACGCTGGCTGGTCGCGCGCTCCGACGGGGCTGGGGCGACACGCGTTGGCAGGGTGGCGGGCGCGGGCGCTGCCGTATAGGCGACGGCGGTGGATTCCGCGCCGGCGCCGTCCTCGTCGTCATTGACCGAAGCATAGGCGATCGGGGCGTCTGCGATCGCCGACCCAACGCCGAAACCACGCTGCTCGAAGAAGGTCTGGGCCACCTGGATCCGCTCACCCTGGGCGCGGCGGCGCTCGACCTCGAAGCCGGTGTCCATCAGTTCGGCGACGTGGGCGTTGCGACTGGCAGTCGAGCGGCCGCCCAGAACGACGGTGATCAGGCGTCGTCCGTCACGCACGGCCGAGGCGGCGAGGTTGTAGCCCGAGGCGTTGGTGTAGCCGGTCTTCATCCCGTCATAGCCGCGCCCGGTCGGCAGCAGGCCGTTGGTGTTGCGATAGTTGCGGCCGTTGTAGGCCCAGTCGTGAAGGCCGAAATAACTGTAGTACTGAGGGAAGTCGCGCATGATCGCGCGCGCCAGAATGGCCTGGTCGCGTGCGGAGGTCACCTGACGTGCGTCCGGCAGGCCGTTTGCGGTGTAGTAGCGCGTCTGGGTCATGCCGAGCTGCGCGGCCTTTTGCGTCATCATGTTGGTAAAGCGGGCTTCCGATCCGCCGATGTGCTCGCCGATGGCCAGGGCCATGTCGTTTGCGGACCGCACGGCGGTGGCGCGCATGGCGTTGTCCAGGGTGATGGTCTGACCGGCGGCCAGGCCCAGTTTTGACGGCGGCTGGGACGCGGCGCGCGGCGAGATCGTCAGCACATCGTTCACGTTGGCCTTGCCCTGAGACAGCGCCTCGAACGTCAGATACAGCGTCATCATCTTGGTCAGCGACGCTGGATAGCGGCGGCTGTCGGCGTTGCGCGCGAACAGGACCTCGCCAGTGGCGGCGTCGATCACGATGGCGGCGTAGCGGCTGTTCTCCTGGGCCGAGTAGGCGGTCTGGGCCTCGATCGGCCTGACGTTCGCGCCCAGAACCAGCGAAAGCGCGAGGACGGCGAACAGGCCACGGCGGAGAAAAGCGATCATGGGCGGGACAACCCCTCGGTGAGCAGGGTGCGACAGGCCCCCCGGCCGTCACGAACAAACAGCTAGCATAGGAAGCGCGGGTTTCGTGATGGTTAACCGCGCGTCAACGCAAATTTGACCGGCCGATCAAGGTTATCGTCGATCATATTGTGCATTGCACAAAACGCTTGAAAAACCTTCGCACTTGCAGCATATTGTGGGTCTGCGAGATCCTCTCGCATCATTATTTCCGCCCTCAGGTCCGTCCCCAAGGGCCTTCTACCGGAGAGACGATCATGGCCGACGCCGCTGAAACCGTGAAGAAAACCGCCGACCAAGCCACCGCCGCCGCAACTTCGGCCGCCGCCAAGGTCAAGGCGCAAGCCGAAACCATGCAGGCGGCTGGCACGCAGGCCTTCCGTGAAGGCATCGACAAGTCGACGGCCTCGATGGCCGAGCTGAACGCGCACAGCAAGAAGACCCTGGAAGCCATGGTCGAGTCGGTCACCGTCGCTCAGAAGGGCGCCGAGGCCCTGTCGCAACAGGCGCTCGGCTTCGCCAAGTCCTCGTGGGAAGACGGCGTCGCCGCCTCCAAGGAACTGTCCACCGCCCGTTCGGTGCAGGAGTTCTTCGAGCTCCAGACCGCCTGGGCCAAGAAGTCGATGGAACGCTATGTCGCCGAGCTGACCAAGACGAACGAGATCGTCACCGCCACGGTCAAGGACAGCATCAAGCCGATCAACGAGCGCGTCACCGCCTCGGTCGAAACCTTCCAGGCCGCTCGCTAATCCCGCGAACCGCCTGAAGAATCGAGAAGGCCCCGGAGTTCGCTCCGGGGCCTTTTTGCTGTCAGGGCAGGGCGGAATGGTCGTAGCTGAAGACCCGCGCCAGCTTCCACTCGGCCCCCTCCTGTTTCCACATCTGCGTGAAGCGGGCGCGTCCTACGCGGGTCTCGGGTCCGTCGCCCTGGCGTTCGTAGAAGACGTGCTCGCCCGTTTCGACCGCGCCGTAGTTGTTGATGGGATAGACGGCCAGACCGTCCCGCAGAGCCTCGCGTCGGGTCCGCCAGGCGTCGGGCGCGCTGCGGTCCTGACAACGCGAGGCGTATTGCGCCACGAAGCTGTCGGCGTCGGTCGCCACACGCCCTCCGCGGTCGTCGAAAAACTCGAAATCATCGGTCAGCATGGCCCGAAGTCCGGCCGGATCGCAGCCTTCGAAAAAGACAGCGAACAGTTTTACGTCCGCCGCCAAGACGGCGGTTTCCAGCGGCGTGGGCTGGGCGAAGGCGGCGAGCGAAAGGGCGGCGACGAGGGCGGCGGGCATGGCGATCGGGGGCTGTTCAACTGAGGCGCTCAACCTGAGCCGTTGACCGCCTGTGATCACGTGAAATCTTTGTCAGACGCCCTTCACGAAAGCCGTGACTGGACGCCGCTTCAATTCAGGCCATCATTCCCTATCTGAGAGCCTAGACGACTCCCCGATTACGGAACACGAATGCCCATACAAAGGCCCGGTGAGACCGGCGGCGGTCAAGGAACCGCCGTCGTCACCGAAACAAAGCCGAAGCTGCAAAAGCCCTCGCTGTATCGAGTGCTGATTCTGAACGACGATTATTCGCCGATGGAATTCGTCGTCTATGTGCTGGAGCGGTTCTTCCAGAAGAGCCGGGAAGAGGCCACCCGCATCATGCTGCATGTGCATCAGCATGGCGTCGGCGTCTGCGGCGTCTTCACCTACGAGGTCGCCGAGACCAAGGTCGCGCAGGTCATCGAGACGGCGCGCCGCCACCAGCACCCTTTGCAATGCACGATGGAAAAGGACTGAGAGGAGCCTCCCTATGCCTTCATTTTCCCGTCCTCTCGAAGAAACCCTGCACCGCGCGGTGGGATACGCCAATGCGCGCAGGCACGAGTATGCGACGCTTGAGCACCTGCTGCTCGCGCTGATCGACGATCCCGATGCGACCGGCGTCATGCAGGCCTGCAACGTCGATCTGTCGGCGTTGAAAGCGGCGCTGACTCTCTATGTCGACAACGACCTGGCCGCCCTGGCCACCAGCGACGGCGAGGACGCCAAGCCGACCGCCGGCTTCCAGCGCGTGATCCAGCGCGCTGTGATCCACGTCCAGTCGTCCGGCCGCGAGGAAGTGTCCGGCGCCAACGTGCTGGTCGCCATCTTCTCCGAGCGCGAGAGCCACGCCGCCTATTTCCTGCAAGAGCAGGACATGACGCGCTACGATGCGGTCAACTTCATCGCCCACGGCATCGCCAAAAAGGCGGGCGCCAACGAGGCCCGTCCGGCCAAGGGCGCTTCGCCCGAAGAGGCCGAAGATGCTTCCGCCGTCAAACAGGGCGGCGAGGCGCTGGAAGCCTATTGCGTCGACCTCAACGAGAAGTCGCGCCAGGGCAAGGTCGATCCCCTGATCGGTCGGCAGGCCGAGGTGGATCGCTCGATCCAGATCCTGTGCCGTCGGACCAAGAACAACCCGCTTCTGGTGGGCGACCCCGGCGTCGGCAAGACCGCCATCGCCGAAGGTCTGGCCCGCAAGATCGTCAACGGTGAAGTCCCCGACGTCCTGAAAGACGCCACCATCTATTCGCTCGATATGGGCGCCTTGCTGGCTGGCACTCGCTATCGCGGCGACTTCGAGGAACGCCTGAAGCAGGTGGTCAAGGAACTGGAGAACCACGACAACGCCGTGCTCTTCATCGACGAGATCCACACGGTGATCGGCGCGGGCGCGACTTCGGGCGGGGCGATGGATGCGTCGAATCTGCTGAAACCGGCCCTGGCGTCCGGCACGCTGCGCTGCATGGGATCAACGACCTACAAGGAATATCGCCAGCACTTCGAGAAGGACCGCGCCCTGGTGCGTCGCTTCCAGAAGATCGACGTCAACGAGCCGACGGTCGAGGATACGGTGAAGATCCTGAAGGGCCTGAAGACCTACTACGAGCAGCACCACAAGGTCCGCTACACCGACAGCGCCGTGCGCACGGCGGTGGAACTGTCTGCGCGCTACATGACCGACCGCAAGCTGCCGGACAAGGCGATCGACGTGATCGACGAGGCCGGGGCGTCGCAGATGCTGCTGACCGAATCCAAGAGGAAGAAGGTCATCGGTCAGAAGGAGGTCGAAGCTGTCATCGCCAAGATGGCCCGCATACCGGCCAAGTCGGTGTCCAAGTCCGACACCGAAAGCCTGCGGGAACTGGAAACCGACCTGAAGCGCGCCGTGTTCGGTCAGGAACAGGCCATCGAACAGGTGTCGGCGGCCATGAAGCTGGCGCGGGCGGGTCTGCGCGATCCGAACAAGCCGATCGGCAGCTTCCTGTTCAGCGGCCCGACTGGCGTCGGCAAGACCGAAGTCGCCAAGCAGCTCGCCGCCACCCTGGGCATCGAGATGCAGCGCTTCGACATGTCGGAATATATGGAGCGCCACACGGTCAGCCGTCTGATCGGCGCGCCTCCCGGCTACGTCGGCCATGACCAGGGCGGGCTTCTGACCGACGCCGTCGATCAGCACCCGCACGCCGTCGTGCTGCTGGACGAGATCGAGAAGGCGCACCCGGATGTCTACAACATCCTGCTGCAGGTGATGGACAACGGCATGCTGACCGATGCGGTCGGCAAAAAGGTCGATTTCAGGAACGTCATCCTGATCATGACCACCAATGCCGGCGCCGCTGACAACGCCCGCGCCTCCATCGGCTTCGGCCGGGGCAAGGTCGAGGGCGAGGATGACAAGGCCATCCAGCGCCTGTTCGCGCCGGAGTTCCGCAATCGCCTGGACGCCATCGTGGCCTTCAAGCCGTTGCAGGCCGACACGATCCGCTCGGTGGTGACTAAGTTCATTCTTCAGCTGGAAGCCCAGCTGGCGGACCGCAACATCACCATCGAACTGACAGACGAAGCCGCCGACTGGCTGGCCAAGAACGGCTTCGACGAACTGTATGGCGCGCGTCCGCTGGCGCGGGTCATCCAGGACTCGATCAAGAAGCCGCTGGCCGACGACATCCTGTTCGGCCGCCTGACGCGCGGCGGACACGTCAGGGTCCAGCTGAAGGACGGCAAGATCGACTTCGACATCACGAGCGCCAGCGCGCCCGCGAAGGCCGAGGAAGAAGAGACGGCCTGATCCTCAAAAAGGTGATGGCGAAAGGCCCGGCTGGCAGCAGCCGGGCCTTTTTAGTGTCTCAAGTCGCTGGCGAACTAGGCAGTGGAGGGCATCATGATGTTGGGTATTTTAAGAGCGCTGCTAGTAGGTGCTGCGGCGTTGTGTGTGCTGGTCGTGGCTTTTTGCATTCACTTTCAAGGTTTTCATTTCGCAAGCGTCGGTATCTTCGTGGCGTTATTCGCGATCTGCCTACTAGCCGCGGATCTCACCTACGATTGGCTTTCAAAAAAATCGCGTAGCCGGCTCGCCGCCTATTCGTCAGCAGCATCTGTATTTATGATCTGTACTTTTGTTCTTGCAGAACTGATGGTTCGCCTGAGCTTCGATAATCGAGCTTCAATCTATCCCTGGATGACCGGTTTCGGAATAGTGACGACCGTCGCGTGGGTGGCCTTTGATCTGCTGTTACGTGGCAGGCTCGACACGTCCGACAAGTGGGTGAAACCCATGGCGGCAGGGCTGGCGGGTGTGGCCATGCTCGGTTCGCTATGGGGGGCTTTCGCTGTTCCAATAGTGACAGCGCAGGCCGTCACGCCAGCAGACTGCGCATTGATGGCGCAGGCGTTGAAGGAGTTTTCTCCAGAGGGCGTCGCGGGAGGAATGCGCCTTGAGACGGGAGCGAAATGCGATTGGCGAGCGCTAGGCCTGCCTGAGCCGGGCCGTCATCAGAGTGATCCGATTGGTGAATTTCGTCCGTGGTTTTCGGTCGAGCCTCCGACCTATTCGCTTTTCAAAACGATGGCGGCGCTGTCGGTCGGTCAAGAGTGGATGATGCTGGGCGGCGGCGGCCAGACCTGCTTTTACTCACGAACATTCGGCGGCTGGCGTAAGTACCGTTGCGAAACCAGTTGGATAAGCTGACTTTCATACCTGCTTGTAGGGCGACAGGTCTTCCGTCATCGCCCGCATCTGCGCTGCGACAGCCGGGCGTTCGCCGTCAAGATAGCGGGCGACGGGATCGCGCAGGGCGGGGTCGGCGATGAAATGGGCGGAATAGACGGGGGAGGGCAGGTAGCCGCGCGCGATCTTGTGGTCGCCTTGGGCCCCGGCTTCGACGCGGGACAGGCCACGCGAAATGGCGAATTCGATAGCCTGATAGTAGCAAAGCTCGAAGTGCAGGAAGGGCACGTCTTCGAGCGTGCCCCACTGACGTCCGTAAAGCGCGTCGCGGCCGATGAAATTCAGGGCGCCGGCGATGGGCGTCTCATCCCGAAACGCCATGACCAGGGCGATCCGGTCGGCCAAGGTGGCCCCGACGCGGCTGAAGAAGTCGCGCGTCAGATAGGGCCGACCCCATTTGCGCGAGCCTGTGTCCATGTAGAAGGCGAAAAAGGCGTCCCAGTGGGCTTCGGTGATGTCGGCGCCGGTCAGGACGCGGATATCCAGATCGGCCTGGGCGTCGCGGCGCTCGCGCTTGATGGTTTTGCGGCGGTTGGCCGACAGGGCGGCCAGGAAATCGTCGAAGGTCCGGTAGCCGTTATTGCGCCAGATGAACTGGATGTCCTGGCGCGGCAGCAGGTCCGCCTCGATCATGGCCGACCATTCCGGCTCGGTCGGGAAGTTGACGTGCAGAGAGGAGACGCCCAGCCGTTCGACCAAGGTCACCGCCCCCTGGATCAGGGCCTGACGCACCGTCGCGGCGTCGGTCTCGGGATGGTTCAGGAAGCGCGGCCCGGTCGCGGGCGTAAAGGGCACGGCGCCCAGCAGCTTGGGATAATACCGGCCGCCGGCCCGTTCGTAAGCGTCGGCCCAGCTGTGGTCGAAGACATATTCGCCCTGGCTGTTGCCCTTCAGATAGAGGGGTATGACGCCCAATACCGCGTTGTCTTCACCCCTCAGAGCCAGGTGGCGTGGGGCCCAGCCCTGGCGCGGCGCTGCGCTGCCCGAGGCCTCGCACGCGTGCAGAAAATCATAGGAGACAAAGGGATCGCCGGTGGGCAGCGCGCACGCGTCCCAGGCCTCTCGGCCGATGTCGGCGATCCCTTCGTGAACCGAGATCTGAAAGATCAGCGGATCTCCACGATCGCATCGATCTCGACGGCGAAGCCGAGCGGCAGCTTGTACACGCCGACGGCCGAGCGGGCGTGCTTGCCTGCGTCGCCGAACACCTCGACCATCATGTCCGAGCAGCCGTTGATGACGGCGGGAATGGCGGTGAAGTCGGGACCGGCCTGAACGAAGCCGCCCAGCTTCACGATGCGGACCACCCGGTCCAGATCGCCATCGCAGGCGGCCTTGATCTGGGCGATCAGGTTCAGACCGCACAGGCGCGCGGCTTCCAACGCCTGCTCCGGCGTCACGTCCACGCCGACCGTGCCCTTGATCCCGCCGTTCGCGTCGTTCGACAGCTGGCCCGAGATGGTGACCTGGTCGCCCGATTGGACATAGGAGACATAGCTGGCCACCGGCTTGGCGGGTTCCGGCAGGGTGAGGCCGAGTTCGGCGATGCGGGCTTCGATGCTCATGGGGACTCCTGTTTATCTGGGCGCGGTTTAGCGCGGGGCAAGGCCGGCGTCACCCGTTCGGCGCGCTTTAAAGGTTCGCCAACCGCGCCGTGTCATGGTGCGATCATGGATATGCACCTGACCCCCGACGTCGCCGCCTTCCATGCCGTGCTGGCGCGGTTGTCCCCCGACGACCGCGCGCGCGTGGACGCCGCCGCAATCCCGGCCGCGCAAAAGGCCGCCGAGGCCGCGCCGCATTGGGACTTCGAAATGCCGGCCAAGGCGGTGGACGCGCTGTTGGGCGCTGATGCATCGGACGATGTGCGTCGGGGCCTGGTCGCCGCCTGGGCGCTGCAACTGCCCGACCGTGCGGCGGCGATGAGCCTGCCGGCCGAGGTCATGGCCCTCTATCCCTACTGGATCGAACAGTTGGCGGGGTTTCTGGACAAGGCCGAGGGCGACTACGTTTTCGATCACTGGTCCAAGGACGTGCGCTTCACCCTGGCGCTCAGCGTGCCGGGCGCCAAGAGTCAGGTCATAGACCTGTCGTCGCCGGTCGGACCGGGGCAGATCGTCAAACACGTCCGCGA
Source organism: Brevundimonas fontaquae (assembly GCF_017086445.1). Classification (NCBI taxonomy): domain Bacteria; kingdom Pseudomonadati; phylum Pseudomonadota; class Alphaproteobacteria; order Caulobacterales; family Caulobacteraceae; genus Brevundimonas; species Brevundimonas fontaquae. The sequence continues at coordinate 2,624,633 of NZ_CP070968.1, read as the reverse complement.
CGGCTGGGGCCTCAAACCACTGTTCCGCTATCTGGCGGCGGGCGCCAAGCGCGAGCCTTGGCTGGAGGTTCACACCGAGAGCCGCTGGCTGCGCGGCTTCAACGAGGATGGCTGGAACGAGGCCTGGGCGACAGCGGCGGAACTGTGCCGCGCGCGGCCCGAACTGGCCGGCATGATCGGCTCCAGCTGGTTCTACGACCCGCCCCTGACCGAGATCAGCCCTCGACTTGCGCACCTGCGGCTCAACCCGCTGAAGGGCGGCGCCTTCATGGTCCACCAAGGACCGGGCGAGATCCACACCGAACGGGCGGCGACGGCGTCGGCGTCGCGCAAGGCGCTGATCGACAGCGGGGAATACACTGCCCGGTCATGGCTGATGATCTGGCCCCGCAAGGAGCTGATCGCCTGGGCGGACCGGCGCAAGGCCGCCGCTTAGCTCACCGTCGTCATCCTCGGGCTCGACCCGAGGATCGGATGCGGATCAGGTTGTGCGTCGCTTTTGAAAGACTGCGGCGTAACCTCCGGCCCTCGGGTCAAGCCCGAGGGTGACGTGTTTTAATGTGTCGCCATCCGCCACGCCGCCGCGACCGGCTGGATGTCCAAGTCGGCCGCATTGGCCAGTCGGATCAATCTATCGATGTCTTCGGGACGACAGCCGTAAGGCGTCGGCGTGTCGCTGACGTCGTGGCCATAGGCGATCAGCCATCCTTTGGATGAAGCCGTCTCCGCCACTAGCGCCTCCAGGTCGTAGCCGGGCAGTCGACGGCTTTCCAGGCCGATGGCTTGCAGCAGATTGCGATCCGAACGCCCGGCGTTGATCCCGTCGCGTACGCCGCGCCCGCACAGGAAACGTTTGTCGATCACGGCTTTCGATCCGAGGGCGCAATCGCCGAAGGGATAGGCGAAGGTCTGCATCTGATAGCCATCCAGCCGCTCGGCCACCCAGGCGGCGTTTCGGGCCAAGCTGGCGTCCAGTTCGGTCGGCGACAGGGTCAGGGTCGAGACATGCTCATAGGTGTGGCATCCGACTTCGTGCCCGGCCTCATGGAGGGCTTGCAGGTGCTCCACCTCAAACTGGGGCAGGTCCAGATTGCGACCCCCCGACAGGTCGCCGCAGACATAATAGGTCGCCTTGACCCCGTGCTGGGCCAGGATCGGTCCGGCCTCGGTCCAGGCCGAAGCCGGGATGTCGTCGAACGACAGGCTGAGGACGCCGCGCGCGGGCCGCACGTCGGCAGGACGGACATCGAGATAGCGGCCGGCGCGGCGACGCATCTTGTCGAGAATGACGCTCATGCCCGCCTTGTCGCACGATGGGCTTAAGGCCGGGTTTCAGACCGTGACGGGGTGGGCCGTCAGACCGCGCACGCCGAACACACGGCGATAGCGCTCGATCTCGCCGGGATCGCCGACCGCTTTCGCCGGATTGTCCGACAGTTTGACGGCGGGGCGACCGCCGGCATCGACCACCTTGCAGACGAGCGAGATCGGCTCCAGTTCCGGCGCGAAGGCGGGCGAACAGTCGCGGAAATCATTGGTCAGATTGGTGCCCCAGCCGAAGCTGAGACGCGCGCGACTGTGGAAATGGGCGTGGGTCGCCTCGATCCCGTCGATGTCCATCCCGTCCGAGAAGATCAGCAGCTTTTCCTTCGGATCGCGCCCATGCGCGCGCCACCAGTCGATCAGGCGGTCGCCGGCCGGGATGGGCGGGGCCGAGTCGGGACGGAACCCGGTCCAGTCCGCCACCCAGTCGGGCGCCTGGTCCAGAAACGCCTCCGTGCCGAAGGCGTCAGGCAAGACGATCAGCAGATTGCCCGCATAGTGCCTGCGCCATTCGTCCAGCACCGCATAGGGAACCTGGGCCAGCGCCGCGTCGTCGGGCGCCAGGGCCGCCACAACCATGGGCAGTTCGTGGCCGTTGGTGCCGATGGCCTCCAGGTCGTTCTCCATGGCGTGCAGGACGTTGGACGTGCCGATGAAGGATTTGCCCAGCCCTTCCTTCAACGCCTGAATGCACCAGCGTTGCCACAGGAAGCCATGCCGCCGCCGCGTGCCGAAGTCGGACAGGGCGAGGTCGGGCAAGAGCCGCAGCCGCTCGACCTTGGACCACAGCCGCGTCTTGGCGCGCGAATACAGGATGTCCAGCTCGAACCGGCCCAGCCGTCGCATCCCGACCCTGCAGCGCAGCTCGTTCAGGATCGCCAGCGCCGGGATTTCCCACAGCGTCACCTCGGCCCAGGCGCCCGAGAAGGTCAGCACATACTGCCCGTCCTGAACCGAAAGGTCATAGTCCGGCAGGCGATAATCAGTCAGCCAGGCGATGAAGTCGGGCGAGAAGATCTGCTTCACGCCATAAAAGCTGTTGCCCGCCAGCCAGACCAGTTCCTTGTTGGTGAACCGCAAGGTGCGGGCGTGATCCAGCTGTTCGCGCAGCGCGTCGATATCGATCTCGTCGGCCAGACGCACAGCCTTGGTGCGGTTGATGACCTGGAAGACGACCGGAACGTCGCGATGCTCGCGCCAGATCATCTGCAGCATCAGCAGCTTGTAGAAGTCCGTGTCCAGCAGGCTGCGGACGATCGGGTCCAGGCGGAAGCCGTGGTCATAGGCGCGTTTGGCGAGATCCATGCCCTGTCCTACGGCTTCAGCGCACGGCCCGCCACCACCGCGTCCTTGCCGAACTTCTCGCGCAGCACATCGATGGCGCGCTCTGTCTTCAATGCCCGGGTCTCGGTGGTCTGGAAAAGGCCGGCGGGTGCGTCCTCCGCGTCCTGCACGTCCGCCATGCCGATGCCGATCAGGCGATAGGGGCGGCCCAGCTCGGGCTTCAGCAGATCGCGCCCCGCGGCGAACAGGGCGCGCGCGGTCTGCACCGGATCGGGCAGGGTGACGCGTCGGGTCACGATCTTGAAGTCGGTGCGGCGCAGCTTAAGCACCAGCACCCGGCTAGCGACCCCGTCGCGCCGAGCCTTGGCCGCCAGCTTCTCGCACAGGGGCCATAGCTCGGCCTCCAGCGCCTCGGCCGACGTCAGGTCTTCGTTGAAGGTGGTTTCGGCGCTCATTCCCTTGCGGTCGCGCTCGGGGTTCACGGCGCGCGCGTCGCGGGCGTGGGCCAAATCGTGCAGGCGCAGACCGGATTCGCCGTAGCGTTTGACCAAGTCGCGCAAGTCGGCCCGCGCCAGATCACCGATGGTCGAATAGCCGTCGCTGCGCAATGCCTTGCCGAACACAGGCCCGACGCCGGGCAGGGCGGTGACGGGGCGCGGCGCCAGCAGGCCCTGCGCATTGGCGGCGCCGACCACGGAGAAGCCGCGCGGCTTGTCCATTTCCGACGCCATCTTGGCCAGGAAACGGTTGGGCGCCAGGCCGATGGAGACGGTCAGGCCGGTTTCCTCCTCGATTTGCTTTTGGAACCGGATCAGCTGTAGCGCGGGCGGTCCGCCGTTCAGCCGCTCTGTGCCCGACAGATCGACCCAGGCCTCATCCAGCGACAAGGGCTGGATCAAGGGCGTCAGCTGCCCCAACGCCCCCAGAATGCGCTGCGATTCGAAGACGTATTTGGTGAAGTCCGGCCTGATCACAACGGCCTCGGGACAGGCCTTCAGCGCCTTGAACATCGGCATGGCCGAGCCGACGCCATACTGGCGCGCGACGTAGCAGGCGGTGGAGACCACGCCGCGCTTTCCGCCGCCGACGATCACCGGCTTGTCGCGCAGTTCGGGCCGGTCACGCTTCTCCACCGAGGCGTAGAAGGCGTCGCAGTCCATGTGGGCGATCGACAACTGGTCCAGTTCGGCGTCCGCGACCACGCGCCGCGATCCGCACGCCGGACAGCGGTTCTCGCGCGGCCCGGCGGGATCTTCGCCGGTCCACAGGCAGTCGCGGCAGATGGCCTTGATGGCCACGCTTAAGGTCTCCGTAAGGTTGGCTTCACCCCAACTTAAGACTGGGCGCCTACGAATGCGACCAACGAGGCGTCCCGCGTTCGAGGGGCGCGCAGGTCAGGTGATGATGTCCAAGAAAGTCCTCATCGTCGAGGATAACGAGCTGAACATGAAGCTTTTTCATGATCTGCTCGATTCCCAGGGCTATGAGACCCTGCAGACCCGCGAGGGCTTGCAGGCGCTCGCCCTGGCGCGCGCCCACCATCCCGACCTGATCCTGATGGATATCCAGTTGCCTGAAATCTCGGGCCTGGAGGTCACCAAATGGCTGAAGGACGACGAGGAGCTGAACCACATCCCCGTCATCGCCGTCACCGCATTCGCCATGAAGGGCGACGAGGAGCGGATCCGTCAGGGCGGCTGCGAGGCCTATATCTCCAAGCCGATCTCGGTCATGCATTTCCTTGAAACCATCCGGCAGCACCTCGGATGAGCGCCCGTATCCTCGTCGTCGACGATGTGGACGTGAATGTCCGCCTGCTCGAAGCCAAGCTGACCATCGAATATTACGATGTGCTGACCTGCAACGACGGCCTGTCGGCCCTGACCATCGCCGCCGAGCACCAGCCGGACCTGATCCTGCTTGACGTCATGATGCCTGGCATGGACGGGTTCGAGACGTGCCGACGGCTGAAGGCCCAGGCGGAGACGCGCCATATCCCCGTTGTGCTGGTCACGGCGCTGGACGGGCGCGAGGATCGGATCAAGGGGCTTGAGGCCGGCGCCGACGACTTCCTGACCAAGCCTATCGACGACGTCATCCTGTTCGCGCGGGTCAAGTCGCTGACGCGGCTGAAGCATGTCATGGACGAACTGCGCGAGCGCGAGGAAAGCGGCCGTCGCCTGGGCGTCGATTCGGACAATGCCGCGCGGCTGCGCAGCGAGGGCGGGCGGGTTCTAATCGTCGATGACGACCAGCGTCAGGCCGAGAAGATCGCCCAGGAACTGGGGAGCGAACATCGCGTCACAATCGAAACCGATCCCGAGGCGGCGCTGGTCGCGGCCAAGGGCGCGCTGGATTTGATCATCGTCAACGTCGCCGCCGCCAGCTTCGACGGCCTTCGGATCGTCGCCCAGGCCAAGTCGGGCGATGCCCGCCGCGCGCCGATCCTGGCGATCGTGGAGCCGACCGAACGGCCGCGCATGATCAAGGCGCTGGAACTGGGCGCCGCCGACATCCTGCCGCGCCCAGTCGATACCGAAGAACTGTCGGCGCGAGTTCGCACCCAGATCCGTCGCAAACGCTACACCGACTTCCTGCGCCAGAAGCTGGACAGCAGCATGGAAATGGCCGTCACCGACGCCCTGACCGGCCTGCACAACCGGCGCTACATGACCGGCCAGTTGCAGGCGCTCGTGGGTCGTGCGGTCCAGGGCGGCGCTCAGGTGGCCGTGCTGGTTCTGGACATCGACCACTTCAAGTCGGTCAACGACAGCTTCGGCCACGACGCTGGCGATGAGGTGCTGGTGGAGTTCGCCGTGCGCCTGGCCACCAATGTCCGGGCCGTGGACCTGCCGTGTCGCATGGGCGGCGAGGAGTTCGTGGTGGTCATGCCGGGCGCCAGTCTGGAAGACGCCGGCCGTGTCGCCGAACGGATTCGCCGCGACGTCGCCTCCGCGCCGTTCCGTGTGATGGGCGGCAAGGAGCAGATCACCATCACCATCTCGATCGGCGTGGCCGCCACGACCGGCGACGGCGATACGCCCGAAGGCCTGCTGAAACGCGCCGACGAAGGGGTCTATGAGGCCAAGGCCGCCGGCCGCAACCGGGTCATCGCCAAGGCGGCGTGAGCCAGTGTCCAGACAACGAAAAACGCCCGGCTGGAGACCAGCCGGGCGTTTTCAATTCTCAGCGGATCAAGGACTTACTTGATCTTGCCTTCCTTGAACTCGACGTGCTTGCGCACGACCGGGTCGTACTTCTTGACGACCATTTTCTCGGTCATGGTGCGGGCGTTCTTCTTGGTGACATAGAAGAAGCCGGTGTCGGCCGTGGAGTTCAGGCGGATCTTGATGGAAGCCGGTTTGGCCATCGGAATTACCTCTGCGACGGCGAAAGCCGCTTAAAATAAGAGGCGCGGAACATACTCAGGATCGACCCAAAGTCAACGGGCGCGATGCCACGTTGATGAGGCGGAACGCACATATAGTCTGACCGCATGAAAATCGCATCCCTGCTGGCCGCTGCGGCCCTGATGGCCTTGTCATGCGTCGGCGTTGCAACGGCCGATCCGGCTCAGTCCCAGGACGATTTCCTGGCGCGCTTGAACGCCCTGTGCGGCCAACGATTCGAAGGCCGTGTCGTCACCACCGACGCCGCCGACGCCAGGTTCGCCAGCGAGCGGCTGGTCATGCAGGTCCGCGACTGTTCGCCGGACGAGGTGCGTATTCCCTTCGCCGTGGGGTCGGATCGTTCGCGCACCTGGGTCGTGACCAAGACCGACACGGGCCTTCGGCTGAAGCACGATCACCGACATGCGGACGGCACGACCGACGTGCTGCATTGGTATGGCGGCGATACGGTCAACGCCGGCACGGCCGAGCGTCAGGAATTCCCGGTCGACGCCGAATCGATCGTCCTGTTCAACGAAAACGACGCGGCCGTCTCGACGACCAATGTCTGGGCGATGGAGGTTCATCCCGACTGGGTGTTCGCCTACGAACTGCGTCGTCCCAACCGGCATTTCCGCGTCGAGTTCGACCTGACCAAGCCGATGGCTGGCTAGGGTCAGACTGCGCGCCAGGTCCGGATCGGTCGCACGGTGGCGCAGGCGGGACCGCCGTCCTTGGCGCGGCCGGGCAGGACGACTTCCAGCACCTCGCCTTGGCGTGCCTGGGCCAGCAGATCGGCGGGAATGTCGTGGACGTCGATCTTGGCGCGTCGGCTCCATTCGCTGGCGTGCTGGCCTGCCGACGTGCCGATCGCGATATAGACGAACCGCCGCGTTGCGCCCTTGCGCCGCACGAAGGGGCCGGTCAGGCGGTCATCCTCGGACAGGGTGACGGGCGCGTCGAAGCTGATCGGGTCGGCGCTGGCGATGCGCGGCTCAACCGGCATGTTCGCCTTGTCCTGCAGGCTGTAGGCGACGCCATCGACCGGATCGGCGATCGTCAGGCGCAGGGTGATCGTCGTTCCGGCCATTTCAGTCCCTGTGTTCGACCGTGTGCCGACCCCGCACCATCCGCACGAAGGGCAGGGGGCGGTTCGGGTGTTCCAACCGCTCGGCCAACTCCCCCAGCACGAAACGGGTGATGGCCGGCAGGTCCAGCGCGCGCGCCTCGTCCAAGGGCAGCCAGGCGATCTCGTCCAGTTCGCCCGACCCTGCGGTCGGCTCCGGGCTCAGCAAGGCCTCAGCTGGGGCCATGAAGAACCGGGCGTCGAACCGGCGGGTCCGGCCCGGCGGCGTAATGGCCCGCGCGATATAGGACAGAACCGACAGATCGGGCAGGGCGCCCGCTTGGCGATACTCGCGCCACGGGCCGGCGACGGAGGCGCGGGGCGCCGGCCGCCCCAGAATCAGCCCTGTCTCCTCGAACGTCTCACGCACCGCCGTCAGGGCCAGGGCGCGCGCACGCCGAGCGGGCAGTTCGCCTTCCAGCCGCCGCGCAACCTCGCCCAGCAACTCACCCATGGCGGCGGCGGTGAAGTCGCTGCGATCGATCCGCCCACCCGGAAACACCCATTTCGACGCCATGAACACATGGCCCGGCGCGCGACGCCCCATCAGCACCTCTGGCCGATCGCGGCCGCGCGTCAGGATCAGCGTCGCCGCATCCTTCGGCCGCTGAGCCCCGCCGACACGCGGGGCGTCGGCCAGATCCTGAGCGGCGTCGAAAGGGGTCACTTGCGCTTGCCCTTCCTCACGCCCTTCAGGCCGCCGGAGGGTTTGGAGCCGTTGCGGGGCTTGGGGCCGCCGGGGCGGTTTTTGCTACGTATCGGCGGGCCGTCACCGCCGCGTCCGCGAATGCCGTAGCGTGGGGCCGGGGCGTTGGGATCGCGGGGTTCGGGCTCGCTGAGCATTTCGAACACCAGGCCGCCGGTAACGGGCGTGGCCTCGCGCAGCTTAACCTCGACCATCCGGCCCAGGGTGAAGCGTTTACCCGTGCGTTCGCCGACCAGGGCGTGGGCGCGGTCGTCGTGGGTGAAGTATTCGCTGCCGAGCGTGGAGACGGGCACCAGGCCGTCCGCGCCCGTGTCCTCCAGACGAATGAACAGGCCGAACCGCGTCACGCCGGTGATCCGCCCGGCGAACGTCGCGCCGACGTGGTCTTCCAGATAGGCGGCGATATAGCGGTCCATGGCATCGCGCTCGGCGGCCATCGACCGGCGCTCGGTCATGGTCACGCCTTCGGCGATGGCCGGCAGTTCGGCGATCTCGCGGTCGGTCAGCCCGTCCTTGCCCAGATTCAGCGCCCGGATAAGGCCGCGGTGGACGATCAGGTCGGAGTAACGCCGGATCGGCGAGGTGAAGTGGGCGTAGCGATCCAGGTTCAGGCCGAAGTGGCCGATGTTCTCGGGGCTGTAGATCGCCTGCATCTGGCTGCGCAGGACCACCTCGTTGACGACATCGGCGTGTTCGGTGTCTCGGGTCTCGTCCAGCAGCTTGTTGAACCGCTTGGTCGTGCCGGGCTCACCCTTGTTCCAGGGCTTGCCGATGGTCGACAGGAAGTCCGCCAGGTTGAAGATCTTCTCCTGACTGGGCGCATCGTGGACGCGATAGATCAGCGGCGTCTTCTTCTGCTCCAGCGTTTCGGCGGCGCAGACGTTGGCCTGGATCATCATCTCTTCGATCAGCCGGTGCGCCTCCAGCGAAGCGCGCTTTTCGATGGAGGCGATGCCGCCATCGGGCGCCATGCGGATGCGGCGTTCGGCCGATTCGATCTGCAGCGGGCTGCGCTTGAGCCGGCCCTTCAGCATGGCGTGATAGGCGTTCCACAGCGGATAGAGGATGGCCTCCATGATCGGGCCGGTCGTGTCGTCAGTTTGCCCATCAATGGCGGCCTGCGCCTGCTCGTAGCTGAGCTTGGCGTGCGACCGCATTAAACCGCGCACGAACCGATGTCCGGTCTTTCGGCCGTCCTTGTCGAAGACCATCCGCACGGCGAGACAGGCGCGGTTCTCACCCTCCTTCAGGCTGCACAGACCGTTCGACAACACCTCCGGCAGCATCGGCTCGACGCGATCGGGGAAATAGGTCGAGTTGCCTTTGTCGCGCGCCTCGCGGTCCAACTGGCTGCCGGGGCGGACATAGGCGGCGACGTCGGCGATGGCGACCCAGACGATCCACCCGCCCTCATTCTTCGGATCCTCGTCGCGCGCCGCATAGACGGCGTCGTCGTGGTCGCGCGCATCGGCGGGGTCGATGGTGATGAAGGGAACCTCGCGCAGGTCCTCGCGCCCCTTCAGAGTCGGCAGGGCCTGATCCTCGGCCTCGCGTTCGACCGCTTCGGAGAAGCCGGTCGGGACGCCGTGGGCATGGATGGCGATCAGGGAGGCGGCGCGGGGATCATCCTCCTTGCCGATGTGCTCGAGGATCTTGCCGCGCTTGGGACCATAGCGTTGGTCGCCTTTCTCAATCGCGGCCAGAACCAGGTCGCCGTCACGCAGGTCGCCGGACTGGGCCTGAGGCACCAGCAGTACGTCCTTGGAGCGGCGATCGACCGGCTCGACGCGAGTTTCGCGCGCTGACTTGCGGATCACGCCCAAGACGCGATTGGTCCCCACGTCCAGCTTCTTGATCAGCCGGGCTTCCCAACCCTCGTCGCCGCGCTGAAATTTCACCAGCACGCGGTCGCCCAGGCCAGGTGCGGCCTTGGACTTGTCAGGCATCAGAATGGCGCGCGGGGCGTCGGGACTGGCCTCGACCAGGCGCACATACAGTTCGCCATCCCCGTCGCGTTCGATCACATCCGAGACGCCGACGGGGGGCAGGGCGCCGGCTTCGGAAAAGCCCTTGCGACCGCGTTTGCCCAGGCGCCCTTCGGCTTCCAGCTCGCGGATCATTTCGCGCAGGGCCCGGCGGTCGCCGCCTTTCAGTCCGAAATGGCGCGCGATGTCGGTCTTCTCGGCCGATCCGGCTTCGCGCAGGAAGGCGACGAGGGTGTCTTTGTCGGGGAGACCGGCGGGCGGCCTCTTGGATGATTTGGTCATTATGTCTTTCGTAGCGCGGAACCGCGCCCTTGAGTAAATCTTGAGGGGTCAAATCTTGCGTGAGTTGACCACGTGAAGGCGGGGCTTCAGCTTCCGCCCGCCCCGAATGGAGTTTTCGATGTCCCTGACCGCCCCCGCCCTGAGCGCGACCGTCTCGTCGCCGCTGGATCTGATCGGCAAGACGCCGATGGTGGAGGTGACGAAGATCGACACCGGCCCGTGCCGCCTGCTGCTGAAGCTGGAGTCCCAGAATCCCGGCGGTTCGATCAAGGACAGGATCGCCATCTCGATGCTGGACGCCGCCGAGCGCGAAGGCTTCCTTAAGGAGGGCGGCACCATCGTGGAGGCGACGGCGGGAAACACCGGCCTGGCGCTGACGCTGGTCGGTCGGGCCAGGGGATATAAGGTGCTTCTGGTCATCCCGGACAAGATGTCCAAGGAAAAGATCCAGCATCTCAGGGCGATGGGCGCCGATGTTCGTCTGACGCGTTCGGACGTCCCGCATGGCCATCCGGAATATTACACCGACATGGCCGAGCGTCTGGCCCAGGGCATTCCCGGCGGCTTCTACGTCAACCAGTTCGCCAACGCCGCCAACGCCGAGGCCCATGTGAAGACGACGGGCCCCGAAATCTGGGAGCAGACGGGCGGCGACATCGACGCCTTCGTCGCCGGCATCGGCTCGGGCGGCACCATCACCGGCACGGCGCAGTTTCTGAAGAGCGTTGGCTCGAAGGCCCAGATCATCCTGGCGGATCCGGTCGGCTCGACCCTCGCCGGCATCGTCAACGACGGCGTGCCGGGGCCGGAAGGCAGCTACACCGTCGAGGGAATCGGCCAGAACTTCGTGCCCGATACGGCGGACATGAGCCTGATCGACAAGGCCTATTCGATCCCCGACGCCGAGGCGATCGCCACGGCGCGCGAACTGCTGCTGAAGGAAGGCATCCTGGCCGGCTCGTCGTCCGGCACCCTGATCGCCTCGGCCCTGCGCTGGTGCCGCGAGCAGACCGAGCCCAAGACCTGCGTGACCTTCGTCTGCGACACTGGGGCCAAATATCTGTCCAAAGTCTATAACGACGCCTGGCTGGCGGATCAGGGCTTGGGAGAGCGCGAGCTGCACGGCGACCTGTCGGACCTGATCAACCGCAAATACGAGAAGGGCGACGTCGTCGTCGCCGGGCCGGGCGATACCCTGGACACCGCCTTCAAGCGGATGAAGGGCGCCGACGTATCGCAACTGCCGATCATCGAAGACGGCCGGCTGGTCGGGATTCTGGACGAAAGCGACCTGATCCGCATCATGAACACTGACGAGATCACGCGGAAAGAACGGTTCGCCAAGCCGGTGGCCTCGGCCATGACGCGCGATCTGGACACGCTTCAGGTCAATGAACCGCTGGACGCCCTGATCCCTGTCTTCGACCGCGACCGCGTGGCCATCGTGCTGGACGGCGAGCGGTTCGTCGGCCTGATCACCCGCACCGACCTGATCAACCACCTCAGCCTGAACCGGTAAGTCCATGAGCGACAAGAAGAACAGCCAGGGCTTTTCGACCCGCGCCATCCATTCGGGCCAACATCCTGACCCGACGACGGGCGCGGTGATGACGCCGATCTACGCCACCTCGACCTACGCCCAGGAAAGCCCAGGCGTGAACAAGGGTTATGAGTATGCGCGGGGCAAGAACCCGACGCGCGAGGCGTTCGAGGCCTGTATCGCCGACCTGGAGGGCGGCACGCACGGGTTCGGCTTCGGCTCGGGCATGGCGGCGACCTCGACGGCGTTGGAGTTGCTGGATGCGGGCGATCACATCGTCACGGGCGACGACCTGTACGGCGGCTCGTGGCGACTGTTCGAGCGGGTGCGTCGGCGAACCATGGGGCTGGACTTCGCCTATGTGGACCTGAGCGACATCGCGGCGGTCGAGGCGGCGATCACGCCCAAGACCAAGATGCTGTGGGTCGAGACGCCCACCAATCCCCTGATGAAGCTGGCCGACATCGCCGCCCTGTCGAAGGTGGCCAAGGCGCATGGGCTGCTGCTGGTCGTGGACAACACCTTTGCCACCCCCTTCTGCCAGCAGCCGCTGAGCCTGGGGGCGGACGTGGTGATGCACTCGGCGACCAAATACCTGAACGGCCATTCGGACATTATCGGCGGGGTGCTGGTGACGGCCGACGCCGAGCTGGCGACGCGGATCAAGTTCCTGCAAAACTCGGTCGGCGGCATCATGGGGCCGTTCGACGCCTTCCTGGCCAACCGGGGCTTGAAGACCCTGGCGCTGCGGATGAAGGCGCACTGCGAGAACGCGCTGACCATCGCGCGCTGGCTGGAGACGCGCGCGGGGATCGCCAAGGTGATCTATCCCGGCCTGATCGCCCACCCTCAGCATGAGCTGGCCGCGCGCCAGATGCACGGCGGCTTTGGGGGGATGGTGACGGTGATCCTGGAGGGCGATCTGGAGCGCACCAAGCGCGTGCTGGAGCGGGTTCAGGTCTTCACCCTGGCGGAATCGCTAGGCGGGGTTGAAAGCCTGGTGAACCACCCGGCCATCATGACCCACGCCAGCGTGCCCAAAGAGGTTCGCGAGGCGGGCGGCGTGACCGACAACCTGATCCGGCTGTCGGTCGGGGTCGAGAATGTCGAGGACCTGATCGCGGATCTGGATCAGGCTCTGGGCTGATCTCAGCTGGAGGGAAGGGCTGTCTGGTGGCCGGTGACCGGCGGCAGCTTCTTCTTGGGGGCGGCGCGCTTGACCGGGGCCTTTGCGGGCTTGGGCAGGGCCGCGCGGCGGGCCATTTCGGTGTCGATGACCGGGATGATGTCGCTGGCGGCCATGACCTGAGTCGAGGCGCCGTGTTCGACCAGGCGGGCGGCGTTGGCGCGCAGCGTCGTCAGGTCGGCGTCGGTCATCGCGGGGATCATGTCGGCGAGCGGGGTCATGTCGGCATCCGTATGCAGAAGCCTCAGGGCCGGCGCGAGAGGCGCCAGCCCTTCAGCTGATTGAAGGCGATTTCCACCGTCACGCGGTCGCCCAGCAGCGAGACGCCCGTCTGGGCGCCCAGCGAGGGCAGGACTGTGATCAGGTGGCCGTTGTCCAGGCGAACGCGACGGCCGCCGAGCGGCATCAGTTTGATGACCTCGCCGTCGAAGGCGATCACGCCGGCCCTGGTCGGGGCCGGCTCGTTCGTGTTGGACGCGTGGAGCGTGTCCTACTCCGCCGCCGTAAGGCGACCGGCGGACTCTTTGCCGGAGCGCGAATCGCGCTCGATTTCGTAGGAAATCTTCTGGCCTTCGTTCAGCGAGCCGACGCTCGAGGTTTCGACAGCCGAGGCGTGGACGAAGACGTCCTTGCCGCCGTCATCAGGCGCGATGAAGCCGTAGCCTTTGGTGGGGTTGTACCATTTTACAGTGCCGGTAGCCATTTGGAGACCTCCGTCTGGCGTTGACCGCAGGGAGGGATCCCTGGTCGGCCTGTCGGGTCTGAATGGGATCGGCTTTTGGACCTCGGTGCGTGATGCAAAGGGAGCAGCGGCGTTACGCAGAGAGATCGACCAGACGTAGATGGGCGCCCGACAACCGTTACGCAAGGGGCTGGCGATCAGAAGGCGTAGGCGACCTTGGCGACCAGGGCGTCCTCATACTGTTCGCCGAAGGTGTGGGCGTCGGTGTCGTAGTAGCGCAGGTCCAGCTCCAGGTCGTCGGTGAGGGCGTAGGTCACGCCGGCGTTCCAGCCGGTGTAATCGGGCGCGCCGTTCTGTTCGCGACGACCGACGGCGACCGTGCCGTTCAGCTGGGGCGTGAAGTCCCAGCCCAGGCGGCCCTCGACCCAGGTGAAGCTGTCGGTCGAGCCGGCGGCGTCGGGCGAATACTGGACCTGCAGCCGCGCGCTGGCCGGGCCGATCGAGCGGCTGGCGTTGCCGGTGATCTCCCAGGCGTCCTGATCATAGCCGGCTTCGGCGTCGAGGCGGTTCTTGTAGGCGACGTTGAAGTCGAACCGATAACCGAAGGCCTCGGGCTGATAGCCGACCACGAACTCGGCCTCGACGTTGGAGCCGCCGGCCTGGATCGTCTGGAAGCCGGGGCCGACGTAGAACAGGCCGTCCGCGCTTTCCCAGGTCGCCGAGCCGAAGGCGTAGCCGTCGTTGCCGGACTTGGATGCATCCTTGGAGCGGTTGTCCGTGCCCGCGCCCAGTTCGAAGGACCAGGCGTCGCGTGCGGCAGGCGCCGACTGGGCGGCGGCCGGCAAGGCGACGGCGAGCGCGGAAACGGACAGGGCGGCGAGGATGGTCGTGCGGATCATGGCGGCTCCAACGCGCGAGGTGCGGATTTGCGCCGCCTTTAGCGTGCTCCGGCCTTGATGGCGAATTCCTCCGTGGCCTGAGCGAACTCTTGTCGCAGGCGCGCGACCAGTTCGGCGGTCGGCAGGACGTCGTGGATGGCGCCCGCGCCCTGGCCGGCGGACCAGACGGTCTTCCAGGCCTTGGCCTCGTCGCCCATGTCCAGCTTGTGCTCTGGCAAGGTCTTAGGGTCGATGCCGTTCTCGATCAGCGACTTGCTCATGAAGTTGGCAGGGATGCCGGACACGGCGGGCGTGTGGACGATGTCGGTCGCGCCGCTGTCGATGACCATCTGCTTGTAGGCGTCGGCGGCCATGGCCTCGGTCGTGTTGATGAAGCGCGTGCCCATATAGGCGAAGTCGGCGCCCAGCATCAGGGCGGCCGCTACATCCTGACCCGTCGAGAGCGCGCCCGACAGGATGATGGTCCCCTTGAAGAAGCTGCGAACCTCATTGACCAGGGCGAAGGGGTTGATGATGCCCGCATGGCCGCCCGCGCCGTTGGCGACCAGGATCAGACCATCGACGCCCGCCTCGGCCGCCTTTCGCGCATGGCGAATGTTGGCGATGTCATGGAAGACCTGACCGCCGTAGCCATGGACCGCGTCGACCACGTCGCGCACGGCGCCCAGGGAGGTGATGATCAGCGGCACCTTCTCCTCCACCGACACCATCATATCGGCCATCAGCCGGGGGTTGGTCGGATGAACGATGTGGTTGACGCCGAAAGCCGCGGCCTCGGGCTTCAGCCGGCTTTTGATCTCATGAATCCACTCGCGATAGCCCTCGGTCGTGCGCTGGTTCAGCGACGGGAAGGTGCCGATCACGCCCGCATTGCAGGCCTCGACCACCAGGTCTGGTCCGGACACCAGGAACATGGGCGCCGAAATGATCGGCAGGATCAGACCTTTTTGCAGCGAAGCGGGAATGGCCACGGACGTCTCCTTTGGTTTTCTTTCGCTACGCTTAGCGGGCTGTCGCCGGGGAAGGCAATCGGGGGGATTTCAGACGGTGGCGCGAAAAAATGAGTCTAATTCGTCTAATCTCGGGTCGGAGGCGGGGTGAAAGCGGGCAGGCGGCGACGGCGGGTGAAAACCGGCCATCATACGACGGTTCGGGCGTAGGGTCGGTCGATTGACGCTGGTCGCCGCGAAGGCGTTGAAAGGGCGAGGGAAGCGGTCCGGGATTGGGATGGCTGGCCCGTCTCAATCCTCCCCCACCGGGGGAGGGGGACCGCGAAGCGGTGGAGGGGGCTGATCACGCACCTGCCGATGAATTTGGTCCACCACGGCAGCCAGTTCGCTCAAAACATCGCGCGCCGGAATACGCAGGACCGAAATGCCGCGCGTATTGAGCCACTCGGTCCGCTGTCGATCATGCGCGACGGCCTCTGCTAAGGAATGGCTTTCGCCGTCCACCTCGACCGCGAGGCGGGCGTCCTCGCAATAGAAGTCCAGAATGTACGGACCGATGGGGTGCTGGCGCCGAAAGCGAATGCCGTCGAGCCGGCGGCTTCTGATCTGCTGCCAGAGCAGAACTTCCGGCAGGGTCATTGCGCGGCGCAGGTCGCGGGCGCGGGCGCGGGCGACGGTTCGCTTGGGTGCATAGGTCATTGCCGTCATGGACCGCATACGCGGCCGGCCCCCTCCACCGCTTCGCGGTCCCCCTCCCCCGATGGGGGAGGATTTTCAAGCCGGCCGCAAGCGCCTAAATGCCCGGCATGACCCACTACACCGACAACCTCAGCCAGCTCGGCGTCCAGACCGCCGCACCGACCAGTCCCGAGACGGCGGTGTTGGAGCGGGTGCCGAACCCGCATGCGGACACGCTGTATCTGGCCCGGTTCACGGCGCCGGAGTTCACCAGCCTGTGCCCGGTGACGGGCCAGCCGGATTTCGCCCACATCGTCATCGACTATGCGCCGGGCAACTGGCTGGTCGAGTCCAAGAGCCTGAAGCTGTATCTGACCAGCTTCCGCAATCACGGCGCCTTCCACGAGGACTGCACCGTCGCCATCGGCCGCAAGCTGGCCGACCTGCTTGAACCCAAGTGGCTGAGGATCGGCGGATACTGGTATCCGCGCGGCGGCATCCCGATCGACGTCTTCTGGCAGACCGGTGCGCCGCCCGAGGGGCTGTGGCTGCCGGACCAGGGCGTGCCGACCTATCGCGGGCGGGGATAGTCAGAGGTCGCGCGTCCGCTGTTCAGCGGCGGGCGCGTGTCGATCAGGCGCTGAGGGCCACAGGCGCAGCCTGGCTAGGCCAGGCGACAGGCGACAAGGCTTCCAACGCCGGCTTCGCCAGCAGATATCCCTGCATCAGATCGACGCCGAGATCGCGCAGGGCATCGTGTTCGTCCAAGGTTTCGATGCCCTCGCAGACCGGCTGGATGCCCAGATCCCGCAGCATGTTCAGCGTGTGGCGCACGATTGTGCGCTTGACCGTGTTGGTGTCGATGTCGCGAACCAGGGCCATGTCCAGTTTGACGATGTCGGGCTGGAATACGCTGAGCAGACCCAACCCTGCATAGCCGGCGCCGAAGTCGTCGATGGCGGTCTTGAAGCCCATGGCGCGATAGGAGCGCAGGATGTTGAGGATGTGGTCGGTGTCCATCACCTCGCTCTCGGTGAATTCGAAGATGATCCGATCCACCGGGAAGTTGGTGCGCATCGCCGCCGCCAGGGTGGCGCGAATGCAGGCGCGCGGCTCATAGACGGCGTTGGGCAGGAAGTTGATCGACAGGCTGGCGCCGCCCGCCGTCATATCCAGACCGGCGGCGAGATCGATGGCGGTCGTGCGGCACAGCTGATCGAAGGCATAGCGGTTGTCGTGGGAGATATGCGACAGAACCTGGCCCGCGCCTCGGCCGTCCTTGCCCCGCACCAGGGCCTCGTAGGCGAAGACCGTCTGGGTCGTCACATCGACGATCGGCTGGAACGCCATGGTGATCGGCAGGTCAAACCCCGCCCCATCCTTACAGCCAACGCACGACATCTTATTCTCCAAATGTTCGGCGAAGCTTGCCCTGGGAGAGATTAAGAACTGATATCCAAGGGGAAATGTCAGTTTCGGACATTAGGCTGCATTCGTCGCCGCACCTGTCGCGGCGCGGCGTCATGCCTATGAGTTCCTGTGGTTCGGGCTGAAGCGCGGTGGTGTGGGTCTCGTTGGTGCACCGACCGGAAGAGGAGGTCAGCGTCCCTGTAGCGCCCCGCGCATGATGGCGGACTTGCGGCTCATGCGGGCCTTCACCAGTCGATAGACGACTGCGACGACCAGGATGGTGACGGCGAGGCCGCCGATCAGCAGGGTGGGGCCGTGGGCCTCGCTGAGAACTTCCATCTTCGCCAGGCCTTGGGCGGCGAGATAGCCCGGCGCCAGCATGGCCAGCACCCAGACGATCCCGGATGTGACATTGCCGAACTGGAAGGCGCGCTGACGCATCCTGAGCATGCCCAGCGTCAGCGGCACGAAGGCGCGCAAGGGGCCGAAGAAGCGGCCGACGAAGATCGACATGACGCCGTAGCGACGGCAGTACAGGCGCGTCCAGGCGATGCGGCGGCGGTGCGCCTTGAACATCGGGCGCTGGAGGAAGCGCACGCCCAGTCGACGTCCGGCCCAGTAGGAGATGGCGTCGCCGATCACCGCGCCGATGACGCAACCGACGATGACATTGACGGGGTCCAGCACGCCGGCCGCGATCAGACCGCCCGCCGCGACCAGCAGGCCGGTGGCGGGCACGAAGGCGCCGACGACCGCCAGCGACTCGACGAACACGACCAGGCCCAGCATGACGCCGGCCCACATATGGTTGCGGGCGACGAAATCGCCCACGGCTTGCAACAGGGAATCCATACGAAGGCCTTGGGGGAGGAAGGCGGGGTCGGTCGAGGTCAAACCGACGTAGGGCGACCTTATGTCACCCGCTTACGGCAGGCGTGTGACCTTGGCGGCCATGTCGGGACGCGGGCGTTCCAGCGCGGGTTCGTTCAGCGTGCCGATGTGGATGAAGCCGGCGACGCTCTCGCCCTCGGTCAGGCCGAACAGGGCGACGCCTTGCGGGTCATAGCTATACCAGTCGGTGATCCAGCTGGACGAATAGCCGAAGCCGGAAGCCGCGTGTTCCAGGTTCATGCAGACGGCGCCGGCCGACAGCTGTTGCTCCCAGATCGGCTTGGACCCTTCGACCGGCGTCGAGACGACCAGAATGGTGACGGGCGCGGCGGTCAGCTTGGCCAGCACCGCCTGATCCTTGGCCGGACCGTTGCGGCGTTCGACCAACACGGCGAGGCGTGCGGCGATCTCGGCGCGCGATTGCGGACCCAGGACGACGAACCGCCACGGGAACAGCTTGCCGTGGTCGGGCGTGCGGGCGCCCAGGGTCAGGATCTCGTCCAGTTCGGCCTCGGACGGGCCGGGCGCGACCAGGGCCTGGGCCGGGGCGGAGCGCCGCTGGGCCAGGCGGTCGCGAAAATCTTTGGACGGAACGGGTGGGGGCAAGGGTTCGTTGAGCGCGACCATGCCGTCTAGCTAGGCTTTCATCCGCGTCTTCGCCATAGGTGGCTCATGCGCAAATCCGACGAACCGAAATGGGCCGAGGGGCTGGTGAAGCCGCCGGCCTGGCGCAGCGACGGAACCGAGACGGTTTTCGACAGCCCGTGGATGGCCCTGACCCGGCATCCGGCGACGGCCCCGACCGGGATGAAGGCCGACTATGCCGTCGTGCGGTTCAAGAACGTCGGGACCGGCGTCCTGCCTGTTCACGAGGACGGGACGGTGACACTGGTGGGCCAGCAGCGGTTCGCCCACGCCAACTACAGCTGGGAAATGCCCGAAGGCGGCGCGCCGCTGGACGAGGATCCGTTCGACGGCATCCGGCGCGAACTGGCCGAGGAGGCGGGATTGCAGGCTGAACACTGGCTGCCGGCGCTGAAGGTCGAGATGTCGAACTCCATCACCGACGAGATCGGCATGACCTGGATCGCGTGGGGCCTGTCGCCCGCGCCGACCGATCCCGATCCCACCGAGATCATCGCCGTGGTGCGCGTGCCGTTCCTGGATCTGCTGGACGAGATCGGGCGGGGAACGGTGCGCGACAGCCTGACGGTGGCGACGGCCTACAAGGCCTATCATATGGCGATGAACGGCGAACTGCCCGAGGCGCTGGCGCGCGCCTTGCTGGGGCGCGTATGATGTCGCCGAAGGAGCCGGTCATGGCCAAGCTGGAAGTCGTCGCAGAACTCAAAATGGACAGCGTGTGGCGTCAGCTGCGCGCCTCGGCCGAAGCGGCGTCGCGCGAGGAGCCGCAACTGGGCTCGCAGATGAATGCGGTGATCCTGTCGCACGACGACCTGGCGGGCGCGCTGAGCTTCCAGATCGCGCGCAAGCTGGCGGACGGCGAGATGAGCGCCATGTCGGTGCGCGAGGTCTGCCTGTCGGCGTTCAAGGCCGATCCGTCGATGGTCGAGGCGGCGGAGGCCGATCTGCAGGCTGTGGCCGAACGCGACCCGGCGATCCGCAACCTGTTGCAACCCTTCCTGTATTTCAAAGGCTTCCAGGCCCTACAGGGCTGGCGCGTGGCGCACTGGCTGTGGGGACAGGGGCGCGAAACGCTGGCCTTCCACTTCCAGAGCCGGATTTCCGAACTGTTCCAGCTGGACATCCATCCGGCCGCGCAGATGGGCAAGGGGCTGTTTCTGGATCACGGCACGGGCATCGTGATCGGCGAGACGGCGGTGGTCGGCGACGACGTGTCGATGCTGCACGGGGTGACCCTGGGCGGGACGGGCGCCGAGCGCGGCGACCGCCATCCCAAGATCGGCAAGGGCGTCCTGCTGGGCGCCGGGGCAAAGGTGCTGGGCAATATCCATGTCGGCGACTACGCCAAGGTGGCGTCCGGCTCGGTGGTGCTGAAGGCTGTGCCGTCCGGCTGTACCGTGGCGGGGGTGCCGGCCCGGCTGGTCAACTGCCCGACCAACGCCGAACCGGCCCGCACCATGGATCACACCCTGGCCGATGTGGTGTACGACTTCGTCATCTGACCCGGCGCTTCACAGGGCGATCCTGAGCGAGGCGCGGACGCTGCGCGGGGCGCCGGGGTAGATCCACAGGGCGCTGTAGGAGCTGGCGGCGTAACGCTCGTCAAACAGGTTATCGACCTCGACGCGGGCCGTGACCTGGGGCGTCAGGCCATAGTCCAGCGCGGCCTTGGCCTTCCAGTGGGCAGGCAATTCGGGCGCGCCGAGCGCCAGGCCGCCGGCCCGGTCGCCGACGTAGGCCGCGCCGGTCATGAATGACCAGGTCGTGCCGTGGATGGTGGGGAAGCGACCGATCACGAACAGTGAGCCGGAATGTTCGGGCACGTTCAGCACGGCGTCGGTGGCGAACGCACGGTCGTCGGCCTGGGCGTCGGTCCAGCCGTAGTTGGCGACCACCTGCCAGACTTCGTCGATCTTCAGGGCGCCGTCCAGCTCGATCCCGCGAGTCGTCAGCTTGCCCACCGGAGCCAGGAAATTGGGATCGACCGGATCGGTCGTCAGAATGTTCGACTTCTCAATGTCGAAGACGGTGGCGGCGAGGTCCAGTCCGTCCCAGGCGCCGGCCAGGCCGATCTCGTAGCCCTTGCCATCCTCGGGCGCGAAGCCGGAGCCGCCGCGACCCGTGCCGGAGTTTAGCACGAACGACTGACCATAGCTGGCGTGGGCGGTCAGGTTGTCGGTCAGGCGATAGCGGGCGGCGAAACGGTATTTCAGGGGCGTATCGCGGGCCTCGCCGACGGCGCCGGTGCGGTTGTTTCGGATGGTCTGGTCGTAGTTGTCGAACCGCAGCCCGGCCAGCAGGCTGAGGCGGTCGTTCACCTCCCACAAATCCTGGGCGTACAGGGTGACGACGTCGCGCGTTTCCAGATTGTCGGTGAAGGGGAGGGGCGTCGGCGGCGTGACCGCGCCATACACGGGATTGAGGACATTGATCGGATAGGGATTGGCGGCGGTCGGATTGATGCGCAGCCACTTCTCGCCATAGGTCAGCTGATAGGCCTTCACTCCGAAACCGAGGTTGTGAACGCCCAGCCCCGTCTCGACCACGCCGTTCAACTCCAGCCGGGCCGACAGGTCCTCGACCGAAAAGTCGCGTCCGCGACGCTGACGCCACAGCTGGTCGCCGACCAGGCGCGACTGATCGCTGGACAGGCCCTTCAGCGAGCCGCCGCGCCAGGCGACGCCGCCGTTCAGGCTCCAGTCGTCATTGATCCGGTATTCGCCGGTGATCTGATGCCGTTCGTTGCGGAAGCGGGTCAGGCCGTCGCCGGGCTCGCCGTAGTAGTTCGAGGGCGGCAGAAACAGCGCGTCGCCGTTGATCGCCGGCATCCCCCGATCGAACAGGGTCGTGAAGGTGGTGAACTCGCCCACATAAATCAGGCGCAGATCGTTGGTGGGACGCCAGGTCAGGGAGGGCGCCACCACGGTGCGGTCCAGGCCGACATAGTCGCGCCAGCCGTTCGAAGTCTCGCCCGCCACCACAAGCCGTCCGGCCAGGGTGTCGTTGATCGGGCCGGTCAGGTCCAGTTCGCCGCGACGCAGACCGAATGATCCCACCGTGGCGGTAAAGGCGGCGGCGGGCGCAAAGCGCGGGGTCTTGGAGACGATATTGATGCGTCCGGCCGGGTCGATGTCGCCGAACAGGGCGCCGGACGGCCCCTTCAACACCTCGATCCGTTCGGACGTCGCCGGGTCGCGGGGCGGGGCCATGCCGCGATTGGCCAGAAAGCCGTCGACGTAATATTCCGCGCCGCCGTCGGGCGTGCCCAGGAAACCGCGGATGGCGAAGTTGTCCATGACGCCGCCGCGATTGTTCTGCTGGCTGACGCCGCTGACCAGTTCCAGCGCATCGGCCAGGCGCGTCGCGCCCACGGCCTTGATCAGATCGTTCTCGATGGAGCGGCTGGACGGCGACATGGCCTCGGTGATCGCTCCTGCACCCAGGGTCAGGTCACGCGGCGCCGAGCGGCGGCCCAGAACGACGATCTCCCCGACTGTCGCGGGTTCGGCCATCCCAACGGGCAAGGGGACGGGGGTGACGATGGGGCTGTTGGCGGCGCCCAGCAGGCAGGCGCCGGCGCAGCTCAGGAGGAGAGACAAGACAGACTCCGTTTGAAACGTTATAATATATCGGCTATCCGCTCCGGTATGACGATGTCAACTGCTGCAACGCCTGTCCCCGCCTTCGGCATTCCGATAACCACCGCGGTCCGAGCGGTCGGTCGGATTCGATCCATCGACGCCCTGCGCGGGCTGGTCATCTTGCTGATGCTGGTCGATCACGCGCGCGAGTCCTTCTTCATCCACGCCCAGGTCTCGGACCCGATGAATGTGGAGACGACCTCGCCGGCGTTGTTCTTCACGCGGCTGTCGGCGCATCTGTGTGCGCCCATCTTCCTGGCGCTGACGGGGGTGGGGGCCTGGCTTTACGGCAACAAGCAGGGCCAGGGGGCGCAAGGCGCCCGGTCGGCGGCTGACTTCCTGTGGAAGCGCGGCTTGTTTCTCGTCGTTCTGGAACTGACGGTCGTCGGTTTCGGCTGGAGCTTCTCGTTCACGCCGCAGATCATCTATCTGCAGGTCATCTGGGCCATCGGCCTGTCGATGATCGCGCTTGCGGCGCTGGCGCATCTGCCGCGTCCCGCCCTGATCGCCGTCGGATTGGTCATCGTCCTGGGGCACAACCTGCTGGACCCGATCACCATCGCAGCCGGTCAGCCCGGTCATGTGTTCTGGGCTGTGATGCATGATCGCAGCATGCTCGACCTGCCCTGGGGTGGTCAGGTGCGGACCTCCTATCCTCTGCTGCCCTGGATCGGGGTGGCGGCGCTGGGATACGCCATCGGGCCGTGGTTCATGCGTGAGCAGAGGACGCGGTTGCGGCGGCTGGTGCTGACAGGCTTGGGCGCTCTAGCCCTGTTCGTCGTGCTGAGGGCGACCAATCTGTACGGTGATCCGACGCCCTGGAGCGTGCAGGCCACGCCGATCCAGACGGTGATGAGCGTGCTGAACCTGACCAAATATCCGCCGTCCGCCGACTTCCTGCTGCTGACGCTGGGGGTTGGGGCGCTGATCCTGGCGGGGCTGGAGAAGGCGCCGGATCGGCTGATCGGCTTGCTGGCCGTGTTCGGCGCGGCGCCTCTGTTCTTCTACATCCTGCATATCTATGCGCTGCACCTGGTGAACCTGGCGGCGTTGGCCGTGTTCGGGCCAAATCAGGGTAACGGGTTCGCCGTGCCGGGAGTGGCTTGGCTGTGGGCGCTTGCGGCCCTCCTGGCCGTGCCTTGCTGGTTCGCCTGCCGATGGTTTGGCGGGGTCAAGCGGCGCAGTTCGCAATGGTGGATGAAGTATCTCTGAAGCGGGAAAATGCGCGGCGCCGGTTTCCCTGAACCGCCGATGTCTCTAGGGTCCGCCGCCAACGTCCAGACCATGAGGCCCCCCGTGAAAGACACCGACCTGAAGCGCATCGAGGCGCACCTCAAGCGCACCTTCAACACCGGCGGCATCATCGTGAAGGCCCGCCCCAAGCAGAATGACTCGGCCGAGGTCTATGTCGGCGACGAGTTCATCGGCATCGTCTTCGAGGACGAGGACGAGGAAGGTTCGTTCATGTTCGAAATGGCGATCCTGGCCGAAGACCTTCCGGCGTAAAACGCCGACCGATCCGACCGCCCGGCGTGAATGCGCCGGGCGGTTTTCGTTTGGGCCGACCCGTTCCGCGATGAGGGTCGGTCAGCGCGTGGGGGCTGCGCGTTCGAGGCCATACAGCGCCTCGACGATGTCCTCGGCCTTCTGCTGGACCAGTTGCTGGGCGTCGTGGACGCCGCGATTGTAGAAGGCGCCGCCGATCTCCGTGCCGATGAAGTCCAGCAGCATCTCGGCCGGAAGCTGGCCGAGTTCCTGATCCAGTTCGCGGGCGAAGTAGTCGCGCAGTTTGGCTGTGACCGCCGCGCGGTCTTCCTTGGAGAATTCGATCGGTTTCATGCGACCTCCGCCAAGGCTTCTTCGGCGGCCACCCAGGCGGCTTCGGCGGCGGCCAGATCGGCCTCGGTCTTGGCGCGGGCGCGGGTCAGGCCTTCGAGGGCTTTGGGATTGCTGACCGAGGCGGTGGCCATGTCGTCGTCGATGCGGGCGATCTCGGCCGTCAGGCGGGTCATATTCTCCTCGGCCTTCTTGACCGCATGGCGCAGGGTCGAGGGCGAGGGGCCGGATCGCTTCTTGTTGCCCCTATCGTTCGCGCCGCGGGCGCTCTCTGCTTGGGGGGCGCCTGAGTTCGCCTTGGCCTCTTCCTTCTTGATCTGGCTGGGCTTGGCGATGGCCTGTTTCGCGCGGTCGAGGACGAACTTGGCGTAGTCGTCCATGTCGCCGTCAAAGGGTTTCACCGTGCCGTCGGCGGCCAGCCACAGGCGATCCGCCACCATCTCCATCAGCGAGCGGTCGTGGGTGATCAGGATGACGGCGCCGTTGTAGTCGTTCAGCGCGTCCAGCAGGGCGCGACGGCTGTCGATATCCAGGTGGTTGGTCGGTTCGTCCAGGATCAGGACGTGGGGCGCGTCCATCGCCACCATGTTCAGCAGCAGCCGCGCGCGCTCGCCGCCCGACAGGCTGTCGACCGTTGTTTCCTGCTTCTCATAGCCCAGGCCGAACTGGGCCAGTTTGGAGCGGCGGGCGCTTTCGAGCGCGTCCGGCATGGCGCGGCGGATGATCTCCAGCGGCGTGTCCGTCGGGTCCATCGCCTCGATCTGGTGCTGGTGGAACCAGCCGACGCGCATCTTTCTGTCGCGGTGAAGCTCGCCCTCGGACACGTCCAGAGCGCCGGCGATCATCTTGGCGAAGGTCGACTTGCCGGCGCCGTTGACGCCCAGCAGGCCGATGCGGTCGTCCAAATCCATGCGCAGGTTCAGATTGCGCAGGATCGGCTTGCCCGGCTCATAGCCGACATTGGCCCGCTCCAGCCGGATCAGCGGCGGGGCCAACGGGCGCGGCGGCGAGGGCAGGGTGAAGGGGGCGACGCGCTCCTCGATCGTGGTGGCGACGGGCTGCATCTTCTCCAGCCGCTTCATGCGCGACTGGGCTTGGGCGGCCTTGGAGGCCTTGGCCTTGAAGCGATCAACGAAGGCCTGAAGGTGGGCGCGCTCGGCGTCCTGCTTGGCCTTGGCGGACAGCTGGAGGCGCGCCTTCTCAGCGCGGGCCTTTTCGAAGGCGTCGTAGTTGCCGGTGTAGAGCGTCAGGGTGTGGTTCGCGAGGTGCAGGATATGGGTGCAGACCTCGTTCAACATCTCGCGGTCGTGGGAAATGATCAGGGCGGTGTGCGGGTATTTCTTCAGCCGCGCCTCGAGCCACAGGGCGCCTTCCAGGTCGAGGTAGTTGGTCGGTTCGTCCAGCAGCAGCATGTCCGGCTCGGCGAACAGGGCGGCGGCCAGGGCGACGCGCATCCGCCAGCCGCCCGAGAACTCGGACATCGGTCGGACCTGGTTCTCCTGATCGAAGCCCAGGCCGACCAGGATTTCGGCGGCGCGCGCGGGCGCGGCGTCGGCGTCGATCTCGATCAGGCGCGACCAAATCTCGCCCATCTCTTCCGGTTCGGCGGTCTCAAGCCGGCCCAGCAGGGTGTGGCGTTCGACGTCGGCCTCAAGGATGGTGTCGATGACGCTGACGGGGGTCGCCGGATGCTCCTGATCGACCGAGCCGATACGGGCGGTCTTGGGCAGGCTGATCTCGTCGCCGGCGGCGTGAAGCTCGCCCAGGATCAGCTTGAACAGGGTCGATTTGCCGATGCCGTTGCGGCCGACCAGACCGACCTTGGAGCCGGGCGGCAGGCTGACGGAGGCGTCCACGAGAAACTTGCGGCCCCAGGCGTTGAAGGTCAGGTCGGTGATCTGGAGCATTGCGGCGAGGGTTCTTCGGTTGGTCGGCGTCCCTCAATCGGCAGGTCGCCATGCGGCGTGCGTCAGGGATGCAAAAAGGGACGGTTGGAAACGCGGGAGGTGGTCGCTATAAGCCCGCGACACTCAATCTCCCAACAAGAAGTCAATTCCCATGGCCGAACGTACCTTCTCGATCATCAAGCCCGACGCCACGCGCCGCAACCTGACCGGCGCGATCAACGCCGTGATCGAAGGCGCCGGCCTGCGCATCGTGGCCCAGCGCCGCGTCAAGCTGACGACCGAACAAGCCAAGAAATTCTACGAAGTGCACGCCGAGCGCCCGTTCTACGGCGAGCTGGTTGAGCAGATGACGGCAGAGCCGGTCGTCGTTCAGGTGCTGGAAGGCGACAACGCCGTCGCCGCCTATCGTGAAGTCATGGGCGCCACCAACCCGGAACAGGCCGCCGAGGGCACAATCCGTAAGCAGTTCGCCCTGTCGATCGGTGAAAACTCGGTCCACGGTTCGGACAGCCAGGACAACGCCAAGATCGAGATCGCCCAGTTCTTCACCGACGACCAGATCGTCGGCTAAGCGCTCAAGCTCGCGAGGAACCGCGTCCCGAGCGTAGCGCCGAAACAAAGCGATGCGAGAGCGAAGCCTCTCGCATAGCGTGACTATATAGGCCCGCGCCCGGAACCGGACGCGGGCCTTGTCGTTTGGTGGTCATTATCTCGTTCGTCTCCCGGAGAAGACCCATGAAGACCATGATCAAACTGGCCCCCGTCATCGGCGTCGTGGCCCTGCTGGCCGCCTGCGGCCAAACGATGGAACAACGCGCCGCCACCGGCGCCCTGGGCGGCGCCGTCGCCGGTCAGGTCATCGGCGGCAACACTGGTTCGACCGTGGCCGGCGCCGCCATCGGCGCCGTCGCCGGCGCGGCGACCAAGCCCCGCTAAATCCGTCTAGGTCTTTCGGGCGAAAGCCCGGATGGCAAAAAGGCCCGGAGCGTCGCTCCGGGCCTTTTCTACGTCTGACCTCTGGCGCCTTTACCAGATGCGGGCGCGGGCCTCGGGCGCGATATATTCCTTCTGGTCCGGTGAGACGCCGAAGGCCGCATACCAGGCGTCGATGTTGCGCGGCGAGGTCGCGGCGCGCACCGGGCCGGGCGAGTGCGGGTCCGTGGTCAACTGCTCCGTTAGCGCCGCCTCGCGCGACTTCTCGCGCCAGACCTGCGCCCAGCCCAGGAAGACGCGCTGATCGCCCGTCAGCCCGTCGATGACCGGCGCCGGCTGGCCGTTCAGAGACTTGTGATAGGCGTCCAGGGCCAGCAGCAGCCCGCCCAAGTCGGCGATGTTCTCGCCCATCGTCAGGTCGCCGTTGACGTGCACGCCGGGGATCGGCTCCAGCTTGTCGTAGATGTCGCCCAGCACCTTGGCGCGCGCCTCGAAGCGGGCGGCGTCTTCCGGCGTCCACCAGTCGCGCAGCACGCCGTCGCCGTCCGACTTGCGGCCCTGATCGTCGAAGCCGTGGGTGATCTCGTGGCCGATGACCGCGCCGATGCCGCCGTAGTTGACGGCCGGGTCCGCGTTCGGATCGAAGAAGGGCGCCTGCAGGATGGCGGCCGGGAAGACGATCTCGTTGCGCGGCGGGTTGTAGTAGGCGTTCACCGTCTGAGGGGTCATGCCCCATTCCAGCGGATCGACCGGCTTGCCGATCTTGCCGCGCTTGTAGGCCCATTCGAAGGCCGATGAGCGCTCGACGTTGCCGTACAGGTCGTCGGCCTTCAGCTCCAGCCCGTCATACGAGCGCCACTTGTCGGGATAGCCGATCTTCACCCCGAACTTGGACATCTTGTACAGGGCCTGCTCGCGCGTCGGCTCGCTCATCCAGTCCAGGGTCTTCAGCCGCTCGGTCATGGCGTCGCGGATGTTGCCGACCAGCGCTTCCATCTGGGCCTTGGACGAGGCGGGGAAATGCAGGCGGACGTATTCCTGGGCCAGGACCTCGCCCAGCTGACCGTCGACCAGAGCCACGCCCCGGTTCCAGCGGGGACGGTTTTCAGGCTGACCGCGCAGCGTCTTGCCGCGGAAGTCGAAGCGGGCGTCGACGAAGGCCTTTGACAGATAGGGGCTGGCCTGATCGACGACGTTGAACGCCTGCCAAGCCTTCAGCGTCTCGATCGGGGTGTCGGCGAACACCTGGGCGATGGCGGGGATGGCGGTGTTTTCCATCAGCACCAAGGTGTCGACGTCCGACACCTGGGCGCCGGCCAGGAAGCCGGCCCAGTCGAAGCCGGGAGCCAGGGTCGCCAGGTCCGAGGCCTTGGCCGGATTGTACAGCTTGTCGATCTGGCGACGCTCGACCGTCGTCCACTGCTTGTCGGCGACCTTGGTTTCGAAGGCGAGGATGTCGGCGGCGGTCTTGGCCGGATCGGCCCAGCCGATGGCGGTCAAGGTCGTCGTCAGATAGGCCAGATAGGCCTCGCGCTGGGCGGCGAAGTCGGGCTTCAGATAGTAGTCGCGGTCCGGCAGCCCCAGCGATCCCTGACCCAGATAGGCCGAGTTCAGATTGGGGTTCTTTAAATCCTCGAACACGTCGATGCCGAACAGGGAGCCGCCGAAGCCCGAATGGCTCTCGCCCATCAGGCGCGCCATGCCGGCGTGGTCGGTGACCGCCTTGACGGCGGCCAGGTCGGCGGCCAGCGGCGTCGCGCCCAACTGCTCGATCTTCGCCTCGTCCATGAAGCTGGCATACAGGGCGCCGACCTTGCGGGCGTTCTCGTTGGCGGGATTGGCGGCGCTGGTCTCGATGATCGATTTCAGCTGGGACTGGGCGTTCTCATACAGGACGTCGAACGGGCCGAAGCGCGACTTGTCGGCCGGAATCTCGGTCGTGCGCAGATAGGTTCCGTTGGCGTATTCGTTGAAGTCGTCGCCGGGCTTAACCGAGGTGTTGCGACCGGCCAGATCGAAGCCCCAGGCGCCGAAGGGGCTATGGGCCGCGCCGGCCATGCCGTGCGAATGCTGGTCCGAAGCGTTCTGGGCCGAAGCGTCCTGGGCCGAGGCCGCGCCGCCGGTGAGAGCGACGACGATACAGGCCGAGCAGGCGGCCATCAGACGAATGCGAGTCATGGATAGATAGGGTCCCGATTGAGGTCGGGCGCACCATTGCGCCGGTGCGGCGGTCTGTCGCATGACGTTTTTGTAATCTTCGCGCCGCTAACGGCGGGGCACGTCTCGGCAGAAGTCGCCCAGCACCTGCGGGTAAAGGTGATGCTCCGCCGTCTTGACCCGTTCGGCCAGGGCCTCGGCCGTGTCGCCCGCGACGATCGGTACGCGCGCCTGGCCCAGGATCGGGCCCTCATCCACGCCCTCGGTCACCAGATGGACCGTGCAGCCGGCCTCGGCGTCGCCGGCGGCGATGGCGCGGGCGTGGGTGTCTAGGCCCGGATAAAGGGGCAGCAGGCTGGGGTGGATGTTCAGCATCCGCTCGCGCCAGCCTCCGACGAGCCAAGGCGTAAGCACGCGCATATAGCCGGCCAGAGCCACGACCTCGACGCCCGCGTCGCGCAGGACGGCGTCCACCGCCCGCTCATGCGCCTCACGGTCCTTGTCGAACGATTTATGCGCCACGGTCGCCGTCGCCACGCCCTTGGCCGCCGCAATCGCCAGACCGCCCGCGCCCTCGATGTTCGACAGCACCAGCACGACCTCATAGCCGCTGTCCGGCGCCTGACCGGCGTCGATCAGCGCCGCCATGTTGGAGCCCGCCCCCGAGATCAGGACGGCGACGCGCGTTTTCACGAGATCAGGCCGCTTCCAGTTGTCCGCAGACGAAGGCGACTTCGCCGGCGTTGAGAAGGGCCGCCAGCACGGGCTGGGCGTTCTCGGGCGAGACGATCAGGATGAAGCCGACGCCGCAGTTGAAGGTGCGGCGCATCTCGTGGTCGCTGATGCCGCCGGTCTCCGCCAGCCACTGGAAGACGGCCGGCATGGGCCAAGCGTTCCAGTCGAAGCGGGCCTGCAGACCCTCGGCGATGCAGCGGGGTGGGTTTTCGATCAGGCCGCCGCCGGTGATGTGGGCCGCGCCCTTGACCAGGCCCGCCTTCATGATCGGCAGCACCGGCTTCACATAGATGCGGGTCGGCTCCATCAGGGCCTGGGCCAGCGAACGGTCCTTGGCGAAGGGGGCGTCGTCGCCCCAAGCCAGACCGGACTTCTCGACCACCTTGCGCACCAGCGAATAGCCGTTGGAGTGCGGGCCGGTGGAGGCCAGGCCGATGATGACGTCGCCGGCCGCCTGGCGATCCAGATAGGGCAGGGCGTGGCCGCGCTCGACGGCGCCCAGGCTGAAGCCGGCCAGGTCATAGTCGCCCTCGGTGTACATGCCCGGCATTTCGGCGGTCTCGCCGCCGACCAGGGCGGCTCCGGCCTGGCGACAGCCCTCGGCGATGCCGGCGACCACGCGGCGCGCGGCGTCGATCTCAAGCCGGCCGGTCGCGTAATAGTCGAGGAACAGCAGGGGCTCGGCGCCCTGGGCCAACAGGTCGTTGACGCACATGGCGACCAGGTCGACGCCGACGCCGTCATGACGGCCGGTCTCGATCGCGATCTTCAGCTTGGTGCCCACGCCGTCCGTAGTGGTGACGATCAGCGGATCCTGGAAGCCGGCGGCCTTCAGGTCGAACAGGGCGCCGAATCCGCCCAGCGAGGGCTCCGATCCGGGGCGCGCCGTCGATTTCGCCAGCGGCTTGATATGTTCGACCAGCATTTCGCCCGCGTCGATGTCCACACCCGCATCGGCGTAGGTCAGACCGTTTTCGAGAGGCTTTTGGGTGTCGCTCATGGGATCTCGGGCCTGAATCGGGGCGGAAATGCAGCGCGGCTCTTGCCACAGGTAGGATGCGCGGGGCTATAGCATCGGAATGACGCCGATCACCACCACCGAGGCGCTGGCCGATTTCTGCGCCCGCGTAGCCAACGCTCCCTTCATCACGGTCGACACCGAGTTCATGCGGGAAACGACCTACTGGCCGAAGCTCTGCCTGATCCAGGCGGCCTCGGCCGATCACGCCGCCATCATCGATCCGATGGCGGAGGGGCTGGATCTGGAGCCGTTCCTGGAGCTGTTGCGCGACGAGAAGATCGTGAAGGTCTTCCACGCCTGTCGCCAGGACGTGGAAATCTTCGTGCGCCTGGGGGCCATGCCCAAGCCGATGTTCGACACCCAGGTCGCCGCCATGGCCGCCGGGTTCGGCGAGCAGGTCGCCTATGATTCGCTGGTCCGGCAGATGCTGCGCATCGAGGTGGACAAGGGCAGTCGCTTCACCGACTGGGCGCGCCGGCCGTTGTCGGAGAACCAACTGGTGTATGCGCTGGGCGACGTGACCCACCTTGCGGCGCTTTACCCCAAGCTGCGCGACCGGCTGCAGAAGGAAGGCCGGCTGGAGTGGGTGATGTCCGAGATGGAGAGCCTGACCGATCCGGCCCTCTACGACACCAATCCCGAAAACGCCTGGAAGCGGCTGAAGCCCAAGAAGTTCTCGGCTAAATATCTGGCGGCGTTCAAGGCCGTCGCCGTCTGGCGCGAGCGGGCGGCGCAGGAGCGCGACCAGCCGCGCGGCCGCATCCTGAAGGACGAGGGGATCGACGAGATCGCCCAGCAGACCCCGACGGATGTCGAGGCCTTCAATCGCCTGCGCTCGGTGCCCAAGGGTTTCGGCGGTTCACGCCTGGGTCTGGAACTGGCCGAGGAGTTGAAGCGGGTTCTGGCCGATCCCGAAGCCTTTGCGCCCGAGATGGAGCGCCCCGCCCATCGCCAGCCGGCCCCGCCGTCGGTGGTGGAACTGTTGAAGGTGCTGCTGAAGGCCAAGAGCGACAACGCCGGCGTGGCCTCCAAGCTGATCGCCACCGTGTCGGACCTAGAAAAGATCGCCATCAGCGACGACGCCGACATCGACGCCATGAAGGGCTGGCGCCGCCAGATCTTCGGCGAAGACGCGCTGAAGCTGAAGCGCGGCGAGATCGCCCTGGTGCTGAACGGCGCGCGGGTGGAAGTCGTCGAGATCGAGTAGGGGCCGCTTAGCCTAAATCTTCAGCCCCAGGTCCATCGCCTCGGCGAGGGCCTTGGCGCGCTTCTTGGTCTGTTCGCCCAAGAGGACGTCGGCGTAGCCTTCGGTCGCGGTCAGGCGCAGGTCGCCGCCTTTGACCTTTGCGGTGGCGTTGGCCATCAGTTGGGGCGAGCGACCGGACAGATCGCAGGCCAGGCGAATAGCCAGGCCGATGGCGCGGGCGCGTTTGGCGGCGGCGGCGTCGAGCAGGCGGTCGATGACCTCGGGCTGAGGCGTGGCGGGCGCGCCGCCGTAGCGGGCGTTCATCGCGCTGGCCAAAAAGGCGCGTTCCGTGTGGCTGATGCCGGCGACGGGCGCGCGCAGCACCTGGTCGAAGACAAGCTCCAGCCGGTGATCCGGATGCAGCCGCGCGCCCAGATCCGCCAGACGGCAGGCCGCGCTGACCAGAACGGCGTCGCGTTTTTCGCCGAACACCTCGGGCAGGGCCGCGACGATTTCGGAAATCCAGCCGTTCAGCGCGCCGGGCAGGGCGGGAGCTACGCCCTGCCGACCGCCTAGGGCGGTGCAGCCGGCCAGAAGCGGATCGGCCGTGCGCGTCGCCTCGTCCAGCGTCTCGAACAGCAGGCCTTCGCGCACGCCCCAGGCCGACATCTCGATCTGTTTGAGCCCGAGATGTTTGATCAACGCCTCAAGCACCAGGCCGGCGTAGGGCAGGGTCTCGGCGCGCTTCTTCGACACGCCGGGCAGTTTGGCCAGGCTGGCCGCCGACTGTTGCGCGACCAGACGCGCGGTCTCCAGCGCCTCATCGGCCGACATCTGATACTGATGCACGACCTTCAGCGGATAGGATTTCAGGCCCATCTGCACCTGAGCCAGGGTACGCCAGGCGCCGCCGACGGCGTAGAGGCGCTCGCTCTTGAACTGGCCTGCGACCGGTTTCAGGGCCTGATCGATGCGGATCTTGATGCGCTCGGCGTCGAAGGCCTTGCCGTCAGCCAGAGCAAACGGACCCAGCGGCAGGGTCAGGCCATTCTCGACGCCGTCGCCGTTAAGCCGGGTCAGCTCAAGACTGGCGCCGCCCATATCGGCCGAGACGCCGTGAGCCAGGGGGGCGCCGGCCAATACGCCCATGGCCGCGTATTTGGCCTCTTCCTCACCCGACAGGACGCGGATCTGGAGGCCGGTCTCGGCGGCGACCCGTTCACAGAACTCCGGCCCGTCCAAGGCTTCGCGCACGGCGGCGGTGGCGGCGATCAGGGTCGCGTCAGGCCGCACGCCTTCCAGCACGGCGGCGAAACGGCGCAGCGCCGTCATCGCCATCACCACGCCCTCGGGCGACAGTTTGCGTGTCGTCGGCAGGTCGCGGCCCAGGCCGGCCAGAACCTTCTCATTATAGACGGTCCAGATCGCGCGGCCTTCCAGCCGGTACAGGACCAGACGAACCGAGTTTGAACCGATGTCGATCGCGGCGATGTCGCGGTCGGTAAGCGTGATGTCGGGCATCAGCGGCCTGGACGCTCGTAGCGCAGGACGGCGGGCAGGCTCTTGGCCTTGCGGCCGCGCCCGGACAGGCTGGGGTTGGTCATGAAGTATTTGTGGGCCGAGAAGGGCCGCTCCGGGTCGGCGGGGGTGACGCGTGTATAGCGCCCTTCGGCGTCCAGCACCCAGCTTTGTGCATCGTCCTTCAGATTGGCGACCATGATCTGGTCCAGCACCTGATCGTGGACGGTGGCGTTGCGGATCGGCGTCATAAGCTCGACCCGGCGATCCAGGTTTCGCGTCATCCAGTCGGCCGAGGAGATAAAGACCTTGGCCTTGTCATGCGGCAGGTCCTTGCCATTGGCGAAACAGACGATGCGGCTGTGTTCCAGGAAGCGGCCGACGATCGACTTGACCCGGATATTCTCTGACAGGCCCGGCACGCCGGGACGCAGGCAGCAGATGCCGCGCACCACCAGATCGATACGCACGCCCCACTGGCTGGCCCGGTACAGGGCGTCGATGATCTCGACATCGACCAGGGCGTTCAGCTTAACCCAGATCGCGGCGGGCTTGCCCATGGCGGCGGCCGACATCTCCTTGCCGATCAGTTCGATCAGCGTGGCCTTCATGTTCAGCGGCGAGACGACCAGGGCTTCGAGGTGGTCTGGCGTCGCATAGCCGGTGATGTAGTTGAACACCCGCGTCGCATCGCGCCCCAGCACGGGATCGCAGGAGAACAGCGACAGGTCGGTGTAAACCTTGGCCGTCACGGGGTGATAGTTGCCGGTGCCGAAGTGGCAGTAGGTGCGCAGGCCCTCGCCCTCGCGACGGACCACCACGCTGACCTTGGCGTGGGTCTTGTATTCGACGAAGCCGAAGACGACGTGGACGCCGGCCCGCTCCATCGCTCGCGCCCAGCGCAGATTGGCCTCTTCGTCGAAGCGGGCCTTCAGCTCGACCAGGGCGGTGACGTTCTTGCCGTTCTCGGCCGCCTCGATCAGGGCGGCGACGATGGGGCTGTCCTTGGAGGTGCGATACAGCGTCTGTTTGATGGCGATGACGTTGGGGTCGCGCGCCGCCTGACGCAGGAACTGAACCACCACGTCGAAGCTCTCGAATGGGTGGTGGATCAGCAGATCCTTTTCGCGAATGGCCGCGAAGACATCGCCGCCATTGTCGCGGACGCGTTCGGGGTAGCGCGGCTCATAACCCTTGAACTTCAGGTCCGGGTGGCCACCGGGGATCAGGTCCGACAGCTGGGCCAGGCCCAGCATGCCGTCGACGAGAACCACGTCCTGGGGCGCGGCCTCCAGCTCGCCGACGATGAAATCGCGCAGATCGACAGGCATGGACGCCTCGATCTTGACGCGCACCACCGAGCCCAGGCGACGCTGTTTCAACGCCTCCTCGAACTCCAGGACCAGGTCCTCGGCCTCTTCCTCGATCTCGATGTCCGAGTCGCGGATCAGGCGCAGAACGCCCTTTTCCTGAACCTCGCAGCCGGGGAACAGGTGGTCGATGAACAGCAGCAGCACGTTTTCCAGCGTGATGAACCGCTTGTGCCCCGGCGTGGAGCGGCCGTCGGTCGGCAGTTCCCAGAAGCGGCGCACCTGGGTCGGCACCGGCACCAGGGCGTAGAAGGTCTTGGTCTCGCCCTTGCGCTTCAGCTTCAGCGCCAGGGAGAACCCGAGGTTGGGCAGGAAGGGGAAGGGGTGGGCCGGGTCGATGGCGAGCGGCGTTAGGACGGCGAAGAGCTGGTTCAGGAACTCGGGTTCCAGACGCTCCTTCTCGGTCTTGGTGATCTTCTGGCGATCGACGATCTCGATGCCGGCGACGGTCAGCTCCTTCTTCAGCTGGCGCCAGCGCAACTGCTGTTCGGCCATCAGCTCGCCGGCGGCGATGTTGATCCGCTCCAGCTGTTCGGCGGGGGTCAGGCCGTCGGCGGACAGAACGCGCAGGCGTTCGCGCAACTGGCCCTTCAGGCCGGCGACGCGGGTCATGAAGAACTCGTCCAGGTTATTGGCCGAGATGGACAGGAACCGCAGCCGCTCCAGCAGCGGGTGGTTGGGGTTGGCCGCTTCTTCCAGCACGCGTTCGTTGAACGCCAGCCACGAGGTTTCGCGATTGAAGAACCGGCGGGGCGAGGCCATCAGCTCTTCGCTCAGCGCCAGTTGAGGGGCGCGAGAGGCGGGAACCTCTTCGCCTCGGGTGTCGTCATGGATCGCGGCGTCGGTCATGAACCGGTTCTCGCGCGCGTGTGTGACGGCCGCAAGCGGGCGCCGAGAAAATGTCGCGGGTCAGTCGGCGGCGTCCATGGCGTCAAGCACCTGACGCGCCAGAACGCGCGTGACCGGGCGGTGGAGGGCGTCCAGACGTTCGACCACCGAAGCGGCGGTCTCGGCCGAGCGGTCCAGGCGGCGGACCAGATATTCGATCACGTCGTCGGACGGGGTGATGCTGCGTTCGGCGAAGCGGGCGCGCAGGATGGCCGACAGGACCGCGTCGTCGGGCGCGGCTATGGCGACGGCGCGCACGGCGTCCAGCCGCGAACGCAGATCGGGCAGATCGACCGACCACTGGCGCGGGGCAGAGCGTGACACCAGCAGCAGGGCGCCGCCGCCGGAGTTGGCCAGGTTGATCAGATGAAACAGGCTTTCGTCGTCTGCGTCGGCCGCGCGGTCGAGCAGGACCGGCCGGCCTTCCAGTTCCAGCGGATCCATCAGCGCGGCCTCGGCGCCGTTCAGCGGCACGGCGCCGACCCGTTCGGCCCAGTCGGCGGCGAGGCGGCTCTTGCCCGATCCTGGGGGGCCGTGAAGCGCCAGCACGGCGCCTACGCCGTCGGGCCAGCGGGCCAGAACGCGCACGGCCTCGGCATTGCTGTCGGACGTCACGAAGGCCTCGCCCGCAACCGGCCGCTCCAGCGGCAGACGCAGCTGTTCGGTGGTCGTCGGGGGCAGGGCGCTCAGCGCGGACATGCGCCTGTCATAGCAGAGGCCGGCGTTAACCGCGTCAGGCCCGCGCTGTTGGTTGCGGGGAGCGAACCGCGCCCCTGTGGATGAAATCAGGCGAATTCGGCCAAAGCCGGGTTCAGCTTGCCGGCCTTGAACTCGGTCACTGTGTAATCGGCCAGGCCGTGAACCTGGAACGGATCGTCCTTCAGCAGGGTCTCCAGCTCTTGCTTGGTTCCGCCGCCGCGCACCACCAGAATGCCGCCGGTGCGCGGGACCATCGGCCCGGCGGCGATGATCAGACCGCTGGCGACATGCTGATCCAGCCACGCGCGATGTTCGACCGTCCGCGCCTCGATGGCTTCGATGGGCTGGGTGTAGGTGATGGTGACGATGAACATGGCGGCCTCGGGCGGGATGGAAGCGTCAGATATCATGCGCGGCGGCGGGCTTTGCAACGGCTGAAACCTTGACTTTCCGGGGCGATGATGCGTCCTACGCCGCTTCGATTTCGGGCGCCGACGGCGTCGGATTCCACCGCCCAGAGACTCCAGACGGTTCGTTTCATGCACGCCTATCGCTCTCACACCTGCGGCGCCCTGCGCGCCTCCGACGCCGGTTCCGCTGTTCGCCTGTCGGGCTGGGTTCACCGCAAGCGCGACCACGGCGGCCTGCTGTTCATCGACCTGCGCGACCACTACGGCCTGACGCAGCTGGTGCTGCACCCCGAGACGCCGGGCTTCGCCGCCGTCGAACGTCTGCGCGCCGAGAGCGTGATCAAGGTCGATGGCGAGGTGGTCGCCCGCGACGCCTCGGTGGTGAACCCCAACCTGCCCACGGGCGAGGTCGAGGTGCGCGTCCAGGGCGTCGAGGTGCTGTCCGAAGCCGCCGAACTGCCGATGCCGGTCTTCGGCGATCAGGAATATCCTGAGGATATCCGCCTGGCCAACCGCTTCCTGGATCTGCGCCGCGAGCGACTGCACAAGAACATCGTGCTGCGCTCCAAGGTGATCTCCTCGATCCGCCGCCGCATGGTCGACCAAGGCTTCCTGGAATATCAGACCCCGATCCTGACGGCCTCTTCGCCTGAGGGCGCGCGCGACTTCTTGGTGCCGTCGCGACTGCATCCGGGCAAGTTCTATGCGCTGCCGCAGGCGCCGCAGCAGTTCAAACAGCTGCTGATGGTGTCGGGCTTCGACCGTTATTTCCAGATCGCGCCGTGCTTCCGTGACGAGGATCTGCGCGCCGACCGTTCGCTGGAGTTCTATCAGCTCGATGTCGAGATGAGCTTCGTGACGCAGGAAGACGTCTTCGCCGCCATCGAGCCGCTAATGCACGGCGTGTTCGAGGAGTTTGGCGAAGGCAAGCCGGTCTCGGCCATCGACGGCGTCCACACCTTCACCAACGACTTCGGCGAGACGTTTGAACACAAGGGGTTCGAGCGCCTGACTTACGCCCAGTCGATGGCCTGGTACGGCTCGGACAAGCCGGACCTGCGCAACCCGATCAAGATGCAGGTCGTGTCCGACCACTTCCGCGACGGCGGCTTCGGCCTGTTCGCCAAGATCCTGGGCGCGGACGACAAGAACGCCGTCTGGGCCATCCCGGCCCCCACGGGCGGTTCGCGCGCCTTCTGCGACCGCATGAACAGCTGGGCGCAGGGCGAGGGCCAGCCGGGCCTGGGCTATATCTTCTGGTCCGAGGACCAGGGCGCCTGGGGCGGCCCGATCGCCAAGAATCTGGGTCAGGAACCGACCGAGGCCCTGATGTCGTCGCTGGGTCTGGGCCAAGGCGACGCGGCCTTCTTCGTCGCCGGTCAGCCGGGCGTCTTCGCCAAGTTCGCCGGCCTGGCCCGCACACGCGTGGGCACGGAGCTGAAGTTGGTGGACGAAGAGCAGTTCAAATTCTGCTGGATCGTCGACTTCCCCATGTTCGAATGGTCGGAAGAAGAGAAGAAGGTCGACTTCAGCCACAACCCCTTCTCCATGCCGCAGGGCGGGCTGGAGGCGCTGGAAGGCCAGGACCCGCTGACCATCCGCGCCTATCAGTACGACATCGTCTGCAACGGCTATGAGCTGTGCTCGGGCGCGATCCGGAACCACAAGGCCGAGATCATGCTCAAGGCGTTCGAGATCGCCGGCTACGACGCCTCGGTGGTCGAGGAGCAGTTCGGCGGCATGTTGAACGCCTTCCGCTTCGGCGCGCCGCCGCACGGCGGCCTGGCCCCCGGCATCGACCGCATCGTCATGCTGCTGGCCGGCGAGACGGCCATCCGCGAGGTCATCGCCTTCCCGCTGAATCAGCAGGGCGAGGATCTGCTGATGAACGCTCCGACCGAGGCCGAGGAGCGCCAGCTGAAGGATGTCCACATCCGCACGGCCCTGCCGATCAAGGTGTGATTGGCGAGGTCTGATCAAAGACGAAGAAGGGGGACGCTTCGCGGCGTCCCCCTTTTTTGTGCTCGCGCCCAGGGCGAGCACAATTGCCTGCAACCGCAAACCGGGATTTACGTTCGGATCGGACGTTAATCTTTCGGTAACCAAATGCGACGCGCCATTCGACTGGGTATCTTCATCGGCACCGTGCTGGGCATGAGCGCCTGTGCGACCCAGTATGACGCGAACGGCCGGCCGGTTTCGGGTGCTTACGGCTCGGTCGAAGCTGGGCGGACGGGCTGAGCGCAAAGGAAAACGTGGCGCTGGTCGCGATCCTGCCCTAATGTAGCGCTGCGGACGCCGTCTGTCGCGCCGCGTCGGTCCCCAAAACCCCCTAGATGTTACTCATCGCTATTGCTGTCGTTCTGCTCCTGGTGGTGCTCAACGGCTTGTTCGCCATGACTGAATTGGCGGTCGTCTCCTCGCGGAAATCCAAACTACAGGCGAGGGCGGAACGGGGCGACCGGGGGGCCAGGGCGGCGCTGAAGCTGTCGGAAGAACCGACTCAGTTTCTGTCGGCGGTTCAGGTGGGCATCACCTTGATCGGCATTCTGGCGGGCGCCTATGGTCAGGCGACCATCGCGGGCGAGCTGGATCGCATTCTGGAAGTCGCCTTCCCGGCGCTGGTGAAATATACTGAGTTCTTCGCCACAGCCCTGGTGGTCGTGTGCATCACCTATGTCTCGCTGATCATCGGCGAACTGGTGCCCAAGCGCCTGGCGCTGATCTTCCCCGAGACGGTGGCGTCCAAGATGGCCGGGCCGATCTCCAAGCTGGCGATCGTGCTGAAGCCGTTCGTCCTGCTGCTGACCGCCTCCACCTCGGGCATCCTGAAGATCATGGGCGTCAAGGATCGCGACGGCTCCGACGTGACCCAGGAAGAGGTGGCGACCATCCTGGCCGAAGGCACCTCGGCCGGCCTGATCGAGCCGGAAGAGCAGGTGATGATCGAGGAAATCCTGCGCCTGGGCGACCGTCCGGTGCGGGTGGCCATGACGCCGCGCCACGACGTGTTCTGGATCGCCCTGGACGACCCCGAAGAGATGCTGCGCGAAGAGATTCGCACCTGCCCCTATTCGCGGATCGTGGTGGCGCGCGAGAGCGATGTCGATAATCCGCTGGGCGTGGTTCACAAGAAGGATCTGCTGGACAGCCTGCTGACCAACGGCAAGTTCGACATCGAGCCGCTGGTCGCCGAACCGGCCTTCATTCCTCAGTCGACCTCGGTGTTGAAGGCGCTGGAGATCCTGAAGGGCTCGCGGGTCCACATGGCCTTCATCGTCGACGAGTACGGGGCCTTCGAAGGCGTGGTGACGGCGACGGACATCCTGGAAATGATCGCCGGCGACTTCAACGAAGGCCATGACGAAGAGCAGGCCTGGATCCATCAGCGCGCCGACGGCAGCTGGCTGGTCGACGGTCAGACGGACCTGGACGAACTGGCTGACAAGCTGGGCGAGGACTTTGGCGAGCATGAAGGCTTCCACACCGTCGCCGGCCTGATTCTGCACCAGATCTCGCGCGTCCCGGACGAGGGCGAAGTGCTGCAGGTCGGCCGATTCGAGGTTGAGGTCGTGGATATGGACGACCGCCGCATCGACAAGCTGATCTTCAAGGAACTGGTGAAGGCCGAGGCCGAGCGCGAAGCCATCGCCGCGCATCTGGAAGACTGATCGCAAGTGTCACATCGCCCTTGAAATAGCGGGCGGTGTCGGGCATACGCCCCCCTCTGGCGAACGCACGGACCTTTCGGGTTTGCGCGGTTGTCTAGGAGTTTAGCTCAGCTGGTAGAGCACCGGTCTCCAAAACCGGGGGTCGTGGGTTCGAGTCCCCCAACTCCTGCCAATCCCCCCTG
The DNA here is from genome assembly GCF_017086445.1 of Brevundimonas fontaquae. Lineage (NCBI taxonomy): Bacteria > Pseudomonadati > Pseudomonadota > Alphaproteobacteria > Caulobacterales > Caulobacteraceae > Brevundimonas > Brevundimonas fontaquae. The sequence continues at coordinate 2,583,503 of NZ_CP070968.1, read as the reverse complement.
TCGCTTCCGGATGGGACTTCCCATCTGGGGCGACAGGAACAATTGTGTGAAGAGCAACTGATGGCCAAGGCCAAAACTCCCGGCAAGCGGCCTCAAGGCAGCGCGAAGCCCCAGATGGGCGCCAAGCCTCAGGCGGCCGGCGCCGCCTCCATCACGGTCGATTCGCCCGAGCCCAAGAAGCCCCGCACCAGCCCCGGCCAGTTCCTGAGCCAGGTGCGCGCCGAAGGCCGCAAGATCGTTTGGCCCAGCCGCAAGGAGACCTGGATCACCTCGGTGATGGTCTTCATCATGGTCATAATCGCCTCGATCTTCTTCTGGATCGTGGACACCGGCTTGGGCTACGCCTTCCGCTACATCATCGCTCTCGGATCCTGAGAAAGACGCGCCCATGACCGATGCAGCGCCTGCAAAGCCCGCCAATCCGCGCCACAAGTGGTACATCGTCAACGCCTACTCGAACTTCGAGAAGAAGGTCGCCGAGCAGCTGCGCGATCAGGCCAAGCAACAGGGCCTGGAAGACGCCTTCTCCGAAATCCTGGTTCCGACCGAGGACGTCGTCGAGATCCGTCGCGGCCGCAAGGTGAACTCGGAACGCAAGTTCTTCCCCGGCTATGTGCTGGTGAAGATGGAAATGACCGACCAAGCCTATCACCTGGTCAAGAACACGCCGAAGGTCACGGGCTTCCTGGGCGCCGCGGGCGGCACCAAGCCTCTGCCGGTCTCCGAGCGTGAAGTTCAGAACATCATCGGCGCCGTGGAAGAGGGCGTCGAGCGTCCTAAGCCCACCATCCGCTTCGACATCGGCGAGAAGGTCAAGGTCATCGACGGCCCGTTCGCCAGCTTCGACGGTTCGGTCGAGAGCGTGGACGAAGAACACGCCCGCCTGCGCGTCGCCGTGTCCATCTTCGGCCGCGCCACGCCGGTCGAACTGGAATACGCCCAGGTGGAGAAGGTCGCGGGCTGAGGCCGACGCACCTGTCGAGATTTAAGCCGCGTCCGAAAGGGCGCGGCTTTTTCGTTTCCGCGGCGAGGGCTGGGCGGTGCGTTGCCTTTCCATCCCCCCTCTGTTAAACGCGAGCCTTCGCTCGGCGGGCCTTCGGTTCGTGGAGCGTCAAATCCGTGGGAGGCAGCCATGCCGCACCACGGCTCACCGGCTCGCCGTTCATTCGCCGGGTCATTCATAGGAGAGACCAATGGCCAAGAAGATTCTCGGCTATATCAAGCTGCAAGTGCCGGCCGGTTCGGCCACGCCTTCGCCCCCGATCGGCCCGGCTCTGGGTCAGCGCGGCGTGAACATCATGGGCTTCTGCAAGGAGTTCAACGCGCGCACCGAGAAGGAAGCCAAGGGCACCCCGCTTCCGACCGTGATCACCGTCTATCAGGACAAGTCGTTCACCTTCATCACCAAGACGCCGCCGGCGACCTGGTACCTGAAGCAGGCCACGGGCCTGAAGTCGGGTTCGAAGCTGGTCGGCCGTGAAGTCGCCGGCAAGATCACGCAGGCGCAACTGCGCGAGATCGCCGAAAAGAAGATGAAGGATCTGAACGCCAACGACATCGACGCGGCGGCCAAGATCATCGAAGGCTCCGCCCGCGCGATGGGCCTCGAAGTGGTGGAGGGCTAAACCATGGCCAAGCAAACCAAGGCCTTCAAGGCCCGCACCGGCGTGACCCAAGACCTGCTGCCGTTCTCCGACGCCATCAAGCTTGCCAAGGAAAACGCCAAGGCCAAGTTCGACGAGTCGCTGGAAATCTCGGTCAACCTGGGCGTCGACCCGCGTCACGCCGACCAACAGGTCCGTGGCGTCGTCAACCTGCCGTCGGGCACCGGCCGTGACGTTCGCGTCGCCGTCTTCGCCAAGGACGCCAAGGCCGCCGAAGCCACCGCAGCCGGCGCCGAACACGTCGGGGCCGAAGATCTGTACGAAAAGATCGCCGGCGGCTTCATGGAGTTCGACCGCGTGATCGCGTCGCCGGACATGATGGCCCTGGTCGGCCGTCTGGGTAAGGTGCTGGGCCCGCGCGGCCTGATGCCGAACCCCAAGGTCGGCACCGTGACCCCGAACGTGGCCCAGGCCGTCAAGGACGCCAAGGGCGGCGCCGTGGAGTTCCGCGTCGAGAAGGCGGGCATCGTCCACGCCGGCATCGGCAAGGTGTCGTTCACCCAGGACGCCCTGGAAGCCAACGTGAAGGCCATCGTGGACGCCCTGGTGCGTTCCAAGCCGTCGGGCGCCAAGGGCACCTATGTGAAGCGCATCAGCCTGTCCTCGACGATGGGCCCGGGCTTCAAGGTCGACCCAGCCTCGCTGGGCGCCTAAGTCGAAAGACAAGCCACGCTGAAGAACGGCGGGGAGCGATCCCCGCCGTTTTTTCTTGCCCGGATCAGTAAGCCGCTGTGAAGCGGGCGCGGCTGTGCTTCGGGTTCTCCAGTTCGTCGACCATGGCGATGGCGTAGTCGGAGAAGCCGATCTTGCTGTCGCCGTTGGCGTCCACGACCAGTTGGTCGGTCCCGGTGCGATAGCGGCCCAGGCGCGGCGTTTCCTCGATCAGGGCGGCGGGGGAGAAGAAGGTCCAGTTGATGTCCGTTTCCTGACGCAGGTCTTCCAGGAAGGTCAGGCCGCCCTTGGCGATGGGCTTCCATTCGGCCGGAAACTGCGGCGTGTCGAACAAGAGGACGCCGGGCGCGACCTCCAGGCTGGCGGCGCCGCCGGTGACGAGCAGGCGCGGGACGCCGGCGGTCTTCAGCGCGCCAAGGATCGTCGCGGCGGGAACATCGAAGTGCAGGGCGCTGATGACGGCGTCCGAACCCTTGATCAGATCGGCGACCGCGGCAGCGTCCGAGGCGTCGCCGGCGACAGGCGTGACGCCGGTGGCGCTGGGAATCGCCTCCGGCTTGCGGGCGATGGCGGTGACCGTGTGACCGCGCGCGGCCAGTTCCTTGGTGATTTCCGAGCCGGCGCGACCGCTGGCGCCGAGAACTGCGACTTTCATGGAAGGCTCCTTTGGGTATCCAATGGATACCAGGTGCGATATGGGATGCGCCCATGCAAGACGGCACTTCTCAGACACCTGGTCACCTTCAAGAAACCTGGCTGCGCGGCGACGTGTTCGCAGCGAACTGTCCGACGCGGCAGCTGCTGGACCGGATCGCCGACAAATGGAGCACCCTGATCCTGATCGTGCTGGGAGAGGGGCCGATCCGGTTCAACGCCCTGAAGCAGCGGGTCGACGGGGTGTCGCAGAAGATGCTGAGTCAGACGCTGAAATCGCTGGAGCGCGACGGGCTGGTGTCACGCTCCGTCGTGGCCACCGTGCCGGTGTCGGTGACCTATGCGGTCACGCCGCTGGGCCGAACCCTTATGGCGGCGATGCAGTCCATGATCGACTGGGCCGAGACCCGGATGCCGGAAGTCGCGGCCGCGCAAATGGCCTACGATCAGCGATCCTCCGACGCCCACTGACTTTTTTATCGCCTGCGGCGAACGGCCACGCTCGACCCGCGTTCCAGTCGCGACCTTGAAGGGGGCGATATGTTCGGACTGGGAAAACTGATGGGCGAAAAGCCCGGTGTGGGCGGCCACGACCCGTGGAAGGGGCGGCTCGCGTTCGGCGCCATCGTGCTGGTGTCGGCCTATTTCGCGGTCCAGCTGATCGTGACCTTGCAGACGCTGTGGCTGCTGATCTTCGGGGCCATCGTGGTGTCGGTGATTCTGCGCGCCCTGGCCGATCCCATCGTGCGCTGGCTGAAGGCGCCGGACCCGCTGGCCGTCTTCCTGTCGCTCCTGATCGTCGTCGCTGTGCTGGCGGGCGTGCTGACCCTGTTCGGCACGCAAATCACCGAGCAGGTCGTCGCCTTGTCCGCCGTGGTGCCGGAAGGCTGGAACCAGGTGCAGTCCTGGATTCAGGCCCAACCTTATGCCGCGCAGCTGTTCGACCAGATTCAGGGCTTGGGCGACCGAGCCGGTCAGGCGCTGCAAGTGGCGCAGAAGTTCGCCCTGGGCTTCGCATCTGGCGTGACGACGCTATTGCTCGTCGTTGTGGCCGGCGTCTTCCTGGCGATCGAACCCGCCAAGTCGCGCGAGGGGCTGCTGTCCATGCTGCCCATGGATCGGCGACCGAGGATGCGCGAAGTGCTGAACAGCTGCGGCAAGGCGCTGAAGGGCTGGCTGAAGGCGCAGCTGTTCTCGATGGTGCTGGTAGGGACACTAACGGGCGTAGGGCTGGCCATCATCGGCGTGCCGTCGGCGCTGGGGCTGGGTCTGCTGACGGGTCTGGCGCAGTTCGTGCCGATCGTCGGGCCCATCGTCTCCACCGTGCCGGCCGTGCTGGTTGGCGCCACGCAAGGGTGGCAGACGGCCCTGATGACGCTGGCGCTGTATGTCGTTGTGTCCCAGCTGGAGAGTAACTTCATCACGCCGATGGTGCAGAAGAACGTCGCGAACTTGCCCGTGGTGTTGGGCATCTTCGCCGTCGTGGGCATCGGCACTCTGTTCGGGCCGCTGGGCGTGCTGTTCGCCACGCCGCTGGCGCTGGTGCTGCACACGCTGATCACCATGCTGTATCGTCAGGACGTGTTGGGCGATCCAAAGGCCAAGGCGCCGGGAGAGAAATAAATGGGACCGTCCGTGGTCTGACAACTTGACGCAGCCGTCGCGATCCCGTTTCGAGGGCGGCCGCGACCCGCAGACCTGGAACCAGACGTGAAGATTGGGCGAGCGCCAGCACGAATCGTCAGGACCGCTCACGCGATTGGTGAGGGCTGAGGCGTGGCGCAGGCCCGGTCGAAACGCACCTCACGCTCCGAGACCCGTCAGGTCGCGGCCCTGCCGTGGCGGCTGGAAGACGGCGAGCGTCGCATCCTTATGATCACCTCGCGCGAAACGCGACGCTGGGTGATACCCAAGGGCGGGCGGATGGTCGGCAAGAGCGATCCCGAGGCCGCCGCCCAGGAGGCGATGGAGGAGGCGGGGGTGAAGGGCGACGTCGACACCCAGTCCATCGGCGTCTTCCGATACGCCAAGAGTCTGAAAGACGGCGGCGTGCGCCAGTGCGTGGTGTCGGTCTATCCACTGGAAGTGCTGATCCAGATGGGCGCCTGGCCCGAAGCGCATCAGCGCGAGCGCCGCTGGATGAGCCTGAGCGAGGCGGCGGACCTGGTTCACGAGCCCGACCTGGCCGCGCTGATCCGCGACTTCGACGCCACGCCGCTGGAAGATTAGCAACCGTCGGTCGAATTCGGCTGGTCAGCCGGGGTGATGCCTGCCGATAAGGGAGCAGGGGAGGCGATCATGACCATCATTCATAACCTGGCGCTGGGAGTGGCGCTTGTTTCGGCGTTCGGCTCGAGTACGCCAGCGCTCGCGCAAAGCACTGAGGCGCCGAACGGAGGGGAGGATCGCCTCCAGGTTGTCGTTCGTCCAGACGAAGGCTTGGCGCGCCGCAGCGTCCTGGCGCGCGAACTGATCAATCTCTCGGCCGGGCCGAACTTCATGAAGGAGTTCGAGCAGGCCATGAGCGAGCAGTTGGACGGAATCACTCAGAAGGGCGGCGAGGAGGCGGCCTGGATCCGGACCAATATGCCGCCGATGCTCAGCCGGATGGTGGTGCGTCTTCTGGACGACATGGTTCCGGCCTATGCGGAGCTTTACACCGAAGAAGAACTGCGCGGTCAGATCGACTTCTATCGCAGTCCTGTCGGGCGCGCCGTCGCGGCCAAGGCGATTCCATTGGGCGTGGCCGTGCAAGAGTCGCAGATCGAAGTGATGACCAGCTTCATGACCGAACTGCAGAGCAAATATTGCGCCCGGTTCGATTGCGGCGAAGAAGGTGAGACCGGCGCCAAGCCCAGCCGGCGTTAAGCCGGGTTGATTTCCAACGGCGGCGCCTGTAAGAGCGCCGCTTCCCGTCGGAGGTTCATCTTCTGACGGTCCTGTCCGAGAACTTCGGGGCGTGGGGGTCACCCAGGCTATAACTGTCAGAGAGCCCTCTGACGCCGTGGGGAGATGGGGACGCGACCTTGCGCTGTCAGCCCGCATTCCGGGACGGACGCCGTCAGACGCATCCTTCGGACAATACGACCGGCCCGACGTTTCGCAGCGATGCGACGCGCTTTGGCCAATCCGTCGTCGGGAATAAGCCCGGCGGCGAATACCAAGACTGGAGACCGCAATGGATCGCGCTCAAAAAGCCGAGTCTATCGAATCGCTCAAGGGCGTTTTCGCCGACGCCGGCAGCGTGGTCGTGACCCACAACCTGGGTCTGACCGTTGCGGAAATGGAAGATCTGCGTGGCCGTCTTCGTAAAGAAGGCGGCGCGTTCAAGGTGGTCAAGAACCGCCTGGCGCTGAAGGCGCTCGAAGCCGAGGAAGGCAGCGACTACCACAACCTGTTCAAGGGTCCCGTGGGCATCGCCTATTCCGAGAACCCCGGTACGGCCGCCAAGGTCGCCACCGAGTTCGCTAAGGCCAACGATCGCTTCAAGATCGTCGGCGGCTTCATGGGCTCGACCATCGTCGACCAAAAGGGCGTGGACGCACTGTCCAAGCTCCCGACGCTCGACGAGGTTCGCGGTCAACTCATCGGCCTGCTCAACGCGCCTGCGACCCGTATCGCCGGCGTGCTGCAAGCACCCGCCGGTCAGCTGGCTCGCGTGTTCAACGCCTACGCCACCAAGGAAGCCGCGTAAGCGGCCCAGCCTTTCATCTCTGCATCACTCTCTAAAACCAATCCTCCGAAGGAAAACTGACAATGGCTGACCTCGCCAAGATCGTCGAAGACCTGTCCGCTCTGACCGTCCTCGAAGCTGCTGAACTCTCCAAGCTGCTGGAAGAAAAGTGGGGCGTCAGCGCCGCTGCTCCGGTCGCCATGGCTGCTCCGGCCGCCGGCGGCGGCGCTCCGGCTGAAGCTGCCGAAGAGCAAACCGAATTCACCGTCGTCCTGGTCGACGGCGGCGACAAGAAGATCAACGTGATCAAGGAAGTCCGCGGCGTCCGTTCGGACCTGGGTCTGAAGGAAGCCAAGGACCTGGTCGAAGGCGCTCCGCAGAACGTCGTCGAGAACGTCTCCAAGCAAGCCGCCGACGAAGTCGCCAAGAAGCTGACGGAAGCCGGCGCCAAGGTCCAGATCAAGTAAGATCTGACTTTCGGCATTTGCTGAAGATCGGAAAGGCCCGGCGGGAAACCGCCGGGTCTTTTTCTTTGGGGCCTACCGCAAGTTTTAGCTGGGCCTATCGCGCTTCGCGCTACTTGAGGCTGGACGTTACTGTGGTGCGTGGAGCGCTCGGCGCTGCGGGCGGGTGCGGGCGGCGAAGAAGGCCCACAGGGCGTCGTTGTCGGCGACCCAGCTGTGGCCGCCGCCTGAGGTGATGCGGCCCACCACGTCCGCGCCGTCGCGGCAGGCGGCGTAGCCCTCTTCATAGACCTTGTCGGCGATCCAGCGGGTGTCGCGCACCTGGGTGCAGCCGTTCAGCTGGGCCCAGCGCTGTTCGGCGGCATGCATGGTGTAGCTCCAATAGCCTGCGCCGCCGCCCTGGATCGGATTGGTGGTGTCGGCGTCGCCGGCGAAGGCGATGACCGGCATGGGGCGCGAGGGGCGGCAGGTGGCGGGATCTGGCTCCTCCGGGCGGTCTTTTCGGGGATTGCCGGCGCGCAAGCCGACGACCGGAGCGATGGCGGCGAAACGGTCGGCGGCGACGCAACCCAGCCAGGACGCCATCCGCCCGCCGCCCGACAGGCCCGTCGCATAGACGCGGCCGTCATCGACGCAGCCCTGGTCGGCCAGATAATCGATGGCTCTCGTCAGATAGGCGACGTCGTCGGCATCGCCGGGACCGGGGACTGCGCCGGTGACGGTCGGCACGCCGGGGATGTTCCAGACGAAACCTTGATCGATCGGAATGCCGGCGTCGGGCGCAGCGACGATGAAGCCGTGCCAATCCGCCGCCTCAGCCAGGCCGGAAGACGCCAGCATCTTCTCTCCCGTGCCGCCGCTGCCGTGCAGCAGGAAGACCAGAGGCGCCGGCTTTGCAGGATCGAAACCAGCAGGCAGGTGGATCCGCATCGTGCGTCCGCTGCGGCCGATGGCGACGGCCTGGGTCGCGCCCGCCTGTCCGACGTTGCAGGGGCCGGCCGCCTGAGCCGACGGGCTGAAGACCATCAGGCCCATCAGGGCGGCGAACAGACCAAACCAAGGCTTCATGCGACGTCGTCTCCGCTGATCGAGGCCGACAGGGTGGGGTGTTTTGGACATCGAGGCCAGTCTTGAGCGGCGCCGTGCGGCTTCCCATTTGTGGACACCCCAAGACGGAGCCATCCCCTATGAAAATTCTGTTGGTGCTGACGTCGCACGACCAACTCGGCGACACGGGCAAGAAGACCGGCTTCTGGCTGGAAGAACTGGCGGCGCCCTATTACGCGCTGAAGGACGCGGGCGCGGAGATCGTGCTGGCCTCGCCCAAGGGCGGTCAGCCGCCGCTGGACCCCAAGAGCAACGACCCCGACGCCCAGACCGACGACACGCGCCGGTTCAAGGCCGACCCCGAAGCCCAGGCCGCCCTGGCCTCGACCGTCGTCCTGTCGTCGGTGAAGGCCGAGGATTTCGACGCCGTCTTCTATCCCGGCGGCCACGGACCGCTGTGGGACCTGGCGAACGATGCCGACTCCATCGCCCTGATCGAGGCCTTCGCCAAGGCGGACAAGCCGACCGGCTTCGTCTGCCATGCGCCCGGCGTGCTGAAGTCGGTGAACGGGCCGGATGGCAAGCCGCTGGTCAACGGCCGCAAGGTGACCGGCTTCACCAACTCCGAAGAGGAGGCCGTGGGCCTGACCGACGTGGTGCCGTTCCTGGTCGAGAACGTGCTGACCGCCAACGGCGGCGACTACTCCAAGGGGCCGGACTGGGGCTCCTATGTTCTGACCGACGGCAAGCTGGTGACCGGGCAGAACCCCGGCTCGTCGCACGCGGCGGCTGAGGCGCTGCTGAAGCTGTTGAAGTAAGGGACGTGTCTCCTCCCCGCGAGGCGGGGAGGAGACGCTTTCAGCGACGGCGGGGCGCGAGGATGTCGGACAGGCGATCCGGCGCGCCTTCGATCCGTTCCAGCCGCGGGTAGCGCAGGCCGTCGTGGTAGGCGAAGGCCACCGTGCGGAAGCGATCGCCGGATTTCAGCAACAGTTCGATCGGGGCGTCGGTCCCTTTCGCCGCCGTGACGGCGTCGCGCAACACCTCGGCCGAGCCGGCCTTGCCGTTGACGGCGACCAGGCTCCAGCCGGCGCCGAGGCCTTGCTCGAAGGCGGGCCCGCCCCAGCGGATGTTGGTCAGCTTGTCGCCCGACAGGGTGAAGCCCAGCGAATACTGGAACTCGTTGGCCCAGCCGCTCTGGACGGACTTCTCCGCCGCCGAGGGTGCGTCGGTGTAGGTCAGTCGCCAGCCGCCACGCTCGATCCCGGCCAGCGGCGCGCGGGCGTCGGGACCGACGGCGTCCAGACGGGTGCGCAGGAAGGCGGCCCAGTCGTGGGGATAGACGGTGTTCAGGGCTGCGACCACATCCTCGAACCTGTAGCCTTGCGGCGCCCACTCGCCGTCGTCGTGACCGAAGAAGCCCTTGGCGAAATCATCCAGCGATCTGCGGCCATTGGTGCCCTCGCGGATCAGGGTGTCGGCGTCCAGCCAGACCAGCAGGCTTTCGCGGTAGTAGTCGCCTGTGCCGCGCATCCATGAGGTGAACTGGCCCGGCACGCGATAGCCCAGCAGATTGTGGTTGTTGGTGTCCTGTAAGGCGCGCCACTGGCGACCCGGCTGGTTGTCATAGAAGGCGGCGACGCTGGCCAGGGTCGCCAAGGCCACGTCCTTGGAATGCAGGCCCGAACGGGCGGCCAGCACATCGCCCCAGTATTCGGTCTGGCCCTCATAGACCCATAGCAGTGTGTTCTGGGTCGGGACGTTGTGGTTGGCGGTCAACTCGTCCGCCGGACGCATGAACTTGCCGTTCCAGGAGTGGGTGTATTCGTGGGGCAGCAGACCCCGATCGCCGGCGCTCTTGGTCCAGTTGGTGAAGAAATCGGGCGCGCCGGTGTTCTCGGACGAGCGATGATGCTCCAGCCCGATGCCGCCCATCTGATCGGTCAGGGCGAACAGGAATTCGTAGTGGTCGAAATGGCGGGCGCCGAACAGGCGGTCGGCCTGCTGGACCATGTTCTCGAACAGTTTCAGCTGGTCGTCGGTGGCGGCCAGACCCTTGGCCTCGTCGGCCAGGATATTCAGGTGGACGCGCTCGCCGCTGGGGTCGATGTCGACGCGGCGGTAGTGGGCGCCCGCGAAGATGGGGCTGTCGATCAGGGTGTAGAGGTCGGTGGGGGCGAAGGCCGCCACGTCGCCGTCCTGGGACGCGGTGGTCAGGGCGGTGCCGTATTTCCAGCCGGCTGGCAGGACCACCGATGGGGCGACCTGGATCTGGCGGCTGAAATAGCCGGCCGGATAGAGGATGGCCTTTTCCCACTGCAGATTGACCATGGCCGGGGTCATCAGCACGCGCCAGTTGGAACTGTCGGGCTGGGTCAGCTGCTGGAACTGCACGTCGATGCTGGTCACGCCCGCCGGGATGTCGAGGTGGAAGGCGTAAGGGTCCAGCGTGTCGCGCAGCCACTCGATCCGCTGGCCATTGGCGGTGACGGTCAGGCCGGACAGCAGCTGGATCGGGCCGGTGGCGGCGTGGTTTCCGGGCAGGAACTTCGGATAGAGCAGGGTCAGCGGGCCAGGACCGGCGACCGGTATGGTCTGGCTGACGCGGATGATGCGGCGGTCCAGGTCGGTGATGTCGGCGCGGTAGTGACTCACGCCCGGATAGGGCTTGTCTTGCGGCGCCGGGATGGCCGGCTGGGCGCGGGGCAGGGCCAGCGGCGCCTGGGTCGCATCGGTGACGACAGGGGTGGACTGGAAACTCTGAGCCAGAACTGGTGAAGCGGCGGCCGTCATCAAAACGGCGAGGCAGGCGGCGGTCAGGCGGGTACGCGGCATTCGGTCATCCGGTTCGGCGAGGAAGCCGCACCGTCGGGGGCGAGGGGCGATGCGTCAAGCGTGGCGTTGTGTCCCCTCCCCATGAAGTGGGGAGGGGGACCGCGAAGCGGTGGAGGGGCTCTTGAAGTCCCACAGGCGCCTGTGAGGCGGCGAAGAGCCCCTCCGTCACGGCGCTGAAGAAGCGCCGCGCCACCTCCCCACGCAATGGGGAGGAGACGTATGTGTTCGGCGGTTCAGCGCCGACGCGGCGTCAGGATGTCGCCCAGGCGATCAGGTGTGCCGGGGATGCGTTCCAGGCGGGGGTAGCGCAGGCCGTCGTGGTAGTCGAAGACGACGGTGCGGTATTGCTCGTCGTCCTTGACGATCAGGGTGATGGGCGTCGACGGATCCTTGGCCGCGGTGACGGCCTCGGTGAGGCGTTCGGCGCTGGCGGCCTGCCCGTTGACGGCGACGATCTCCATCCCGGCGGCCAGGCCCGACTTGAAAGCCGGGCCGTTCCACTGGACGCTGCGGATCTTGTTGCCTTCGCCGGTCTGGAAGCCCAGCGAATAGGTGAAGTCGTTGCGTTTCAGCTCGGCATACAGGGTCTTCATGTAATCGGTGGGCTTGTCCGAATAGGCCAGCCGCCAGCCGCCGCGCGCCAGACCGTCCAGCGGGGCGCGGGCCTCGGGGCCGTCGGCGTCCAGGCGGGTGCGCAGGAAGGTGGCCCAGTCATTGGCGACGACGCCGTTCAGGGCCGCGACAACATCCTCGAACGTGTAGGGAGCGGGCGTATAGCTGCCGTCCTGGACGCCGTAGAAGGCGCGGGCGAAGTCGTCGAGCGACTTCCGGCCGCCGGTCTTTTCGCGGATCGTCGTGTCGACGTCGAGCCAGATCAGCTGGCCCTCCGAATAGTAGTCCTCGTCGCGCTGCCACGACAGCCAGCCCTTGGGCTGGCGCTGGCTGATGATCGGGTCGTTGGTCGTGTCTTGAAGGGCGCGCCATTCACGGCCGACGCGCGTGTCGTAGGTCGCGGCGGTCATGGCCAGGGCGTCCATCGCCTGTTGCTTGCTGAGCAGGCCCGAGCGGGCGGCGATCACCTGGCCATAATACTGCGTCTGGCCCTCGTAGACCCACAGCAGGCTGTTCTGCAGCGGGCTGTTGAAGTTGGGCACATACTGGTCGGCGGGGCGGCGCCATTTGCCGTCCCAGGAGTGGTTCATCTCGTGGCTGAGCAGGTCGCGGTCGGACAGATGGGTGTCCCAGCCGGTGAAAAAGGCGGGATCGACCGAGTTTTCCGAACTGCGGTGATGCTCCAGCCCGATGCCGCCCAGCTTGTCCGTCATGGCGATCAGGAAGTCGTAGTGGTCGAAATGGCGCGCGCCATACAGCCGGTCCATCTGGGCGACCAGATTGCGCAGGATCTGGATCTGCTCGTCGGTTGCGTTCAGGCTGTCAGCCTTGTCCGCGACGATGTTGACGCGAACGGGCGAGCGGCCGCCGGGATCGAGGTCGATCTGGCGATAGTGGACGCCGGCGAAGACCGGGCTGTCGATCAGCACTTCCAGATCGACGGGTTTGAACGTCTGGATGTCGCCGGCCTTGCTTTCGGGCTCAAGCGCCGTGCCGAACTGCCAGCCGGCGGGGAATTTGACCGTGGGCTGGACCGTGATGTTCCGCGACCAGTGGCCGGCGGGATAGAGCAGCATCTTCTCCCACTGGATGTTCAGCATCTCGGGCGTCATCGTGATGCGGCCCTGATTGCCGGTCGTCGGCGACAGGTGCTGCAGGGTGATGTCCAACGCGGTCGCACCGGCCGGGACGAGGACGTGGTAGGCGAAGGGATGCAGGGTGTCGCGAACCCACTGCACCCGCTGGCCGTTCGCCGTGATCTCGATACCGGCCAGCTGCGCGATGGGGCCGACGGAGCCATGGTTGCCCGGCAGCCATTCGGGGAAGAACAGGGTCATCGGTCCCGCCTGGGCGACCGGAATCGTTTCCTTCACAGCAAAGATGTGCTGGGCCAGATTGGTGGCGTCGACGTCCAGGGTGATGACGCCGGGATAGGCGACGTCCCGCGCTTCAGGAATCGCAGGCAGGGGCGCGGGCAGGGCGGGCGGGGTGGTCGAGGCTTGCTGCGCCAGGGCGGCCGGGGCGGTCGAGACGAGCAGAAGAGCGAGGCCGAGAGGGGCGGCGCGCAGGCAAGAACGGATCATCGAGGACTCTTCAGGCGACTGGGGAGCCGCGACAGTCCGACGCAGGGTGCGAGGCGTCAAGGTCGAGGCCGTTGACAATCTTGCGTTCGCCGCCGGGCGGAACGGGCTGTCCCGCTTTTCCGTTGATGCCGCGCACACGCCTTGATCCGGCCCGAAACCGGGTGCGGAATGGCGTCGCTTGAAGCTTGACTTTCTCGGATGCCCATGAAGACCCGATCGATCGTGCTCGCCGTCGCCTTCGCCTTGTCGGCGTGCGGCAATCCCTCGAACTCCAAGGCGCAGGAGGGCGAGTTCGCCCAGCCGACGCGCACCGCCCCGGCCGATGCGGCGGGAATGAAGTCCAGTTTTGCGCCCGTGGTGCGATCCGCCGCGCCGGCCGTGGTCAATATCTCGGCACGTAGCGTGCAGCGGGTGCAGGCCGATCCCTTCTTCCAATTCTTCGGCGGCGGCATTCCCCAGGCGCGGGTGGCGGAATCCGTGGGTTCCGGCGTCATCGTTCGCTCTGACGGGATCGTGGTGACCAACAACCACGTCATCGACGGCGCCCAGCAGATCAAGGTCGTGCTGAACGATCGGCGCGAGTTTCCCGCCACCGTCATCCTGGCCGACGAGCGCAGCGATATCGCCGTGCTAAGGCTGGAGAACGTCAGCGACCGCCTGCCGGTCCTGGCTATCGACGATCAGGAAGAGCAGCAGGTCGGCGATCTGGTTCTGGCCATCGGCAATCCGTTCGGCGTGGGCCAGACGGTGACCAACGGCATCATCTCGGCCCTGAACCGAACCGAGACCGGCATTTCCGACAGCGGGTCCTTCATCCAGACCGATGCGGCCATCAACCCCGGCAACTCGGGCGGGGCGCTGGTAGACATGGACGGCGACCTGATCGGCATCAACACCGCCATCTTCTCGCGCTCGGGCTCCTCGGCCGGCGTCGGGTTCGCCGTGCCGGCGGCCATGGTCAAGCGGGTCGTCGACAGCGCGCTGGGCGGCGCGACGGCTGTGGTTCGGCCGTGGCTGGGCGTGAAGGGCGACACTGTGACTGGCGACATCGCCGGCAGCCTGGGCCTTAGCCGGCCGCAGGGGCTGGTCGTCACCGACGTCTACGCCAACGGTCCGGCCGCGCGCGCCGGCATTCGTCAGGGCGACGTCATCACCGCCGTCGACGGTCAGGAGATCAATGACCAGAACGGGCTGAACTATCGCATCGGCTCACGCAATCCGAACGATCAGGTGCAGGTGTCCATCCTGCGCGACGGACGGGCGCAGACCCTGACCGCGCGGGTTCAGACTCTTCCGGGCGACGCCGATCCGACGAAGGGGGTGACGATCCAGTCCGGCCCCTTCGCCGGGGCCGAGGTTGTCGCGCTGAGTCCCGCTCTGGCAGACCGGCTGGGCGGCGATCCGTTCGCGACGGGCGTCATCGTGACCGGCGTGTCCGGCCGCGGCTATGCGGCGCGCGCGGGCTTCCGCCAGAACGACCTGATCGTCAGCATCAACGGCCGCGCCATCGGCTCGGCCCGCGATGTGGAGGCCGCCAGTTCCGGTCGCGGCCCTTGGGAGGTCGTGGTCAACCGTGGCGGCCGTCAGATCCGCGGCGTTCTAAGGTAGGTCGTCAGGCCTTCGTCGGCCCGCCGATCGACCAGGTGTGGCCGAAGGGGTCGCGCAGGACGCCGTAGCGGTCGCCCCAGAACTGATCGGCCATGTCCAGCACAGGTTCCGCGCCGCCGACGATCATGGCGCGCGTCCACCAGGCGTCGGGATCGGCCACCTGAAGATGCAGTGTCACGCCGGCAGGGCGGACATCTTGGGAGCCCCCGTATTCCGGGAACTCGTCGTTCAACATGACGCTGGCGCCGTTGATCCTCAGGTGGGCGTGCATCAGCCGCTCGCCGTCGTCTGCGAGGCGACGGTCCAGGACCTCGGCCCCGAAGGCGATGATGTAGAAATCGATCGCCGCAGAGGCCCCGCGCGACGGGATTGTCAGATGCGGCGTCACGCCAGAAGTCGGACCTTGGTTCGGATTGGCGTCTGTCATGGGGCGGTCTCCGTGGCGGTTCGCCATACTAACGCGTGAAAAGCCTTTGGCGAACGCCTACATAGGTCGCACCCATGAGCGACCTGTTTGAAGCCTCCGGCATTCTGCCCCCCGACGCCCCCTTGGCAGACCGCCTGCGTCCGCGCACGCTGGACGAGGTGGTGGGGCAGGATCATCTGCTGGGGCCAGGCGGGCCGATCCGGCGCATGATTGAGGCCGGGCGGTTGGGGTCGATGATCATGTGGGGACCACCGGGGACGGGCAAAACCACGATCGCGCGCCTGCTGGCGCAGGCGGCCGGCTATGAATATCAGGCGATCAGCGCGGTGTTTTCGGGCGTCGCCGACCTGAAGAAGGCGTTCGAGGCGGCGCGGATGCGGCGTGCGGCGGGACAGAGCACCCTGCTGTTCGTCGATGAGATCCACCGCTTCAACCGCGCCCAACAGGACGGCTTCTTGCCGTTTGTGGAGGCAGGCGTGGTGACCCTGGTCGGGGCCACGACGGAGAACCCCAGCTTCGAGTTGAACGGCGCCTTGCTGTCGCGCAGTCAGGTCTATGTGCTGAAGCGGCTGGACGACGCTGCATTGGATCAGCTGCTGAGCCGGGCCGAGGCGCATATGGACCGGACCCTGCCGCTGACGCCGGAAGCGCGGCAGGCGATGGTGGCCCTGGCCGATGGCGACGGGCGGTATCTGCTGACCATGTCGGAGGTGCTGTTCGACCTGCCGGATGGCGAAAAGCTGGACGTGCAGGGACTGGCGGGCGTGTTGCAACGCCGAGCGCCCGCCTACGACAAGAGCCGAGAGGAACACTACAACCTCATATCCGCCCTGCATAAATCGGTGCGAGGGTCGGACCCGGACGCGGCCCTGTACTGGCTGGCGCGGATGCTGAACGGGGGGGAGGATCCGCTGTATCTGGCGCGGCGGATCGTGCGGATGGCGGTCGAGGACATCGGCGAGGCCGATCCGCTGTCGATCCTGGTCGCCAATGCAGCCAAGGACACCTACGACTTCCTGGGTAGTCCCGAGGGCGAGTTGGCCCTGGCCCAGGCGGTGGTGCACCTAGCCACCGCGCCCAAGTCGGTCGGGGTCTATGAGGCTTTCAAGGCGGCAAAGAAGGCGGCCTATGAGACGGGCTCGCTGATGCCCCCCGCCCATATCCGCAACGCCCCGACCAAGCTGATGAAGTCGCTGGGGTACGGTAAGGGCTATCAATACGACCCGGACACGCCCGAGGGCTTCTCCGGCGCGAACTTCTTCCCCGACGAGATGGACCGTCGCACCTTCTACAAGCCCAAGGGCGAGGGGCATGAGGAGAAGGTCAAGGCGCGGCTGAAACGCTGGGCCGAGATGCGGGCGCGGATGGCGGTGGACGGCGCTGTGGACGCGGCGGGCGACTGACCTCTAGAAGCCCCGGATGACCGACCGCCAGCCCGTCGCCCTGTCCGAAGATGAAATCGCCGCCGTCCGTTCGTGGGTCATTCACGAGGATGCGCACGTCATCGCCTTTTCCAAGCCCAGCGGCCTGTCCAGCCAGGGGGGGCGGATAAAGGCGCATACGCTGGACGACCTGTTGTGGGCGTTCGCGCGGTCGAACGGCAAGCGGCCGGAACTGGTGCATCGGCTGGATCGCGACACCTCCGGCGTGATCCTGGCGGCCAAGACCAAGCCGGCGGCGAGCTTTCTTGGCAAGGCGTTGCAGATGCGACGGTTCAGGAAACAGTATCTGGCCCTGCTGTCGGCCGCGCCTGAGCCCAAGGCGGCGACCATCGACGCCCCTCTGCGTCGCGAGGAGATCGGGCGCGAGAGCTATATGCGGGTCGTGGCCTTTGACGCGCCGGGCGCGCAAGGGTCGCAGAGCCGCTATCGGACCTTGGCCGCGGGACCGGAAGGGGCCGTTGTCGAGCTGGAGCCGCTGACCGGGCGGATGCATCAGTTGAGGGTGCATATGGCCCATATCGGCCGGCCGTTGATCGGGGACGTGCGATACGGGGGCGCTTTGACCACACCGGTCGGGCCGGCGCCCCGTCTGATGCTCCATGCCGCCAAACTGAGCTTTCCGCATCCTGAGGGTGGGACGACGACGGTCGAGGCGCCGCCGCCCGAGGATTTCGCGACGCTGAGGACTGCGCTGGGCTTATAGGTTGCGGGCCTACTCCAAGCGTGATCGACTGGCATTGGAAACTGGAGAGGCCCCATGATCGCCACCATCCTGATCGGCGTCGTCGCCCTGATCCACGCCTACATTGTCGTCCTGGAAATGGTGCTGTGGACCAAGCCGCGCGGCCGGCAGGCCTTTGGCATGAGTGCCGAGAAGGCCGAAGAGACCAAGGTGCTGGCCGCCAATCAGGGCCTCTACAACGGGTTTCTGGTCGCTGGCCTGGCGTGGGGCCTTTGGCTCGGCGAGGCCGGGTTTCAGATCAAGATCTTCTTCCTGGGCTGCGTCATCGTCGCGGGCCTGTATGGAGCGGCGACCGTCAGCCGCAAGATTCTGCTGATCCAGGCTGTGCCGGCGGCTCTGGCGCTGGCCGCCTTGCTCCTCGGCCTCTGACGGAACGCCGTGCCGGGTTCGGCGCTATGTCACGGAAAGGATACCTCTGATGAAGTGTTTTGCCCTCGCCCTGACCGGCTTGTCCGCCCTGGCCCTGACCGCCTGCGCCAGCCTGGCGCCCTATGGCGCTCAGATGGGGCCGAACGGGCAGGGGTATTCCGAGCAGCGCATCGAATCCAACCGCTATCGTGTCACCTACAACGGCGTCGGCGCGGCTGGACGTGTCGCTGATTGGGCCTTGGTGCGCGCCGCCGACCTGACCACCGAACAGGGCTATGACTGGTTCGAGGTCACGCAGAGCTGGACCGATGGTCGGCCGGGGGGCGCGGGCGGCGTCAGCCCAAGCGTCTCGATCGGCGGCGGCAGTAGCCGATATGGCGGCTATTCCGCCTCGGGTGTCGGCGTGGGCGTCGGTCTGAACTTCAGCGGACCACAGCCGACCTCGACCACGCTGGAGGTCGTTCTGGGGCGCGGCCAGAAGCCCGATCGTTCGAACGCCTATGACGCACGTTCGGTGCAGAGCTCCATCCCGCGCTGACCATCGCTTTCGGTGCGGGCGGCGTATATATCGCCGCACGATGACACGTTTTCTTCTCGTTGCGGCAGGTGGGGCCATCGGCTCCATGGCCCGCTATGGCCTGGGCCTCGCCGCCGGGCGGTTTGCGCCCAATGCCGGCTGGCCCGTGGGCACTTTCGCCGCCAATGTCGCCGGCGGTCTGCTGATGGGTCTGCTCGTCGGCTGGCTGGCGTTCAGGGGCGGGGCGCAGCAGGAGATGGTGCGCCTGTTCGCCGCCGTGGGCGTGCTTGGCGGGTTCACGACCTTTTCGTCCTATTCGCTGGAAGCGGTACAGATGATCGAGCGCCGCCAGATCGGCCTGGCCGCCGCCTATGTGCTCGGCTCGGTGGTTCTGGCCATCGCGGCCCTGTTCGTCGGCCTGATGGTCGCCCGCCGCGCCTTTGGAGTTCCCGCTTGACTGATCAGCCGCCCGCAGCCGACGCGCCAAAGCGCGAAGTCCTGACGATCTATGTCGCCGAGGACGAGGACGGCATCCGGCTGGACCGCTGGTTCCGTCGGCGTTGGCCGCATCTGTCTAACATCCAGGTGCAGAAGATGGCCCGTAGCGGCCAGATCCGCGTGGACGGCGCCCGCATCAAACCCGAAGGTCGGCTGACCGCCGGCGCCGCCGTGCGCGTGCCGCCGATCCCCGACGACACCTCTCGCCAGGCGGGCGACGCGCACACCCTGTCCGAGCGCGACATCGCCTTCGCCAAGTCGCTGGTTCTGTACGAAGACGACATGGTCATCGCCTTGAACAAGCCGCATGGCCTGGCGGTGCAGGGCGGGACCAAGACCAGCCGCCACGTCGACCGTCTGCTGTCGGCCTGGGGCGAAGGATTGGAGCGTCCGCGTTTGGTCCATCGGCTGGACCGCGACACCTCGGGTGTCCTGTTGCTGGGCAAGGGGCCGGAGGCGGCCAAGCGACTGGCGGGCGCTTTTGCGCGGCGGCAGGCCAAGAAGACCTATTGGGCCATCGTCATCGGCAACCCGAAACCCTATTCGGGCCAGATCGACATGCCGCTGAAGAAGACCGGCATCAACGACTTCGAGATGATGCGTCCGGCCGAGCGCAAGGACCCGCGCGCCGAACCGGCCGAGACGGCCTTCAGCACCATCAGCCGCGCCTCGCACCGGGCCTCATGGATGGCCCTGCGCCCCTTCACCGGACGGACGCACCAGTTGCGCGCCCATATGGCGGGGATCGGCCATCCCATCCTGGGCGATCCGAAATACGGCGACGAGAAATCGCGCGAACTGTCGGGCCCCCTGAAGCTGCAACTGCACGCTCGCAGCATCGAACTGGACCACCCGCGCGGCGGCGTTCTCAAGGTCACCGCCCCCTTGAGCCCCGAGATGAAGGCCGGCTTCGCCCACTTCGGCTTCTCCGAAGACGAAGCCGAAGACGATCCCTTCCTGGGTGTGAAGAGACTCCGATGAGCCATATCCCGGCGCTCGACCCCATGGTCGCCGCTCGCAAAGGGTTCCGCGAGACAGAGGACCGCATCTCCCGTTTCTGGACCGAAGCGACGGTGGGGCCGCATGCGGACGGGGGCTGGGCCGTGCTGTTGGATGGGCGCACGCCGAAGACGCCGGACAAGGCTGCGTTGGTCCTGCCGACGCAGGCTGCGGCGCAGTTGGTCGCCGACGAATGGGCGGCGCAGGGGAAGCTTTTAGATCCGTCGACCATGCCGGCGACGCGATTGGCCTCGACCGCGATCGACCGGATTGGCCAGGCGCGCGATGCGGTGGCGGACGAGATCGCCGCCTATGCTGGATCGGATGTGGTCTGCTACCTGGCTGAGCATCCGACGCCGCTGGTTGAACGGCAGGCGCGGCAGTGGGGGCCTTGGCGCGATTGGGCCGCGCGCGAGATGGGTGTTGCGCTGGAACCGGTTGAAGGCATCGTGCATCGGCCGCAGTCGCCTCACGCCATCGCGCGGGTCAAGGCGCACGCCCTGTCGCTGGACGACTTCCGCCTGACCGGACTGGCGACGGCTGTGCCGCTGCTGGGGTCGGCCGTATTGGCTTTGGCGGTGGAACAGGGCGCGTTGGGTGGCGGGGCGGCGTTCGACCTGTCGCGGATCGACGAGCTGTTCCAGGAAGAGCAGTGGGGCGTGGACGCGGAGGCCGCCGAGCGTACCGAGGCGCGCCGCGCGGAGGTCCAACTGCTGGACCGGTGGTTCAGAGCGCTCGGTTAGGGCGCTCGATTAGGACGCTGCAGGCGTCGTAGAGGCCGAGATCAGCATCGCGCGTTCCTGATCGGTCAGGTGGCGCCAGCGACCCTCGGGCAGGTCGCCCAGTTCCAGCGGGCCGATGCGGATGCGATAGAGATCCACGACCTCCAGCCCGACCAGTTCGCACATGCGGCGGATCTGGCGATACTTGCCCTCGGTCAGGACGAAGCGAAGGCGTTGCGGCTCGATCTGGGTGACGCGGGCGGGCTTTAGCGGCTTGTCGTTCAGCGACAGGCCGTGGCGCAGCTTGCTCAGCTTGCCTTCGGTGATCTGGCCCTCGACGACGACCACATATTCCTTGTCCAGTTCCGACGCAGGGCCGATCACCGCCTTGGCGACGACGCCGTCCGACGACAGAAGCAATAGGCCGCGCGAATCCTCGTCCAGCCGGCCGATGGGGGGCAGGGAGGCGTCTCGCGCAGGCGTCTCGCCCTCGCCGATACGATTGGGCGTCTTCAGCAGTCGCACGGCCGGGATCTTGCCGGGATCTGGCTGGCCCGAGACGTAACCGACTGGCTTGTGCAGCACCAGGGTCATGCCCGTCGCCAAGGCCGCCTGGGCGGTGTCGTTCAGGGTCAGGGTTTCGCCCGGTTGAATCTTTCGGCCGGCGTCGCTGATCGTCTCGCCATCGATGGAGACCAGACCGTTGGCGATCAGGGTATCGGCCTCGCGCCGCGAACAGACGCCGGTCTGGCCCAGCCACTTGTTCACGCGAACGGGTTCGTCGCCATCATAGGTGCGGGTGAAGGCCATGCGATTTCGTCGTCCAGTCGATGCGGCTGTCTAGAGCCGGGCGGGATCGCGAGCAAGCGGGTCGCCGTTTTCAGGATCAGTAAGGCCAGTCTATTCGAACTAGCAGGTTGATCCAGACGGGATCATCACTATATCTGACGGCATTCCACAAATGATCCAGAGTGCGGGACGACACGCGTCGGACCCGTCGATTTTCTTTTTTCTGGTCATCGGCGTGGGTGGTTCGACAGCATCGCTTGTCGGATCTGGATCAGTATTGAAACATTTCAAGGAGACGTCTTGTTCGCTCAAAACAAATCTTCCGCAGGCCCCCGTCGCACCGGTTACAACCGTCCCGTTCCCACCCGTCTGCGCATGGGGCTGGTGATGCGGCGTGACATGGCGTTTGGCGAGTTGGGCGACGTGGAAGGCGCGTTGCGGGCCGAGGGCGTGGGCCTGGCCCCGATCTCGACGGGCGACGCCAGTTTGATCGCCGGCGGCGTGACCGTGCTGGCCACCGCAACGGCCAAGGACATCGTCGAAGGTCGCCTTAAGGGTTTAGTCGTCCCGGGCGGTTCGACGGACGAGGCGTCGTTGGCGGCCGTGCGGTCGTTGATCGACCTGGCGCGCGCCAACGGCCTGACGGTCATCGCCTTCGCCGACGGCGTCACGCTGGCGGCCGAGAGCTTCGGCGTGTCGGCCCAGGCCGAGGGCGCGGTGTTCAAGGACGGGGGGGTGACGCTGCTGAACGAGCGGGCCGAACTGTCCAAGCTGGTCGGCGCGATCGTCTGATCAGACGGCGCGGAACAGCAGGATGAGGTTGTTCGCCGGCATCTGAACCCGCAGCGTGGCCGCAAGGCCATGCGAGCGGGCCAGGGCCTCGACCGCTTCGCGATCACGCAAACTCCATTGCACGTTTCGCGCCTTCAGACTGACGTCGAAGGCCGCGTTGGACTCCGCCAGCGGAACCTCGGCCTCGCGGTAGGGGCCGTAAAGCGCCAGCAGGCCGCCAGGCCGTCGCAAGACCCGACCGGCCAGATCCATCAGCCCCTCGGTCGCCGACCAGGGGCTTATGTGCGTCATGTTCGCACAATACAGGGCGTCAAACGTGCCGGTCGGCCATGTCGTGGGATCGCCGGCGTCGATGGCCAACGGCGGCTTCAGGTTCGACAGGGCGAGCTGGCGGCTCCAGGCGGCGTTGCTTTCGCGGGCCTGATCGCTGGGGTCGCTGGGCGTCCAGTCCAGATCAGACAGGGCGGCGGCGAAGGCGGCGGCATGTTCGCCCGATCCGGACGCGATCTCGAGCACCGATCCACGCGCGGACAGATGGGCGCGGAGCACGCTAAGAATCGCCTCGGCATTGCGCCTCGCAGCGGGCGATGTCAGTGCGCCATCCGGCAAGACGGTGATGGAATCCAGGCTGTTCATTCCTCCTAAGTATCGCCGAAACGCGACGAACACATCTGCGATTTCTCACCGCGAAAGCCCGGTTGCTTGTGCATTTTTTGCGCAACTTGACGATCGCCCAGGCCCGGCGCAATTCGCTTGTAACAGTGCGTGATCGTCACGCGCTGAAGGCCACGACGGCGTCAGATCGTCGGACCTTTTCGCTCAGGAGACGCCCTTGTCCATTCTCACTACGCCCGGATTGCGCCCGGCGCCCACCGCCCATGCCGGGTTGATCGCTTGGGTCGAGCAGATTGCCGCCCTGACCAAGCCCGCCAAGGTCCATTGGTGCGACGGCTCCGAGGCCGAGAAAGAGGCCATCACCGCCGATCTGCTGGCCAAGGGCACGCTGAAGGCGCTGGATCAGACCAAGCGGCCGGGCTGCTACTACGCCGCTTCCGATCCTCGCGACGTCGCGCGCGTCGAGAGCCGTACCTTTATCTGCTCGGACGACCAGGCTGACGCCGGTCCGACCAACAACTGGGCCGATCCGATCGAGATGCGCGAACGTCTGGATGGTCTGTTCGACGGCTGCATGGCTGGGCGGACGATGTATGTCGTCCCGTTCTGCATGGGCCCGCTGGGGTCGGAGATCAGCGCCCTGGGCGTCGAGATCACCGACAGCGGCTATGTCGCCCTGTCTATGGGGGTGATGACCCGGATGGGTAAGCCGGCGCTGGATCAGTTGGGCGACAAGGGCGTCTTCGTGCCGGCCGTCCATACGCTGGGCGCGCCGCTGGCCGATGGTCAGGCGGACGTGGCCTGGCCCTGCAACGACGACAAATGGATCGTGCATTTCCCCGAGACGCGGGAGATTTGGTCCTATGGCTCGGGCTATGGCGGCAACGCCCTGTTGGGCAAGAAATGCTACGCCCTGCGCATCGCCTCGATCATGGCTCGTGATGAGGGATGGCTGGCCGAGCACATGCTGATCCTGAAGCTGACGGATCCGAAGGGCCGAGCGAAATACGTCGCTGCCGCCTTCCCCAGCGCGTGCGGCAAGACGAACCTGGCCATGCTGCAGCCCAGCCTGCCGGGCTGGAAGGCCGAGACCATCGGCGACGACATCGCCTGGATGCGGTTCGGCGACGACGGGCGACTGTATGCGGTCAATCCCGAGGCCGGCTTCTTCGGCGTCGCGCCGGGCACCAGCCGTAACACCAACCACAATGCACTGGAGACCCTGGCCTCCAACACCATCTTCACCAACACCGCCCTGACCAACGATGGCGACGTCTGGTGGGAGGGGCTGACCAAGGAGACGCCCGAAGGCCTGACCGACTGGAAGGGACGTCCGCACGATCCCGCGTCCGGCGAACCCGCCGCCCACCCCAACGCCCGTTTCGCGGCGCCCGCCAGCCAGTGCCCCGCCATCGCGCCGGAGTGGGAAGATCCCAAGGGCGTGCCGATCGACGCCATTCTGTTCGGCGGTCGTCGGGCCAGCGCCGTGCCGCTGGTGACCGAAGCCTTCGATTGGGAGCACGGCGTCTTCATGGGCTCGACAGTCGCGTCCGAAGGCACCGCAGCGGCCGAGAACAAGGTGGGCGAACTGCGCCGCGATCCCTTCGCCATGCTGCCGTTCTGCGGCTACAACATGGGCGACTATTTCGACCACTGGCTGAAGATGGGCCAGGGGCGAGACGCCTCGAAACTGCCGCGCATCTTCTTCGTCAACTGGTTCAGGAAGGATCAGGATGGCCGCTTCGTCTGGCCCGGTTTCGGTGACAATGCGCGCGTGTTGAAGTGGATCAGCGAGCGGATCGACGGCGAGGCCGAGGCGGTCGATACGGCGGTTGGGCGCGTGCCTTCGGTCACGGCCTTGGACCTGTCAGGCCTGGACCTGACGCCGACGCAATTGGCGACCCTGCTGGACGTTGATGCAGGCGTCTGGGCCGAAGAGGCGGCGCTGATCCCCGACTTCTATCGCCAGTTCGGCGATCGATTGCCGACCGCCCTGTGGAACCAGCACGCGGCCCTGGTCGCGCGTCTTGACGACGCCGGCGCGGCCTCGATGGCGGCCGAATAGGCGGAAGCCATCTTGCAATAGGGGCGTCACGGGTCGATCAGACGGCTCGTGACGTCTTCCTCTCCCATTGTGATCGTCGGCGCCGGCGTGCTGGGGCTTTGCACGGCGTTCGAGCTGCATCGGCGCGGCCGGGCGGTGTTGGTGGTCGATCCGGGCGAGGTGAACGCCTCCCTGTTCGCTGCGGGGATGATCGCCCCGGCGATGGAATCAGCTATCGATGACGTATCGCCGGAGCGCGCCCAACTGTTTCGGGCGGGCCGTGACCTGTGGCTCCAGTTCGCGACGGCGGCCGGCATCGCTCTGGCGCATCGACCAGCTGAGTGGCGAGGCGGCGATGTGCAGGCGATGGAGACGCGGTTGCGCGCGCTGGGCTTCGACGCGCGGCGCGATGGCGCCAGCGTCACGACAGATGACGATTATCAGGTCGAGCCAACACAGGCTTTGGTCGCGCTAAGGCAGGCGCTGGGCGAGGCTGTCGTAGCGGGGACGGTGACGACGATCGCCCGCGCCGATGACGGCTGGCGACTCGAAATCGGCGATCAGTGGCTGGATGCGGAGGCGGTCGTGCTGGCCACCGGCGCCGGTGACGCCATAGCGGGTCTGCCCGAGACCGCGCGCCGTTTGGTCGAGGCGATCCAGCCGATCCGGGGACAGATTGGTGTCGCAGCCGGACATCTGGTCGATCATGTCGTGCGCGGGCCGGGCGGCTATGTCGCGCCAATGGCGTCTGGCGCGGTCATCGGAGCGACGATGGAGCCGGGGCGGCGGGATACGGCGCCGGATGCCGAGGCGTCCGAACGCCTGACCCAGGCGGCGTGGGCAGCGCTGGGGCGGTCGCCTGAACCGCTGGCGATCGAATGGCGCGTTGGCATTCGGGGCGCGACGGCGGACGGCCTGCCGGTCGCGGGCTCGGCGCCCGGTGAAGAGGGTCTGTTTATGGCCTTGGCGCCGCGTCGAAACGGCTGGTTGCTGGGGCCCTTGGTCGGCGCCGTGGTCGCCGATGCGATAGAGGGGCGGACGGCGTCGCCGCACGCCCGCGCCCTCGACCCTGGTCGTTTCTAGCCCTCCATCGCGAAACGGACGGTGAAGTTGACGGTCGCGCCGTCGACAGGCCGGCCGTCCACGGTGCGCGGGTTCATGCGGAAGTCGCGCGTCAGGCTCTGCGCGGCGCGGCCGAAGCCTTGGCCGCTGGGCGTTTCGCCCACGACGCGACAGCCGGTCAGACCGCCATCGACCCGCACCACGCAGCTGAGGCTGGCGGAACCTGGCGTGCCGTTCTCTGCGGCGCGGCTTGGATAGGCCCGCGCCATCTGGGCCGCCGACGGGCGGCTGGACCAGGTCGGATTGTTGATCACCGAGGGCGGGCGAGGCGGCGTCTCGACCGTCGCCGTGCCGCCTTCGACGCCGGTGGGCGCGGTGCTGACGATCACTTGTCCTGGCGGCGCCGTATTCGTCGGATTCTCTGGCGGGGTGAGTGCTATTGTCGGCACATCGACAGGAACGGTCAGCGCCGGCTTATGGATTGGCGTGGGCGGGGCGGCCGTAACCGTGGGCGGAAGCGGCTTGGGCTCCGGCAGCCTTTGGAAGACGATATCGATCGGGGCATCGGGCTTTTCGGGCGGCGTCAGCCCGCTCAGCTCGAACCGTTGATTATAAAGCACCACCCCCGCCGCAACGTGCAGGACGATTGAGACGCCGATGGCGCCCAGCATCCAGCGCGGGATGGGTTTCTTGCGTTCCCCGAAGTCGATCGGGCTGATCAAGCCGGGACCACCGGCAGCACGGATCATCATAACGTCACTCCCTCGTTCACCGCCCCCGCAGCGCCCGTAACTGGAAGTTGAGCGCGCAGGTTGTGGCGGCTTTACGGCGAAGTTTTCCCGTTCGACGAAGGTCGAGGCGTTAACGCGACCGTTAAGAATTAAGAGTTGGTTAACTACGTTCGCCGACCCTTCGCACATGGGTATCGGAGCGATTCCATCGACAGGCGGAGTAGAGGCGGCCATCCGGCGCGCGTCGAACGCCGTAGGCGTGGACTATGACTTCCTGGTCAAGACCGCGCGGCGCGAGAGCGCGATGAACCCGTCGGCCAAGGCCCCGACCTCGTCGGCCGCGGGCCTGTTTCAATTCATCGAACAGACCTGGCTGGGTACGGTCAAGCAGCACGGGGCCCAGCACGGCTACGGCCAATACGCCGATCTGATCCATCGCGGGTCGGACGGACGTTGGCGCGTCGAGGGTTCGGCGCGCAATGTGGTGCTGGACCTGCGGTTCGATCCCCATGCGGCCTCGACCATGGCGGCTGAGTTGACGGCGTCCAACGCCGCCTATCTGCGCGGACGCACGGGTAAGGAACCGGGCGCGGGCGATCTGTATGCGGCTCATTTCCTTGGGCCGGCTGGGGCCGCCGGTTTGATGGAGGCGATGGATCGTAATCCGGGCGGCAGCGCCGTAGCGCTGTTCCCGGACGCCGCGCGGGCCAATCGCAGCATCTTTTATCGCAATGGACGCGCCGCCACCGTCGCCGAGGTCCACGCCAATCTGCAGCGCACGGCCGGCGAGGGCGCGCCTGCGGCAGGAGCCGGCGAGACGAAATACGCCGTGCCGAACCTGAGCGACAGGGACCAGATGCTGGCCGCCCGTGTGGATCGGTTGAAGCAGGATCAAGGCCTGCTGGCGCTACTGCTCGGCCAGGACGGATCATCCAGCAGCGGGTTCGGCGGTGCTTTCTCGCCGAATGGCAAGGAATCGACCTGAGTCGTTGCATTGCAACCGATGGTAAACCGCCCGTTAAGCATGGCAGTCTCATTCTGGGATCAACGTCCGATTCCATCATGAGCCGTCCATGACCGCCTTCCGCGCCCGCCTGACAGAAGTGGACATTCGACGCCTGATCAAGGCGACGGACGACGATGAGCGGGCCGAGGCGGCGCACAAGCTGTGCCGCAACATGGAGCGCGCGGAACTGAATGAGGACGACAGGGCGGCGGCGCAGAAAATCCTGCGTCTTCTGGCCAATGACGCCGCCGAACTGGTGCGTCGCGCCATGGCCGTGACGCTGAAGGCGTCCGATCTGATTCCCAATGACGTGGCGCGCAAACTGGCCGGCGATCTGGACAGCATCGCCCTGCCGATCATCGCCTCGTCGCCGGCGTTCAGCGACGAGGATTTGATCGAGATCGTGCGCGCCGGATCGGTCGTGCGTCAGGTCGCCGTGGCGGGGCGGGCGCGGGTGTCGCGCGATGTCGCGACCGTGCTGGCGGCCGAAGGCTGCGAGCAGTCGGTTCGCACCTTGGCGGCGAACGACAACGCCGACCTGTCCGAAGGCGCGCTGGCGACCGTCGTGGACCGTTTCACCGAAGCGGCTGAAGTCCTGACCGCCGTAGCCTATCGCCAGGTCCTGCCGCTGCATGTGACCGAACGGTTGATCCAACTCGCCAGCGAGGCGGTGCGCGAACATTTGATCAGCCATCACGCTGTGGCGCCGGAAACGGCGATCCGTCTGGCCCAATACTCTCGTGAGCGGATGACGGTCGATCTGGTCGATCAGGCCAGCGCCAGCGCCGATCTGGCGGCCTTCATGGCCCAGCTGAACGCCCGTCGCGTCCTGAACGCATCGCTGCTGCTGCGCGGACTCGCGCGAGGTCAGATGGCGATGTTCGAATATGGGCTGGCCGAACTGGCCAACACGCCGCATCACCGCGCCTGGCTGATGGTGCATGACGCCGGTCCGCTGGGGCTGAAGGCCATCTATGATCGCGCGGGTTTGCCGCCGCGCCTGTTCCAAGCCTTCCGCGCGGGCGTCGACACCTGGCGTGCGCTGGCGGCGGAGGGGATCGATACGTCGAGCGCTTATTTCCGCGATCAGATGCTGGAGCGGTTCCTGACCCAGCGTCCGGCCGTGCTGCGCGACGATCTGGCTTATCTGATGGAGCGGCTGGATCAGTCGCCGTCGCTCAGCCTGACCGCCGCCAACGCAGCCTAAGAAAAAAAGGCCCGCCAAGACGACGGGCCTTTCGCAAACGGCTGGAGGGACTTCAGCCTGCGAGATGGTCTGCGACGCGCGCTTCCAGGGTCTCGGCCAGGGCGCGGCCGGTCGGATGTTCGTCAGTCTTGATCTGGTCGCGGACGACGGCGCGGATGGCGTCGATATGGGCGTCCAGGATGGCGATGGGCGCAGTCATGCGGCGATCGGCGTCGTCCAGCATCTTGCACAGCGAACCGGCGATACGCGTCACCAGCGGATATTCATAGGTCGTGCCCAACCCCTTCAGATCATGAGCGCGGAAATACAGAGCCTCTGCGGTGACGGGGGTGTAGCCCTGCTCACGGATGTCGGTCTGAGCCTTGTCGAGCTTGACGATCTCGTCGTTCAGCCACTGGCCGAACTGGGCTGACATGGCTTTCAGCGCCTCCTCAGCCTTGGCGATGGCGTCGGCGTTGATGCCGAAGCCGCCGCCGACCTTGAGCCGCAGCGAGTTGGTCGGAGGGGTGATCTGCGCCGGATTGCTCATGGCGGGCTCCATAGGACGTTCACGCCAAGATACGGTAGCGGGCTTAAGAAGCCGTGACCGATCAGTTCGCGAACTGTTCGGCCATCACCCGCTCGTCGAACGACCGGCCCGCATCGAAGAGCATGGTCAGGGTGACGTCACGACGCTCGCGCACCTCGACGCGTGCGACGCGTCGGACCTCGAAGTTGTCGGCGGTGGCCGAGACCGGGCGTTTGTCGGCCTCCAGAACTTCGAACCGCACCTTGGCGCCGTGTGACAACAGGGCGCCGCGCCAGCGACGGGGCCGGAAGGCGCTGATGGGCGTCAGGGCCAGGATGCGGGCGTCCAATGGGATGATCGGGCCGTGCGCCGACAGGTTATAGGCGGTCGATCCCGCAGGCGTCGCCACGAGGCAGCCGTCGCAGGACAGTTCTTCCAGTCGAACGCGCTCATCGACGGTGATCCGCAGCTTGGCTGACTGGCGCGTCTGGCGCAGCAGCGACACCTCGTTGATGGCTAGGCCGGTGTGGACTTCGCCGCTTTCGGTCCAGGCGTCCATCTGCAGAGGGTGGATGACCGTCCTTTCGGCCGTCGCGATCCGCTCCAGCAGACCGTTTTCGTCGTAGTCGTTCATCAGAAAGCCGACCGATCCCCGGTTCATCCCGTACACGGGCGTGCGCTGCCGCAGGTTGCCGTGCAGGGTTTCCAGCATCTGTCCATCCCCGCCCAATGCGACGATCACATCGGCCTCGTCTTCAGACACGGCGCCATAGCGGGCGATCAAGGCCTTGCGCGCCGCCTGGGCTTCGGGCCGGTCGCTGGCGACGAAGGCCAATCGGGGCGACGACGGCAGGGGAGAGGGGCTTGACTGAGTCACTTGGCGACGTGGCCCGAGCTTGGGCGCAGAGTCAAACGGTCGCGGGCTTGTGCATCATCTGATGGAAGGCGCGAGAGGCGGCGTGCGCGCTCATCGGCGTCGCCTTCCAGCCGCCGTCGGCAGGCATTCCGCCCGAAAGTTTGCGCACCTCGACCAAGAGGGAGGCGAAGACAGCCTTATCCACGCCCACGGCGATGCAGGCCAGGTAAAGCGGCTCGGCGGTCGGCGCGCGGATGGCGTGATGCACCTGAGCCTCGCTGAAGCCACCCAGGGCCGCCAGGGTTTGTTCGAACAGTTCGAAACGCTGTTCCCGCAGCGCGCGGACGAGCAGACCGGGGCGCAGTTGACCGGCGGATTGAAGTTTTTCCACCAGTCGTCGTTCCGCGTCGATGCGTGCGCGATCCTCGGTCATCCGGGCGGACATGGCGCGCCACTCCGGGCTGCCGACAGCCTTCGCCGCCGCGTTCTGAACCGCCGCATTCAACTGGGCGTCGTCGATGCGGAAGCGTTCGCCGATCGACTGACGCAGAGCCTGGCCGACCCATTGATAAAGCTGCTGAGCCAGTTGTTCGTTCAGCCTGGGGTGACGCGTCAACGGCGCCCTCAGGCCCGCGATGCGGCGCGAATGATCGACCAGCTTGCGCATGGCCTCTTCGCCAATGTCGGCCGTGCGGTTGGACGCCAGCGCCGTCATGGTGACGGGCTCGGCGCGATCGACAATCGTGTCCACGACCGGCCGCGCCAGCTGCGGGCGCCGGGCGACGGCGATCTGATGCTCCAGCGTCGCCTCGATCAGCAGGCGTATGAGGTCGGCGTTTTGAAGAAGCGGGCTGGAGGTGATGACCGGGCGGGCGATCTCGATCTCATCCAGCGCCAGCACGTTGACCAGGGCAGGCGGGGCCCAGTCGACGCCCGCGATCCGTTCGGACAGGGCCAGACGGATATCCCGCTCGGCCTGGGCTGTCAGAGCAAGGAAGATGTCGCTGAGCAGCGGCGCGACCTTGGGTGGTGGCGGATTGGATTCACACAGCGAGGTGACCTTCAGCAGCAAGCGCTCACGGTCGTCGGCCGAACGGCTGCTGGCCAGCGCCAGAAGCTCAGACACAGTCCGGTCGTCCCAGGCGTCGCGGGGCGGCTCCAGTTGAACGACAGACAAGGCGGCTCCCCGAACCGGCGACGATGCTTAACCATATGCTTGCGTGATGAAGACCGGGTTAAGCAAGGCCGCCGTGGGGGTGACGTGACGTCAACGGCGGCCTTGTCGGCTTGACGACGCGACCGCGCGGGGTGACGGTTTGCAAAAGCCCATCCAGAGGCAGGAGGAAATCATGGCGGACGGAACCAGTCCTTCGATCAAGTCGCGCGTGTCCGAGGCCGAATGGCAGGTCCGTGTCGAGCTGGCGGCCCTCTATCGGCTCGTCGCCTTGAACGGTTGGGACGACATGATCTTCACCCATATCTCGGCGCGCGTGCCCGGGCCGGAGCATCATTTTCTGATCAATCCCTACGGCTTCTACTTCGACGAGATCACGGCCTCGTCGTTGGTGAAGGTCGATCTGGAGGGGAACATCGTCCAGGACACGCCCTATTTCATCAATCCGGCGGGTTTCACCATCCACTCGGCCGTCCACGCCGCGCGCGAAGACGCCAAGTTCGTCATCCATCTGCATACAGTGAACGGCGTGGGCGTCGCCGCTCAGGCCGAAGGTTTGCTCCCCGTCAGTCAGAACGCGTGTTTACTACAGCATCAGGTTGCTTATCATGGGTATGAGGGGTTGGCCCTGAACCACGACGAGCGCGAACGTCTGGTCGCCGACCTGGGGGACAAACCGCTGATGCTGCTGCGAAACCACGGCACGCTGGCGGTCGGGGAAACGGCGGCTCAGGCATGGATCGGCATCTTCTTCCTGGAGAGGGCCTGCGCGCAGCAGGTTGCGGCGCTGTCTGGCGGACGCGAGCACATCTTGTTGGCGCCGGACGAGGCGCAGGCCGAGACCAAGGAGCAGGGGCGCGGCATCGGCTTCATCTCCTCGCTGGCCTGGCCGGGCGCTCTGCGACAGCTGGATCGGAAGTCGCCGGGCTACGACGCCTAATTCCCTTCGTCGCGGGGGTGCTGGTCCTCGCGGCTCTGACGCCGACCCAAGCCCTCGCCGGCGCCTGGACCCAGCCAAAGGGCAAGGGCCAGGCCATTGTCAAATACGAGCGGCTGAGCGCCGACACCGGTTTCGACGCTGCTGGCGAGGAACGTGATCTGCCTGGCAGGCGGCGTGACGCGACATTGGGCGTGTTCGCCGAATACGGCGTGGCGGATCGGCTGACGCTTCAGCTGAAGTCGGAGTGGCAGGACGGCGAGGACGCCTTCGTCGATTACAGCGGGCGCGGCCCCATCGAGATCGGCGCAACTTGGCAGGTCTGGCGCGACGACCGGAACGCCGTCAGCATTTACAGCGGCTATACACAGGCCGGGGAGGGGCGCAACGCCGGCTATGCCGAGCCGGGCGTCGGCGATCATGATTGGGAGGCGCGAGTTTCGGTCGGCCGCTCCCTTGGCGACATGGGCGAGCGCTGGGGAATGAACGGCGCCTTCGTCGAGGTTCAGGCGGCGCGCCGACTGCGCGACGGCTTGCCGGACGAGACCCGCATCGACGCGACGGCGGGCGCCCGGATCGGCGATGACTGGATGGTGCTGGGTCAGGCGTTCGGCGGCGCGGCGGACGGCGGCGCGCGTTGGTTGTCGCTGGAAGCCTCGGTCGTGCGCGATTTCGGCGCTTGGAACGTGCAGGCCGGATGGAGGCAAACCGTCGCAGGGCGCGAGATTCCCATTAGTCGGGGGCCGGTTCTCGCGATCTGGAGACGATTTTAGAGAAGATTTCCGCGACGGAAAATGTCACCCGGCACGTTACTGATACGTAACATTGCGCGCACTTCATTACCCGGTAATGCATGCGGCGTCCCCCTGACCGAGAGACCCCCGCGTGATCAAACGTCACTTCTTCCTCGTTGCCGCCGCCGTCCTGCTTGCCCTGATGGTCGTCGCCGCTATCGTCAAAGTCTCCGCCGGAGATGAAAAGAAGGCGGCAGGGCCGGGGGGCGGTCGCGGACGGGGGGCGCAGCAGGTGTCCGAAGCCGTCGTGGCGCAGCGACCCTTCTCGGATCAGATTCGCGTTTTGGGCGTGGCGCGCGGCGAGCGGTCGGTGAACGTCACCTCTTCGACCACCGAACTGATCACCCGCGTCCTGTTCGCGGACGGCCAGTACGTCTCGGCCGGCGCGCCTCTGGTGGAGCTTCAGGCGCGCGAAGAAGACGCGGCCATTATCGAGGCTCGCGCCAACGTCAATCAGGCCCAGCGGGAATACGATCGCTACAAGGCCCTGGCCGACCGGGGCGTCGCGCCCCAGGTCATGCTGGAACAGGCCGAGACCGGGTTGGAAACCGCGCGGGCGTCGTTGCAGGCGGCCCAGGCGCGTCGGGGCGACCGAGTGATCCGGGCGCCCTTCTCCGGCCGTGTCGGTCTGACGACGGTGACACCCGGCACGCTGATCAACCCGGGCGCGGTGATCACGACGCTGGACGACACCTCGACGATCCGCGTCGATTTCCCCCTCCCTGAGCGCTATCTGAACCTTCTGCGTCCCGGCGCCCAGCTGACCGCGACGGCAGACGCCTATGGCGACGAGCCGTTCACGGGGCGGATCGCGCTGATCGACACGCGCGTCAACGAAACGACCCGCGCCGCGACGGCGCGCGCGGAGTTCCCCAACCCCGGCGGTCGCATCCGTCCCGGCATGCTGATGCGTGTGGCGGTGCAGCAGGGCCAGCGTCAGAGCGCCGCCGTGCCTGAGTCGGCCGTGCAATACGAAGGCGCCGGCGCCTTCGTCTATCGCATCGCGCCCGGCCAGAACGGCTCCACCGCGCAGCGGGTGGAGGTCGAAGCCGGTGCCGTCGAGAACGGCTTCGTCGAAATCCTTTCCGGCATCGAGGTCGGTGACCGCATCGTCGGATCGGGCCTGAACCGTATTCAGCCGGGCGCCCCGGTCAGCGTGGGCGGCCAGGGTCGCAAGTCGGGCGCCGCCAAATGATGCTGTCCGACGTTTCGGTCCGGCGGCCCGTCTTCGCGGCCGTCGCGGCCATCGTGCTGTGCGTGATCGGCGCGGCGGCCTTCTTCTTTCTGCCCGTGCGTGAACTGCCGGACGTCGATCCGCCGATCGTCTCGGTCAACACCACCTACGCCGGCGCATCGGCCGAGGTGATCGAGAGCCGCATCACCGAGCCGGTGGAGCAGCAGATCGCCGGCATCCAGGGTGTCGAACGCATCAACTCGACCAGCCGCGACGGACGCTCCAACGTAAACATCGAGTTCTCGCTGGACCGCAATATCGACGACGCCGCCAACGACGTGCGCGACCGCGTCAGCCGCGTGGTTGGGCGTTTGCCCGATCAGGCAGATCCACCCGAGGTGGCCAAGGCCGATTCCGACAGCCAGCCGATCATCATCGTCTTCCTGCGCTCGACCAGCATGAACCGGCTTCAGCTGACCGATTACGCCGACCGCTATCTGATCGACCGGATGGCGACGGTGCCCGGCGTGGCCCAGGTCAACATCTATGGCGAGCAGCGCTACTCAATGCGCATCTGGCTGGATTCCGCCGCCATGGCGGCGCGGGGCCTGACGGTCAACGACGTCGAGACGGCCCTGACGAGCCAGAACGTCGAGCTTCCCGCCGGCTCGCTGGAGTCGACGGACAAGAATTACACCGTCCGCGTGGCGCGTACCTACGCCCTGCCGGAAGACTTCCGCCAACTGCCCATCGGGACGCGAGGCTCAGCCTCGGCCTCAGCGACTGTCGCCACGGGGACAGGCAGCGGCTCTTCAGCCATCATCCAGGGGCAGCCGACTTATGTGACGCGCCTTGGCGACATCGCACGCGTGGAGGAAGCGCCGGAAGAAGACCGGCGTCTGTTCCGCGGCAACGGCATGGATCAGATCGGCCTGGCCGTGACACGTCAGGCGCAGTCGAACGACCTCGCCATCTCGGACGGCGTCCACAAGATGATCGAGGAAATCCGGCCGACCCTGCCGCCGGGCGTGACCATCGAGGTCGGATCCGACAACTCGGTCTTCACCTCGCACGCGATTGACGAAGTCTGGATTACCATCGGCATCTCCATGGCGCTGGTGGCTCTAGTCAATTTCATCTTCCTTGGCAGTCTGCGGGCCGCGCTGATTCCGTCCATCGTGGCGCCGATCTGTC
Source organism: Brevundimonas fontaquae (assembly GCF_017086445.1). Lineage (NCBI taxonomy): Bacteria > Pseudomonadati > Pseudomonadota > Alphaproteobacteria > Caulobacterales > Caulobacteraceae > Brevundimonas > Brevundimonas fontaquae. The sequence continues at coordinate 2,548,092 of NZ_CP070968.1, read as the reverse complement.
TGCTGGCGACCTTCATCGTCCTGGCCCCGCTGGGCTTTTCGCTGAACCTTCTGACCCTGCTGGCCCTGGTGCTGGCCATCGGCCTGGTGGTCGATGACGCCATCGTGGTGGTTGAGAACATCCAACGTCGGCTGGATCTGGGAGAGCCGCCTCTGGTCGCCGCCGAACGCGGCGCGCGCCAGGTCTTCTTCGCGGTCGTGGCCACCACCATCGTCCTCTTGTCCGTGTTTGCGCCGCTGCTGTTCCTGCCGGGCTATGTCGGACGTCTGTTCGTCGAACTGGCCGCAGCGATCGCGGCGGCCGTGGCCTTCTCCGCCTTTCTGGCCCTCAGCCTGTCGCCGATGCTGGCCTCCAAGATCCTGCGACCCGCCCATGGTGGCGGCTGGGTGGCGCGCAAGGTCGACTGGGGCATGGATCGGCTGAAGTCGTCCTATGGCAGATCGCTGGACATGCTGTTGGGCCGTCGCATCGCGGTGATCGGCGTCGGCGCCCTGATCCTGCTGGTCGCAGCGGGGGCGGGCGGCATCTTCCTGACCCTGCCCAACGAACTGGTACCGGATGAGGATCGCGGCCGGGTCACGGTGCGCGTTGCCGGGCCCGAAGGCGCGGGCTTCGACTACACCCGCAAGATCATGCTGGGGCTGGAACCTCTGCTGGCCGAATACAAGACCAGCGGCGAGGCCGACAGCTATCTGGTGTCCGCGCCTGGCTTCGGCGGCAGCGGTTTCAACTCCGGCAACGCGGTCCTCACGCTTGCCGACTGGTCCAAGCGCGACCGTTCGGCGGCCGAGATCGCTCAGGAACTGAACGGCAAGCTGCGCGGCCAGACGGGCGCCCAGGTCAACGCTTCGACGCCCGGCGCCTTCCAGCGCGGCGGCGGCAACTCCAACTCCATCGAGCTCATCGCGACCGGCAGCGACTATCAGCAGATCTACGCCTGGCTCCAGCCTATGCTGGCTGCGGCCCAGGCCAATCCCGGCTTCTCGCGTCCACGCCTGAACTATGAGCCGAACTCACCGCGTCTGCTGGTCGATGTCGATCCGCAGAAAGCCGCCGCGCTGGGCGTTTCATCCCAGTCGATCGGTCGCACGCTGGAGACCATGTTTGGCTCTCGCCGCGCCACGACCTACATCAAGGGTGGTCAAGAATATGATGTCATCCTGCAGACCGAGCGCGACAATCGTCGCGAGGTCGCCGACCTAGAAGCCCTGTATGTCGCGACCGGGGGCGGCCAACTGGTGCCGCTGTCGTCCGTGGTCACGACCAAGACCAGCGGCGACACGCCGGACCGTCGCCGCCTGGATCGTCAGCGCGCGATCTCCCTCCAGGCAGACCTTAACCCCGGCACCACGATCGACGACGCGATTCAGTTCCTGAACGCCGAGGCGGCGAAGCAGCCGCAAGGGGCCGTCGTCACTCAGTGGGGCGGGGCGGCGCGCGATCAGCAGGAAGCGGGCGGGGCGGTGTTCGCGGCCTTCGGTCTGGCGCTGTTGCTGGTCTTCCTGGTTCTGGCGGCCCAGTTCGAAAGCTGGATCACTCCGGCGGTCATCATGCTGACGGTGCCGCTGGCGGCGGCGGGCGGTCTGTTCGGCCTGCTGATGGCGGGCTCCAGCCTGAACATCTACAGCCAGATCGGCCTGATCATCCTGATCGGCGTGGCGGCCAAGAACGGCATTCTGATCGTGGAGTTCGCCAATCAGCTGCGCGACCAGGGGCGCTCGATCCGTGAGGCGATCATCGAGTCGTCGTCCTTGCGTCTGCGTCCGATCATCATGACCTCGATCGCAACCGCCTTTGGCGCCCTGCCGCTGGTGCTGTGGCAAGGCGCAGGCGCCGGCAGCCGTCAGACGATCGGCGTGGTGATCTTCACCGGCGCCATCTTCGCCACCGTCCTGACCTTGTTCGTGGTGCCGGTGATCTATGGCGTCCTGGCGCGCTTCACCAAGTCGCCGGAATGGACCGCCCGCAAGATCGAGGAGTGGGAAGCCCAGGAACTGCGCGAAGGCGGCCCCAAGGAACTGCCCGAGGCCTGACGGATCAGGAGGCGGGCGCAGGCTCCGGCTTGTAGCCCGTCTCCACCTTCAGGAAGGCGATGACGTCGCGGCGATCCGTAGCGTCGGGCAGACCAGGGAAGGTCATCTTGTTGCCGGGCAGGAAGGTGCGCGGGTTTTCCAGCCAGTGGTCCAGCTTCTCGGCGTCCCAGGTGAAGTTCGCCGTGCGCATGGCGTTGGAATAGTTATAGCGCGGACGATCTCCCGCCTTGCGGCCGAACACGCCGTACAGGTTTGGCCCCGCCATGTCTGGACCGCCTTCGCCGATGGTGTGGCAGGCGCGACAGCGCGCAAACGCCCGACGCCCGTTCTCGAGATCGCCCGCATTGTAGGGGGCGGGCAGGGAGGCCAACAGGGTCGCCTTTTCCGCATCCGTCAGCACGTGAACTGGCGCGGCAGGCGTGGTTGCGGACGACCCGCCCTGACCACAGGCGGCCAGGGTCAAAAGCGGGGCCAGAAGAAGGGGGGCGACGAGGGCGTGGCGTGTCATGGCGGCTTCCTGTTTGCCTTTTTGATACCGCAACGCATCGGCGTGGCAATTGGTCAAGCTGTCCTGCTGGACGGAGCCCCCTCGCACCTGATAATCACTGTCAAAGAAACGCGGAGCCGCTGGGGAGCGGCCTCGCCCGTGCGAGCGTAGACTTTGACCGACACCATAAAGCTGAGCCAGGCCCGACGCGGCGATCGGGGCGTCATCGTCCAGGTGGGCGCCCATTGTCATCACCAAGGCGAGACCGTGGAGTTGGAGCGCCGCCTGCTGGAGTTGGGCTTCGTCGAGGGCGCACAGATCGAACTGCTGCACGAAGGGCTGTTCGGGCGCGACCCCATCGCCATGAAGGTGGACGACATGCGCGTGGCTCTGCGTCGGCATGAGGCCGAGAGCCTTACAATCAAGCTGGACGTCGCCTGATGGACGTCGCTCTGAAGACCGCCCGCGTCGCCTTGGTCGGCAATCCCAACAGCGGCAAGACGGCCCTCTTCAACGCCCTGACCGGCGCCCACCAGAAGGTGGCCAACTACGCCGGGGTCACGGTGGAGCGGAAGGAGGGGCTGATCCGCGCCACGTCCGGCCGCACGATGTCGGTGCTGGACCTGCCGGGCACCTATTCCCTGCGCGCCCGCAGCCCGGACGAGGAAGTCACGCGCGACGCCGTTCTGGGGCGTCTGGCGGGTGAGACGCCGCCGGACGTGGTGGTTTGCGTCGCCGACGCCACCAATCTGCGCCTGGTGTTGCGCCTGATCCTGGAGCTGAAGGCCGTCGGGCGTCCGATGGTTCTGGCGTTGAACATGTATGACATCGCCCAGCGCCAAGGCCTGCGCATCGATTTGGAGCGACTGCGCGCCGAACTGGGCGTGCCGATCATCACCACCGTGGCCACGCGCAAGCGCGGGATCGACGATCTGGTCGCCGCGATTGAGGACCAGGCCGCCGTCGCCGCCGTGACCGAAAGCCAATGGCGCAGTCCGGACGCCGCCGAGTTACGAACCGCCGCCCGCGAGGCCGAGCGGATCATGAAGGCCTGCGTCCGCCCGCCTGAGCGGCCCGATACCCTGACCGGCAGGATCGATTCGGTGCTGCTGCATCCAGTCGGCGGACTGTTGATCCTGTTCGCCCTGCTGTTCGTGATGTTCCAAGCCGTGTTCAGCTGGGCCGCGCCAGTGATGGACGGCATCGAGGCCGGCATCGCCTGGTTGGGCGGCTTGGTCGCCAATGTCCTTCCCGATGGCCTGCTGCAAAGCCTGGTCGTGGACGGGGTCATTTCCGGTGTGGGCAGCGTGCTGGTGTTCCTGCCGCAGATTTTAATCCTGTTCCTGTTCATCATCGCGCTGGAAGATTTCGGCTATATGGCCCGCGCGGCCTTCCTGATGGACAAGATCATGGGCGGGGCGGGGCTTCACGGCCGGGCCTTCATCCCGCTGCTATCCAGTTTCGCCTGCGCCATTCCCGGCGTCATGGCGGCGCGGGTGATCGATTCCCGGCGTGACCGCCTGACCACCATCCTGGTCGCGCCGCTGATGACCTGCTCGGCGCGCATCCCGGTTTATACGCTGATCATCGCCGCCTTCATTCCCAATGAGACGGTCTGGGGCTTCGCGAACCTGCAGGGCCTTGTGATGTTCGGCCTCTACGCCGCTGGCATCGTCAGCGCCCTGATCGTGTCCCTGCTGATCCGCAAGGTGTTCTGGCGCGGCGCGGTCGAGCCCTTCATGATGGAGCTACCGGCCTACAAGACGCCGGACCTGCGCAGCGTCGGCTTCAACCTGTGGCTCCGGGCCAAGATCTTCCTGACCCGCGCGGGCCGCATCATCCTGCCGGCCGTGATCATCCTTTGGGTGCTGGCGACCTTCCCCTATCCGCCCGAAAACGCGACCCTGCCGGCCATCGACTATTCCTTCGCCGGCATGTTGGGCCGGGCGCTGGAGCCGATCTTCGCCCCCATCGGCTTCAACTGGCAGATGGTCATCGCCCTGATCCCCGGCATGGCGGCCCGTGAGGTCGCGGTGGCGGCGCTGGGCACGACCTACGCCATCGCAGACGCCGAAAATGCGACGGGGCTTCTGGCCTCGACCCTGGCGTCGCATTGGTCGCTGGCGACCGCCCTGTCCTTCTTGGCCTGGTACATCTTCGCGCCCCAGTGCGTGGCGACGCTGGGCGTGGTGCGGCGCGAGACCAACTCGCTGAAATGGACCTGGATCATGATCGGCTACATGTTCGGTCTGGCCTATCTGGCGTCCTTCGCGACCTATCATGTGGCGGTGGCGCTCGGAGGCGGCTAAGCCAGAAGGGTTCGCCGCCTTCGAGACGCCCTGATGAATCCTGTACTCGCCGCCGCCGTCATGGGCGGGCTGGGCGTGATCGTCGGCAGTTTCATCGCCGCCGTCAGCGTTCGCCTGCCGCGCGACGAGGACATCGTCGTCGTCCGCTCGCGATGCCGGGGCTGCGATCAGACACTACGCCCTTGGGAGCTTGTGCCGGTCTTCAGCTGGCTTGGCTTGCGCGGGCGGTGTGCGCGATGCCGCACGCGGATTTCGCCGCGTTATCCGCTGATCGAGTTAGCTTCGGCCGGCGTCGGCATCTGGGCCGGGGTGTGGGGCGCGACAGGCGCCGCCTCAGTATTCATAATCGCCGCCACGGCCGTTCTGGGTTGGCAGTTGTTGCTGATCGCCATCATCGACGGCGAACACTTCTGGCTGCCGGACAGTCTGACCCTGCCCTTGATCTCTACAGGCGTCACGGTCGCGCTGATTCTGGACTGGGGCCTCGGCTTTTCCCATCTGATTGGCTCGGCGGTCGGTTTTGGCGGACTTTGGCTGGTCGGTTGGCTGTACCAGCTCGTCCGCAAGCGCCAGGGACTGGGGGGAGGCGACCCCTTCCTGTTCGCAGGGGCAGGGGCCTGGGTCGGCTGGATGGGCCTGCCCAGCGTGCTGCTGTGGGCCTGCGCGGTAGGGCTCAGCCTAGTTTTCGGCATTCTGGTGGTCCGGCGCAGCGTCAGTGGATCGGAGAAGCTGCCGTTCGGCGTTTTCCTGGCCGTCGGCATCTGGCTGACCTGGCTGTATGGGCCGCTGGGCGTCTAACGCCCCGTCGTCAGTTTGACAATGATGATGGCCGCCGTATCCAGAATGGCCTCTGGCGTATCGGCCCGCCGCAACAGATCGAAACTGGCCGCCGTCGATTCGGCGATGGAGGCGATCTGATAGGAGGCCAGCCGCGGATTATAGTCCTTTGGATGCAGGCCGCTGGCGTGGGCCTGGGCCACGCGGCGTTCGATGGACAGGTGTAGTCGGCGCAAACGGCGCACCCGGCTTTCGACGAAGGCTGCGTCGCCATTGTCCGCCAGCATGTGTTCGACACGCAGCACCTGACCGTGGCTGCGCCAGATCGCCATCACGTCCAGAATGAAGGCGCGCGCGATGACGAAGGCCTTGTCGCCTGGCCAGTCGGCCTGGAAATGCGCCGCCAGCCCCTGAAAATCCGCAGCGGCGACCTCGCACAACGCCAGAACAGGTTCTTCGACCGCCTTGAAATAGGTGTAGAAGTTGGAAGGCGATACACCGGCGGCCGAGGCCAGATCGGCGACGCGGATTTCACCGTAATGCCGCTCGTTCAACAGGCGTTGGGTCGCGTCGAGGATCGCTTGGCGGGTTCTACCGCCTCGCGCACCGATCTTGTGGCCCAGCTTGTTGGTTGTGTCGGCCATGTCCCCGATGGTCGAAAAGCGTGGTGCCGGCTGCAGGAATCGAACCCGCGACATCCAGTTTACAAAACTGGCGCTCTACCAACTGAGCTAAGCCGGCCCGCATTTGCGGTCTCGCTCTTATGTCTAGGCTGTGGCTGCGACGCAAGACGATGCTGCGCCGCAAACGGACAAATCCCGCCGACACGAGGAACTGTCTAATGTCGGCAGAATGACAAATCACCCGCCTAGGTGAGCAGGTAGTTTCTGAGGTTGGCGACACGCTCAATGGTAGTTTGAGGCATGGATAACCCGTGGTTGAGGCAGGCGGAGAGGATCGTGCGTCATCTGTGTCTAAGAGGACACGATCGGCAAGATTGTTGCGTGCGGGTTGGTGCGGGGTGCGATTCCACCTCACGACGTTAGGGCTGCCAGTTTGGTGCAAGCTTGGCGACGTATCCATGACGGTGTTGCAACGTGCTGCGGAATTTCTGCCGGTCACTGAACGCCGCGTCATTCCCTTCACCACGCAACGGAGGTGGAAATTTTCGCCGGCGTGGCTGGCAGGGGGAATGACGTGACGACGAGACCGATGAGCACTTCAATGCTGGCGCTGATGCTCTGTGCATCTGCTGGCGGGGCCTGGGCCCAATCGGCGCCGCAGCCGACAGAAGCAGAGCGCGCCCGCGCCGCTCAGCCAGCCGGTGAGACTTCGGTCGTGGAATCGGTTGAGGTGACAGGCAGCCGTCTTGCAACGGGTGACCCGACGTCGCGGGTCATTGTCATTTCGAAGGAAGAAATCCAGGCGCGCGGCGTGACCAGCGTCGAGCAACTGATCCGGACCCTGCCGCAGAACGTCAACACCATCGGCGCCGTCACCAATGAACGCGCGCGGGGGCCGCTGTCCAATCGCGGCAAGGTCGGTGTCTCGCAGATCGGCTCGCTGGGCGTGTCGGCCGCCAATCTCGGCGGCCTGGGCGCCGGCAACACTCTGATCCTTGTCAACGGCCGGCGCGTCGCCGGAGCCGCAGGGATCGAGGACGGTTTTGCTAACCTCAACGGCATCCCCCTCAGCGCGGTCGAGCGTGTCGAAATCTCGATTGGCGGCGCGTCCGCCATCTATGGCGCCGACGCCATCGGCGGCGTCATCAACTTCATTCTGCGCAAGGATTTCGTCGGTTCGACCCTGACGGTTCAGCACGAAGAGTCCAGCAATGACGCCGACAACAGCCGCATAAGCCTGTTTTCCGGCTATTCTTGGGGCTCCGGCAACATCTCGGGGACGATCGACTACAGCCAGCGTAAGCCGGTCAACAACTACAAGAGCGGCTATGTCACGCAAAACTACGCCAGCTACTATGGCGGCGACACGTCGTTTGATCTGCGGTCGTTCAGTCGCGGGCTACAACCTGGCGTCATCGACCGCGGCTATTATTCTTTCGATCCGCCCGATTACAACGCGCGTTACGTCGCGCAGGGCCTGACCGTCAGGCCGGGCCTGGTTGGTCGTCCCGGTTTGAACGACTTCATTACAGTCGGGGCTGAGGCCTTGCCGGACGTGGTGCCGGAGTTGGCCGGTCCGGAGTCTGACACGATCAGCGGCACGATCAACTTCGAGCAAAAACTGACGAGCAGGCTGACTGCTTTCGGCAACGCACTGTATTCGCGCAGCAAGAACGAGCAGGACATCCTGTATTCAGAAGGATTGCGCGTTCAGCTGGCCCCTGGCCAGGCTTACAATCCCTTCCCGGCCTATTATTTCGATCGGTTCACGCCGGGGCCGCTGGTGGCCTACAACCCCAAGTCGGAGGTTGAGGCCGGCGAGCTGCCGACAGGGCGGATTTCCAATACGGCGACACAGTGGAACCTGAATCTGGGCCTGCGTTACCAGATCAACACCGACACCAAGGCGGAGCTTTTCTACACCACATCCAAATCAGAGACGTCAGGTCAGAGCCCGCTGTTAGGCTCTACTGTTGAACTCGTCAGAGACGCGGCCGCCCCAAATGGCGTGAGGTGCTATAACTTCCAGCTTGCGCAGAACCAACTCAACGGTACGGACCGGGAGATGCTCCAGGCGGTCTTCGACCGGCAATGCCTCGCCTTGACGAGCAGCGACCCCACGCTCGCCTTCAATCCCTGGAAGTCGTCCGCCGACGGCGGCGGGTCCAGTGTCGCCGACTTCTACTATATTCCTGTCACCGAGCAGCGGTCGACGCGCACCGAGAACTGGGAAGCGCGGCTGACGGGCGCCCTGTGGACGCTGCCCGCTGGGAAGATCCGTTACGCGGCGGGCGCCGAGATGTCCGTGGACGATACGGACAGTAAGGAAGTCCGTGTCCGCACCATCAATCCGGTCACGAGCGACCGCCACGCCTACTTCGGCGAACTGACCGTTCCGATCTTTGGCGAGGGTTTCAACTATCCGGGCGCGCGATCCCTGTTGTTGAGCCTAGCTGCCCGACGCGACAGCTATAAGACCTCGGGACCGGTCGGCACGGTCAACAATGTGCCCTATTCCCAAGGCGGAGAACTGCTCTACGAGTCCAACACCTTCGCCAACACCACCCCGGCCATCGGTCTGCGCTGGGAACCGTTCCAGGGCCTGGCGCTCCGCGCTCGGTGGACTGAGGGTTTCAAGGCGCCGCCGTACACGCAACTCTTCAACCCGACTGGCACTCAGCGTTACACCACGACGATCTCTGACGATCCGCTTTACACCTGCACGACGGACTGTGTGCGGCCAAGAACCTATGTCGTCCCGATGGTCGTGGCCCCGAACCCCGACCTGGAGCCGCAGGTGTCCACGCAATACACCCTGGGCTTCAACTGGCGTCCCGAGGGTATGCTGAAGGGCTTGACCCTGGATGTCGCCTATAACTCGACCAAGATCGACAGCGAATACGCCAACCCCAACGACCTGCAGACCTTCCTGACCCGGCGTGAGATTCTTCAGCTTTCTCAGTTCTATCCGCGCGACGCCAGCGGCAAGATCATCGAGGCGAGGAACTACACCTTCAACATTATCGGCTCGGAATATGAGTCGATCGCCTATGAGCTGAGCTACCTTTGGCCGACGCGTTGGGGCACGTTCGAGCCGAAGATCAATGTGTTGGACAATATCAAGTCGGAACGCCAGGCCTTCGCCGATCGCGAACCCGTCTCGAACCTGGGCTTCCTCCAGGGGCCTGACGACTACAAGGTGGTGGGCTCGGTCGGCTGGTATTATCACGACATGAGCGCATCGCTTTGGGCCTACTACACGCCGAAGTACACGAACGACTACGAGGTCTTCCGGGCCGCCGGCAACGTAACCGACGAGCGGAAGTTTGTGCCGGTCGATGACATGCTCATCCTCGACCTGACGGCCGCCTGGCGGGTCACGAACGACATCCGCATCAGTTTCGCGGGTCGAAACATACTGGATCAGGCGCCGCCATTCGTGGTGGTTCAGGGGCGGCCTTACGATACGGGACGCTACAATGCCGCAGGTCGGACCTTGTCTCTGGAGCTCCAGTATTCATTCTGACAAAAGCAGGGCGCGCGCCAGCGCGCCCTGCCTCTGGGCCGACGGCCTGCCTGTTCGTTAGAAGGCGAAATGCTTCATATCCGGCCAATACGGATTGGAGCGTCAGAAGGGAGGTCGGAGGTGCGTCTGTTGCTGGTGGAGGACGACGTCGACGTTGCGGAAACGCTTGTCGTCTACCTGGAAAGACAGGGCTTCGTCGTCGATGTCGCGCCCTCTCTCGCGATCGCAAGGACTGCCATCGACGCGAATGACTTCGACCTTGTGCTGCTGGATCGAGGATTGCCGGATGGCGACGGGGTTTCCCTGATCGCCTATTCGGCTCATCGCAATCGCCGTCAGCGCTATATCATTCTCACGGCCATGGCCACGCCGGATCATCGTGTCGAAGGCCTTGAGTCCGGCGCCGACGACTACATCGCCAAACCGTTCGAGCCGCGTGAACTTCTGGCGCGAATTCGCATCGCCCTGCGTCGTTCGCTTGAGGCGCGTCGTGAGACTCGTCAGTTCGGACCATTGATGCACGATCTGGAAAGCGGGGTTTTCTTCATCGACGAGGCGCCGTTGACCCTGCGCCGAACAGAGGCGCTGGTGCTGGAAGCGTTGATGGCCCGGCCCGGCGCGGTGATCCAGCGTGAGACGTTGGAGGCGCGGGTCTATGGCTACGACAAGGTCGTCAACGCCAACTCGCTCGAGTCGCAGATTTCAAGGCTGAGGACCAATCTGGCGCGACGAACCGACAAGGTGCGCATCCAGGCGGTGCGCGGCCTCGGCTATTGTCTGGCGACCGAAGGCTGACGCCGCTTCGGCTTTCGAAAGGCCTGCCAGACTGGTGCAAGCCTTCTATGCCATACTCTGTTTGACTGGATCTAAGTGTGCGGATTTTCAATGGTTTCGACTGACGACGTAGAGCTGGCCCGCCAGAGCGCGGCCGCGTTCAAGGAAACCTTCATCAAGATTCGCGCCGAGGTCGGTCGGATGATCGTGGGTCAGGCCGATGTCGTCGATGGCGTTCTGACGGCCTTGATGGCGGGCGGCCACGTCCTGCTGGAAGGCGTGCCGGGACTGGGCAAGACCATGCTGGTCTCGTCGATCAGCCGGGCCATCGACCTTCCGTTCTCGCGCATCCAGTTCACGCCCGACATGATGCCCGCGGACATCGTCGGCACCACAGTCCTGACGGAAACCGAAGGCGGCGGTCATGAACTGACGTTCCAGCAGGGACCGATCGTCTCCAACCTGGTTCTGGCTGACGAGATCAACCGCGCCACGCCCAAGACCCAATCCGCCCTGCTGGAAGTTATGCAGGAACGCCAGGTCACGGTCGGTCGTCGCACGATCAAGATGCCTGAGCCTTTCTGCGTTATGGCGACCCAGAACCCGGTGGATCAGGAAGGCACCTATCCGCTGCCTGAAGCCCAGCTCGATCGCTTCCTGTTCAAGCTGGTGGTCGGATATCCATCCGAAGCCGACTATCACGCCATCATCGACCGCACGACAAGCGGCCATGACGTGGTTCTAAACGCGGTCACCAATGCGGAGACGCTGCAGCAGATGCGCGCGGTCGTCCGTCAGGTTCCGGTCACCGAGGCCGCCAAGGCCTACGCCATCCGTCTGGTCATGGGCACGCAGCCCGGCAGCGACTATGCGCCCGACGGCATCAACCGCAGCGTGGCCCTGGGCGCGTCGCCGCGCGGCGTACAGAGCCTGATGCTGGCCGCCAAGGTCCAGGCCCTCTTGGATGATCGGTTCTCCGTCTCCACCAACGACGTCGCCGCTGTCGTCATGCCGGTGCTGCGTCACCGGCTGGTGCTGAACTTCCACGCCCAGGCCAACAACCTTTCGGCCGACGACCTCCTGGGAGAGGTCCTGGCGCAGGTGAAGCGCCCCTACGCGACGGACTAGTCCCCAATCTGGGTCGTCAAAGAGGGTGCTTAAGGGCGCCGCGGGATCCTGCTTGGTCCGCGGCGCTTTTTTTTAGCCTCAGGCCCGCCGGTCAGCGGACCTTGTGGCCATAGATGTCCCAGACCTCGACGGGGCCGTAGTTCAGGGCGCGAACAGACGCTTCGATCTTGGGGAGATCGCCCACCACCACCCAGGTCAGGCGCGCCGGATCGTAGGTCTGACGGGCGACGGTATGGACCTGGTCGAGTGTGACCGCCGCCAGACGGGCGCCTGAAGACGCTGCCCGATCATAGGGCTGGCCATACGCCGCCGCGCTGGTGATGGCCGCAAGGAAGGCGCTGTTGCCCGAAAAGGCCGAGGGGAGGGCGAGCGTTCGCGCGGTGCGATCCCGTTCCAGCTCTTCGGCGGTCGCCGGTCTGTCGGTGACATAGGCGGCGATCTCCTTGCGAATCTCCGCCATCGCGTCGGCCGTCCGGTCGGCCTCGACCGTGCCTGAGGCGGTGAAGGTCCGCGGGCCAGTGGGCGTGTCGGCCACGCCGCCAGTAAAGCCGTAAGTCCAGCCCTTCTCCTCGCGAAGATTCATATTCAGCCGGCTGTTGAAAGCGGCGCCCAGGATGGAGTCCGCCAGGGAAGCCGCCGCGGCCTGATCGGCGACGAACGGCGTGGTCAGCTCGCCGACTGTCAGGCTCGTCTGGGCCGCGCCGGGGGCATCCACCAGGATGATGCGGCCAGGAACGCCGGTCGCCGCGCCTCGCTCGTTCAGAGGTGTCGGGGTGATGCGTCGCCAGTCGCCGAAATAAGACTGCGCCAGCGTCTTGGCCTGCTCGAGGGTGATGTCGCCGACGAGATAGAGTGTGGCGTTGTTGGGGCCGAGCTCGCGATCGTGGAAGGCCTGTATATCGTCGCGCGAAACGGCCTTGGCGTCTTCGCGCGTGCCGATCCGACCGAGAGGGTGGTCTTTGCCCCAGATCGCTCGCGAATAGATTGGGCCGGCCGACTGCAGCGGATTGCGCTCGTAGGCGTCGAACTGGGGCGCGACCTGATCCAGCGCCTTGTCGATCTCGGTCTGAGGATAGGTGGGATGTCGCACCACGTCGGAAACAAATCTGAAGCCGTCGTCGAGCCGCGCGGCGAGCATGGTCCAACTCACGGCGCTCTGCCGGCTGTCAGCGCCGGCGGAGATGTTGACGCCAGCCTTGGTCGCCTCACGCTGAAGCTGTTCGGCGGTGTAACCGCGCGAGCCGCTGGTCAACATGGCCAGCGCGCGGCTGGCCGTGCCACGTCCATAAGCGTCTTCGGCAAGCGCGCCGGTCGAGAACTGCAGGCTGGCGCTTACGACGGGTAGATTGGGGCGGGTGGCCACAACGATCTTGAGCCCGTTGGCGAGCGTCGCCTCGTCCACGGCGGGGAACGCGATCTTCGTGTCCGCCGGACCCGGGTCGGGCATGCGCGTTGGGTCGGCCACGTTGGACGGCGCGGCGACAGGAACCGGCGTCGGAAGCTGAATCAGCTCGTAATAGGGGCGCGAGAGTACGCTCTGCGTCAGCCGCGCCAATGCGTGCGGATCGACCTCGCCGATCCACTCACGCTGCTTGAGGAAATAGACAGGGTCGTCGTGCGTCACGGCGCCCTTGGCGAGCCAGCTGCCAATCGCCGCGCTGCTTTCCATCGTTTTTAGGAGCGAGATGTCGGTGGCTGTCACGACCTGCTCCAGACGATCCGGGTCGGGTCCAGCGGCGAAGAAGGCCGCCAGTTCGCGATCGATGGCGTCGCCGGCAGCCTGCGGCGTCACGCCAGGCTTCAGGGCGACGGACAGGGTGAAGGCGCTGGCCAGTTGACCTTCGCCGACGGATGCGGACACACCGTCGGCGATTTTCAGCTTGTCGACCAGAGCGTCGTAGAGCGGCGTGCCTCGCCCCGCCGCCATCGCACGGGCTGCGAGTTGCAAGAGCGTGTTTTCGCGCGGCGACGCATTGCTGAGCGGCCAGGTCCGCGAAATGACGGCCGCCGGAATATTCTCATAGACAATATCGCGCCGGATGTCGGGCATCGACGGAGTCCAGCGATCCGGTCGGCTGATCGGCTCGCCCTGGCGAACGCCGCCGAAATAGAAGGCGACCTTCTCGCGCGCGGTCGCGGCGTCGATGTCGCCCGCAAGGACCAGCACGGCATTGGAGGTGCCGTAGTTTGCGTCGAACCAGGCCTTGACGTCGCCAAGGGTGGCGGCGTCCAGATCCTCCATCGAGCCGATGGTGGTGTGGGCGTATGGGTGTCCGGCAGGGTAGTAGCTCTTGAGGAACTGCACCTCTGCCGCCCGACCCGGTCCGAGTTCGCTTTGGCGCTTCTCGTTCTTGACCACGGCCCTCTGTTCGTCGAGCAGGGCTTGAGTGATCCCGTCTGCGAGGTGGCCCATGCGGTCCGCCTCCATCCACAACGCTCGGTCGAGCGCGTTGGTGGGCACCGTCTGGATATAGTTTGTGTAATCGGTTGTGGTGCTGCCGTTCAGGCCCGTGGCTCCAACGGCTTCCAGCGGCGTGAAATATTCGGTGGGACGATTGACCGTCGGCTGGAACATCAAATGTTCGAACAGATGGGCGAAGCCGGTCTTTCCGACGGGCTCGTCCTTGGAGCCGATCCGGTACCAGACGCCGACAAAAACCGTGGGCGCGGTGTGATCGGTGTAGACCAGGGTCGTCAGGCCGTTCGGGAGGGTGAAGGTCTCGTAGGGGATGCGGACCTGGCCCAGTTCGGGGCGCGCCTGGGCCAGCGCCACGCTCGAGGCGCCGCAGGACAAAAGGACGGCCAGCACGACGCCGGCGATGGGTTTTCCGAAGGTCTTCAAGGTCGATCCTCACACGCCGAAGTCGCGTGGCCGCCATCAAACATACGAAGCTTGCGCCAGCCTGACGTCCGAGAGCCTCGCCCTTGGAACGCAAGGAAAAATGGCCCTCGCTAGCGCACAGGCTGTAAGGTTGGTGCAAGCTGCCGGTCCTATGTGACAGTTCTGATGAGTTTGCGCGGGTCGAAATGGAACGGATGATCCAGGGCGTCGATGATGGGTTGCGTCGTCGCCTCGATCGTCTCGAGACGCGCGGCCGCAACGTCCTGTCGACCATGGGTCGACGTCAGGTTTTCGGAACGGCACTGGCCTGGGCCGCGCCCGCTTCGCTTCTCGGCCCTGCGGCGCTCGTATTGAGTGCTCCGTTTGTCGCGCCAAGCTTGATCGCAACGGCCATCGCCGTCGTCGTTCCTCCTGTGGTGGCGATAGGCCTGGCCTATGCTCAAGCGCATCAGTCGACTGCGCGGTCCCGCACTGCGGCCTTGGCGCTTCTCGATCAGCGTCTGAGGTTGAACGACCGTCTGCAGACGTCCGACGAGTTTGAACGGCTGGATCGCCGGACCGCCTTTCATGATGCTGCCCTGCTGGAGGCGGCGCCGTGGGTGGCTCGGGCGCAGGACAGTCCGCTGGCCGATGAAGCAGGCGCGCTGAGGCTTGGCCGCTCACGCCTCTGGCTTTGGCCGGTCGCGGGCCTCCTGTGCCTCGGCGCCGCCTTCGTCATGCCTCAGTTCGCAACGGGCGCCGCCGGCGGAGCGTCGAACCCGGCGAGAAGCGACCTGACGCCAAGATCGGCCGTCGCCGTGTCCGACGATCCCTCGGTCGATCCACCGTTGATGGCTGGAGCGGCTCCCTTTGCAGAAACAGGTCGTGACGCGGGCGCTGCCGTTCGGAGCGGTGAGGACAAGCCCGGGGCTGGATTGATCGCCGCGTTTCAGCGCCTGATCGCCCGCCTGTCGCCGTCGGGGGGCCCCGCCGCGCCGGCGCAAAGCGCCGCCGCGCGTCCGGCGGCGCCGTCCCAGTCCGCCGCCAGCGGCGAAGGCGCGGGCCGCGGCGGTCAGGGCGGAGCGGGAACCAGCGCGTCCCGCACCGGCGCGGCTCAGGGTTCTGACGGCGAGCAACCCCGCGATGAGGCGCAAGAGGCGCAAGGCATGGCCGGCGCCCAGATCGAAGCTGACGCGTCGAACTCCCGGACGTCGGGCGGACAGTCCGCCGGCGCCCGCCAGAACGCGCCGTCGGCCAGCCGGCCTCAGCCGCCTCAGGAGGGTTCCGGGTCATCGCAGAGCGGCGAGGGGCAACAGCCCGGCCGCAGCCGGCGTGGCGATCAGGGCCAGTCCAGCCGAGAGCAGGGCGGCGGGCAGGGCGAGAATGGCAGTCAGAGCGGAGCTGAGACTGGTCCCAAAAAGGGTCGGGGCGTGTCCAGCCTGATGCTGGCCACCCCGATGCAGGATCAACTCAGCGGGATGATGAGTCCCGGCCGCGTCAGCACCACCACACGTGATGGCGTGCCCCAGCCCCTGCCGGCGCGTGGCGCATCGGCCCAGGATCGTGGGAGCGCTCGGGGCGAGGCGCGACGGACAGCGCCGCTGGCCGCCAGCGCCCAAGACCTGCGTGTCACGCGCGACTACTTCAATGCGCGCAACGCGGGCGGCCGCTGATGCTCTTTCGCCGTCGCGCGGCCGTCGCCGCGCCAGCCGCAGTCGCTGGCCTCGCCGATCCCCTGACCTTCGAGGCGCTGTTCGATCCAGCCTTTCTGGCGGCGCTTCGTCCGTTTTCGCTGCGGATATCTCGCGCCCAGAAGGGTGGGCGGCTGGCCGAGCAAAGGACCAACGCGCGTGGACAGGGCGCGGAGTTCGCCGACTTCAAACCCTATGTGGCGGGCGACGACCTGCGCGCCATCGACTGGAACGTCTATCGCCGCCTGGGACGCCTGTTCGTGCGGGTGTTCGAAGAAAGCCAGGACATGCCGGTCTATTTCCTGGTGGATCGGTCGCGGAGCCTGTTCGTGGAACAGCCTCCGCGCATTCATGCGGCCCAGGCGGCGACCCTGGCCCTTGCGGCTGTGGCCTTGGACCAGCACGATTCTGTCGGCCTCTTCCCCTTCTCTGACAAGCTGGAAATCGAGTTTCGAGCGGTCTCTGGAAAGGGCAACCTCGCGCGCGTGGCGCATAGCCTGGCGGGATATTCGGCGCTGCAAGGCACAGGCCTGGCGGCGGCCCTCTCTCACCTGGCCGGCCTTCGCTTGCGCCAGGGGTTGGTGATCGTGGTGTCTGACTTTTTCGATGAAGCGGGCGTCGAGGCCGTGGTGCGCGGGCTGGAGCAACTGCCGCATCGGCTTTTGCTGGTGCAGATCGTCAAAGCTCATGACGCCGATCCTGAGCGTCACCCGGACCTGAACGGCGACATCCTGCTTGAGGACGGCGAACACGCCCAGCCGACCTCGGTTACGGTCACGCCCGATCTGATGGCCCGCTACAAGGCCGCCTACCGCCACTTCAGCAACGCCCTGTCGGACTTCGCCCGGACACGGGGGGCGGGTCTCGTTCAGATCGACGCTGACCGGCCGGTACGCGACCAACTGTCGGCCCTGTTCGGCCAAGGCGGGATCAAGCTGTGAGCTTCTTGTCCCTCCCGATGTGGGCGGTCATCGCCGGCGCCATCGGCCTCGCCGCCCTGCTGTTCGCGTTGCAGATTCTGAAGGCGCGACAGAAGCTAGTACGGATCGCCGCCGCCGGCCTGTGGGCGCAGGCCGCCAGAGTCACGCCCTTGCGAGTGTTTCGGCAGCGGTTCCAGCGCTGGCTGGCCTATCTGCTGATCCTGACGATCGCCCTGTTGCTCTGGATCGCCGGCGCACGGCCCGAGATGACGCCCGGTCGAGACGCAGCGGATCACATCTTCTACCTCGATGCCTCGGCCGTGCTGATGGGACGTGACGACCTGGCGCAGGCGCGTCGCGCCCTGATCGCCGATGCCCGTAACACCGATCCCGCGCGCCGCGCCGTCTATCTCGACGGCGCGGTCGCCACGCCGCTGCTGCAACCCGGCGAAAACCTCGCCCTGCTCAGCCAACGACTAGACGGCGTGAAGGCCCGGCCCGCGCCCTCCGGCTTTGCCCATGCTGTAGCCGGCAGGGAGCTGGACGGCGCGATGTCGTCCGGTCGGCCGTCCGTCGTGCATTATTATGGCGCCTGGTCGGGGGCGCGGACAGTCGCGCCATCTGCCGATCGGCGTCTGGTCTATGGCTATCTGGCCGCGCCGACACCGGACAATCGCGGCGTGGTCGCACTCGGCGCATCGCCCGCCGCCTCGGGCGACGCCGGACGTGCGGATATCCTGGTTGAGGCGATCGGCCCAGATGGTCGTCCCTTGCCGGCGGACGCCCTGCGTTTCAGCCGCGATGGGCGCGATGTCGGGGTCGATACCCTAGTTCGTCCCGACGGACGGCTGATCGTTCGGGACGTGGTCGCGGACGGCGCTCTGTTCACGGTCCGGCTGGCGCGCTCAGACGCCTTCCCAGCGGACGACAAGGCCAGCTTGCGCCTTCCGGACAGGGGCTCTGTAAACGTCGCCTTGTCGCCGGGCGCCCCCGCCGCCGTCGTGCGCGCCGTGAGGCTCAATCCCGCCTTTTCGGTCACAGCGCCGCAGGACGCCCAGGTCGTGGTGCGGCGCGCAGGCGAGCGCTTCGGCGAGAACCGCCCAGCCTTGGTCGTCACCCAATCTGGCGATCAGCCCGCTTTCGTCTTCACCTATGGCGTCGGCGAGCCTGAGCCGGACCTGTCCGGCGCGCTGGACGCCCTTGGGGTGTCCAATGTCGAGACCCAGGCGCTGGCCCGCACGACACGGCGCGATGTCTCGGCTGAAACGCGGCCGGGCCAGCAGCGGAGCGTGGCGGTCTGGTCGGCCCTGTTCGACGACGGCGGCGGATTTCCGGCGGCGTCCAGCTTCCCCGTCTTCGTGTCGCGCACCCTGTCCTGGCTGGTGGATGCCGGCCCCTGGGTTCCCTATGCCCAGGCCGGAACAGATCTGACCGATCAGTCAGATCTCTATGGCCTGTCTTCCGATCGCCGGATCGCCGAACGAGCCCTGAACGGCGACCTGTATTTGAGCCAGGCGGGCGAGACCCGGATCGGCGACCTGCGCTTGGCCGTCTCTTTGACGGATCGCGAGATCACGATGGACGCCGCCCGCGCCGCGCCTTCCGATGTCGTCGTGACGCCGGTGCGCGGCCCGGCTGTCGATCTTCTTTTCATCCTGCTCGTCGTGATCGCCGGCCTGCTGTTGTTGCTCGAGTGGCGGCTGCATCAGCGCGGCGCGATGGCCTGAGGACCCCGTCGTGAACCTGACCTTTCTTCATCCTGAGGCGGGCTGGCTCCTGCTGCTGATCCCCGGATTCGTCTGGTGGGCGCGCAAGGCTTCCAGGGTGCGCGTTGCCCTTCGTACGACCGTCTTTGTGGCGCTCGTCGCGGCCCTGGCTCAACCCAGCCTGATTGTACGCCGGGGCGGTCCGACCTCGGTGATCATCGTGGATCAGGGCGCTGCGCTTTCGCCTGCGTCTCGCGCCCTTGCCGCCTCGGCCGCCCAATCGGTGGTGGCGCAGGCGGAACGCAACGGCCCCGTTGTTGTCATCCAACGGGGCGGCGCGCCTCTCGCCCTGAAGGCGGTGCGGCACGTCACCTTGCCGGAAAGCGGCCAGACCGGCGGCCTGCCTCACGCCCTCAATCTCGCGCTTGCCGCCTTTCCCCTCGGCTCAGAGGGTCGGGTCACGATGATCGGTTCCGGCCTAGGCGCCGATCGCGGCTGGGGGCGTTCCGTCGATGCCCTGCTGGCGCGCGGCGTGGTCGTGGACAGCGTTCCAATCACCGTGGGACGCCGCGACGCCTTCATATCCGACGTCGCCATTCCTGCAGGCCGCGCCGGCGAGCGCGTGTCGGCGCGGGTGCGGCTGGACGGCGTCGGGCAGGATTTGTCGATCTCGGTCTTCAGCGGCGATCAGCGGGTCGGCGGGGCTGGACCGATCGACCTCGACGGCCCTGCCAGCGTGGCTCTGGCCGTCCCTCTCGATCAACCAGGCTTTATGCCGCTACGTATCGAGCTGACGCGCGGCGGCGCTGTCGCCAGCCAGTTCGAGACGGCGGCCGCCGTGCAGGATCCGCTTCCCATCCTGTATGTCGACGGAGGCCAGGCCGGTGGCGCGGCGGCGCTTCAGAGACTTGCGGGTCCGGGTCTTCGCATCGACAGCCGGGCGCCGGCGGCCTTGGGCGGCATCGATCTGTCGGCCTATCGCGCGGTCATGTTGGACGACGTGCCCGCGTCGGCGCTGCCGGTTCCTTCGCAGCAACGGTTGATCGAGGCGGTCCGCTCTCGCGGTCTCGGCCTGATGGTGTCCGGTGGGGACAGCGCCTTCGCTGCGGGCGGTTACGCCGGCACGCCGCTCGCTGCCGCCTTGCCCGTGACCATCCGCCAAGACGAGCAGACCGAGGATCCCAGCGTCGCCGTCGCCGTCGTGATCGACACGTCAGGCTCGATGTTGGGAACGCCGCTCGACCTGGGCAAACAGGTCGCCCGGCTGGCGGTGCGCAAACTCACGCCGGCTGACAGCGTCGGTGTAGTCGAGTTCTACGGCGGTCGCCAATGGGTCGCGCCGATGCAGCCCGCCCGGGACATTCCCGAAGTTGAGCGCGCCATAGGCCGCGTCCAGGCCCAGGGCGGAAGCGAACATCTGTTCGGCGCCCTGCAGGAAGCCTATTACGGACTTCAGAACACCCAGGCTCGCTACCGCCATATCCTGGTGATCTCGGACGCCGGGGTGAACGCCGACCGCTATCCCCAACTGATCCGACACATCGCCGAGGACCAGGTCACTGTGTCGACCGTTCTGGTCGGCGGCAGCGTCGAGGGCGAAGCCCGGATGGCGCAGTGGGCGCGGCTGGGGCGGGGTCGGTTCTATGTCGTTGGGGACGAGTTCAACCTTGTCGAGATCAACTTCAAACAGCCGCAGCAGAAGCCTCAGCCGGGCGTCAAGCGCGGAGGTTTCGCCCTGGCCGCATCCGCCCCATCTTTCGGTTGGGGTGAGTTGGCGGCAGCACCGCCCAGGCAGTTGGACGGCTACACCCAGGCGGGCGTAAAGCCGTTGGCGCAGACCCTGATCCGCACGACGACCGGCGAGCCGGTTCTGGCGTCCTGGCAATGGGGCGCCGGGCGTGTGACGGCGCTGATGACCGAGCCGGTCGGGCAGGGAACCGCCCGTTGGCGCAACTGGTCCGGCTACGGCGACTGGATGCAAGGCCTGATCGCCCGCACGGCCGACCCGCGTCCCGACTGGGATGTCCGTCTCGGCCGCGTCGGCGACCGGGTCAAGATCGTGGCGCAGCGTGTCCGCAGCGCCGACACGACAGCCCCCCAGATTCGTTTGCGCAACGCAGCGGGAGAAGCTGGTCCCGCGCTTTCGACGGTCGAACGGGCGCCGGGTCTGTTTACAGCAGAAGGCCCTGCGCCGATGGACTCTGCGGTGCTCGCCGAGGTTCGCGACGGACGCGGCGTGGCCCGAGCGGCGCTGCCGGCCGTTTCCGGCGGTCAGTCCGAGCGCCCGGTCTCCGAGGCCGACGGCCTGCCACTGGATCAACTGGCGCGTCTGACGGGCGGGACGGTGATCCAAGATCCGTCTCGCGTCAGCGCCGTCGCCCTCTTGCCGGGACGTCCGCCCGCCTCGGCGCTGGACCTTTGGGGCTGGCTCTGTTGGTTGGCTTTGGCCCTCTATGTCGCCGACATCGTCTATCGTCGCTGGCCGCCTCGGCGGATCGCCGTTTGAGATCGAGATCATGACCCTGCGATCACGCTCCCTGTTTCTCGCGCTCGGCCTGAGTCTGGCCGGCGCGGGCGTCGCGTCGGCAATGGCGCAAACGGCGCCGGGCGGCGAGATTTCGACGCCGCCGACCCCGAACGGCGTCGGTTCACGCGCGATGATCGACAGCGCCCTGTCCGGCGCGCGGCTCGACTTCGCCGCGGCGGATCGCCTGTACGCCCGCGCCGTGCTCGCGAACGAATTGAGCGCCGTCTATGGACGATTGGACGAGCTGTCGGTCGGCGCCGATCCGGAGCGCGCCTGTCGGGTCGGCGTTTTGAAAGCGGTGCTGGAATGGCGTGACGGCGATGTCGATGCCGCGACCGACACCGTCTCCGATGCGCTCGATCACTGTCAGGCTACGGACGCGCTGCTCCTGCGAGGTCGGTTGCTGGACATTCAGAACCAGGCCGGGGCGGCTTCGGTCTGGTATGAACGGGCGCGGGCGCAATCTGAGGACGCGCAAGAGCGCGCCTTGCTCGACCGTCGCCTGGCGATCATCGGGGTGACCGGACGTAAGCCGGATGCCCTGTCTCAGCTTGCGGGCTCGGGTGACGGGGTCATGGCGAACCGGGCGGCGGCGGTTCTCGGGCTGCTTGGGCGACCCGGCGATGCTGCGGCGCTCTATCGCCCACGGACGGAAGCCAGCGCGCGGTACAGCGATGGGGTGCGCCTGGCGGATTGGGCCATCAGCCAAGGGACGCCGGATGCGGCCGCCGCCTCGGCCTGGCGTGCTGCCGAGGCCGCCGTGACCACCGAAGATCGGCTCTACGCCCTGGCCCTCTTAGTGGAAGCCTATCGGACAGCGAATCAGCTCGCGGGCGCCGAGGTGTTTCTGGCGCAGAAACCGCGTGGGGCGGAAGTGGATCAGGCTCGCCTCGATGTGCTTTTGGAGCTGCGACGCTACGACGATGCAGTCGCCCTGGTTCGGCAGAGCGGGAACGGCGCGCTGCGCGAGCGGTTGCTCAGTGTGCTGAAGACGGCGGGTCGCACAGCGGAAGTCGAGGCCGAATATCGCCGCCTGATTGCGGCTCAGCCCGCCGACCCCCGTTGGGCGGATGGTTTGGCCGCCCTTTATCTGGAACAGGGCAAGGCGGACGAGGCGGTTGAGGTCTATCGCGGCCTCGCTGTCG
Organism: Brevundimonas fontaquae; assembly: GCF_017086445.1. NCBI lineage: Bacteria > Pseudomonadati > Pseudomonadota > Alphaproteobacteria > Caulobacterales > Caulobacteraceae > Brevundimonas > Brevundimonas fontaquae. The sequence goes on along the minus strand of NZ_CP070968.1, from coordinate 2,525,625 downwards.
CCAATCGCGCCGACGCTGATGTGCAGATCGAGACGGCGCGAAAGATGATCGCCATGGGGATGGGGGAGCAGGCGACCCGTATCCTGGGTGACGCCGGCTCGTCGCCGGCGGTGACCGCCGCGATCCGTCGCTTCGAGGTCGAGACCGCCATAGATCAGGGCCGCGAGGCTGAGGCCGAGGCGGGCCTTCGTGCTCTTGCGGCGGCCGCGCCGCACGATACGGCCCTCCTTGTCGCCGTGGCTGAAGATTACGAGCGCCTGGGTCGCCAGGACCTGGCGCTCGAAACCCTGCTGGGCGCGGAGTCGCGAGGCGGCGCGCTGGACGACGATCAACAGGCCCATATCGCGGACCTGGCCTTCGCTGCCGGCCAGCCTGCGGAAGCGTTGAGACGTTGGCGGGTGCTGTGGGCCCGCACCCAGCTGCCCGCGCGCAAGGTCTTTCTGCAACGACAGATCATTCGCGCCGCCCGGCAAACGGGTCAGTTGGAGACGATCGCCGCCGAACTCGAAGGGCGGATCACCTCGGGCGCTGCGGATCAGGGCGAGGTGAGCCTGCTGGTGGAAATCCGCATCGCGCAGCAGGACGGCGCGGGGGCTGAGCGCGCGGTTCGCCGCTATGCTGAGCGTTCGCGGTCAGGAGAAGTTCGGACCCTGGAGCAATTGGCGGCGGTTCAGGCGCGACTCAGGAACTACGCCGGTCTCAACGCAAGCCTGGCCCGCTTGGCCGACGTCGATCCCGCCAACGCGGACGCCTACCTGCGCCGGCTGATCATCAATCTGCTGCGTTTCCCGGACCCCGCCGAGAGCGAGGCGGATCGCAATCGTCGCGTGGATGAACTGATGACGCGGATGCGCGCCGCCGGCCAACTCGACGATGTCGAGGCCGCGCGGTTCGCCGCGTCGATTTATACATCGGGATACCGACGCGCCGAGGCGCTGGCGGAACACAGACGCGCTCTCGCGCTTGCCCCGGGAGACGTCGACGCGCTGCTGGAATACACCTCTGCGATGAAGACGGAAGGACAGGCGGCGCATGCCGCCAGTCTGCTTCAGTTCAAAGCGGAGGCGGCCCCAGGCGCCGCCGCGTTCATGGCCGCCTTGAACGGCCTCCTGGACGTGCTAGCCGCCGGCGACGCAGACAGCGACCCGGTCCCGGCCGATCTAACGCAAGCCCGCCTGGGGTGGGCGAAGCGTGCAGCGCTGGAGCGTATGTTGCAGGACGGAGATGATGTCCGGCTATCATCGCTGGTCGGTGATATCGGCCAAGGGCGCGGCGATCCTGAACTTCAGTTGCGCGCCCTCCAGTCCTCGCTGGCGGTCGCGGGCGATCAGAAGCCGGCGGTCCTGCGTCAACTGATCAGTCTGACGTCCGACAGTGAAACGACGGCAGGCGACCCGGCGCGCAAGGCGGTCTACGGCCGCCGCCTTGTGGCGATGCGCAAACCCTATCCGCCGGAGGTTTACGCCGACCTCGCGGAGACCTTCCTGAAGGAAGGCGATATCGCCGGCGCCGAGCGGGCTTTTGCGTTGATGGGCGACATCGGCGGACTGGTGAACGTGGACGACTTGCGAGGCGAAGCCTATGCCGAGGCTGGAATGACACGCGAGGCGCTGGCCAGCTACCGCGTGGCGCTTTTGCAGGATCAGGACAATCTCGATCTGATCGCCCGCACCGCTGTCCTGCTGGAACAGTCGGGCCAGAAATCGGAAGCCGGCGCCCTCTATTGGCGCGGTCTAAACACCCTGGTGCAGCGGCAGCCGACGCAAAGCGCCAGCGACGCACTGAAGGCGCTCGACGCCGCTCAGTACGCGCCGACGCTGATCGAGGGCGCGCTGTTGACGTGGCCTGCCGATGAGACCCCAGAGCGTTTGGCCGCCTGGCGCCGGACCGCGTCCTCTGCAGCGCTGCAGCCGCAATCGGCCGCATCGGGCGGGGCGGCCAAGCTGGCCGATTATCCCAGGCTCGCGCTGATCGTCAGCATCAACCAGCGGTTGGGCACCTTCCTAGGCGAGGCCGATCTGGGCGAACTGCAGACATCGCTCCTTGCCCCCTTTGCGAACGATCCTGATACACGGAGCGCGTTGGCCGATCTGCCGGCTCCGGCGACTCAGGCGTCTACAGCGGGGGGAACCGACTGGCCCATCGCAGATTTGCGGCGCCAGTCAGAGGCGAACGGCGATTTCGATCTGGGTCTGGCCCTGGCCTTCGAAGCCCGGGACCGCGTCCGTATTCGCGCCCTCACCGACCAAGCGATCGCGGCGGACACGCCCTGGCGAGCCCAACGTGAAAAGGGCGTGATCGAAGGCCAGCCGCCCATGTTGGTCTCGCTTCTGCTGAAGGCGGCCGATGTCGACCGTCCAGAGATCGTGCGCGAGGACATTCTGGCGCCGTTGGCGCAGACATCGTTCAACGATCTGGCTCTTTACGACGTCTATCGCATCGATCCCGCCAGGTTCGCCAAGCTGGAGGCCGCCGCAGGTCGTCGCCTGCTTTCGGATGACGTCCTCATCCAACTGCTGGTTTCGCGCGGTAATGATCCGCTTCCCGTGGCGGGGGCGGCGGGCCGGCGGGACGGCGGGCCGACGCCCCTGCAGGTGATGACGCAACGGTTCGAGCCGGATCGGCTCATTGATCTCTACGATGCGCTCGTTGAGCGTCTTGAGCAGACGGGTGCGGCCTCGGGGCTGCAGAAGGCCATCGCCGGCTATCTGCTCGACGCCTCTATCACCCCGGCGCAAAGGGCTCGGCTGCAAGCCGTCTTGATCCGGGACATCAGCGCTGAACGGTCGGCGGCTGACACCGGCGCCGGCTTTGTCGAGTTGCTTTTGCGGTTGGATGCGCCGCCCGCCAACCAGGAGGTTTTGATAGCGGGCGCGCGGGTCGTCGCGGCGCGCTACGCCGACAGCGAGCGTCTGCCAGAGGTTCTGACAGCTTGGTTTGCTGGTGATCGCGCCCGGGCGTTCGAAGCCTTGACCGCTCTGCAAGAGGCGATGGAAACGCCGCCATTAAGTCTCGCGGGACTACTGACGCAGAAGTTCGAGGTCGAGCGTCAGGCGGTATTTGACGCCTTCCTATCGGCGCCCCGGCTAAGTCGTGACGAGACGGCTCGCTTCCAAAGACGCTTCTTGCGAGGCGAAGCTGCGAAGACGCCGGTCAATCCCAAGGTCGCCGCCGCCTACGCCAAACTGGTCTCCGTCGAGCCGGAGAACGGCGCCTATGTTGCGGGCCTGCTTCTGATCCAGGCCAAGGCCGGCGATTTCCCCGCCTTTGTCGCGAGCGCAGCCCCGTACGCCGCGAGCCGATCCGAGGATCAGGTGCTCGCCACCTTGCTGGGCTTAGCCTACCGTCTGACAGACAATCCCGCCGACGCGGCGCGCGTGGCGCAAGCGTCGAGCGTCGATCTGGATGATCCCGAATGGATCGGTCAACTCGTCACCCGAGCTGCAGCTCCGCGCCGCGGCGAAGTCGATCTGCTGAGCGCCTTCGAGCCGGTCTGGGCCGCCTATAGGCAACGTTTTCCGCAAGCGCCAGCTGTCGCCGCCCTGGCTGGTCAAGAGCCGAAGCGGACGGTCACGGCGGCCGCTCGGCCGCTTGATCGACTGGTTGAGCCGCAGATGCAGGGTGCGGCGAGAGCCGACGCTCTTCGCGGCCTATGGCGCTCCACGTCGCCACGCGGACGCGAGGAGGGCGACACGGCCGATCGTCAGGCCTTGATCGACAGTCTGGCGGACCCGACCGCCGCCGGTTATGCCGCGCCTGTTCTGGCGGCCTTGACCGACGATTCCGCCGTTACGGCAGAGGTCGAAGCTGAGCTTTCGAGCCTGTCGGGAGCCATGCAGGCGCGGCAGATGCGGCTCTATAACAGAGTTGCCGACGGTCTTTGGAGCCAGGGCGCGGGACAGGCGCGGCTTGACGCGCTTACCGGCCGACTGTGGGGACCGCCGATCGGCGTCAATGATCTGGCGCTCTTCCTGGCGCTCGAACGGAATGCTCCGGTGGCGCTGAATGAAGAGCGCCTGGCGGGGTTGACCCGACAGTTGCGTTTCGTGTCGACGCCATCCGCTGGCCTGAGATTGGCGGCGGCACGCGCCTATGGACGCGCCGGTGAGAATGCCATCTCCGCAGAACTGATGCAGGCTGCGCTGCTGCAAAGTCTGTATCCCGCCGATCGCGACTCCGTCGATCCAGGTGACCCGCCGCTGGATTCTGACGCCTTCGCAGAGGCGTTGGCGACATTCTCAGACAGGCCGGCTGCTGAACGGATTCGAAGGGACCTCGCGCAGTTGGTCAAGCGGCAGGCCGCCAGCTCCGCCGGAAATCGCTTCGAGGGTCTCGCGGCCGACTGAGGCCGACGCCCCCTGTAAGCGTGCTGTTTTGACCCTCGCGGGCATCGGCTAGCATGAGGCATGAGCGCTCAAGGGCGAGGAGGACGGGTTGGGTCTGGCGTTACGAAGTCTGCACCGGTCCATGTTCGGGCAACTGGCGCTCATCACCATTCTGTTCGTGGGGTTTGGCGTCTACTTCTTCACGCTGCGCCCCCTGCTGTCCGTCGAACCCTCCGGCGTCGCCGATCCCGTGCAGATCACGGCATCTAACGCCTCTCAGATCCTCAGCCGGTTCGCCTTCGCCGAACGCGAGCGCCCGGGCGCAGGCGGCGACCTCGCCGCTGATCCTGTCTTGCGCGACATCAAGGCGCACAATCCGCAGTTTCGGTATTTCATAAAGGTCCGTGGGCGTGAGTTTCGCTCGGGTGAAGGGACGCCCTTCTTCATCAGCCTGGCGTTCGACAGGCTGCAAAAGCAGGATTTGACGAAGGCCTATTCAGGCCTGTGCCTGACCAGCACGAACGACGACCCTGGCGGACCGGGACGCAGCTTTCTCGCCTATTCGGAATGTGGAGGTCAGGCGAGCTACTACGAGTACGCTGGGATCGAACATGCGACGACCACGGCGGCCAGCGGATCGGTTCGGCTCTACAGCAAATTCATCTGGAGTTACGGGGGCATCTTCCTCTTCACCGTCGGGGCGGCGTTCGTCGTTTTCGCAATCATCCTCCTGGCGAACGTTCTGCGCATTCGCAGGGTCGCCGGCATGGCGCGCGATCTCGATCCCGACAATCTGAGCGACCTCTTCCCGGAGAAAGGCCTCCCCCTGGAGGTCGCGCCCCTTGTATCGGCGCTCAACCAGATGATCGTGCGCGTCGACGAGGCCCAGCGTCGACAGCGCTTCTTCCTGTCGGCCGCCGCCCACGAGATGCGCACCCCTCTCACAGTGCTGCGCACCCGTCTCGAAATCATGGACGACGGACGGCTGAAGGAGAAGCTGATCTCCGACGTTCGTCGTCTGACCGACTTGGCGAACCAGTTGCTCAAGCTGATGACGATCGGCGAGGCGCCGGAACCGCTGAAGGAATCCGATCTGGTCACGCTGACGGGGAGGGCCGTCGGCGAGCGCGAAGTCGTCGCGGCCCGTCGCGGTCTCGATCTCGTCTTCGAACGCGAAGTGACGCGCTACACCCTCTGGGCCGATCCGGGCCTGGTCGAGACCGCAGTCGGCAATGTGATCGACAACGCCCTGTCGTTTTCGGCTGAGGGACAGCGCGTCGTGGTGCGGCTGGACAAGGATGGCTGGGTCAGGGTGCGCGACCAGGGGCCCGGTATTCCCGCCGAACAAATGAAATCGCTGTTCGAGCCGTTCACCCGCTTTTCGACGGGACGTAGCGGTTATGGGCTGGGGCTTGCGATCGTGAAAGCTGTGGTCGATCGGCACGAGGGCGCGGTGGAGATCGGAGAGGCTCCGGGCGGGGGCGCCGAAGTGGCGCTGCGCTTTGATCCCGACGCGTCCTCGCGGCCATGACGACAGCCAGACCAGGTCTGGCGAAATGAGACGGCGCCAGTTTCCGATCAGCTTGATCGAGTACAGATCGAGCGATCTGTCCTGGAGACTGACATGCACGCTCTGATCCTGATCGCCGGCCTGGCCATCAACGCGCCCCAGCCCGCCGCTAAGCAGCCACAGCACCAAGCCGCGACAGCCGAGGCGCCAATGCTCGCTTCCAAGGAGTCGGCCTTGACCCGCGACAGCCGTGGCCGACCGACGATCGAGGCTGAGATCAATGGGAAGGGACCCTTCCGTATGGTCGTCGATACCGCCGCGCAGACCAGCCTTCTGACGCCGGCGCTGGTCGACGAGCTTGGGTTGCCGGCGATTGGGGAGATGGGTGTCGGCGGGGTCGCTGGCCAGCAGCAGGCTGCGCTTTATGGCGTCGATCATTTCAAGACAGCCCTGTTTGATAGGACGGCCGTCGGCATGATCGCCTTGCCGAACGCGACGGTCACCGACGCGCGCGGCATCGTCGGCATGGAGGTTTTCACCCAGGATCGTGTCGTCTTCGACAACGCTGCAAAGCGTCTTTCGATCGAACCCTCCGGTATCCCGAAGACGGGCTTTGTCTCCGTCGCCGGCCACCTCAACGACAGCGGCCTGCTTGAGGTGCCGGTCGACATCGACGGCGTAACCTTCAACGCTTTGATCGATACCGGCGCATCCGTTTCCGTGGCGTCTGGAGGGGCCTTGAAGGCCCTCGGCTGGACGGAGACCGATTCGCGCCTTGCGCCAGCAGGCGAGATCCGCGGTGCGACCGACCATGGGACGGCGGTCCTAGAGGGAACTGTGAACCGCATCCGTTTGGGGCCGGTCAACTTCCAGAACGTGCCGTTGATCTTCGTTGCTGACGAAGCCCCTGACGCCAGGGGGGGGCAAACGCCAGAGCTGATCCTCGGGTCGGACCTGTTGAATAACCTCGATGCCTTCGCCCTGGATTTTCCCAAGGCGGAGCTTCAGGTTCGGATACCGAAATAGCGCCGACACCATGGCTCTCGCTCTTGTGCCGTGGGGAAGAGGGCGTGGCGTTGTTCTGAGCGAGAGTCTTCGTCGGTTGTGCTCTTCGACCTCAACATCGGGGCGGCGTGCGCACGGCTGAATGTCGTCACAACTGACGGCGCCATTTAAGAAAACCTGTCGATCGGCGGCGGCCCCGTCAGCGGGTGCAGGGGATTGCCTTAGAGCACGGCGACCACGCCAGCGCGCTGAGCAATTATGCATGCCAGAAGATCAGAATCAGCGAGCGTCTGAGGCTTGGATCTTTTGAGTTTAGGCTATTCCCGACGGAATGGCGGAGAGGGTGGGAGGAGATGCTCATGCCTAGACGTAGGTTAAGGTATTGATTTATCGAGTAAACTAAACCAATTGGATGTCAAGGAATGGTATCATGTGCGGTGCCACTGAGCTGCGCACTGCTATTGCATCGAGGGCGGTCTTCACACTTGGTTCAACTGCCTTGACGGATGCAGGAATGGAAAAATCGGACAATATCCTAGCGTTGTGGGGCCAGCCATTCTCTGTCGGCGAAAAGGTCAAAACGGCACTATCTAGCCGTTTCCAAATTCGGTCGATCACTTCAAACCGATCGACCGAAGAATTTTCCGGCCGGTCGTATCGACATCGAGCGCTTTGCGAACGCCCTTTGCAGCGTTCTTGTCTGAGGTGACTTGATAGTAGGCGGAAGGGGGTAATCCACCGTATCGAATCGCGTAGGCGATCCCAAGCACCAGTCTATTTGCCAGATCGCTGTTGAAGTACGGTGCACGCGGCAACCACCGGTCTAACAGCTCACGTACGCGATAGGGAAGGTAGCTCTTGTCGGCTCTACGAAAAACAGGATCGAATACCAATTCAAGAAGGTCAGGAGCACTAGGATCCGAGCCGGATCTAAGTGCTAAGACCAACAGACCGCTTTGCAACCACACCCGATCATCGTCTGAAAGATCTTGTCGGGCTGTTTTCAATGGGGCAATCCAAACACTAGGACCAGCAACTACCATCTCGTCAGATTCCCATCCGACCATACTCGCAACGTTCAGCAAACCGGACTCGGTTTCAATCGCAGAGAGGCGATCCAACCTGAGAATTTCGGCTGGGCGACTAGCAAGCAATCGGTGCCAGATCTGAGGAATCGGGTAGTTTGCCGAAACATAGCCGAAGATGACGTCAATCACGCCACTCGGGTCGCGTTGAAAAGCCCAGTCCACCAGCCTTTGATCGTCTCGACGCACCAGCGACATAAACAGATCCGTCAGATAATCTGCATCGCTCGGAACATGCTCCAGCAGCTCGAACATCGCGTCATTGTCCAGCCGATCCTCAGGCGCGCTGACAAGCACCTGCGGATTTCGACGAACGATTGCCTCTCGCAGCGGCGGGCAGTCAGTTGTGGCCACCCACACCGTGTCTTTGGGTATCGCCGAAACGACGGCATCGACAACCGATGGTGCAATCTCGTGATTGCTGTGAAGAGCCGCCTGCGCCAAATCAAGCAATTCGGCCTTCCGCTTCGGCCAATATGACTTCAGCTTATGGAATGCCCGGTTTGGAATTGGGGGAAAACTCCCGCCATTATCGGAAGACACCAAGAAGCTGAGCAGGCTGATCAGGTCCGCAGAAAGTTCAGGATCATCGCCAGAAATCAGATCCGTTTTGAGCGTGACGGCGTCTGACGGCTCTGGGAACGACTCAGCTACAAGTTCGAGAACGCCGTAGGCACCTTGACCATTTAGTCTTTCGCCGCGGGAGGTGAAAACGGTCGCGAGGGGAGCAAAGGATGAGCGAGGCCGCCTAACGTCATCTCCGTATCGGCGCAGAAACGCCCTGAATAGACCAGTCGGTCCAGTAACGATGTCTTCCGCAGCTGCGCCAACCCAGCGTGGCTCGATCGCATCAACAAGTATGTTTGGCCCCTCAGGCAGCGCAGTTGTCGAAATCAATCTAAGATCGAACATCGATTGCCGGGTCGGACTGTCATGGCCAACTACCGCAGTCTGGAATCGGAAGTTCCGGCGTAGCCTAGGCCATTGCTGCGACCACAACGCAAATATCAGTTCATCCAACTCGCCCGGCGATGCTTCGATAGAGCGAGGCCTTCCCGGATGATAGATGACACTCAGAATTTCATCAGCCCTCTTATAAGCAGTTGGTATACGAGCGAGCCCGTGTTCTTCAGCGTTGAATGGCAAGGCATTGCTATAGCGAGCTTTCGTCCAATCCGCTTGAGGACGTTGCACGAGATGCGTGAAAGCGCCGAGTTCCCGCGTCGTTCCCAAAATCTCGATGTCCACGAATAAAACATGGGTCCAGACGCAACCGGGGCGTGGCATCTCTGGCGCGGGCCAGGTTCGCATTAAGGCGTACATTTTGAGTTCGGGCAGCGGGAAGCCTGTCCAATACCCGTCAGTTCCGTGGAAGCGTACATCCGGAGCCAAATCGCTCGCGACTGTGAGACTGGACGTCAATGTTGGCGACAAGCGAAGCGAACTCGCAAGTAGCCGGTGCCCATCCTCATAACCGAAGAGCGCCTGATGAACTGCTTTTAGACCCACGATCAGCCCGTCATCAGCCAAGTCAAAGGTGCTGTGAGGTCATGGATTCTAGCGCCATTCCCAACCATAGTAATGCGCTTGCTCGCAGTGAGGTGGGGCATTTTAGAAACGTCACCTTTTTCCAGATCTAAGCCCTGAGCAGAAACTCCGTAGACCTGCGTCTCAAACATTGATCGGTTGCATGTCAAAAACTGATGCACCAGCGGCATATTGCTCGCAAGCCAGTCTTCGGGAGCCGGCGGGTTAAGAAGAACATCCCAAGCAGACAAAATAACTGCCAAACGCCGAGGCCGTACGGCGAATGGCCGATCAAGGAGGTCGGTAAGAATCTGAACGATCCGGGCTTGGTTCAAAATCAGCTTGGGTCCCCATTCGACTTCGTCAGGGTCGACCGACGCGTCCTTGTCAGCCCCGCCTTCGGCCGGTGCGCCCACCAGCTCATTCATTTCTGCGATGGACATTTCTTCGTCCACGCGGTCAACCTTAATGAACAATAGGACGCCGTCGTCGCCATCAAAGTTTGTGAGGTAGCTAGGCGTGATGCGGCGGTCTTCGATCTGGCGGTCGAACGCCTCGCCCGCTAGATCGGGGAAGCTTAGTTCCCCCGTTTCATTAGTCGCAGTGTTACGCACAAGGATGGATACATCCGTATCACCCACCTGGGACGTACGGCCGACGGGCTGATATGTGCGCCATTTGGCGGCGATATCATTCAGGTATTTTTGATCACCTTCGACACGATCAACGACCAAGCCAATGTCCGTTTCCTCAGACTCCATCAGATGCCAAAGTGCAGCGAGAAATGTGGTTTTTCCAGACTCCGGAAGTCCGAGAATTACCGTTCTTGTGTTAGCCACATCAGGCTCCTGGTTTAAGCCTGAGGCGATCAAACTGGGTCGTCAGCACGGGCAGATCAGGCTTCGGGCGAGCGGGCGGCGGGCGATCAGCAGTCCAAAGGTTCAGCAATCGTTCAGTGCCCGAGCCGACTGACACTTTTGCCTTTGGGTCTCGTGCTGTGACTTCAAAGTGTTGGAAACTTGCGAAGCGGGCTGCAAACGCTTTCGTTAAAGCATCCTGAAGCTCCTTCAACGCAGCGCGAGACTTAGTCTTTCCACGCCCAGCAAAGAGATCCATTTTTGTAGCGACAACTTGAACACATGCGGTGGTTGGTACTGCCCCACTATCTGCTAAAGCTCGTAGCAGCCCGCGCGTTTCGGCAGCAGCTTCAGCGGCCGACTTGGGGTCGATTAGCCTACGTCCATCGATCACGACCACAATGTGATCGGCCTTTGTTATCTCGGGAAGATCCAACGCTCTGGCCGGGTTGTCTCGCACTAGACGGTATAGTTCGCCAGCCCGCTCAGACAGAAGTAAGTTGAAATGGACGCTCGGGTTACTGTCCCTGGCCAAAGCCAGATGAAAGAAGTGGAGTGGGTCTTGGGCCGATGTTCTTGGCGTGGCGGGAACTGCTCGGCCAGACGCCAGACGTGATGTGAACAGGCGCTGCTCGAACCCCGTAAGGGTTCGGCTGAGAGCAAAGAGGTACCCGCCAAAGGGTTCTCTCAGGAAGCGCTCGTATATAGTACTAACTAGCGTGGTCTTGCCGCTGCCTCGCTCGCCGACAATCGCCACGATGGTCGCTGGAGCTCTTCTCAGGAAGGCGTCGGCACCCACTCCGTCGAAAAGCCGCGTTGACGCCAATGGCTCCCAATCATCTTCAGCTGTCGGCGGGACAGAGACGTCATCATCGAAAGCGTCGATGTCCGACGGATCGATATCGACATCCGTCACGAGATGCCTACCGCCAAACGGTATTCCCGAAATGCCTGGATGCCCAAGTCGCGAGGCTCGACGGCGGCTGTAACATCCAGACCGGTCTCTTTCGCGACCAAGGCTTGCCAGATGCCGGGGCCGCCAGATGCATACTTCTCTAGGGCAGAATGAACGACGAAGAGGTCGTCAAAGCCGCCGATACGCGAAAGTGGGATCTTCTCAATTGCAGCTTGGTCGATCCCTTCGACTGCCGTCGATAGCGCGGCTGTGCCTCGCCCCTTCTTGGAGAGTTTAGCCATGCGCTCCAGCATGACCGGAGTAGCCACTGGGCCAAGATTAAGGCAGAGCTCGGCGAGTTCAAGTCCACAGAGAAGGTAGTTCGAAGGGAAAGGCACATCGGCGAACGGCCGATCAAGGTAGTTGCTGCTGGCACCATAGAGCCACCACAATATGTTAGTTTGTTCTTGTAGAAGCGAATTTTGCTTAGCCAAGGCTGATACAGCAGCGTTGCATTGCGTGATTAGAGCGGTCGAATTGCTGATAGATTCAGCCCGGACTTTTCCAATGACGCCGACGTAATCGCCTTCGTTCTCCGACAGAGCTTCAATCTCCTCGGCAAGCTTGCTAGCGGTCAATTTTTTAATGTCCGGCGCGATAGGAGGCCGGTGGGTGGCGACCTGCTGATTAACTTCAGCTTGCGCTGCCATTTCCAACAGCCATGCCGCTTCGACCGGCTGCCTTTTACCCATGGCGGAAGCAACCAAAACCGAGAGAGTTGTGAAGTTGTATCCACCTTCTATCCGATCCGACAGAACGCAGGCCACGAGCGTCTTCATCTCGCGGGCATTGGTGATCAACGAGAAGCTTCCGTCGTCTTCGACAAGAATGTCAGTCAGCCACTGAACATCTGCGTTCGGCAGATCGAAATAATATCTGCAAAGGTTGAGGACTTGGGGGTGTTTCAAATCTTTCGGTACGCGTTCGATAGATTTCTTGCGCAAACCTATGATGTCAGGGCCAGGTTGCAGCCCTGCTAAAGCATACTTATCCGCAAAATTCATTTCAGTTCCTTGCTACGGCTCCGCCGGCCAAGACAATGGCCGCCTCAAGGTCAGGCATTTGGTTCCGCTCGGCCGCGCGTTTGAAGACACGTCGGAAACGCTCGTAATCCGGCTGGTTGATATCTGACTCGTCCATCAAGTTAAGACGTGCGGCGATCTCTAGCTTGCGGCTGTAAGGCAAGCTGAAAAACGCGATGCCGATCTCGCGCCCGTTCATCGTCGCGGCATCCTGATCAACATTCTCAGCGCTTTCGTCCTCGACTGTTTCTTCTGAGCGGCCGGCTGTGACAGGTGGTGTCCACGCTTCGAGCCCGAAAGAGTTTTTCCAAACGTTTCCGTCCGAGCTTGCCTGGGCTTGAAAAGTTTCAGTAGCAGGCGACCAAACCCTAACATGAACATCGACATTCATCACCCGGCGGCCGTCTATTTCCTCAACATCGACCTCAAACAAGTTATAGCCAGGTTGCCAATTGGGTTCAGTTCGTTCTGGGTGGAGCGCGCCCGCGCGAAGGCGAACGCAGCTTTTAAACTCCTCGACCCGAGCCAGATGCTCATGACCGCATAGCTGGATGCGTGCGACCGCTCGGAGGTGGTCATCCCATGTCTGGCCGTTGCGAAGCCATCGGTTAGCATGGTGGAACATCACGATGTTCTCTACCCCAGCTTCACGTGGAATCTGCAAAGCTGCGGTATCGATGAAAAGCTGGTTCTCGTCGTCGGCTTCGCTGGAAACCCAAGCCGTATTAACTGCCCAAATCTTGAGCTGAGATCCGTCAGAAAAGCGGAGATCATTCCGAGAAACGACAGTCCGGTCAGGGGCGTTCATGTCGCAAAAGAACTGACCTGCGAAAGAGTTGTATTCATCTAATGGCTCGTAAAGAATGCGGCCCGTCTGATCGTCTCTGAGTAAGCCCTCCATGAGCTGATGAAGCACCATGGGGTCTGCGTTCTTGATCTGCTGGTGTAGAGCTTGATTCATGTAGCGACCGGCAAGCTTGCGATCGACGTCGTGGTTGCCGGGACAAACGAACACAGAGCTGAGGTTTGTTCCACAAGCTTCTGCCAAGACTTTCAGCCAAGCTTTCGCGAACTCGTACTCACTTCTCTGACCAGCAAAAGCGATATCACCCGAGATAAGTATGCCAACGGGGGTCTTGCCCAAATCTTCGCAGAATTTTTTCGCGTCACGAACGATCTCGTTGCGAAGATTGCGGTTTGGATCCTGCGCCGTTGCGACCTCTGACGCCCGAAAGTGGATGTCAGACAGATGGAGAAATAGCATGGATGCCGCACCGTCAGAATATTTCGCATTGAGAACATTGTGCAATCTGACGCCGCGCCATCAAGCGCAGATCGATCGACCAAAGCGGCATCAGGTGGTCCAGATGCGAAATGCCATTCGCCTCATACGACCCTCAAAGGCGCTCGCCCCCAACCAGAAATACACACGTGCACGCTCGGGACGAGCTTGTCCAGACGCCGTGACAACCTGTTGTGGAGGCATTCATGCGAATGCCCCGTCAGCCGCATGCGGTTTGCAGTGCCTAACCCATTCCCGAAGGTAGGAGTTTATTTGGTATTGATCCTGCTCTGATAGACCGATCTGTGGGCGTTTTGAGCATCCATAGAGGTAGGAAGCGCCTGTTTCAGGTTAGTTTGAAGCTTGAGCGCATTTTATCGATAAGCGGCAGCTGGAGGCGTATGACCGACGCTGCGTCATGGACAGCTCCGACCGGCATAAAGCATCCCAAAATCTCGGATCGGTTGCGAAGATCAGCTGATTGACGGCTTAGCGCCCGTGACGTGACCGCCGCGCCATCGATCCGGAATAATAGCTCCGCTGCTGCCGCGATATGGTTCGGCTTCTGGATATGCCAGTGTTTGCAGAACCTATTCCAAATCGCGGACTGCTGCACAAACTGCCGAATCACCGTTTTGCCAGAGCGGGTGTATTGGTCCATGGCGAAGGTCGGGATTGGACCGTTCCAAGCGACGGGTGCGACGTCGTCATTTATCCGTGCAACTGGTTGCGCGGTCTCATGACCCAAGATCAGGAGAAGTCCGGCCAGAGGGACGCGCGTTATTCTAAACGCCTCTGAAAGTACTGCGGTTTCTACGGGAGCGCGAGCGGCGTACACTTCAAAAAAGGCGCGGTAATCGTAACTACCGCTGTCGCACCATTCGGCTTGGCCAATTGCGACAAGGGCGGCGCTCGCCCTGACTCCAAGGTCGGAAGCCTGCATCGACAGCTCGCGAACGGCGTCAGGTGAAAGCTCGCATATGTCAGCTTTCGCATCCGACAGGGCAGGATCGTGCAGGGCAATATTCCAGAGGTCATTCGCAACTTGACTGCGCGTGCCTGCGCATGCACGCCGAATTAGCGCCGCGATTATTGGCCAGTCTCCCCCCGATCTAGTGCGCCAGCCTGAGTTCCGAGCGGCGCAGACGACGGCAGCAATGGTTCCGAACTCTTGCGGGCCGAGGTCTTCAAGGGCGGTGACGATCAGTCGTCGCCACAGCGTGCGACGATCCAGGAGATGAAGTTGAGCGGCCGCGCTCAAAGCTAGGTCTGTCATCCCACGACGAAGCGCTTTTTGCAGAACCGACCGGGCGAGCCAACTATCTGTGTTCAACGGGGCTGGGGAGGGGATCTCCTGCCCTCGTATTTCGTCGGACAGAAGGTCCAAGGTGGCGTCGAAAATTGCTTCGGGAAACATGCTGGCTCTCCGGCTGATTGGCGGGAGGGCCAAGGGCATTCGATCCCAGAGTTGAGCGTGACACGGGAGCGGCCGAGAGCAATCTAAAAGTGGGTAGTGGACACATTTGAGATCATGCCTCGCCGTGAACCGGCCGGCGGCCAAGCACTGCGGCGACAGCACGTGTGGACGATCTCATATCCTGTCCGAAGAATTCGACAATCAGTGCGAGCTGGCGTTGCCGGCTTGCAAGGGTCTTCGGCACCCAATGAAGTTCGCCGTACTTGAGATACAGGCTCCGCAGTTCTCCGAGGGTCTTCCCGGAGGCAGCCGCGCAACACGGAACCTCGTCGTTCGTCGGCATGAGCTTAAAAAGCGGGTCGACGGCATCATACGGCGCAAGCCGGTCGTCCAGCCGGAACATTTGTAATCGGGTCTGCTCGATGCAGGCCCGGGCGACACCCTCCATGATGTCTGCTTGCACGCCCTCGGGCTGGTCGAGGAAGGCGATGCCGGAACGCCCGGTAAGCAGGATCGCCCGCGTCCTGATCTCCGCATCGAAGGTCTTCAGGTTCACCTGTTCCTGGAGAGCGTTGATCCGTTGTCGGGAGAGGTCACGCTGCTCATCCCTCTCAAGGTCCGGTCGCTCCGTGATCGGCAGAAAGCCCAGCTCAGCGTCTTTTCGGAGGTCTAAGAAGCAGCCCGCGACCAAACGCCGGGCTTCAGCCTTGGTGACAGGTTGACGGGTGATCATCTCGAACATCTCCAACACGCGCGCGCCATATCGAAGGGCGAGGGCCTGTGCTGGTCGAGGATGCTGGACGGCTAAAGACCGTCGGATCTCGCTGACACCGATCCGCGCCTTCAGATGAACCGGCACCCGCACGCGCAGGTAATAGGTGCCGCTTCGACAAAGAAGGTGCGGGGACGGCTTCCGCGCGATGCGGCGAACCCCAAGCTCTTTCACCGGGGCGTACGACCCAGGCGGAAGACGCCCTCACAGCGAACTGTGGGGACCATGAAACGGTACCAAATCCCAGTGGTGGTTACTAGGGCCTGAGGTACACCGTTGTTTGTACGGTGTTTTCTCAGGAAATGGCGGAGAGGGTGGGATTCGAACCCACGGTACCCTTCCAGGCACGCCGCATTTCGAGTGCGGTACATTCGACCACTCTGCCACCTCTCCGCGGCGCCGATATCGCTTGGTCGAGCGAGGGGCTTCTCTAGTCGGAGCCGCAGCGCTTCGCAACCCGTCTGTGAAAGAAATCCGACGCTATCTTTGCGCGGGCAAGGACAGGCCCGGCGCGGCGCCGGTCTGGGCGTCCACGCCCTTGAATCGAAACAGTTCAGCGGGTCGGCCGCCCGTGGTGGAAGACAGCTGTCCGGTGGGTTCGACCAGCCCAGTGCGCTCCACACCGCGCCGGAAATTCTGCTTGTGCAGGCTGAGGCCCGAGACGGCCTCGGCGCCCGCCTGGAGTTGGGACAGCGTGAAGACGCCAGGGGTCAGATCGAACAGGACCGGGCGGTATTTCAGCTTGCTGCGCAGACGGCCGAGCGCGGTCGCCAGGATGCGGCGGTGATCCGAGGACATGATGCGGCCCGGCATGGGCTGCGTGGGCGACAGGTCGGCGTCGCGCCATGCCTCGGCGACCAGACGCGCTTCGTAGAGCAGTTCATAGCGCTCCAGCACCCGCTCTTCGTTCCAGCGGTGATCGGGCGTCAGGGCGAACAGGGCGCGGGCGCGGGCCAGTCGGTGCTCGTCGCCCTCGGCCCAGGCGTGCAGGCCTTCCTTGATCTGCGCATCATGACCGCCGCGCCGATCTTCCCAGGGAAAGAACTCGAACACGGCGTCCCAGCGGGCGTCGTGGGTCTGGCCTTCCGCGGCGTCGGGCGTCAGGGCGAGATAGCCGACGGAGACCTCTCTGTGCCGGCCAGGACCGGGCGTCGCGCGGGGAGAGGCGCGGCCCGCGTCGCCGAAGGTGTAGAGCTGTTCGACGAAGCCGAGCCGAAATCCGGTCTGGGCGGTCACGAAATCCCGCAGGGCGCGTTCGAAGGTGCGGTCGCGCACCGGATCGAACGGCCCGAAGGGCAGGGCGCGCGAGCCGTCCTCGGTCGGGGTGGTCAGGACGACGGCCTGCCGGTCTTTCAAGGTCATCACGACCGCCGACAGACCGATGCGAACGCCATCCTCCGCCCCCTGGGTCATCATGTTATTCCGTGTGCCAGGCGTCGTCGGCGGGGATCAGGCCGACAGCGCCAGCCAGGACACGGTAGCGTTCCAGATAGCGGGCCTGGGCGACCGGCGCGGGTT
The DNA here is from genome assembly GCF_017086445.1 of Brevundimonas fontaquae. Taxonomy (NCBI): domain Bacteria; kingdom Pseudomonadati; phylum Pseudomonadota; class Alphaproteobacteria; order Caulobacterales; family Caulobacteraceae; genus Brevundimonas; species Brevundimonas fontaquae. The sequence goes on along the minus strand of NZ_CP070968.1, from coordinate 2,508,350 downwards.
GAGGTTCGATCGTCAGGCTGTAGCCCTCGGGCGGGCTGCCGAAGAAGCCCAGCGATTCCTTTTCGGTGAAACCCGCCAACTGCGTCGCCTCGAAGAAGGCGCAGGCCTTGTCGGCCTTCTTGATCAGGGTCTTGATCGTTTGCGGCGTCTTGGGCGGCAGGCCGTAGCGCAGATGGATCGCGGCTTCCAGCTTGGCCTCAAAATCCTTGTAACCGGCTCCGAGCGCCGCCTTGAACGGCGAGATCATGTCGCCGATGACGTATTCCGAGGCGTCATGCAGCAGGGCGGCCAGACGCCATTTTGGGTCCAGGCCGGGCTTGATGTGGGCGGCGATCTCTTCGACCACGCACGAGTGCTGGGCGACCGAAAAGGCGTGCTCGCCGATGGTCTGACCGTTCCAGCGGGCGACGCGCGCCAAGCCATGGGCGATGTCCTCGATCTCGATGTCGAACGGCGACGGGTCCAGCAGATCCAGGCGACGACCGGACAGCATGCGCTGCCAGGCGCGGGGGGCGTTCTTCTTGGTGGGGCGCTCGGCCAAATCGCGTGTCCTGATCGCTTGTCGGCTGGTCAGGTGACGCAAAGATACGCCGGGATCAAGCGGGAGGGACCAGACGGCGCAGGAAATCGCCGCGTCAGCGTCCGACGTTCAGCGTGACCAGTTCCTTGGCGTCGTCGAAAATGCCGTCATTTCGGCGATCCTTGGACCTGACCACGGCGATCACGATCGGGCCGCCGCTCGGGCCGCGCGCCTCGAAGCCCACCTGGCGCCAGCCCGCATCGCCGGGCTGATCGTCAGCCAGGATATAGGTCATGCGCGTCGCCGCGCCCGGCGCACGGGAGCGAACGCGCGTGGAGTTGTCGTTGGAGTCCACGCTGACCGTCGAGGTTTCGGTGCGGACGTTCTGTCCGTCCTTGGACTGGATGTTGATGCCGCCGATGCGGACGCTGGCGTTATCGCCCTGGGTCTCGATCTTCAGGCCCGGCAGGCGGACCGAGGCGTCCTCGCCGCGTGTCTTGATGTCAACCCCAGGCGCCTGGACGGAAGTCGTATCTGCCTCGATCGATGGCGGAGGCGGAGGCGGCGGCGCATCGCCAGCGCCCGGGGCCAAGCGCGCGACCGTATGGGGCAGATCGGCGCTGGCGCGCGCTTCGAAGTCCCGCAGGACGTCATCGACGGAGCGACCGTCCAGCTTGACCAGATGCAGCACGACGTCGGCGCCCTTGGGGCCGCCATAAACGCAGTTCGCGCCGCCCGCCGCCGCCAAGCCCTTTCGCGTCAGGACGCCAAGATTGTCTGGGCATTGCAGGGCGTCGATCACCTTCAATACGCCCGCGCCCTGATCATCGCTGGAGGAGGTGGTGGTGATGCGGACCGAGTTGTCGCCGTCGCAGGCGGCCAGGCTGGCGCTGAGCGCTAGATAAAGCAGGACATGACGCATGGTCGAACCTCTCTTGGCCCCCATTCTGCGCGCTGCGGCCGCGTGATCCAGTGAAATCGCGGTAATCACGGGATCAGCCGCCGGGACGAGAGCCTTCGCGGCGGTTCAGGAAGGCCAGGCGTTCGAACAGATGCACGTCCTGCTCGTTCTTCAGCAGCGCGCCGTGGAGCGGCGGGATCAGCTTGGTCGGCGTCTTCTCACGCAGGGTCTCGGCGTCGATATCCTCGACCAGCAACAGCTTCAGCCAATCCAGAAGCTCTGAGGTCGACGGCTTCTTCTTCAGGCCCGGCGTGTCGCGGATTTCGTAGAAGGTCTTCAACGCTTCTGAAACCAAGCGCGGTTTGATGCCGGGGAAGTGCACGTCGACGATGGCCGACAGGGTCTCGGCGTCGGGGAAGCGAATGAAGTGGAAGAAGCAGCGCCGCAGGAAGGCGTCGGGCAGCTCCTTTTCATTGTTGGAGGTGATGATGACGATGGGGCGCACTTCGGCGCGGATCGTCTCGTCCGTTTCCTGGACGTAGAACTCCATGCGATCCAGTTCCTGCAGCAGGTCGTTCGGGAACTCGATGTCGGCCTTGTCGATCTCGTCGATCAGCAGGACGGGGCGGGCAGGGGCGGTAAAGGCCTCCCACAACTTGCCCTTCTTCAGATAGTTACGGACGTCATGGACGCGTTCCTCGCCCAACTGGCTGTCGCGCAGCCGGCTGACGGCGTCGTATTCATACAGGCCGTTATGGGCCTTGGTCGTGGATTTGACGTGCCAGGTGATCAGCGGCGCGTCAAAGGCCTTGGCGATCTCATAGGCCAAGACCGTCTTGCCTGTGCCGGGCTCGCCCTTCATCAGCAGCGGACGCTCTAATGCGACCGCGGCGTTCACCGCGACCTTGAGGTCGCTCGTCGCGATGTAACGGTCTGTGCCTTCGAAACGGCTCATAGAAAAACCCACTCCGTGTTTCCACGAAGTGGGTTAGCGGATCGCCTGCGTCGTGAACAGCGATCAGGTGATGCGCTTCGCCGAGACTGGATCGCTGGCGGGGAAGGTCTCTTCAAGGCCTTCATCAACCAGCGCCTCCTGGCGGCTGTCGGACGTGTCGATCTTATCGAGTTGGTCCGGCACGCCGTCCTGCGAAGTCGTGCGCTTGGCGTGCGGAGCGTCGGGCGACGCGTCGTGACGGGCTTTGTCGTCGGTCATGTCATTCTCTCCTTATTGCGCCGGAGCGTCTTGATCGCCGTCCGGGCCGTATCCCAGGTCGGTGATGTCGTCATCGGAGAGCCGTTTGGCTTCCCAATGGGCGGCGCTGGCCTGTGCGCCGCGTTCGTTTTCCATCAGGCCCGAATAGACGAGCTCGACTTCATCCGGCGCTGACGCAGGCCCGCCTTCGGCGTCGATCTGATCGCGGTTTTCGCCATCGACGCCCAGCAGAGCGTCGGCTTCGCGTTCGATGCCGTCGAGGGCCAACTGGTCATCGAGATCGATCTCGGCGTCTTCGTCGAAATCCTCTTCATCAGCATCGCCATCGGCTTGGGTCACGTCCAGCACCTGGTCGGCTTCATCCAGCAGAAATTCGCCGTCACCCTCGTCGTCCAAATGGGTTTCGTCGAACGTCTCAGACTGTTCCTGATCGTCCTGATAGTCGTTGTCCGGCATGGTCGTCTCCTCTTCGACAAGCCAACGCAGCGGCGACGATACGCGTTCCAGCGGATCGCTCTCACAAGGGATGGTTAACTGATGCCGGGGTAGGGTTGGATTCACTCGGAGCTGTCGTGCGCGACCGGCTCGACCACGACTGGAGTACGGTCCTCAATGGCCTTGAAGCTGTCGCTGAAACCCGGCGAGAAGTTCGTTCTGAATGGCGCCGTGGTCCAGAACGGCGATCGTCGCGGCGTGCTGATCCTTCAAAACCGCGCAAGCGTCCTGCGCGAGAAGGACATCATGCAGGCCGAGGACGTCACCACGCCCGCACGCCGCATCTATTTCCCGATCATGATGATGTATCTGGACGAGAGTTCGGCGTCGAAGTTCTTCGACGAACTGGCCCTGCGGATCACGGAATTCATGGGCGCCACGCAGAATCCCGAAATTCTGGCGGAATGTGTCGCGGCCTCGCGTCATGTGCTGGCGCGCGAATACTACAAGGCCCTGATGTCGGCGCGTAAGATTGTCGAGTATGAAGAGAGAGTGCTGAATGTCGCTTCAGGCCTACACAGCAGCGACAGCGAGGGCTGAGAGCCCGCGCGACCTGGAGTACCGTCTGTTCGGTCAGGTCACGCGCGCTCTGGTTCACGCCTCGACCGTCGATGAATCCGACATCGCCACCCGCATCGATGCGCTGGACTGGAACCGGCGTCTCTGGTCGACGCTGGCCGGCGAGTGCAGTGATCCGGGCAATGCCTTGGGCGCTCCGATGCGGGCGCAAATCATTTCGCTGAGCCTGTTCGTCAATCGCCATTCCTCGGCGATCATGCGGGGCGAGGAAAGCTTCCAGGACCTGATCGACATCAACCGCATGATCATGCAGGGCCTGTCCGGCGGGGCGTCGCCGACGCAGTAGATCGGCCTGCGTTCACGAAAGCGCGAAGCCCATTGGCGCAAGGCGTTGAGCCGTCTTATGTTTCACCTCCCTGTTCAACAGTCGAAAGGAGGTGATCCAGTGTCTCATTGTCATCAATCGCGAGCGGCGACCGCGACCCTGGCCCTCGGAGAGGGTCTGGTCTGAGCCTTTCAGACTGAGTTGCGGCCGGACCGTTCGCGGTCAGGCAATGAAGGGTCGTCGGGGAAACCCGGCGGCCCTTTTTGTCGCCGTCAGTGCAGCAGCTTGGCGAACCAGCCGGTGACGTGCTGGGCGACCTCGACCACTGTGGCCCAGATCAGGAACAGATAGAGGGCGCTGGCGGCGGTGGCGACGACGCCGAGCAGGATCGCGACCCCGTCACGCTGCATCATCCCCAGAGCGAACAAAACCAGGGCGATGCCGGGCAGGGCGTCTCCAAACGGGATGGGCAAGGCCATGATCAGGGCCAGCACCACGCAGACCAGGCCGGTGAAGGTGTCGGCGACATCGCCGGTCAGCAGCGGCAGGCGCGGGCGGGTCAGTCGTTCGATCGCGCGCACCATCTTGAGGACGCTCAGGCCATTCGGGCGTCTGCGAACGGCGCGCCTCACGCCGTCGGAAAAGATGTAGCGGCGCCCGGCGATCCGCACCTTTGCCGACAGGACCCAGCGGCGCAGCCAGGCCGGGGCTTCGAACGGCGTGGCGATCAAGGACGTGTAGGCGGCGCGGGACACCGAGGCCTTCAACATCCAGCGCGGCAGCCACACGCTCTGTCTCTGGAAGGCCAGTTCCAGGGACATCAGGATGATCGGTACGGCGAAGACCGCCTTGCCGCCGGGCGGCCAGGGCAGGAGCGCCAGCAGCGACAGGATCAGGATCATGGCCCCGAAGCCGCGCTCGCCGAACGACGCGACCAGTTCGGCCATGGTCAGCTTGGGTTCTGGGGCGTGGCCGAGGTCTTCAAGAACGTCGGAGAACCGCCGCAGGTCGTCGTTCGGAGGCGGTTGGGCGGGCATCAGGCGGGGCGCTCGGCTGGAGATTGCGCCCATCTAGGCGGTCGGCGCGCGGATCGCCACTTACAGAACGGACAGGCGATCAGATAAATCGACTGTGTCTCAGTCCTGCACGTGCTCGGGTTTGCCCTTGCGCTTGGTTTCGGCAAGGTCTTCCAGCTGCTTTTCCGTCATGGACTCGACCATGGACTTGGACGCGCCCTTCAGCTTTGACTTCGGCGTGTCCCCGCGCTTGGCCGACAGGGCGGCGCCGGCGGCCTTTTGCTGAGCGGCGGATTTGGCGGGCATGGTCTGTCTCCTCGCGAGGAAAAAACCGTCAGCCGCCCAGCAGTTCCCGTCCGATCAGGAAGCGGCGGATCTCGTTGGTGCCGGCGCCGATGTCATAGAGTTTGGCGTCGCGGACCAGCCGTTCGACCGGCCATTCCTTTGTGTAGCCGGCGCCGCCCAGGGCCTGAACAGCCTCCATCGTCACCTTCACCGCATTCTCGGACGCCAGCAGGATTGCGCCCGCCGCGTCGTAGCGGGTGGTCAGGCCGGCGTCGCAGGCACGGGCGACAGAATAGACATAGGCGCGGGCGCTGTTCAGGGCGACGTACATGTCGGCGATCTTGCCCTGCATCAGCTGGAACGAGCCGATCGGCTTGCCGAACTGCTTGCGGTCGCGGACGTAGGGCAGGACCGTATCCAGCGCGGCCTGCATGATGCCGAGAGGACCGGCGGCCAGAACGGCGCGCTCATAGTCCAGGCCGCTCATCAGCACGCCGGCGCCGCCGCCAAGCGGACCCATGATGTTGTCTTCCGGCACTTCGCAGTCCTCGAACACCAGTTCGGCGGTGTCCGAGCCGCGCATGCCCATCTTGTCCAGCTTCTTGGAGACGCTGAAACCCTTCATGCCCTTTTCGATCAGGAAGGCGGTACAACCCTTTGATCCCGCATCCGGATCGGTCTTGGCGTAGACGACAAGGGTGTCGGCGTGGGGCGCGTTGGTGATCCAGAACTTGGTGCCATTCAGGATGTAGCGATCGCCCTTCTTTTCAGCGCGGGTGCGCATCGACATGACGTCGGAACCTGATCCGGCCTCGGACATGGCCAGCGAGCCGACATGTTCGCCGCTGATCAGCTTGGGCAGATATTTCTGCTTCTGCTCGGCCGTGCCCCAGCGCCGGATCTGATTGACGCACAGGTTGGAGTGGGCGCCGTAGCTCAGGCCGATCGAGGCCGAGGCGCGCGACACTTCCTCCATCGCCACGACATGTTCGAGATAGCCCAGGCCAAGGCCGCCGAACTCTTCCTCGACGGTGATTCCGTGCAGGCCCAGTTCGCCCATCTCGGGCCAGAGCTCGCGTTTGAATTCGTTCTTTTCGTCGATCTCGGCGGCCAGCGGGGCCAGGCGATCGGCGGCCCAGCGGGCGGTGGTGTCGCGGATGGCGTCGGCGTTTTCGCCAAGGCCGAATTCCATGGATTGGGGCGCGAAGGGAATGCTCATGCGCTAGGGCGTAGCATCGCGCACGGCCTTTCGCCAAGCGCTGTCAGACGCGGTCAGCCCGTCCCCAGCGCCGATAGCAGTTGTAGCCCGACACCCCCAGGCAGGCGGCGGCGACCAGGATCAGGACCCAGGCGACCGTGGCGGTGTCGCTGCTGTTCGATATCGACGCGCGGCGAAAGGCGGCCATGGCGACGCCGAGGCACAGGGCGCCTAGGCCGCCCATGATGACGAAGGTCAAGGTTTCCCCCAGGCCCGAACGCCGCTTGGCCCGAGCGCGGGCCACTACCTCACGCGTGGTCAGCACGTTTTCGCTGGCTGCCGCATCACCCTCGATGGCCGGTGCGGCGGCGCTGTCGCCGGACGCGGCTTCGGCCAGTCCCGGCGCGGTCAGCACCACGCTGGTCTTCTGCGCACCCGCGAAGCCCGACGGCGTCTCAGGCTGCTTGGCCTCAACCGGGGCATGGATGTCGTTGGCGGCGATGATCGGCGCAGCGACAGACACGGTCTCCGATTGCCCGGTCAACGGCAAGACGTCCGGGAGCGGGCCGACAGCCGTCGCGGCATAGACGGCGTGGGGCTGAGGCGCAGTGGTCGCTTGAGCCAGCGCTACGTCGTCCTGGGCCGGGAAGGGAGCGACGGCCTCATCCAGGGCGCCGTCGACAGCGGGGAGGGTCGGTTCATCCGTCTCGAAAGGAGACGGCAGGGGCGCGGCCAAAAGGTCCGCCAGGGTGACCGGTGCGCCGGGCGCGGCGTTGAACAGCGCGTGTTCAGCCGAGCGACGGCGGGTCGGGGTCTCGGCTGCGGCTTCATCGGCCCAGGCGCTCAAAGACGCGGACGCCTGACGGACGGACCCCGCATTCAACTGTTCGACCACGTCGGAGGCGGCGAACCTGTCTGCGCCGATGGAAAAGGCGAAGCTGGCCAGGGCGTCGAACTGGTGCTGGTTGAGGGGAACGCGGACATGATCGGTCACGGCCTTCACGGCCGGGATCAGGTCGTACTGCATCAGCAGTTCGGCCTCGGCCTCTGACACTCTCGCGCCCTCACGGGCCGACTGGGTATGGCCGTAGCCGATGACCCAGCGACCGTCGCTGCGCTGCATGGCTCGAGGCCGGAAGCCTTCGAAACTCTTGATCAGCAGGACGCCCTCGCGGGACACCTTGGTCGGTTTTGGGAGGACGTCAGACACAGTTGACCCAATTGGAAACAGGCGCGCGGCGCTCGAACCGCTCCCAGCAAGGGCCGCGCCGGATCGTCCGCGTCGTGTCTAGAGCAGCACCAGTGTGGCCAGACCAAGGAAGATCAGGAAGCCGAAGAAGTCGGTGGTCGCCGTGACGAACACGGCCGATGATACAGCCGGGTCGAACTTCAGCTTGGACAGGGTCAGCGGCGTCAGGACCCCGATCGATGCGGCGACCAGCAGGTTCAGGATCATGGCCGCGCCGATCACCAGGCCGATCTTCCAGTCTTCGTCTCTGAACCAGAAGCCGGCCGCGATGCCGATCAGGGGGGCCAGGATCAGGCCGTTGGCCAGGCCGACCATCATCTCGCGCCAGAAGGTGCGCGGGGCATTCGAACTGTTCAGCTCGCGTGTCGCCAGGGCGCGTACGGTGACGGTCAGGGCCTGGGTGCCGGCGTTGCCGCCGATGGCCGAGACGATCGGCATCAGGACGGCGAGGGCGACGATCTGCTGGATGGTGGCCTCGAACAGACCGATGACGCTGGCGCCCAGCGCCGCCGTCGCCAGATTGATCGCCAGCCAGGGCACGCGACCGCGCACGATCTCGGGCACGGACGAACCGCGGTCCTCGTCGGCGACACCGGCCAGACGCAGGATGTCCTCGCGGTTTTCTTCCTGAATGATGTTGACGATGTCATCGACGGTGATCTGACCCACCAGCCGACCGGCCGCATCCACGACGGGCGCCGAGATCAGGTGGTATTTCTCGAAGATGTAGGCGACTTCTTCCTGATCCTGGTCGACCGCGATCTCGTTGATCGGCTCCATCAGATCGGTCAGGGCGACGGTGCGCGCGGCCCGCAGAAGGCCGCTGATCGGCACGCCGCCGACCGGACGGTTCAGCGGATCGACCACATAGATGTCGAAGAACAGCTCGGGCAGGTCGTCGCCCTGTTTGCGGATGTGGTCGATGGTGTCGCCCACGCTCCAGAACTGGGGCGCGGCCATCACCTCGCGCTGCATCAGGCGGCCGGCGGACTCTTCCGCATAGCCCAGGCTGCTTTCGATGGCGGCGCGATCGACCTCGGGCATGGCGGCCAGAACGCGTTCGCGCTGGTCGTCCTCTAGGTCTTCGACGACGGCTGCGGCGTCGTCGGAATCCAGTTCCTGCAGCGCCTCCGCCAGGGTGCCGTGCGGGACCCGCTCCAGCACCTCTTCGCGGATATTGTCGTCGAGCTCGGGCAGAGTCTCGGCCAGAAGCTCGGGCGGCAACCACAGCACGACGACCGCGCGGTGTTCCGCCGTCAGAAAGCCCATCAGGTCAGCGACGTCGGCCGGGTGCAGGTCTTCCAGCAGCGAGCGCAGCCGCATCCCGTCGCCGTCGTCGGCGGCGTCCACGACTTTCTCGACGAATTGAGGGGTGAGGACATAGTCCTCGTCCAGGGCGGCGTGGTCTTCGTTATCGAGCGTCTCGTCTGGAGCAAAGGCGGTGTCCGTGGTGCTCACGTGGTCGCCTCCCTTGGTAGAATGTCCAGCCGTACTTAGCCGATGAATCGCCCTGTTTAGCCAGATGGTGCGGTCGAGAAGACTCGAACTTCCACGGGTTGCCCCACAGCGACCTCAACGCTGCGCGTCTACCAATTCCGCCACGACCGCTCGCATCGGAGCGGCGGCGAATAGACGAAGCCGTTGGAAAAGGAAAGGGCGAAATGAACGACGCAAAGACGTCGCGGATCAAAGCCTCAGGCCGACCCGGCCATGAAGTCGTACACGTCCGCCTGGCGGGTGACGGTGATGGCGATGCGGTCGTCTCGGATCTCGATTTCGCCGCGCGCGACCGGATAGTTGTTGGCCAGGATCCAGACCTCGTCGCCCTCTGCAGCGTCCAGGGGAATCACTGCGCCGCGACCCATGCGCAGCAGTTGCGACATCGGCAGCACCGAGCGACCCAGCACGACTGAGATTTCGACATCGACGGCGTTGATCTGGGTCACGTAAAGCTCTCTTCACTGGAGGGCCGTCTCTTGCAGAAACGCCCTGGCGACCACATTGAAGCGTCATGCTTGCTGAGCCGTTAAGCCCGTCCCTTCAGAAACTGCGTCTCGACGATGGCCGACCGGTCGAATGGGCCGTGTCGAAAGGCTACGTAGACTATGCGGCCGCGGAGGCTCTCATGGAGGCGCGCGTCGCCGCCATTGCGGCCGGCGAGGCGAATGAGATGGTCTGGTTGCTGGAACATCCGCCGCTCTACACAGCCGGCGTCTCGGCCAAGGACGACGACCTTCTGGATGCCGGCCGGTTTCCGGTGCATCGCACGGGGCGAGGTGGACAGTTCACCTATCACGGGCCGGGACAGCGCGTAGCCTATGTGATGCTGGACCTGAATCGGCGCGGCAAGGACGTGCGGTGTTTCGTGCGCGGGCTTGAGCTGTGGCTGATCGGCGCCCTGGAGACGTTCGGCGTGACGGCCGACATCCGGCCGGGTCGCGTGGGCGTGTGGGTCGAGCGCAAGGGGGCGGGCTGGTCGCGCGAGGACAAGATCGCCGCCATCGGCGTCAAGGTGCGCAAATGGGTCAGCTTCCATGGCATCAGTCTGAACGTGGAGCCGGATCTGGATCATTTCGGCGGCATCGTCCCCTGCGGCATCCAGGAACACGGCGTCACCAGCCTGGTCGATCTCGGCGTTCTGGCGACGATGGACGAGGCGGACGAGGCCTTGAGGCGCAGCTTCGATCGGATCTTCGGCGTAGCGGTCGAGGCGCCGGCGCCGCTTTGACGCGCGCCGCATCGCCGCAGCCCATGTGACAATCGGGCGAAATCCCGCGCGGCGGGGTTGGCAAGCGCCGGACGCATGGGGTTTAACCTTTCCCACGAGCTTGAAATCAAAGGCCGCAGGAAACCCCATGAACCGAATGATCGCCGCCGCATCGGCCGCCGTTCTGTCGCTGACCATCGCCGCTGGCGCCGCTGTCGCACAGGATTTTCGCGCTCTGGCGCAGCAAGACCTCCAAGCCGCGCATGACGCCCTGGCCGCCAACCACCCCGCCGCCGTGATTCCCGGCGCGCCCAGCGAAGCGTTTCGCAGTTGGATCGATGCCGGCCTGACCGATGCGCAAGGCAAGGTGGGACGCGTGAACAGCGGCGACAGCCACGCCTATCTGATGCGCTATTACGCCAACGGCTTCCGCGATTCGAACATCGCGATTCGCCCGACCTACGAAGGCCTCGGCCCCTTTTTCGCGACCAGTTGGCCGGGTGTGACCACGGCGTGGCGCAACGGCGAATATGTCGTCTCCTATGTGAAGCCCGGCGTTCGCAACGTGCCGCCGCTCGGCGCGACCCTGGTCAAGTGCGGCGACAAGACTGCCGCTCAGTTGGCTGAAGAGCGGCTGGACCGCTGGGAAGGCGACCTGACGACGGAAGCCGGACGTGTCCGCACCGCCCCCTATCTGCTGTGGAACCGCAATAACCCGTTCACCGGCGGCGTGCCTTCGTTGTGCACCTTCAAGGTCGGGCGTCGCGATCGTGACTTCCAGATGCAGCCCCAGCCGGCCGACGCCGCCAGCCTGGAAGCCGCCTATCGCGCCACCGTCTATACGCCGGGCGCCAATCCGTTGTCGGTCGAGACGGTCGACGGCCGTCCGTGGATCAACGTTCACACCCTGGCTGACGACGCCGGATGGGACGCCTTCTACGCCGCTGTCGAAGCCCAACTGCCCGCCATTCGCGGCGCGCGGGGTCTGGTCATCGATCTGCGCGGCGCAAACGGCGCTTCGCTGAATGCGACGGGCAAGGGCTATGGCCTGGCCAACCGCATCTGGACGCCGGAGTTCACCGTCAGCCGGCAGCCTGAAGCCGGCTCGATCACCTACCGCGCCACGCCCGCGAACCGTCAGTGGTTCGCTGACACCCTGGCCCGCATGCAGGCCGACCCGCGCTTCGTCGCCGAGTCCGGTCCGGTGATCGAACAGACCCAGGCCATCGTCGCCGCCTTCGATTCGGCCCTGGCCGCCAATCAGCCGACCTTCACCATGCCGGGCCGTCCTTCGGTGGCGGACACGGGCGCAGCAAACCCCGTGGCGGGGCCGGTCGTGGTCCTGGTCGACAGCGGCTGCACGAGCGGGTGCCTGGATACGCTGGATCTGCTGACGCGCCTGCCGAACGTGCGCCTGGCCGGATCGGTGACGGCTGAGGATTCGATCTTCATCGAGCCGACTGTGTTGCGCCTGCCGTCGAACTATGCCGAGCTGACCTATGGTCATAAGGCCTGGACCACGCGCCAACGCGGCAACGATGCGCCCTTCACCCCGGCGCAAGGCCTTGCCTATACCGGATCGGCGACGGACGAAGCGGCCGTGCGCGCCTGGGTCGGGACGCTGTTCCAATAAGTAAGGACCGGTCGGTCGAATGAACGAGGGGCGGGCAGGGGGTGGAACCCTTGGCCCGCCCTTCTTATTTGCAGTCCATGACCGATCTCGCCCAAACCTCCGAATCCCTCCGTTCGCCGTCGGGCTATGACCTGACCCCGCCGAACGCCGAAGAACGCGTCCGGCTCGAAGCCGATCTGAACCCAGAGGAAAAGCGCGTCCTGCTGTCTCATGGCACGGAGGCGCCCTTCTGCGGCACTCTGCTGGGCGAGAAGCGGGCGGGCGTCTTCTGCTGCCGCGAATGCGGCCTGCCGTTGTTCAAGAGCGGAACCAAGTTCGAAAGCGGCACCGGCTGGCCCAGCTTCACCCAACCGGTCGATGAAGCGCACGTCAACGCGATCCGAGACACCAGCTACGGCATGATCCGGATCGAGACCCAATGCGCCCGCTGCGGCAGCCACCAGGGTCACGTCTTCCCCGACGGCCCGCCACCGACCGGAAACCGCTATTGCATCAATTCGGTCGCCCTCAGTTTCGTAGCCGAGGGTGAGGCTCTGCCCGACCCCCTGAACCGTGGCGACGGCATCGCCTGACCTTGGCCTCAATCGCTGTGCTAGGATGATGTCGAACGGAGGTGGCCTATGCTGATCGCAAGTCTCTTGGCGGGTGTGGCTTTGGCGGCGTCGGACGGTGATCCGGATGGCGTGGTGACCACGGCGCCGACAAACGCGCCCACCCTGGCCCAGGCCCTGGCGGCGGCGCCTGAGGCGTCGTTGACTGCGCCGACGGCTCAGGACGCCGCCCCGCACGGCATGACCACCGAACAGCAGATCCAGAACTGGATCAGCGCACGCACGCCGGGCGCCAGCTTTGACGAAAGCGCAGAGCCGAGCGCTCCGGCCGAGCGCAAGATGCATGGCATGGTCGAGGCCGGGATCGGCACCGGGGGCTATCGCAGCTATGGCGCGGCCGTTTCCTTGCCCGTCGGCGAGAGCGGTCGCCTGGACCTCGCCTACCGCGAGGGCCGCAACGAGCCGTGGGGCTACGGCTACGGCGGCTATGGTCTGCGCGGGCCGGGCTTCTACTCGCCTTATGGCGGCAGCTGGCGCGGTCGAGGCTATGGGGCAGACCCCACGACCAAGTCGATGTCTATGGGGTTCAGCTGGAGCAAGGACGGCGATGCGGATGACCGCGATCCCTATCGTCGCGGCCTGTACGGCTACGACTGAAGGCTTTTCCGTCCGATCTGGAATTCAAAAAGGCCCGGCGAAAGCCGGGCCTTTTCAAGTCTCAGATGGTGCCGCCGGGGGGAATCGAACCCACGACCTCAGCCTTACCAAGGATGCGCTCTACCACTGAGCTACGGCGGCCCCGACTGAGGAAGCGGCCGTATAGCCAAACCCTTCCGGGGAGGGAAGCGGCTTTTTGACGATCTGAAAGAAAGTTTGGACATGGCCTGTGATCACGGCATCATCGCACCATGACTCGCACGCCCCATGACGCCGATACGCCCTCCGCCGCCGCGCAGGCGACGCCGATCGTCGAATCGGGGCCTGAATTCGAGAAAGCGCGCGCAAAGGCGGAAAAGGCCATGCGGCTTGCCTCCGCCCTTCGCGCCAACCTGCGACGCCGCAAGGCGCCCGCGCGGACGCCGGCCGCGCCACGCGACAGCAACTGAAAGTCATCGGCTCGCGATCACGCAGCCCTTTGGCAAGCGCCCGCCGGCTTGCTAGAGAACCATCCCCCCGAGGCGTTGGCATCGGGCGCGCTTAAGGACGTCATGGACAGCATCGCCATTCAGGGCGGCGCCCAGCTTTTCGGGGACATTCCCGTCAGCGGCGCCAAGAACTCCGCCATCAAGCTGATGGCCGCCTCGATCCTGACGGATCAGCCCTTGCTGCTGACCAATATGCCGCGTCTGGCCGACACCCGGTTCCTGGGTCAGTTGCTGCGCCAGTTCGGCATCGAAGTGACCGAGCGTGACGGGGCGGACGGGCAGGAGAGTCTGTTCCACGCCAAGGATCTGACCTCGACCTTCGCCCCCTATGATCTGGTGCGGCAGATGCGGGCCTCGTTCAATGTGCTGGGGCCTCTGCTGGCGCGTACCGGCGAGGCCAAGGTCTCGCTACCAGGCGGCTGCACCATCGGGGCGCGTCCGGTCGATCTGCACCTGCAGGCGCTGACGGCGCTGGGCGCCGAGATCGAGCTGGACGAAGGCTATGTCACCGCCCGCGCGCCCAAGGGCCTGAAGGGCGCCGAGATCGAGTTCCCCTTCGTTTCGGTCGGCGCCACCGAACATGCGCTTCTGGCCGCTGTGCTGGCTGAAGGCACGACCGTCCTGCGACGTGCGGCGCGCGAACCCGAGATCGGCGATCTGGCCCACTGTCTGACGGCCATGGGCGCCAGGATCGAGGGAATCGACACCGACGTCCTGACCATCACCGGCGTCTCGTCGCTGAACGGAACGACTTGGTCTGTGATTCCCGACCGAATCGAGATGGGCTCCTACGCCGTCGCCGCCGCCATGGCGGGCGGCGAGGTGCGTCTGACCAAGGCGCGGGCCGAACTGATCGGTTCGCTGACCGACAAGATGGTCGAGGCGGGCGTCGAGGTCTCGCCGACCGCCGACGGCGTGCTGATCAAGCGCGACCCGAAGCAGCGATTGAAGGCCGTGGACGTCGAGACGGCCATCTATCCCGGCTTCGCCACCGATCTCCAGGCCCAGTTCATGGCGCTGATGACGACGGCGGAGGGCGTCAGCACGGTTCGCGAGACGATCTTCGAGAACCGCTTCATGCATGTGCCGGAGTTAGCGCGACTGGGCGCCGACATTTCAGTCCATGCCGGAGAGGCGCACGTCAACGGCGTCGAAGTTCTGCACGGCGCCCAGGTGATGGCCACGGATCTTCGGGCCTCGATGTGCCTGGTCATCGCTGGTCTTGTCGCGGAGGGCGAAACGACGGTGGGACGCGTCTATCATCTGGATCGCGGTTTCGAGCGTTTGGAAGAAAAGCTCGGCGCGTGCGGAGCCGACATCCGCCGCATAAAGGGAACAGGTGATGAGCACTGAGATCGACGGCGTCATCCCTGAAGCCAAGGCGCCGGTCGAACCGCTGCGCCTGCTGGCCGAGGACGCCGACGATCTTCAGATCATCTCCGCCGCCCTTCAGGACGCGATTCTGCGGCCCGTCGACATCGTCTGGGAAAAGTCGGCGCGTACCCTGACCATCGCCTTTAGCCGCTTCTGCTGGGAGTGCGGCGGGACGCGCGTGATGTGCGCCATGCAGTTCGGCGACGTTCTGGCGGTCAAGAGCCGCCGCCTGTCGCGCAGCCCCGACGCCTCGCTCGAACTGCTCGCGCTCGACTTCATTCCGACCGAGGACCTGAGCGGACGCGTCATCCTGATGTTCGCCGGCGGCGGCGACTTGCGAATCGACGTCGAATGCCTGGACGCCGTCGTCACGGATATTTCCGACCGCTGGCCTGCACGGATCGCGCCGACCCACCTGGACACGCCCGAACTGGACGAAGGGACTGCGGCATGAGCGCCGATCACAAGCTGGCCTCGGTCGAACTGGACGCCGCAACCCTGCCGGCGGCGACGGCCGAGATCGAGCACGAGCGTCGCGTCGCCATCTTCGATCTGGTCGAGAAGAACAGCTTCGAGCCCGTCGGCGCCGAGGGCGGACCCTACAGGCTGAAGCTTTCGCTTCAGGACAATCGTCTGGTGTTCGACATCGACGGCGAGAACTTCACGCGCACCTACGCCATCAGCCTGACGCCGCTGAAGGGCGTGATCAAAGACTATCTGATGATCTGCGACAGCTACTATGAGGCTCTGCGCGGATCCTCGGCCAGCCAGATCGAATCGGTCGATATGGGCCGCCGCGGCCTTCACAACGAGGGCGCCGAACAGTTGAAGACGCGACTGGACGGCAAGATCGTGGTCGATCACGAGACGTCACGGCGCCTGTTCACATTGCTCTGCGCCCTCTACCGTCGCGGCTGACCTCGACTATCTCTGTGTTTTCGGGCATTAGGCCCGTCCATTCCGCCCCTCGCGCCCGCCCGGCGTGGGGTCGAACGCATATTCAACGGGCGTGAGAGGCCGCATGGCTAAGGAAGAACTGCTCGAGTTTCCCGGCACCGTCAGCGAACTGCTGCCGAACGCCACCTTCCGCGTGACGCTCGAGAACGACCACGAGATCATCGCCCACACGGCCGGCAAGATGCGCAAGAACCGCATCCGCGTCCTGGCCGGCGACAAGGTGCTGGTCGAAATGACTCCCTACGACCTGACCAAGGGTCGCATCACCTATCGCTTCAAGTAAGTGGCTGCGGGTCGCCCCGAACTGGTGCTGGCTTCGGCCAGCCCGCGCCGCATCGAATTGCTGGCGCAGGTCGGGATCACGCCCGACCACATCGATCCCGCCGACATCGACGAAACGCCTCTGAAGGGCGAGACGCCGCCGCGTCTGGCAGAGCGGCTAGCCACCTCGAAAGCCCGGGTCGTCGCAGAACGCCGTGCCGACGCGGTCGTCATCGCCGCCGATACGGTGGTCGCTGTCGGGCGTCGCTTTCTGGAGAAAGCGGCGGATGAGGCCGAGGCGACACGTTTTCTGAAACTGCTGTCCGGCCGCAATCACCGCGTCTTCACCGGCGTCGCCGTCTGGCGCGACGGAATAATATCGTCGCGCGTCAACGAAACCCGCGTGACTTTCAAACCCCTGTCCGATCACGAGATCGCCGCCTACGTCGCCACGGGCGACTGGCGTGGCAAGGCCGGCGGCTATGGCATCCAGGGCCCTGCGGCCGCCTTCATTCAGCGAATCGTCGGCAGCCATCCGTCTGTGATGGGCCTGCCCGTCTATGAAGCCGTCCAGCTTTTGCACGGCGTCGGCTGGCGTTCATGAGCGGCGCAGTCGAGGTCTTCCTCGACGAGACGCCAGGCGAGACGCGTGGCGCGATCATGCGCGACGGCCGCTACGCTCATCTTCTGATCCATCGCGAGGGTGAACCAGAGGAGACCCGACTTGGCGCCCGCTCTGCGGGGCGTGTCATCGAGGTGAACCCGGGCATACGCGGTGCCTTTGTCGATATCGCCGCGCCGGCCGCCGCCTTTTTGCCGTTCCCAAAAAACGACCGACTTACGCAAGGCCAACGGCTGGAAGTCGTCGTCACCGCCGAACCTCGAGCGGGAAAAGGGGCGGTGGTTCGCCGTCTGGGGGCGGGGGAGGGGGCGCCTCGCCTGATCCAGCCCGCACCCAGCATCGCCGAACAGTTGCGCGATCTCGCGCCCGGCGAGGAATCAGTCACCGGCATCGCCGCGATCGACGCCGTGATCGAGGCGGAGGAAGATGCCCTGGTTCGGTCGTGCGTTTTCGCCTCGCACGGAATCGATCTCGCCATCGAACGCACCCGCGCCTTGGTCGCTGTGGACATCGACTTCGCCTCTACGCCCGGTCGTGATCCGAAACAGGCAAGGGCGGCTGCGAATCGCGAGGGCTTGAAACAGGCGGCGCGGCTGATCGGCCTGCGGAACTGGGGCGGCCTGGTCGTCATCGACATGGTCGGGGATGGCACGGACGCTGAGGCGCAGTCCAAGGTCGTGCGGGCCGCGTTCGGCCACGAACCTCAGGCCGTCTTCGGACCCGTCAGTCGATTCGGCCTGTTGCAGATGTCGCTTCCCTGGCGCCGCACGCCGATCGAGGAGGTTCTGCTCGACGCCGGCGGACGCCCCTCGGTTCAGACGCGGGCTATATCTGTCGTCCGCGCTTTGCGACGGCACCTGCTGGCGGATACCTTGTCGCCACGCATCATCGCGCGCTGCGCACCGGACGAAGCCCTGATCGCTTATCCGCTGGCGGCTCGTCTGGGACCGCGAGCGGTGATCCAGGCCGATGCCGCGATCCCGCCAGGGCGGGGACGAATAGAAGAGGGGTGAGCCGTGGCTTCCTGTCCCATATGCCGTAAGGCCGACGCCGATCCCAAGTATAAGCCCTTCTGCTCACGTCGCTGTTCCGACGTCGATTTGCAGCGCTGGTTCACAGGCGGCTACGCCATTCCTGTCGCCCTGGACGAGGGCGCGGAAGATGATGACGAAAAGGACTGATTGGGCGCTGGACAGGCGGAAAAGCCTCCCCTATAGACCCGCCTCTCGCGACGCCGCGTCGGCGCCTGGATAGCTCAGCTGGTAGAGCAGCGGATTGAAAATCCGCGTGTCGGTGGTTCGAACCCGCCTCCAGGCACCATCTTTTCCTACTCCTTGAAATCGATTGTTTCGGGCGCATGATCATGCGCTGCCGCCTTTGCGCCGCCCACAGGTTTCGCTGGCTTGCAGCGATCAGCCCTACATTTGCAGTATCGGGAAATGATCGCGCTCAGGACGGCCGTTTTGAACAAACTTGCTTCATCTGACGCCATATCATCATCAAAATGTCGCGCAGCTGCACTTTAATGCGCCGGTTGGTGGAACTTTTCTCCATGTCTCTCGACGGGTTAAAAGCCCTTCTTGTCCCTTGACGCTCCGGTAAGGGTTCGTCAAAGGGTTGAGGCGCCTTCGCAAGAAGACGTTAATGCGGATCGCCGGGGACGTGTCCCCGAAGGTTCGACCAGCGGAGACGAGGCGGGCGACCGGTTCGATCTCCACCGAAGATTTCAGCGGGCTCTGATCCTCGAAAGGACGGGCGCGTTGAAGGAAACATTTCAGGTTGGGGGGCGGTCGCTGACTATGGCCGCACCTTTGGTTCCACGAGTCAGACCAAGCAGGAACTGGCGAATTATGCTGAACAGCAAAAAGACGAACATCCTTCTCGCCATGGCCGGCGCCGCCGCGCTGATGGCGAGCTCGCCGGTCCTGGCCCAGGCCCCGGCCGAGCCGACCCCCGCGACCTCGACTGCGGCCCCCGCAGCCGCCGCTCCGGCCGCTGGCGAAGCCGACCCGGCGACCGTCGCCGAAACCGCTGGCGGCGCGCACGGCGGCGGCATCACCCCGATCTCCATGTTCATGGAAGCCACGGTCGTCGTTAAGGTCGTCATGGCCGGCCTGCTGCTGGCCTCGATCCTGTCGTGGACCCTGCTGCTTATCAAGCTGTTCGAGTTCGGCGCTCTGAACCGCAAGACCGACAACTTCCTCGAAAACTTCCGCGGCGCCCGCACCATCGCTGACATGCGCGCCG
The DNA here is from genome assembly GCF_017086445.1 of Brevundimonas fontaquae. Lineage (NCBI taxonomy): Bacteria > Pseudomonadati > Pseudomonadota > Alphaproteobacteria > Caulobacterales > Caulobacteraceae > Brevundimonas > Brevundimonas fontaquae. Next base: position 2,489,132 of record NZ_CP070968.1, on the reverse strand, counting down.
TCGCCACTCAGGAAGAGTTCGACGGCAACCCGCTGGCCGATATGGCCGCCGCCGCCACCGAAGAAATCGAACTGTCGCGTCAATCGGGTCTGTCGGTCACCGGCGATCACCTGGACTCGGCCCTGGGTCGCGCACAAGCCGCCGTCGCCGCCGTGCAATCCGGTCTGGCCAAGCGTCTGTCGGGCGGTCAGCAATTCCTGGCTTCGGTCGGATCGATCGGTCCGTTCGTCGGTCTGTTCGGCACCGTTTACGGCATCATGAACTCCTTCATTGGTATCGCCGAATCCAACACGACCAACCTGGCCGTCGTTGCTCCGGGTATCGCTGAGGCTCTGCTGGCCACCGGTATCGGCCTGTTCGCCGCTATCCCGGCCGTTGTGTTCTATAACTACTTCAACACCCGCATCGCCGGTTACGGCACCCGCGCCGACGGCTTCGCCGCTGAGCTGCTGAACGGCATCTCGCGTCAGCTCGACAAGGGAGCGTAAGACGGATGGCCGCCAAGATTAAATCGGGCGGCGCTGGCAACGTGGTCGAGGCCAACAGCGATATCAACGTTACGCCTTTCGTTGATATCATGCTGGTCTTGCTCATCATCTTCATGGTGGCGGCTCCGCTAGCCTCCGTGTCGGTGCCCGTCGAGTTGCCAATCGCCGTCGCCAAGGCGGCCCCGAACCCGCCCAAGCCGGTCTATATTTCGATCCAGAACGACGGCGACGTCTATGTGGGCGACTTCAAGACCGACGTCGGATCCCTAGGCGCCGATCTGAAAGAACAGATCGGTTCCCGGAACCCGGCTGATGAGCGGATCTTCATTCGGGGCGACCAGAACACCCGTTACGGTGACTTCATGCAGGTTATGAATGCGCTCCAGGATAACGGCTTCTATAGTGTTGCGCTGGTCGGCGAAGACCAGGCGACGAGCTAGAGTGCGGAGATAGTATGACAGACGTCGAATATCATCGCAGTCGTTACGACGTACCCAAGTCCAAGGGCTTCATGGGGGTTTCTTACCCCGTGCTGATCGTGTGCTTGCTGGTCGTCAGCATCCTGTTTGCCTTGCTGATCTTCTTCCTGCAGCAGTCGAAATTTAAGCTGAAGGAGTTCAACTACGTCGACGAGTCCGTCGAGGTCGAGTTGGTCGAGCCGGTTCCGCCGCCTCCGCCGCCTCCGCCCCCGCCGCCTCCGCCGACGGATACGCCTCCGCCGCCGAAGCTTCAGGTGCGCGTGCCGGCTCCGGTCCCGAACATCGTCCCCCCTCCGCCGGTCAATATCACGCCGACGAAGAAGGAAGATCGGGTCGAATATACGGGTCCGCCCGTCAATATTCCTGGACCTCCGCCTCCGCCCGCTCCCCCGGCTCCGCCGCGCCCGTCGACGATCACGAACGTTCAGTGGTCGCGCCAACCGCGCCCGACGGCTGATGACTTCCCGGCGCGTGCGCTGGAACGTGAAATCAGCGGTTCGGCTACGGTCGAGTGCACGGCGCGCTCCAACGGATCTCCGGCGAACTGCCGGGTGGTTTCCGAAGAGCCTGCAGGAATGGGCTTCGGCCGCGCCGCCATTCGGGTGGTTCAGCGTGGACAACTGTCCCCGCGGACCGTCGATGGCGCCGCTCAAGACGCGACCTTCCGCGTCCGGGTGCCCTTCACCCTCGGGTGATCGTCACGGCAACAGACAAGGCGCCTCGGAGAGCAATCTCCGGGGCGTTTTTGTTTGCGGCATCGCCGGCAAAATCTCCTGACGAAATATGAGGAAGGCGCTTGATCGCCTGCCGCAGGCCCGGTAGAGAACGCGCCTCGCGATGCGCGGGCCGCCTTAGCTCAGTTGGTTAGAGCGCCGGTTTGTGGAACCGGAGGTCCTCAGTTCAAGCCTGAGAGGCGGTACCATCGCAAAGCACGGCCGGGCTTGCAGCCCGCCGTCGCCGCGACCATCTCCTGATCATCGGCCGTGTGGCCGATCCCCCACATCGACAGGAGAAGGCCCCATGAAGACGCGCAAGTTGGGTGCGAACGGCCCCGAGGTTTCGGCTATTGGCCTGGGCTGCATGGGTATGAGCGCCTTCTACGGCGGCTCCGACGAAGCTCAGTCCACCTCCGTCATCCATCGTGCGCTCGATCTGGGGATCACCCTGTTCGACACCGCCGAGATGTATGGCCCTCACGCAAACGAGGTGCTGGTCGGCAAAGCGCTGAAGGACCGGCGCGACCAGGCCTTCATCGCCACCAAGTTCGGCATCAACTATAACGCCGACCGCACCAACCTGATGACCGACGGCAGCCCGGCCAATGTCCGTCGCGCCATCGAGGGCAGCCTGCAACGCCTCGGCGTCGATCACATCGATCTCTATTATCTGCACCGCGTCGATCCGGACACGCCGATCGAGGAGACAGTCGGGGCGATGGCGGAACTGGTGAAGGAGGGCAAGGTCCGGTTCCTCGGCCTGTCCGAGGCCGCGCCTGAGACCTTGCGTAAGGCGCACGCGACCCATCCGATTACGGCCCTGCAGACGGAATATTCGCTGTGGAGCCGCGAGCCCGAAGACGAACTGTTCGCGGTCGTGCGCGAACTGGGCATCGGCTTCGTGCCCTACAGCCCGCTGGGCCGCGGCTTCCTGTCGGGCGACATCACCTCGACCGATGACCTGGACGCCGACGACTTCCGTCGCACCAATCCGCGCTTTATGGGCGAGAACTTCCAGAAGAATCTGGATCTGGTGGAGGCGGTGAAGGCCATTGCATCGGACAAGGGCATAACCGCCGCTCAACTGGCGCTCGCCTGGGTGCTGGCGCAAGGCGAGGATTTGGTCCCGATCCCCGGAACGCGTCGCATCGCGACCCTGGAGCAGAATGCGGCGACCGTGGACGTCGTTCTGACGCCTGAGGATCTCGCCCGGATTGAGGCCGTCTTCCCCAAGGGCGCGGCGACGGGGCATCGCTACGCCGAGGCAGCGCGGGCGGCGCTGAATCGCTGAGCTACGAGCCAAATAGAAAAGGCCCGGTCGGATCGCTCCGACCGGGCCTTTCGTGTGTGTGTGTCGCGCTGATCCTACTGGATGCGGGTCCAGGTCTGGGTCTTGCAAAGCGGAGCCACGATGCAGCCGCGCAGACGCAGGCTGTTGTCGTTTGTCATGGTGATGGTGCCGCGATAGGTGCCGCCGTCGGCCGGGTTGTAGACCGAGCCATTACGCCATTCCGTCGGACCGCCGGTGAAGCCGGTCAGCATGGGCAGATTGCGAAGGGTGCGGTTCCGCTGGGCGGCGTTGCGATTGTTGGCGTCCCGCGCATTGGCGTCGGCGCGAATGTGGTCCGAAGTCACCAGCGTACCGCACAGCGCCTGGCCGCAGCGCGCGATCCGCACCTGACCGCCATTGGTCGGCGTCTGCCACAGGCCGGTTGGATCACCCGCCAGGGCCGGAGAGGCGAGGGCCGTCGCCAGCGCGGCGGCGGCCAGCATGATCTTGGTCTTCATGGTCGTTCCCTTGTTCAGGCCGCCTGTGCGACCCTTTGATGCACAAGGTGATCCGGCTTTCGGCCGAAAACAAGGCCGAACTCATCCACGAAGACCAATGAAAACCAGACCTTAGGGAAGCTTTTGAAGCTTTGCGACGCATCCCTTGACCTTGGCTCGGTGCGGGCGTCTGATCGGAGCGAGAATGTCCTGGGAGACACCATGGCCGACCGGCCGGGACACAACCATGGAAGCCTGATCAAGCGGGCGCTTGAAAACGGCGCCGAGCCCGCGCGCTCGGCCCTGGCGGCGTCATGGCGCCGATCCCTGTCGCTGTATGGCTTGGATCCTGAGGACCAAGGCATGCCGCAAACCCTGACCGAGGGTCAGTTACGCGAGGCGCGCCAGGCGATGGAGCCGATGACGCGGGCCGCGCAAGGGGTTCTGGATCGGCTGTTTCTGGCCGTGGGTGATACCGGCTGCTGCATCCTGCTGACCAATGCCGACGGGGTGCCGCTGGAGCGCCGGGGGGCGGCGGCGGACGACGTCGCCTTTCGTCGATGGGGGCTGTGGCCGGGGGCCATATGGTCGGAGGCGGTGGAGGGCACCAACGGCATTGGGACCGCTCTGGCGGAGCACAGGCCCGTGACCATCCACCGTGACCAGCATTTCCATACGCGCAACACGGCCCTGAGCTGCACGAGCCATCCGATTCACGATCACCTGGGGCGGCTGGCGGGACTGCTGGACGTGTCGTCCTGCCGCGCGGATGCGACGGAGGGCGTGCTGGGACTGATCGCGGCGGCGGTCGCCGACGCCGCGCGCGCCATTGAGGCGCAGACTTTCCGCCAGGCCTTCCACCAGGCCCGGATCGTGCTGGCGGGCGATACCGGCGAGCGGAACACGGCGGCGCTGCTGGCTGTCGACCGGGACGATATGGTGATCGGCGCCACTCGCGCCGCACGTCTGGCCCTGTCGATCACCGATGAACGGATCGCGGCGCAGCTGGCGGCGTCCGAGGTGCTCGACACGGGGTCGGTCGAGGCCGAGCTTCTGGAGGCCGAGCGAGGCGCGGTGCGTCGGGCCCTGGCGCGCACCGGGGGCAATGTGTCCGCCGCAGCGAAAGCGCTTGGTGTCAGCCGGGCGACTCTGCATCGCAAATTGCATCGTCTGGGGCTGTCCCGGGAAACCCACTGAACCGAGTGTCGCAGCGATGCGACAGGTTTGCACTGCACCATGGCGTTGTCGTCTGGCGGACGGGCGCAGGCCGATGGCACTTCTGGCTCCAACGACGTCGACAATCGACGCCAGAGGAAACCGCAGGAGGCCATCATGACCAAGCCCGAGTTCAGCCGCGCCGCGACCCCCAAGTTCAAGGCGCGCTACGACAACTTCATCGGCGGACAGTGGGTCGCGCCCGTCAACGGCCGCTATTTTGAGAACACCTCCCCGGTGAACGGCCGCGTCCTGTGCGAGGTCGCACGATCGGACGCGGCCGACGTCGAAATGGCCTTGGACGCCGCTCACGCCGCCAAGGACGACTGGGGGCGAACCAGCGTCGCCGAACGCGCCGTCATCCTGAACAAGATCGCCGACCGGATCGAAGCCAATCTGCAAGCCGTCGCAGAGGCGGAGACCTGGGACAACGGCAAGCCGGTGCGCGAGACCTCGGCCGCCGACATCCCCCTGGCGATCGACCATTTCCGCTACTTCGCCGGCTGCATCCGGGCGCAGGAAGGCGGGATTTCGGAACTGGACCACGACACGGTCGCCTATCATTTCCATGAGCCGCTGGGCGTGGTGGGGCAGATCATCCCCTGGAACTTCCCGATCCTGATGGCGGCCTGGAAGATCGCTCCGGCCCTGGCGGCGGGCAACTGCATCGTGCTGAAGCCGGCGGAACAGACGCCGGCGTCCATCCTCGTGGTGGTCGAACTGATCCAGGATTTGCTGCCGGCCGGCGTGCTGAACATCGTTTCGGGTACGGGCGCCGAGGTAGGCGAGCCATTGGCCACCAATCCGCGCATCGCCAAGATCGCCTTCACGGGCTCGACCGCCGTTGGTCAGAAGATCATGCAGTATGCGACCCAGAACCTGATTCCGGTCACGCTGGAGCTCGGCGGCAAGTCGCCGAACATCTTCTTCAAAGACGTGATGGATCACGACGACGCCTATCTGGACAAGGCGCTGGAAGGCTTCGCCATGTTCGCGCTCAATCAGGGCGAGGTCTGCACCTGCCCCAGCCGCGCTCTGATCCATGAGGACATCTATGAGGCCTTCATCGAGAAGGCGATCGCCCGGGTGGAAGCCATCGTTCAAGGCGACCCTCTGGACCCGGCGACCATGGTCGGCGCCCAGGCCTCGGACCAGCAGCTGAAGAAGATCCTCGGCTATCTGAAGCTCGGCAGGGAGGAGGGGGCCGAGGTCCTGACCGGCGGCGATCAGGCCGCGCTCAAGGACGATCTGGCCGGCGGCTACTACGTCAAGCCCACCGTGTTCAAAGGCACCAACGATATGCGGATCTTCCAGGAGGAGATCTTCGGTCCGGTCCTGGCGGTCACGACCTTCAAGACTTTTGAAGAGGCCATGGAAATCGCCAACGACACCGAATACGGCCTGGGCGCCGGGGTGTGGTCGCGCGACATGAACACCGCCTATCGCGCCGGTCGCGCCATCCAGGCGGGACGGGTCTGGACCAACTGCTATCACCAGTATCCGGCCCATGCGGCCTTCGGCGGCTACAAGAAGTCGGGCATCGGGCGGGAGAACCACCGCATGATGCTGGACCACTATCAGCAGACCAAGAACCTGTTGGTCAGCTACAGCCCAGACAAGTTGGGCTTCTTCTGATCTGCATCAAGGATGGCCGGTCCCGGATCGGTCATCCTGTGATCGCTCTCTGATCCATCGGTTCGGAGAGCATACGTCCCAAGAGGGCGGGCCGGTGTCCTGCTTCCGGCCCGCCTGTCCCCTAAAATGACGAGGATGTTCCATGCCCAGAACCATGAAGGCCGCCGTCGTGCGCGCGTTCGGTCAGCCGCTGACCATCGAAGAGGTTGCGGTGCCCGAGCCGGGTCCAGGTCAGATCCAGGTCAAGATCGAGGCGTCGGGCGTCTGCCACACCGATATGCACGCGGCCGAGGGCGATTGGCCGGTCAAGCCGAATCCGCCCTTCATTCCGGGCCACGAGGGCGTCGGCTATGTCTCGGCGGTCGGGGCGGGGGTCACACTGGTCAAGGAAGGCGACCGGGTCGGTGTGCCGTGGCTGTATTCGGCCTGCGGTCATTGCAAACACTGCCTGGGCGGCTGGGAGACCCTGTGTCATGACCAGCAGAACACCGGATATTCGGTCAATGGCGGGTTCGCGGAATACGCCATCGCAGACCCCAACTACGTCGGCCATCTGCCGGCCAATGTCAGCTTCACCGACATCGCCCCGATCCTGTGCGCCGGGGTCACGGTCTATAAGGGGCTGAAGATGACGGACACCAAGCCGGGCGACTGGGTCGTGATTTCCGGCATCGGCGGCCTGGGCCATGTGGCGGTCCAGTACGCCAAGGCCATGGGGCTGAACGTCGCCGCCGTCGACGTGGACGACGCCAAGCTGGATCTGGCGCGACGGCTAGGCGCGACCGTCACCGTCAACGCCAAGACGTCCAACGATCCCGCCGCCGACATCAAGGCCCAGACCGACGGCGGCGCCCAGGGCGTGCTGGTCACAGCCGTCTCGCCCAAAGCGTTCGAACAGGCGGTCAACATGACCTCGCGCGGCGCGACCGTGGCGCTGAACGGCCTGCCGCCCGGCGACTTCCCCCTGTCTATCTTCGATATGGTGCTGAACGGAACCACAGTGCGCGGCTCGATCGTCGGCACCCGCCTAGACCTTCAGGAGGCGCTTCAGTTCGCTGCGGACGAGAAGGTCAAGGCCACGGTCTCGGTCGAGCCGCTGGAGAATGTGAACAGCATCTTCCAGCGGATGCGCGAAGGCCAGATCGAGGGCCGCGTCGTGATGACGATCTGAAGCGCGGCGACGGCTTAGCTGCCACCCGTGTGTGCGGGCAGCCTGGGCGCGCTGGGCCTCGCCGGCGCGCCTATCCTCCGATCAGGGCCAGCCAGTCGTCCTCGGTCAGCACCTGGACGCCGTGCTTTTCGGCGTCCTTCAGCTTGGAGCCGGCGCCCGGACCGGCGACGAGGTAGTCGGTCTTCTTGGACACCGAACCCGACACCTTTGCGCCCAGGCTTTCGGCGCGGGCCTTGGCCTCGTCCCGCGTGAAGCGTTCTAGGGCGCCGGTGAAGACGACGGTCTTGCCGGCGACCGTAGTGTCGGACTTGGGGCGTTCGGCGTCGAGGATCTCGGTCAGTTCGGCTTCGAGCGCGGCGACGACCTGCAGATTATGCGGCTCGTGGAAGAAGTGGGCCAAGGCCTCGGCGGCGACGGGACCGACGCCGGTGACGCCGGCGATTTGGTTCAGGATTTCAGACGGACCGTCCTCGCGCGCGACACGGGCCAGTTCGACCAGGCCGGCCCAGTCATGAACCATCGTCCCCAGAGACCGGCGGGCAGGGGCGGCCATGCCGGGGAAGGCCTGGCTGATCCTCATGTCCATCGTGGCCTCGGGCCAGGGATCGACGGCGGGGGGCGCGGCCTCGGCCATCAGGGTCAGGACGCGCGGCGATATGGCGTGGGCGGCCGCCAGGTCGGTCCAGGCGTCGGACGGCACGCCCGAAGCGGCCTGGAGGCAGGCGGCCTTCAGTGCGGGCCAGCTCTCGAAGGCGCGGGCCAGGACGATGGATGTCTGTTCGCCGATATCGCGGATTCCCAGGCCGAACAGGAACCGGTCCAACGAAATGACGCGACGGGCATCGATGCCGGCGACCAGATTGCGGATGCTGGTCTCGCCATAACCGTCGTCGCGCTCCAGTTCCTTCAGCCGCGCCTCGTCGCGCGCCAGTCGGAAGATGTCGGCCGGCTCCTTGATCCAGCCGCGTGCATGGAAGGCGACCAACTGCTTTTCGCCTAATCCTTCGATGTCAAAGGCGCGGCGGCCGACGAAATGCTTCAGCCGTTCGACGATCTGGGCGTCGCAGATCAGGCCACCGGTGCAGCGACGCTTGACCTCGTCGCCTTCACGCACGGCTTCCGAGCCGCAGACGGGGCAGTGTTCAGGGAAGGCATAGGGGACGGCGTCGGCGGGACGTAGCTCGGGGACCACGCCCAGGATCTGGGGGATGACGTCGCCGGCGCGTTGCAGGCGCACCGTGTCGCCGATACGGACATCCAGACGGTCGATCTCGTCTTCGTTGTGCAGGGTGGCGTTGCGCACCACCACGCCTCCGACGGTGACGGGGTGCAGGCGGGCGACGGGGGTCAGGGAGCCGGTGCGGCCGACCTGGATGTCGATGCCTTCCAGCACGGTGGTCGCCTGCTGGGCCGGGAACTTGTGGGCGATGGCCCAGCGAGGGCTGCGGGCGACGAAGCCCAGGCGGCGTTGCCAGTCGATGCGATCGACCTTGTAGACCACGCCGTCGATGTCATAGCCCAGGGTCGCGCGGTCGCGTTCCAGTTCGCGATAGACGGCGATCAGGCCCTCGGCGCCCTCGACCCGGCGCGAGCGGGCGTTGACGGGGAAGCCCCAGGCCTTAAGCTTTTGCAGGGCTTCCCACTGGGTCTCGGCGAAATCGCTGGAATGTTCGCCCCAGGCGTAGGCGAAGAAGTTCAGCGGACGTTTGGCGGTGATCCGGGCGTCCTTTTGGCGCAGGGAGCCGGCGGCGAAGTTGCGGGGGTTGGCGTAGGTCCGGCGGCCTTCCGCCTCGGCGGCGGCGTTGAAGGCGGCGAAGGCGTCATTAGGGGCATAGACCTCGCCCCGGATCTCGATCCGGTCTGGCCAGCCGTCGTCGGCCAGGGTCTGTTGGACATCGGCGATGGTGTTCAGATTGGCGGTGACGTCCTCGCCCGCGCGGCCGTCGCCGCGCGTGGCGCCGATCGTCAGCTTGCCGTCGACATAAAGAAGGTTGGCGGACAGGCCGTCGATCTTGGGCTCGGCGACGAAGGCGATGGGTTCGTCGGCCGGCAGTTTCAGGAAACGGGCGATCCGGGCCACGAAATCGCGCACCTCGCCCTCGTCGAAGGCGTTGTCCAGCGACAGCATGGGCACGCCGTGGCGGACTTCGGCGAACTGGGTTGAGGCGGCGGCGCCGACCTTGTTCGACGGAGAGTTAGGCCGGATCAAATCGGGGAAGGCGGTTTCGATCGCCAGGTTGCGCGCACGCAGGGCGTCGTATTCCGCGTCGGAAATCTCAGGCGTCGCCTCGTTGTACAGCGCGTCGTGACGGGCCATTTCGGCGGCGAGCCAGGCCAGGGCCTCGGCGGCCGACTCGGCGGTGAGGTCTTCGACGGGGACTTCGAGAGGAATCGCGTTGGCCATGGCCGCCCTCATATCATCTGACGCGCCGCCCGTGCATCGCGCAAAGCCGATGATGACAGAACCGTAGGCTGACGCGCCGTCCGCTCTTCGCTAGGTTCGCGCGTCCCTTCGGAGCCTGTATGACTCGTTCGACCCTCTGCCTTTTCGTCGCTGGCGCCGCACTGATCGTCAGCGGTTGCGCCGCCGTTCCCACGACAGCTCCGAGTGCGCCGAGCGCCGTCGCGCCGGTTTCCAGCCAACTGCTGGACGATGTTCGCATCCTGTCGGCCGACGATATGCAAGGTCGCGATACAGGCTCGGAAGGCGGCGAGCGCGCACGCGCCTACATCGTTTCGCGGCTGGAGGCCATGGGTGTTCAGCCGCCGCCGTTCGGGCGTTTGCAGCGGTTCGAGACACCGGGCCGCACGCGCGAGGGCGTGAAGACCTTCAGCGGCGTCAACATCGTCGGCCTGATCCCCGGTACCCGCGTCGCCGACCGCTATATCGTCGTGACGGCCCATTATGACCATGTCGGCGTCAATGACGGCCAGATCTTCCACGGGGCCGACGACAATGCCTCGGGCGTGGCGACGATGCTGGAGCTGGCGGCGCGACTGAAGGCCCAACCGCCGGAGCACAGCGTGCTGATCGTCGCGCTGGACGGCGAGGAGCGGGGGCTGTTGGGCGCCCGAGAGTTCGTCAAGGCGCCGCCGGTGCCGCTGTCGTCACTGAGCCTGAACCTGAACTTCGACATGACGGCGCGGGCGGAGACCGACGGCCATCTGTGGGTCACCGGGACCTATCAGAATCCGAATCTGCGCCCCGTGCTGGAGGCCGTGGCGCCGAACGGCGCCGTGTCCTTCGCCTTCGGCAAGGACACCCCGCAGGATACGGGCGAGAACAATTGGGTCGACGCCTCCGATCATGGCGCCTTCCATGAGGCCGGCGTAACCTTCCTGTACATGGGCGTCGATTATCATCCCGATTATCATCGACCGAGCGACACCTTCGACCGGATCACTCCTTCGTTCTTCACCAGTGCGACCGAGATCGCTATCGCCGGGTTCCGCGCCTTGGATCAGGCGCTTGATCGATGAAGTCCTCATGGGTGGTCGTCGCGGTCGCGGGCTTGCTGAGCCTGGCGGCATGCGAGCGGCGCGACGCCGCGACACCGACGTCGACGCAGGACGCGGCGTTCCGGCATCGTCTGAGCGGTGATATTTCGGGCGACTATCGCCCGACAGGTGAATGGGAGATGCAGCCCGTGGCATCGCTGTTCATCGGACAGGATGAGGCCTTCGCCGCCTGGGAAGGTGGGGCCCGCGCTTCGCCGCCGCTGATCCTGTCGCTGACCGGCCAGCAAGGCGAGGCCACGGTCTTGCCGGACGCCTATGTCGTCACCAATGATCGGATTCAAATGCGCGGCTCCGCGCCCGGCATGGGCCCGGTGGAGTTGTCGGCTCGGATTGATCAGGGCGCTTTGGCGACGGCGCGGCGCAATCTCGGAGATCGGACGCCTGTTGTCACCGGGACGGTTTCGGTGAACGGCCGTCGCACGTCGTTCACGCTCAGTTGGTGGGGCGGCGACTGATCTAAACAAGCTGCGTTGACGGCGCGTCAAGATTGCCAATGGCGCAATCTCAGGTCATGGTGACGCTTGGGGGCGCTGGATGTCGATATCGGAATTGGCCGGGTGCGATGTAACGTCGACATGCGGTGTCGGTGCGCATCGACGCCGTGTTCGTCTCGACCCGACCCGCGCCATGGATATCGCATTCGCGCTGACAGGGCTGCTTCTGACCTGGCCGCTCTTCGTTTTGATCGCCCTCTGCGTCACGGCGCAGGACGGAGGGGCCGCGATCTTTCGCCAGCAACGGATCGGGCGCGACGGCCGACTATTCGACTGCCTCAAGTTTCGCTCGATGAGGATGGGCGCGGAGCAAGCCTTGCCGTCAGCCTCTGATCCGGAATGGCAGGCGATGCGAAAGCTGACACGCGACCCGCGCGTGACGCCGCTGGGCCGGCTGTTGCGACGGTCCAGCCTGGATGAACTGCCGCAGCTGATCAATGTGTTGAGGGGCGAGATGGCGCTGGTCGGCCCCCGACCGATCGTGATCGACGAGGCTGCGCGATATGGCCGACGACTGGCCGACTATTGCGCGGTGCCCCCGGGCCTGACGGGCTTGTGGCAGGTCTCCGGGCGCAACGCCGTGCCCTATCCGCGCCGTGTGGCGATGGACGTCTGGTTCGTCAGAAACCGCACCGTCGGCATCTATCTGGCGATACTGGCGCGCACGGTTCCGGCGGTGCTGAGCCGCCGGGGCGTGTCCTAGGGAAGACGCTGCTCAACGCCGTCGTCCGTGCCGATGATAGCGAGGTCCGCGAGGTCCAGGAACAGCCCGTGCTCAACCACGCCGGTGATCAATTTCAGATCGTCGGCCAGACGGACCGGATCGTGGATCGCCTTGCAGCCCGCATCATAGATCAGATTGCCGCCGTCTGTGCGGACCAGGCCGCGATCGGCCTGCCGCACCCGCGCCGGCTGGTTGATGTCGTGGTCGATCAGCACATCGGCGATGCGGTTGGCTGTCGTCTTGTGACCGAAGGCGACGACCTCGATCGGCAGCGGGAAGGTCCCCAGCACAGGCACGACCTTGGCCGCGTCGGCGATGACGATGCAGCGGGCCGAGGCCTCCCACACCAGCTTCTCGCGTAGCAGGGCCGCGCCGCCGCCCTTGATCAGCGCCAGGCCCGGCCCGATCTCGTCGGCGCCGTCCACGGTCAGGTCGATGCGCGGCGTGTCCTCCAGCGTCGACAACGTCAGCCCAAGTTCGCGCGCCAGGTCTGCGGTCTTTTCGGATGTCGGGACGCAACGCAGGCCGGGAAGGTTGCGCGCCGCCAACGCCTTGACGAACCAGGCGGCCGTCGAGCCAGTGCCCAGGCCGACGGTCATGCCCGCCTCGACGTGGGCGGCGGCGGCCTCGCCGGCGTTCTTCTTCTGGAGGTCGCTCATTTGGATTTCGCAGCCTTTTTCGCCTCGGCTTCGACACGGAAGGCCGCGGCCGCTTCGGGTTTGACGGTCTGGCGGGCGCGGCCGAAGGCCATGGCGTCGGCGGGCACGTCCTCGGTAATGACAGAGCCGGAGGCGATCAGGGCGCCGTCGCCAATGACCACCGGGGCCACCAAGCTGGAGTTCGATCCGATGAAGGCGCCAGCGCCGACTTGGGTCTGGGCTTTGTTGAAGCCGTCGTAGTTGCAGAAGATCGTCCCTGCGCCGACGTTGGCGCCCGCACCGACCGACCCGTCGCCAAGATAGGCCAGATGATTGGCCTTGGCGCCTTCCGCCATCCTGACGTTCTTGACCTCGACGAAGTTGCCGACCTTGACCCCCGTCGCCAGGTCCGCACCGGGACGCAAGCGCGCATAGGGACCGACTTCGGCGCCGGCCGCGACACGCGCGCCCTCGATATGGCTGAAGCTGCGAATGCGCGCGCCGCCCTCTATGACCGCGCCGGGGCCGAAAACCACGAACGGCTCGATCACGGTTCCGCCGCCGAGCTGAGTGTCCCAGGCGAAATGGACGGTGTCGGGCGCCGCCATTGTCACGCCGGCCGCCAGGAAGGTGTCGCGCTGCACGCTCTGGAACAAGGCTTCGGCCTGAGCCAGCTCGGCCTGGGAGTTGACGCCCATCACGGCGTCCTCTGCGGCGAAGACGGCGCGGGTCGGGTGGCCGCCCTGGCGCGCCAGAGCGACGACATCCGTCAGATAGTATTCGCCCTGGGCGTTTTCGTTCTTCACCTCGGCCAGCAGCGAGAAGAGCAAGGCCGCCGGCGCGGCCATGACGCCGGAGTTGCAGGCGGTGATGGCGAGAACGTCTGGCGACGCCTCTTTGGCCTCGGTGATGGCGGTCAGGGTGTCGCCGTCGACGATCAGACGGCCATAGGCGCCGGGATCGCCAGCCTCGAACCCGATGACGGTGACGCCGTCGGCATTGAAAACGGGCTCGATGTCGGCGGCCTTTAGCAAAGGCACGTCGCCATAGGTGATGACCACCTCGCCGTCGAAGCCGGCCATGGCCTGTTCGGCGGCACGCACGGCGTGGCCGGTGCCGAGCGGCGGGTCCTGGACCGCAATGGCGGCCTCGCCCAGCCGTTTGACGACATGGGCCCGGACCTCGGGCGAGTGATTGCCGACCACGACGACGATGCGTTCGCACCCCAGGCCTTCCGCCGCATCGATGGCGTGGTCGAGCATGGCGCGGTGGGCGACGGGGTGCAGCACCTTGGGCAGCGGCGACTTCATCCGCGTGCCCTGGCCGGCGGCGAGAATGATGGCGGCGCGGGCGCGCGTCTGGCTGGTCATGAATCGTCTCGCAGTCTAGTCGTCCTGCGATCTAGCCCATCATGCGGGCCAGCGGGAGATGTGGATGAGCGATCGCGACCTGGAAGGCTGGACCATCGCCTTCGACCTGGATGGCACGCTGGTCGATTCCGCCCCGGACCTGATCGGCACGCTGAACCGGATGCTGGTCGAGGAGGGGCTGCCGCCCGTGCCGATGGAGTCCGCCTCGACCCTGATCGGATCAGGCGCGCGGGCGCTGCTGGTGCACGGCTTCGAAGCCGCCGGCGCGCCGGTCGAGCGGGCCAAGTCGGACGAACTGTTCGAGCGGTTCCTGGTCGATTACGCCGCCCATATCGCCGACGGCTCGCAGCCCTTCGAGGGTGTGGTCGAGACGCTGGAGCGTCTGACCGCGCGGGGCGCAATCCTGGTTGTGGCCACCAACAAGCGTTCGGACCTGTCGGAGCTGTTGTTGGGCAAGCTGGACCTGACACGACATTTCGCCGACATTGTCGGCCCGGATCGGGTCAGCGCGCGCAAGCCCTCGGGCGCCCATCTGAAGGAGGCCGTCGCCATCGCAGGCGGCGATCCCGAACGGGCCATCATGGTGGGAGACGCCGCGCCGGACGCGGATGCCGCCAAAGACGCCGGCATGCCCTGCATTCTGACGACCTTCGGCTTTACGCCGACGCCCGTCGAAGACCTGGGCGGGGACGTGCTGATCGACGCTTTCGAGGACGTCGAAGAGGCGATCGACGGCATCCTCTCCGACTTCTACGTAAAGCGGGCGCTGAAATTCTGAAGCCAGCCGACAGGAAATCTGTCGCCTGAATGATCGCTGCTGCGGTTGCGGATCGCCATGGCGATGGACAGATTGGCGCACCCCTGTTGAAAGTGCCGTCATGCTCGCTCGCTTTTTCAAGATTCCGCTGTGGCAGCGGACCGCCGCCGGCTTCATCCTTGGCATCATCGCCGGGCTGATCCTGCGCGAGCGGGCCGAGACCTGGCTTCAGCCGATCGGCGACGTCTATCTGAACCTGATCCGGATGGTGGTGGCGCCGCTGGTCCTGTTCACCATCGCCAGCTCCATCGCCAAGCTGGGGGAAGGGGCGGGGGCCGTGCGGCTCGGGGTGCGGACCATCCTCTGGTTCGCCGGCACGTCGCTGCTGGCGGTGCTTGTCGGTTTCGCCTTCGGTCACATCATCAATCCGGGCGTCGGCCTGTCCAACCTGCCGCTGGGCGAGGTCAAGGAACGAGTGATCCCGACCCCGCTGGAAGTCTTGATCGGCGTCGTGCCGACCAATCCGTTCGCCGCGCTGGCCGAAGGCAAGGTGCTGCAGATCATCTTCTTCTCGGCCCTGGTTGGGATGGCGCTGGTGGCGCTGGGCGACCGGGCGCAGGGCGTTCGGCGTCTGGTGGATGAGGGCGCGGCCGTCATCTTCCGCATCACGCGCTGGGTGATCCAGTTGACGCCCATCGGCGTCTTCGGCCTGATCGGATCGGTCGTCGGCGGCTACGGCTGGGAGGCGCTGCTGCCCCTGGTGAAGTTCATTCTGGCCCTCTACGCCGCCTGCCTGTTCCACATCCTGATCGTCTATTCGGGCCTGCTGAAGGTGCATGGGCTGAAGGTGACCAGCTTCTTCCGCGGCGCCTTCGCGGCCCAGCAGACCGCATTTGCGACCTCGTCCTCGCTCGGGACGTTGCCGATCACCCTGCGCCAGACGGTGGAGCGGCTGGGCGTGCCCCAGGCCTACGCCGCCTTCGCCGTGCCCCTGGGGGCCAATGTGAAGATGGACGGGTGCGGGGCTATCTATCCGGCCATCGCCTCGATCTTCATCGCCCAGTATTTCAAGATCGATCTGACGCTGACTCAGTACGTCCTGATCGGCCTGACGGCGGTGCTCGGGTCGCTGGGGACCGCCGGCGTGCCCGGGACCAGCATCGTCATGCTCACCCTGACCCTGTCGACCGCCGGCCTGCCGCTGGAAGGCATCGGCTATATCGTCGCCATCGACCGGATCATCGACATGATGCGCACCGCGACCAATGTGACCGGCCAGATGCTGGTGCCGGTGCTGGTCGCCAAGGAAGAGGGCATCCTCAACCAGGACATCTATAACGGTCACGTCGCCTGGCTGCCGGGCGACCCGGAAGCCGATACGCCCGAAGGCGTTCGCGCCGCCGGAATCTGAAACAGGCGCTTGCGCGGGGCCGGCGACCGGGCTATGTCGCCGCCTCCGCAAGGCAAGGACGCGTAGCTCAGCGGGAGAGCACCTCGTTCACACCGAGGGGGTCACAGGTTCAATCCCTGTCGCGTCCACCATCTCCAATCCGATTTGATCCTGGCCTTGCGTCGCCCAGTCCTTGGGCCACTCGCCCGTGACGTAACGGTAGGCGAGGGCCAATGCGCCGATAAGGCCGGCGGACACCCCCGCGGTCGGCTCCGCGATGTAGGTCTTCATATCCAGATCCCGCAGGCTCGCGTCATAGCCGCCAAGCTGTCTCACCAGCGCCTGTCTGACTAGATCGTACATGTGCGGCTGCATCACGCCGCCGCCGATGATGATTCGCTCCGGCCGCAGCGTGTAGGTCAGGTTGGTGCACAGGCCGGCGATATATTCCGCCGCCATCGGCCAGGCCGGATGATCGTGAGAAAAAGTCTCCGCTGCCGCGCCCCAGCGCGTTTGCAGCGCCGGCCCGCTCGCCAAGCCTTCCAGGCAGTCGCCATGGAAGGGGCAGACGCCGGAGAACGTCTCGTCGCCCTTGGTGCGGGGCAGCCGGATATGACCGGCTTCGGGGTGGTTCGCCCCGCCATGCGGCGCGCCGTCGATCATCACCCCAACCCCCACGCCCGTGCCGACCGTGACGTAACAGAAGCTCTCCAGTCCTTGCCCGCTGCCGAACAGGCGTTCACCGACGGCCGCGCCGTTCACGTCGGTGTCCAGCGTGATTGGAACATCGAGGCGGCGACGCAGACGCGCCAACAGGTTGACGTCGCTCCATCCTGGCTTGGGCGTGCTGGTGATGGCGCCGAAATCCGGCGCGTCGGGCTGCAACGACAGAGGGCCGAAACTGACGATCGCCAGCGCAGAGAGCCGGCCGTGCCTCGACTGAGCGTCGACAAAGAAGGCCGCGACTGCATCGAGCGTCTCGTCGGGCGACGTCGCCGGGATACGGATCTGGTCGATGATCACGCCGTCGGCGCTGGCGACGCCGCAGATGAACTTGGTGCCGCCGGCTTCGACACCGCCGAGGAGGATGGGTTGGGTCGACATGGGCGCCTGCCTTTCGGGTGCGACGAAGGTTCGCGGGACTGAACATCGAATAGGGCCAAGCGTTCAGACCCCATGACCCTTCTAGCCCGCCTGTTCATCGCCTTCGACGCCGCCGCCAAGATTTTGACGCGCAAGGAGAGACTGCTGTGAGCCGCTTTTGCGTGGTGCGGGATTTGGCGATTGCGTCCGGCCCAATGCATCGCCACCTTCACCGCAAGATCACGATAAGAGACGAGGACGCCGATGGCTCGCAAACCCAACTACAGCTTTGAGCGTCAGGAACGCGAGCGCGCCGCAGCGCTGAAGGCGGCCGAGAAGGCGGCGGCGAAGGCTGAGCGCAAGGCTGAAGCTGCGGCGGAAAAGTCGCCTTCTTCGGAAGACTGACCTTTCGCGGCAAAATCCTCCTGGCTTTTCGTTGTTTGAATAGGCGCGAAGTCCTATTCTTGCTCGATGACACGCTGGACACCCGAAAGCTGGAGAACCAAGACCGCCCTGCACATGCCGGCGGACTATCCGGATCCCGCCGCCCTTGCGCGAGTGGAAGACGAGTTGCGCGCCTTGCCGCCGCTGGTCTTCGCCGGCGAAGCGCGGCGCCTGACGTCGAAGCTGGCGCAGGTCGAGCGGGGCGATGCCTTCCTGCTGCAGGGCGGCGACTGCGCTGAGAGCTTCAAGGAGTTCTCGACCGACAATATCCGCGACACCTTCCGCCTGATCCTTCAGATGGCGGTCGTACTGACCTTCGCCGGACGCAAGCCGGTGGTGAAGGTGGGGCGGATCGCGGGCCAGTTCGCCAAGCCCCGCTCGTCGCCGCTGGAAGAGATCGACGGCGTCGAACTGCCCAGCTATCGCGGCGACATCATCAACGGCATGGGGTTCACGCCGGAAGAGCGCGCGCCCGATCCGCAGCGTCTGATCCGCGCCTACAACCAGTCGGCCTCGACGCTGAATCTGCTGCGAGCCTTCGCGGGCGGCGGCTATGCCGACCTGTACAACATCCATCGCTGGACCCTGGGCTTCGCCGGAGACAACGCCGCCGGCGCCCAGTACCGTGAGCTGGCCGATAAGATCACCGAGGCCCTGGCGTTCATGGAAGCGGTCGGCGTTACGCCCGAAACGCATCCGGATCTGAGCCGGGTCGAGGTCTTCACCAGCCATGAGGCCCTGCTGCTCAACGTCGAAAGCGCCCTGACGCGTCTGGATGGCGGTTCCGGCGAATGGTTCGACACCTCGGCCCATATGCTGTGGATCGGCGAGCGCACGCGTCAGCTGGACGGCGCCCACGTCGAATTCATGAAGGGGATCAAGAATCCCATCGGCGTGAAGTGCGGACCGACCATGACGGCCGACGATCTGCTGCCGCTGATCGACGCCCTGAATCCGGACAATGTCTCGGGACGCCTGACCCTGATTGGACGCTTCGGTCACGATAAGGTCGGCGAGCGCCTGCCCAAGCTGATGCGCGAAGTGAAAGCCTCGGGCCGCAAGGTGATCTGGTCCATCGACCCGATGCACGGCAACACGTTGAAGGCCGGCAATGGCTACAAGACCCGGCCGTTCGACCGGATTATGGGCGAGGTGAGAACCTTCATCGACGTGGCCGAGGCGGAAGGAGTCCACCCCGGCGGCGTCCACCTGGAAATGACCGGCCAGAACGTCACCGAGTGCATCGGCGGCGCTCAGGCGGTCACCGAGGATGACTTGTCCAACCGCTATCACACCCACTGCGACCCGCGCCTGAACGCCGACCAGGCGCTGGAGCTGGCCTTCTTGGTCGCGGAGCGGCTGAAGGCCGGGCGGGTGGCGCAGTCGGCGGCGGCCTAGCCGTAGTCAGCGCCCCAAATGCGGGCCGATCCGGTCATGGTGACGCCACCGAGGCAGCGCCAGATCGATCCGAGACCGAGGGAGTGATCGATGCAAGTAGCGGCTCCAACTGAGGAAAAGCCCGGCCGGGTCGCCTATCAGGGCGCGCCTGGATCGTTCAGCCATGAGGCCTGTCTGGCCCTGCGTCCTTGGGACGAGGCTGTGGCGTTCGAAACCTTCGCCCAGGCCCTGGATGCGCTGCGCGCCGGCGACTGCGGTTGCGCCCTGATCCCGGTCGAGAACTCGACCATCGGCGTGGTCGAGCCGGCGGCGACGTTGGTCGGTGCGCTTGGCGTGGAGCCGGTCGCCCAGGTCTGGCGGCCGATCCGTCATGCGCTGATGGCGATCGACGGCGCGCGTCTGTCCGATATCCGCACGGTCGAGAGCCACCCCATCGCCCTGGCGCAGTGCAAGGACACGCTGGCCGGTTTGAATGTCGAGGTCATCGAGCATTTCGATACCGCAGGCGCGGCGCGCGATGTCGCCGAAGCGGACGATCCGACGCGGGCGGCCATCGCTCCCATCGGCGCCGCAGAGGTCTATGGTCTGTCGATCCTGCGCAACGATTTGCAGGATTCCAGTAACAATCAGACGCGTTTTGTCCTGTTGAGCCTGCCCGAGGGTTGACGGCGCACGGTCTTTGCGTCCTTAAGACACGCACGGATCGCAATACGATCCGCATAGACCGGAACCGGACCATGTCCCGCCTGCGCGCTCTTTCTGTTTCTTTCGACCGCTCGCGCGCGGTTTCCGGCCTCTATTTCGGCTACGGCTTTTACGGCTTTCGATACGCCGGCTGAGGCGTCGGGCGCACTCCGTCCCTGACCGTCTCACCGGCGACCGCTCTGGACCAGAGCGGCTGTTCGCCCCTGCACATATCGAATCTCAGAATGCCGAAAGCCCTATCCCATGCCCCATTCCAACCTTCAGCAAGTCTGGCCTGAGATGGCCGACCTGACACCCGAACAGCAGGCGCTGGCCGCCCTGCGCGCCGAGATCGACGGCATCGACGACCAGATCCTGGCGCTGTTCGAACAACGCCTCGCCATCGCCGCCACCGTCGGCCGGGCCAAGGACGCGCCCACGGGACCGCACACCAAGCTGCGTCCGGATCGAGAGCAGACGGTCCTCTCGCGTATGCTGAAGCAGGCCAAGCCCGAGAACGCCGAGGCGGTCGAGCATCTGTGGCGCGAGATCGTCGGATGGGGCCTGGCGCGCCAAGGCCGGCTTCAGGTCCAGGTCTGGGCGCCCATCGAACCGACACGCGCCTATGACGGCGCGCGCCTGCGTTTCGGGGCCGCCGCCGACATCAAGATGGTGCGCGATCCGCAAAAGGCCCTGGCTTTCGCCGCCGAGGGCCACGGCATCGCGGTGCTGGCGATCAATACCGAGGACGCCTGGTGGATGGGTCTGCGTCGCGAATGGTCGATGCTGAGCGTGTTCGACGGCTACGGCGGCGAGACCCCGACGTCTCTGGCGGTCGGCAAGATCGATCCGCCGGCTCTGCCCAAGGGCCGACGCGTGGTGGTTACGGCGGGTGGGGACGCCGGCGACGGCGGCGGCGCGCGGCGCTGGGGCCTGAACACCCACCACGGCTGGACAATCGCCCTGACCGATGCCGATCTGGCGCCAGGCGACGCCGAGGGCTGCGTCGGCGCAATCGGCTGATTTGACAGGGCCGCATCCGGCGAATGGATGCGGCCCTTGTCGTTTCAGACCGCCATATTGTCGATCAGTCGCGTCTTGCCCAGCCAGGCGGCGGCCAGGATGCGCGCGGGGGCGTCGACGATGTCGTTGCGGAACGGCGTCAGGTTCTCGGCGTGGCGGATGGCGACGTAATCGACCCGCTCAAACCCGGCTTTCAGAAGGGCGGCATAGGCTTCACGCTCGACGCCGGGCAGGGGGCGGCCGCCTGAAGCGTGGACGCCAGCCTCCGCCAGAATTCCGTTCAGCCGGCGCGCGGTCTCAAGCTCGGTCTCTGACAGGTAGGCGTTGCGCGAGGACAGGGCCAGACCCCAGCCGTCCCGCTCCGTCGGCGCCCCTACGATCTCGACCGGCAGATCAAGGTCACGCACGAACCGACGAACGACCATCAGCTGTTGGTAGTCCTTCTCGCCGAAGACCGCGACATCGGGCTGGACCTGGTTGAACAGCTTGGTGACGACCAGGGCGACCCCGCCGAACATCTGTGGCCGGAAATCGCCCTCGAGACCCAGCGCTGGGCCGGCGACGGCGACGCTGGTCGCAAAGCCTTCCGGATACATCTCGTCGGCTGAGGGCGCGAACATCAGGTGGCAGCCGGCGCCGGCCAGCAGACGGGCGTCTTCCTCTTGCTGGCGGGGATATTTGCCCAGATCCTCATGCGCCGCGAACTGGGTCGGATTGACGAAGTTGGAGGCGACGACGCGGTCGGCGCGGCGTGCGGCCTCCCGCACCAGGGTCAGGTGGCCTTCATGCAGGGCGCCCATGGTCGGAACCATGCCGACGCTCAGGCCTTGACGTTTCCAGTCCCGGACGATCGCCCGCAGGTCGGCGACAGTGCGGACGACGGGGAGGGGGGCGGCGTCTATCATGATGAAGCGATTAACCTTTCCGCTTAAGCCTGTTGATGCACCAGACCGCAAAGTCTGCGCTCTAGGGTCGTGCTTATGACGCCCGCAGAAGCGACCCGTCCAGTTCTGATCGCCCTGGCCTTCGCCAGCAGCCTCGCCGTCGCCGGCTGTGGCGCGGTGGACAGCGATCCCCATCGATTCAGCGCGATGGCCCAGAATGTCGCGGCGATCGACATCCCGCTCTCGGCCGGTGACCGCGAAACCCGGCATGCCGTGGCTGAAAAGGCCGGACTGCGGCCTGTGCGCTTCACGCCGGTCAAGGTGGCGGTCATGGATCCCCACGCCATGTGGGACGCTCGTGACGTTCAGGCGGGTCTGCGCCCCGTCGGTGAGGATACCGGGCTGCGCGACGCGGTTGTACGGGCTGCCTCGCCCGCGGTTGTCAAAGCCGTGGCGGATGAGGCGGTCTCGCGGGTTCAGGCGCCCGTGTTGCGTCCCGCCAGCCTTCCGGCGACTCGGGAAACCGGGCGAACAATCCAACTGGGCGCTTATTCCAGTGCGGCCGGCGCGCGTCTGGCTTGGGATCGGATGAAGGCTACGTCAGACCTGTCGGGATTGTCGCCGATCTATCAGGAGGTCGAGGTCAACGGCCGTCGGCTGACGCGGCTGAAGGTTGGACCGGTCTCGACCGAAACCGCTGCTGCGGTATGCCGCTCCGCCGCTGTCGCCGACGCCTGGTGCGCTCGCAACAGCTGACCGACCCCGGTTCGCCGTCCACAGGTCTGCGTTAAGGTTCCGTTGACGTTTGGCCCGTTGAGGCCGAGTCTCGCCGGACCTAGGACCGCGCAGTCTGAGTCGCGCGGTCGGCACAGAGGATTCCCTCGAATGACGCAGCCGCATGTGATCGTCCTCGGCAACGAAAAGGGCGGGGCGGGCAAGTCCACCCTGGCCATCCACATCGTGACCGGCCTGCTGCACGCCGGGCGCTCGGTGGCGATCATCGATCTGGACCTGCGCCAGCGCTCGATGCAGCGCTTCTTCCACAACCGTCTGGCCTGGCTGGCGGCGAACGGGCACGATCTGCCTCAGCCGTTCATTCCCGACATGGGCGACGGCAAGGCCCTGGCCAAGGCGGACGTGGCCGAACAGATCGCCACCTTCGAGCGCGCTTTCGATGAGGCGGCGGCGCGGGGCGTCGATTGCATCCTGATCGACACGCCCGGCGGCGACACGGCCGTTTCGAACGCCGCCCACGCCCGCGCCGATCAGATCGTGACGCCGATGAACGACAGCTTCGTCGATTTCGACCTGCTGGGCGACGTCGATCCGGTTACCTTGGAGCTGCTGAAACCATCGATCTATTCCGAGAGCGTCTGGGAGGCGCGCAAGCAGCGCGCCATCGCCCAGGGTCGCCACGCCACGATCGATTGGCTGGTGGTCACCAATCGCCTCGCCGTCGCGGAGGCGCGCAACCGCAAACGACTGGAAGAACGGATGACCAAGCTGGCCAAGCGCGTCGGCTTCCGCGTCGGTCCCGGCCTGCGCGACCGGGTCATCTATCGCGAGCTGTTCCCGTTCGGCCTGACGGTGGCCGACCTGTCGAATGACATCCGGCCGGTCGCGGTGTCCCTGGCCCACGTCGCTGCGCGCCAGGAGATGCGCAATCTGATGATGGCCATGGGCCTGGAGCAGGTTCTCAGCCCTTTGGACGTGGCGGCCTGATCGCCTGATGGGGTTGATCTGGCTGGCCCTGGCGGCGATCGCCGTTTGGGCGCTGGTGCGGATGGGCCGGCAGACCGAGCGACGCGGACGCGCCCACTGGCGCGTGACCGCGACCCTGCTGGGCGCGGTGCTACTGGCGGGCGGCGCCCTGGCGGCGTTTCGTGGATCGTGGCTGACGGCGACGGCGCTGGCCGGGGCAGGACTCTATCTGGCCTGGTCTTCTCGCCAGCTACCAATCGCGAGATCCGAACCCATCAGCGAGGCTGACGCCCGCGCCGTGCTGGGGGTCGGGCCAGCCGCGACCGAGGCCGAAATCCGCGCGGCCTGGAAACGCGCCATGGCCCGCGCCCATCCCGATCAGGGCGGCACGGAGGGATTGGCGACGCGCGTCAACGCCGCGCGCGATCGACTGCTGGGAAAATCCGGGCGCCGCTGATCGTCAGCCCGGCTTGACGTCCAGCAGTTCGACCGAGAAGCGCAGGGTGGAGTTGGGGGGCAGTTCGTCGCCGCCGACCCAGCGCGAGCCGTAGCCCAGCGAGGCGGGAATGACGAACTCATAGATTTCCCCGACGCGCATCAGGGCCACGCCCTCGGTCCAGCCCTTGATGACGCGGTTCAGCGGGAACTCGGCCGGTTCATTGCGCGCGTAGGAGCTGTCGAACTCGCGTCCGTCGATGAAGGTGCCGCGATAGTGGACCTTGACCGTGTCCGTCGCCCTGGGCTGAGCGCCCTCGGGGTGGGCCTTGCCGACGCGGCGATATTGCAGACCGCTTTCGGTGGTGGTCCAGCCGCGCCGGGCGCCGTTCCAGGCGAGGTAGGCGGTATTGCCGGCGTCCCAGGCCTGCTGCGGCGTCAGGGCTCCCTGGCCATTGACCTGATCGGCGGCGCGCGCGGCGGCCGAAGCCGTTTCGGCATAGGTCACCGGCTCGCGATGGGTGGCGCAGGCGGAAAGGGCCAGAGCGGCAAGCAGGGGCAGGGCGATCCGTGTCATAAGGCGACGCTAGATCAGGCCGTCGTCGCTCGCAACGAGATTGGTCGGCTCTGTCGAAAAGGTTCCCTTGGGCCTTTATTTCGTCGCGAATGCGCGTATATGTGCGCGCTCCGCAATACTCCATATGAGTCTGCGCGCAAGCGCCGAGGCCCGGTCCGTCGCCCTCCGACCGAGCGAAGGCGCGGCTCCTTCCCAGGGAGCCGGTACATTTCAGGCGTCCTGGCCCGCCAGCGGGCCGAGGGTGGATGCCGAAACCCTGGCTGCGGACGCGGAGACGCGCGCCGTGGCTGCTGCATTTCACGCACGCCTTCCCCGGGGCGTGCGCCATGGGAAACACTGAATGACTGACGTCGCCCACGATCTCGCCATCAACGGTCAGATCGCTTCCGCCACCTCGTTCACCGGCAAGAAGCGCATCCGCAAATCCTTCGGGCGTATTCCCGAAGCGATCGCGATGCCGAACCTGATCGAGGTTCAACGCGCTTCCTACGAACAGTTCCTGCAGCGCGAGGTCCGTCCGGGCCAGCGCAAGGAGCAGGGCATCGAGGCGGTCTTCAAGTCGGTGTTCCCGATCAAGGACTTCAACGAACGCGCCATCCTGGAATACGTCTCGTACGAGTTCGAAGAGCCGAAGTACGACGTCGAGGAGTGCATTCAGCGCGACATGACCTATGCGGCGCCGCTGAAGGTCAAGCTGCGCCTGATCGTGTTCGAAACCGACGAGGAAACGGGAGCCCGTTCGGTCAAGGACATCAAGGAGCAGGACGTCTACATGGGCGACATCCCGCTCATGACGGACAAGGGCACGTTCATCGTCAACGGCACCGAGCGCGTGATCGTCTCGCAGATGCACCGTTCGCCGGGCGTCTTCTTCGATCACGACAAGGGCAAGACGCACTCTTCGGGCAAGCTGCTGTTCGCCGCCCGCGTGATCCCGTACCGCGGCTCGTGGCTCGACTTCGAGTTCGACGCCAAGGACGTGGTCTATGTCCGCATCGACCGTCGCCGCAAGCTGCCCGCCACGACCTTCCTGATGGGTCTGGGCATGGACGGCGAAGAAATCCTGAAAACCTTCTACGAGACCGTGCCTTACGAGAAGCGCGGCGAGGGCTGGGTCACGCCTTACAAGGCCGAGCGCTGGCGCGGGGTTAAGCCGGAGTTCGACCTGATCGACGCCGACACTGGCGAAGTGGTCGCCCAGGCCGGTCAGAAGATCAGCGCCCGCGCCGCCAAGAAGCTGGGCGAGACGACGACCTCGCTGTCGCTGGCCGCCGACGCCCTGGTCACCAAGTATCTGGCCAATGACGCCGTCAACTTCGAGACCGGCGAAATCTTCGCCGAGGCCGGCGACGAACTGGACGCCCCGACCATCGAAGTGCTGGAGCAAAACGGCTTCACCACCATCGAAGTGCTGGACATCGACCACGTCACGGTCGGCGCCTACATGCGCAACACCCTGCGCGTGGACAAGAACGACAATCGCGAGGACGCCCTGTTCGACGTCTATCGCGTGATGCGTCCGGGCGAGCCGCCCACCCCGGAAGCCGCCGAGGCCATGTTCAACTCGCTGTTCTTCGACAGCGAACGCTACGACCTGTCGGCCGTCGGCCGGGTCAAGATGAACATGCGTCTGGAAAGCCCGGAAGTCTCCGACGAGATCCGCGTCCTGCGCAAGGAGGACGTGCTGAAGGTGCTGCAGATCCTGGTCGGCCTGAAGGACGGCCGCGGCGAGATCGACGACATCGACAACCTGGGCAACCGCCGGGTCCGTTCGGTCGGCGAGCTGCTGGAAAACCAGTACCGCGTCGGTCTGCTGCGGATGGAGCGCGCCATCAAGGAGCGCATGTCCTCGGTCGATATCGACACGGTCATGCCGCACGACCTGATCAACGCCAAACCGGCCGCCGCCGCGGTTCGCGAGTTCTTCGGTTCGTCGCAGCTGTCGCAGTTCATGGACCAGACGAACCCGCTGTCGGAAATCACCCACAAGCGTCGTCTGTCGGCGCTTGGCCCGGGCGGTCTGACGCGTGAGCGCGCGGGCTTCGAAGTCCGCGACGTGCACCCGACCCACTACGGCCGGATCTGCCCGATCGAAACGCCGGAAGGCCCGAACATCGGCCTGATCAACTCGCTGGCCACCCACGCGCGCGTCAACAAGTACGGCTTCATCGAGAGCCCGTACCGCCGCGTGAAGGACGGCCAGGCCCAGGGCGAGGTGGTCTACATCTCGGCCATGGAAGAGTCGAAGTACACGATCGCTCAGGCCAACATCGAACTGAAGAATGGTCAGATCGTCGAGGACCTGGTTCCCGGCCGGATCAACGGTGAATCCCAGCTCCTGAACAAGGACGCCGTGGACATGATGGACGTGTCGCCGAAACAAGTCGTTTCGGTCGCTGCGGCCCTGATCCCGTTCCTGGAAAACGACGACGCCAACCGCGCGCTGATGGGCGCCAACATGCAACGTCAGGCCGTGCCTCTGGTGCAGTCGGACGCGCCGCTGGTCGGCACCGGCATGGAAGCGGTCGTGGCCGTGGATTCCGGCGCCGTCGTGGTCGCCCGTCGTGACGGCGTCGTCGAACAGATCGACGGCACCCGGATCGTCGTGCGCGCCACCGGCGACGTGGACGCCGCCCGCTCGGGCGTCGACATCTACCGCCTGTCGAAGTTCCAGCGTTCGAACCAGTCGACCTGCATCAACCAGCGCCCGATCGTGCGCGTTGGCGATCAGGTGAAGGGCGGCGACGTCATCGCCGACGGCCCATCGACGGACCTGGGCGAACTGGCTCTGGGCCGCAACGCCCTGGTCGCCTTCATGCCCTGGAACGGCTACAACTTCGAAGACTCCATCCTGATCTCCGAGCGCATCGTGCGCGACGACGTCTTCACCTCGATCCACCTGGAAGAGTTCGAAGTCGCCGCCCGCGATACGAAGCTTGGCCCTGAGGAAATCACGCGCGACATCCCCAACGTCGGCGAGGAAGCCCTGCGCAACCTCGACGAAGCGGGCATCGTGGCCATCGGCGCCGAGGTCCAGCCGGGCGACATTCTGGTCGGCAAGGTCACGCCGAAGGGCGAAAGCCCGATGACGCCGGAAGAGAAGCTGCTGCGCGCCATCTTTGGCGAGAAGGCTTCGGACGTGCGCGACACCTCCCTGCGCCTGCCGCCCGGCGTCGCCGGCACGATCGTGGACGTTCGCGTCTTTAACCGTCACGGCGTCGACAAGGACGAGCGCGCCATGGCGATCGAACGCGCCGAGATCGAACGTCTGGGCAAGGACCGCGACGACGAGCTCAAGATCCTCGAGCGCAACGTCTATGGCCGCCTGAAGCCTCTGATCGTCGGCAAGAACGCCGTGTCGGGGCCCAAGGGCATCGGCCGTGGCGAACTGACCGAAGAGAAGCTGGCCGAGGTCAGCCGTGGTCTGTGGTGGCAGATCGCCCTGGACGACGAAAAGGCCATGGGCGAGCTGGAAGCGATGAAGCGCCAGTTCGAGGACGCTCGCAAGCAACTGGACCGTCGTTTCGAAGACAAGGTCGAGAAGCTACAGCGCGGCGACGAACTGCCCCCCGGCGTGATGAAGATGGTCAAGGTCTTCGTGGCCGTGAAGCGCAAGCTTCAGCCCGGCGACAAGATGGCCGGCCGTCACGGCAACAAGGGCGTCATCTCCAAGATCCTGCCGATCGAGGACATGCCGCACCTGGAAGACGGCACGCACGTCGACGTCGTTCTGAACCCGCTGGGCGTGCCTTCGCGCATGAACATTGGTCAGATCTTCGAAACCCACCTGGGTTGGGCCGCCGCCGGTCTGGGCAAGCAGATCTCCGGTCTACTGGAAGCCTGGCAAGCGGGTGGTCAGAAGCAGGCGCTGATCGATCGTCTGACCCATATCTACGGCCCGGAAACCCCGCTGCCGCAGGATGAGGAAGAGCTGATCGAACTGGCGAAGAACCTGTCCAAGGGCGTGCCCTTCGCGACCCCGGTCTTCGACGGTGCGCACATCGGCGACATCGAGCGTCTGCTGGAAGAGGCGGGGCTGAACAAGTCGGCCCAGTCGATCCTGTACGACGGTCAGACCGGCGAGCAGTTCAAGCGTCCGGTCACGGTCGGCTACATCTACATGCTGAAGCTGCACCACCTGGTCGACGACAAGATCCACGCCCGCTCCATCGGCCCGTACTCGCTGGTCACCCAGCAGCCGTTGGGCGGCAAGGCGCAGTTCGGCGGCCAGCGCTTCGGGGAAATGGAGGTCTGGGCTCTGGAAGCTTACGGCGCCGCCTACACCCTGCAGGAGATGCTGACGGTGAAGTCCGACGACGTGGCCGGCCGGACCAAGGTCTACGAGGCCATCGTCCGTGGCGACGACAGCTTCGAGGCCGGCATTCCCGAGAGCTTCAACGTGCTCATCAAGGAAATGCGTTCGCTGGGTCTGAACGTGGAGCTGGGGAACAGCTGATCCGGATCACGAGCCCTCTCTCGCCACGGCGGGGGAGGGCGATCCCTCCGCTTTTCTCCGTTCTGAATAATTTTCGCGGGTCAGCCCCGCAGAAGGAATCAAGATGAACCAGGAAGTCCTGAACATCTTCAACCCGGTCCCGGTCACCCCGACCTTCGACCAGATCAAGATCGCCCTGGCCTCGCCCGAGAAGATCCGTTCGTGGTCGTTCGGCGAGATCAAGAAGCCGGAAACCATCAACTACCGTACGTTCAAGCCCGAGCGTGACGGCCTGTTCTGCGCGCGTATCTTTGGCCCGACCAAGGACTACGAATGCCTGTGCGGCAAGTACAAGCGCATGAAGTACAAGGGCATCATCTGCGAGAAGTGCGGCGTCGAAGTCACCCTGGCTCGCGTTCGCCGCGAGCGCATGGGTCACATCGACCTGGCTGCGCCGGTCGCCCACATCTGGTTCCTGAAGTCGCTGCCCAGCCGCATCTCGCTGATGCTGGACATGGCGCTGAAGGACGTCGAGCGCGTCCTGTACTTCGAGAACTACATCGTCACCGAGCCGGGCCTGACCCCGCTGAAGCAGAACCAACTGCTGACGGAAGACGAGTTCTATCGCTACCAGGAAGAGTTCGGCGATGACGGCTTCACCGCCGAGATCGGCGCCGAGGCCGTCCGCAACCTGCTGATGGGCATCGACCTGAACGCGGAAGCCGAAAAGCACCGCGCCGAGCTGGCCGACAATCCCTCGGAAATGAAGGCCAAGAAGGCGTCCAAGCGCCTGAAGCTTATCGAGGCCTTCCTGGAATCGGGCAACAAGCCCGAGTGGATGATCCTGACGATCGTGCCGGTCATCCCGCCGGAACTGCGTCCGCTGGTGCCTCTGGACGGCGGTCGTTTCGCGACCTCCGACCTGAACGACCTGTATCGCCGCGTCATCAACCGCAACAACCGCCTGAAGCGCCTGATGGAACTGCGCGCGCCGGACATCATCATCCGTAACGAAAAGCGGATGCTGCAGGAGTCCGTCGACGCCCTGTTCGACAACGGCCGTCGCGGTCGCGTGATCACGGGCGCCAACAAGCGTCCGCTGAAGTCGCTGGCCGATATGCTGAAGGGCAAGCAGGGTCGCTTCCGTCAGAACCTGCTGGGCAAGCGCGTCGACTATTCGGGTCGTTCGGTCATCACCGTGGGTCCGGAACTGAAGCTGCACGAGTGCGGCCTGCCCAAGAAGATGGCGCTGGAGCTGTTCAAGCCGTTCATCTATGCGCGCCTGGACGCCAAGGGCCTGTCGGGGACCGTCAAGCAATCCAAGCGCATGGTCGAGCGCGAGCAGCCCGCCGTCTGGGACATCCTGGACGAGGTCATCCGCGAGCACCCGGTTCTGCTGAACCGCGCGCCGACGCTTCACCGTCTGGGCATCCAGGCGTTCGAACCCAAGCTGATCGAGGGCAAGGCCATCCGCCTGCACCCGCTGGTCTGCACCGCCTTCAACGCCGACTTCGACGGCGACCAGATGGCCGTTCACGTCCCGCTGAGCCTCGAGGCCCAGCTGGAAGCGCGCGTTCTGATGATGTCGACCAACAACATCCTGTCGCCCGCCAACGGCAAGCCGATCATCGTGCCGTCGCAGGACATCGTCCTGGGCCTGTACTATCTGTCGCTGGTCAAGGACGGCGAGCCGGGTGAAGGCAAGCTGTTCGCCAACATCGGCGAGATCGACGCGGCGCTGGACGCCAAGGTCGTCACCCTGCACACGCGCATCAAGGCGCGTTGGACGGAACAGGACGCCGAAGGCAATGAGGTGACCAAGGTCATCGACACCACGCCGGGCCGGATGAAGCTGGCGGCTCTGCTGCCGCGTAACCCGAACGTCGGCTACCGCCTGCTCGAGAAGAACCTGACCAAGAAGGAAATCGGCAATCTGATCGACGTGGTCTATCGCCACTGCGGTCAGAAGGCGACGGTCATCTTCGCTGACCAGATGATGGGCCTGGGCTTCCGCGAAGCCGCCAAGGCCGGCATTTCGTTCGGCAAGGACGACATCGTGATCCCGGCCAAAAAGGTCGAGCTGGTCGCCGAGACCCGCACCCAGGTCGAGGAGTACGAACAACAGTACGCCGACGGCCTGATCACGCGCGGCGAGAAGTACAACAAGGTGGTCGACGCCTGGTCCAAGGCCACGGACCGGATCGCCGACGCCATGATGGGCGAGATCGCGCAACCGCGCGTGCTGATCGAGGGTGAAAACCCCGACATCAACTCGGTCTTCATGATGGCCAACTCCGGCGCCCGTGGTTCGCAGGCCCAGATGAAGCAACTGGGCGGCATGCGCGGCCTGATGGCCAAGCCGTCCGGCGAGATCATCGAGACGCCGATCACCTCGAACTTCAAGGAAGGCCTGACCGTCCTTGAATACTTCAACTCCACCCACGGCGCCCGTAAGGGTCTGGCCGACACCGCGCTGAAGACCGCCAACTCGGGTTACCTGACCCGTCGTCTGGTGGACGTGGCGCAGGACTCCATCGTCACCGAGCAGGATTGCGGCTCGACGCGCGGCATCACCCTGCGTGCGGTGATGGAAGGTGGCGACGTGCTGGTCTCGCTGGGTCAGCGCATCCTGGGTCGTTATGCGGCTGAGGACATCAAGGAGCCGGGCACCGATACCGTCCTGTTCCCCGCCGACACCTATCTGGTGGAAGAAGTCGCCGAGGCCGTCGAGGCTGCGGGCGTCCAGTCGGTCAAGGTCCGTTCGGCCCTGACCTGCGAGGCCGAAGCCGGCATCTGCGCCCACTGCTACGGCCGTGATCTGGCGCGCGGCACCAACGTCAACATCGGCGAAGCGGTCGGCGTCATCGCCGCCCAGTCGATCGGCGAGCCGGGCACCCAGCTGACGATGCGGACCTTCCACATCGGCGGTACGGCTCAGGTGGCGGAAACCTCCTTCATGGAGGCGACCAACGCCGGTACGGCCAAGGTCACCGGCCCGACCGTCGTCGCGGCGCACGGCGATCTGGTGGCCATGAGCCGCAACGTCATCGTGACCGTGGTCGTCGACGGCAAGGACCGCGAGACGCACAAGGCTCCTTACGGCGCCCGCATCCGCGTCAAGGACGGTGACGAGGTCAAGAAGAACCAGCGCCTGGCGGAGTGGGACCCCTACACCACCCCGATCCTGACGGAAGTCGGCGGCGTCGTGCGCTTCGAAGACCTGGTCGAAGGCCTGTCGGTCAAGGAAGAAACCGACGAAGCGACGGGCATCGCCCAGCGCGTCGTCAGCGACTGGCGCGCCAGCCCGCGCGGTTCGGACCTGCGTCCGGCCATGGGCGTCACCCTGGGCGACGCCTACGCCAAGCTGTCGTCCGGTTCGGACGCCCGTTACCTGCTGCCCGTGGGCGCGGTTCTGTCCGTGTCGAACGGCGACGAGGTCAAGCCGGGCGAGATCATCGCTCGCGTTCCGACCGAAGGCGCCAAGACCCGCGACATCACCGGCGGTCTGCCGCGCGTCGCCGAACTGTTCGAAGCTCGCCGTCCGAAGGACTGCGCGGTCATCGCCGAGATGGACGGTCGCGTCGAATTCGGCCGCGACTACAAGAACAAGCGCCGCATCAAGATCACGCCCGAGCCCAACGCCGACGGCGTGCAGGGCGAACCGGTCGAGTTCCTGATCCCGAAGGGCAAGCACATCTCCGTCCACGACGGCGATCTGATCCAGAAGGGCGACTACATCATCGACGGCAACCCGGATCCGCACGATCTGCTGCGCATCCAGGGCGTCGAGGCGCTGGCCGAGTATCTGGTGAACGAAGTGCAGGAGGTCTATCGACTGCAGGGCGTGCCGATCAACGACAAGCACATCGAAGTCATCGTGCGTCAGATGCTGCAGAAGGTGGAAGTGCTGGATTCGGGTGAAACCACCCTGATCCGCGGCGACACCGTAGAAGTAGCTGAAGCCGTTCTGGAAAACGCCAAGGTCGAGAAGCGTGGCGGCCGTCTGGCCACCACCCAGCCCGTCCTGCTGGGCATCACCAAGGCGTCGCTGCAAACCCGCAGCTTCATCTCGGCGGCGTCCTTCCAGGAGACCACCCGCGTCCTCACCGACGCCTCGGTCCACGGCAAGAAGGACATGCTGGAAGGCCTGAAGGAAAACGTCATCGTCGGCCGCTTGATCCCGG
This sequence comes from Brevundimonas fontaquae, assembly GCF_017086445.1. Classification (NCBI taxonomy): domain Bacteria; kingdom Pseudomonadati; phylum Pseudomonadota; class Alphaproteobacteria; order Caulobacterales; family Caulobacteraceae; genus Brevundimonas; species Brevundimonas fontaquae. Next base: position 2,455,921 of record NZ_CP070968.1, on the reverse strand, counting down.
CCGGCACCGGCGCCTACCTGCGCAGCCTGCAGAAGATCGCCAACGAGCGTGATGCAGAACTGACCTCGGCCCTGGAAGAGGCGATCGAGCCGCTGCCGGCCGATCTGCAACTGGAGCTGGAGAGCAGCGAAAGCTGATGTTCCGCTTCAAAAGCGAAGACATGAAGGGGCGGCGCCGGCGACGGCGTCGCCCTTTTTCTTTCAGTCTTTCCACCGCTCCATCGGGGCCGAAGCGCCCGGCGTGATCGGTGCGCCGCCGGTCCGATGGCCGTCGCGTCGAGTCTGGACGTTGCGCGTCGAGTCGGGCGCCAGCGACGGATTCAACTGTGCGCCGGCGCAGCCCGTGCCGAAGTTCGAGCCGACGCAGTCCGCCGGGCCCACCACGCCGACCCCGCCTGACAGAGGACGCCGCGCCTCCCATTCGGCCAGACGCCGCGCCCCCTCGCGAGCAAAGGCGGCATCGCGCTCGGGGTTGCCCGTGCCGGTGATCGGGGCGCCGTTGCGGCCGCGCCGCTCGGCGTCTTGGAGGCAGTTTGCGCGCTCGGCCGCGCTGAGCTGTTGCGGCGTGGTGCAACCGATCAGACCCTGACGCAAGACGCGCGACATGGCGCCGGCGCGGTCGTTCGGATTGACCGTCCAGGCGGCAGGCGGCGCTGGCGCGCCCTGCGGCGCCGGCGCGGCGATGCGGGGACGGATCGGCGCAGGGCGAATGTCCGGCGGCGTTGCCTGGCGCGGGGAGGGCGTCTGATCCGTCGGGCGCGCGTCCTGCGCTGACGCCGCCATATCGTCGACCGCGGGCGCCTGGACCGGCGGTCTAGGCCGTTCGTCGGGCAGCAGGGGGCGGGGCGTAATATCGACGTAGATCGGCGGTTGTTCGGGCGCGACGCCGTCGCTCTCTATGCCCAGTGCCGTGAACGACAGGAAGGCGATCAGCGCGGTGTTGATCGCCACCGACGCCGTCGCCAGGCCCGCCTTTCGCCAATCGAGGCGCCGGTCAGGTCGCGTCAGCTGTGCAAACGCCAATGCGTCGTCCCCCTTGATCCGATGCAAGCTGTGCTAGAAGCATGGCCGCTTTCGGGCCGACGGGGGATTGAGGATGAGCAAGGCGGCGCTGCTTGTAATGACAGCGGGACTGTTTGCACTGAGCGCGTGTGCATCGCCGCCCGTCACCGTGGCGGCCGACGGAACGCCCGTGGTCGGCCGCAGCTTCACGCCTGACCCGGAGGACGGCTCGGTCACCGTGGAATGCACCGTCGCTCAGAACGGAACCTTATCGGCCTGCATCGTCATCTCAGAGACTCCTCCCGGACAGGGATTCGGTCAGGCTGCCCTCAACATTGCGCAAAAGGCCAAACTGACGACCGCTCAATCCAGACCTGGCGGCAAGGTGCGCTTCACGACGCGTTTCCGGCTGGCGGATTAGCGCCGCCTTGACCTTCGCGCCCATCGCGCGTAGAAGCCGCCCACTTTCGAGGCGTGGCCGGTTCGCCGGTCGCTGAGATCGTGACAATCGAACGGACGGGCTGTGCCCGCCGGAACGCCCAAAGCGCGCGTTCCGGTTTTTCTGTTTGTCCCTGTCACATCTTCGTCTCGATGACACCCGGGCGAGGGGATGGTCCCCCCGTTCACAAGAAGGCGAGAGGCGCTTCGGTCGAAAGACACACGCCTCCATCAGAAGTCGAGACGAGTTTCGAATGCCTACGATCAACCAGCTGATCCGCAAGCCGCGCAAGCCCAAGCCCACCCGCAACAAGGTGCCGGCTCTGGAGGGTTCGCCCCAGCGTCGCGGCGTTTGCACCCGCGTTTACACCACGACCCCGAAGAAGCCGAACTCGGCTCTGCGTAAGGTCGCCAAGGTCCGTCTGGCCAAGAACGGCTACGAAGCCGTGTGCTACATCCCCGGCGAAGGCCACAACCTGCAAGAACACTCGGTTGTTCTGATCCGCGGCGGCCGCGTGAAGGACTTGCCCGGCGTTCGCTACCACATCCTGCGCGGCGTTCTGGATACCCAAGGCGTCAAGGACCGTAAGCAGCGTCGTTCGCACTACGGCGCCAAGCGTCCGAAGTAAGCCATTCTTCTCCGGGCCGTCGCGCCCGGAGGCCTTTTCGAGATCTTCCCGGCGCTGGTCGGGCACTGCAAGGAATACCCCATGTCGCGTCGTCACCGCGCCCAGAAACGTGAAGTTCTGCCGGATCCCAAGTTCGGGGACCTGATCGTCACCAAGTTCATGAACTACGTCATGTACGAAGGTAAGAAGGCCGTCGCCGAAAACATCGTGTACGGCGCCTTCGACATCCTGGCCGAGAAGAAGAAGGACCAGGAGCCGGTCGCGACCTTCCACGCCGCCCTGGACAACGTCTCTCCGTCGGTCGAAGTGCGCTCGCGTCGCGTCGGCGGCGCCACCTATCAGGTGCCCGTCGAAGTCCGTCCGGACCGTCGTCGCGCCCTGGCCATACGCTGGCTGGTGAACGCTGCGCGCAAGCGTGGCGAGAACACCATGACGGAGAAGCTGGCCGCCGAACTGCTGGACGCCTCGAACAACCGCGGCACCGCGGTCAAGAAGCGTGAAGACACCCACAAGATGGCCGAAGCCAACCGCGCCTTCAGCCACTATCGCTGGTAACGCCTTCAAAGCGTCATCTACGCTGACTATCTAAGGGTTTCCGGCGCGGGCGGTTTAAGTTAAATCGCCCGCGCTCGCTTATCCGAACACCGACATCCTTCCGAGGGCGCACCTGAGCGTCCTGAAATTTTCAAGGCACGCTTTCATGGCCCGCACTCACAAGCTCGAGGACTACCGCAACTTCGGCATCATGGCCCACATCGACGCGGGCAAGACGACGACGACCGAGCGGATCCTGTATTACACCGGTAAATCCCACAAGATCGGCGAAGTCCACGACGGCGCTGCGACCATGGACTGGATGGACCAGGAGCAGGAGCGCGGCATCACCATCACGTCCGCCGCGACGACCGCCTTCTGGCAAGGCAAGCGTCTGAACATCATCGACACCCCCGGCCACGTGGACTTCACCATTGAGGTTGAGCGTTCGCTGCGCGTCCTCGACGGCGCCGTGACCGTGCTAGACGGCAACGCCGGCGTCGAGCCGCAGACGGAAACCGTCTGGCGCCAGGCCGACAAGTACAAGGTGCCGCGCATCGTCTACGTCAACAAGATGGACAAGATCGGCGCCGACTTCGACGCCTCGGTCGAGTCGATCCGCGACCGTCTGGGCGCCAAGGCCGTGCCGATCCAGTTCCCGATCGGCGCTGAGTCCTCGCTGTCGGGTCTGGTCGATCTGGTCCGCATGACCGGCGTGGTCTGGGACAACGACGGCCTGGGCGCTTCCTACAAGGATGTGCCGATCCCCGACGACCTGATGGACAAGGCGATCGCTGCGCGTCAGTACCTGATCGACAACGCCGTCGAGCTGGACGACGAGGCGATGGAAGCCTACCTCGAGGGCAACGAGCCCGACGAAGCCACCATCAAGAAGTGCATCCGTAAGGCCGTTCTGACCGGCGCCTTCTATCCGATCCTGTGCGGCTCGGCCTTCAAGAACAAGGGCGTGCAGACGCTGCTGGACGCCGTCGTCGACTATCTGCCGTCGCCGCTGGACATCCCGCCGACCCCGGGCATCGACTTCAAGACCGAAGAGCCCGTCGTGCGTAAGGCTTCGGACGAAGAGCCCCTGTCGGTCCTGGCCTTCAAGATCATGGACGACCCCTTCGTCGGCTCGCTGACCTTCTGCCGCCTGTATTCGGGCAAGATGGAAACCGGTCAGTCGCTGCTGAACTCCAGCCGCGACAAGAAAGAGCGCGTCGGCCGGATGCTGCAGATGCACTCCAACAACCGTGAAGACGTCAAGGAAGCCTACGCCGGCGACATCGTCGCCCTGGCCGGCCTGAAGGAAACCCGCACGGGCGACACCCTGTGCGACCCGATCAAGTCGCCCGTCATCCTGGAGAAAATGGAGTTCCCGGCGCCGGTCATCGAGATCTCGGTCGAGCCCAAGACCAAGGGCGACCAGGAGAAGCTGGGCGTCGCCCTGGCCAAGCTGGCCTCGGAAGATCCCTCCTTCACCGTCTCGACCGACCACGAGTCGGGCCAGACGATCCTGAAGGGCATGGGCGAGCTGCACCTGGACATCAAGATCGACATCCTGAAGCGCACCTACAAGGTAGAGGCCAACATCGGCGCGCCGCAGGTCGCCTACCGTGAATCGCTGGGCCGCAAGGTCGACATCGACTACACGCACAAGAAGCAGACCGGCGGTACGGGCCAGTTCGCCCGCGTCATGATCACCTTCGAACCCGGCGAGCCGGGCTCGGGCTTCGTGTTCGAGAACTCGATCGTCGGCGGCGCGGTGCCGAAGGAATACATCCCCGGCGTCGAAAAGGGGCTGAACTCGGCTAAGGACAACGGTCTGCTGGCCGGCTTCCCGCTGATCGACTTCAAGGCGACGCTGACGGACGGCAAGTTCCACGACGTCGACTCCAGCGTGTTGGCGTTCGAAATCGCGTCGCGCGCCGCCTTCCGCGAACTGAAGGAGAAGGGTTCGCCCAAGCTGCTCGAGCCGATCATGGCGGTGGAAGTCGTGACCCCCGAGGAATACCTCGGCTCGGTCATCGGCGACCTGAACGGCCGTCGCGGCATGATCCAGGGTCAGGACATGCGCGGCAACGCCACCGTCGTGAACGCCTTCGTGCCGCTGGCCAACATGTTCGGTTATGTGAACACGCTGCGCGGCATGTCGCAGGGCCGCGCTCAGTTCACCATGCAATACGACCACTACGAGCCGGTGCCGCAACACGTCGCCGACGAAGTGATCAAGAAGTACGCCTAAGCTTTCCCTTTTCGGAAAGCCCGCCTATATGCGCCCGGACCGTAAGGACCGGGCGTCCTTAACCCCCAAACTGCAGGAACCCCGGTTCGGGGACCTTAGGAGCTAGAAAATGGCCAAGGAAAAGTTCGAACGGACGAAGCCGCACTGCAACATCGGCACGATTGGTCACGTTGACCACGGCAAGACGACGTTGACGGCTGCGATCACGATGACGCTGGCGAAGGCCGGCGGCGCGAAGGCGATGAACTACGCCGACATCGACGCTGCGCCGGAAGAGAAGGCGCGCGGCATCACGATCAACACCGCGCACGTGGAATATGAGACGGCCAACCGTCACTACGCCCACGTCGACTGCCCCGGCCACGCCGACTATGTGAAGAACATGATCACCGGCGCCGCGCAGATGGACGGCGCGATCCTGGTGGTGTCGGCCGCTGACGGCCCGATGCCGCAGACCCGCGAGCACATCCTGCTGGCCCGTCAGGTCGGCGTGCCGGCCCTGGTGGTCTTCATGAACAAGGTCGACCTGGTCGACGACGAAGAGCTGCTCGAGCTGGTCGAGATGGAAGTGCGCGAGCTGCTTTCGTCGTACCAGTTCCCCGGCGACGACATTCCGATCACCAAGGGTTCGGCCAAGGCCGCGACCGACGGCGTGAACCCGGAAATCGGCGAACAGCGCGTTCTGGCCCTGATGGAAACCGTCGACGCCTACATCCCGCAGCCGGAGCGTCCGGTCGACCTGCCGTTCCTGATGCCGGTCGAAGACGTGTTCTCGATCTCGGGCCGTGGCACCGTGGTCACGGGCCGCGTCGAGAAGGGCATCATCAAGGTTGGTGAGGAAGTCGAGATCGTCGGCATCCGTCCGGTCCAGAAGACGACCTGCACGGGCGTGGAAATGTTCCGCAAGCTGCTGGACCAGGGCCAGGCGGGCGACAACGTCGGCGTGCTGCTGCGCGGCACCAAGCGTGAAGACGTCGAGCGCGGCCAGGTGCTGTGCAAGCCGGGCTCCATCACCCCGCACACCAAGTTCCTGGCTGAAGCCTACATCCTGACCAAGGAAGAGGGCGGTCGTCACACCCCGTTCTTCACGAACTATCGCCCGCAGTTCTACTTCCGCACCACGGACGTGACCGGCATCGTTCAGCTGAAGGAAGGGGTCGAGATGATCATGCCGGGCGACAACGCCGAGCTGAACGTCGAGCTGATCACCCCGATCGCGATGGACCAGGGCCTGCGCTTCGCCATCCGTGAAGGCGGCCGCACCGTCGGCGCCGGCGTCGTGGCCAAGATCATCGCCTAAGCGAAACGGCCTCAAGCCGCGCGCCTCCGCGAGGCGCGCATAGGCCGAAAGACAAAGTCGCGTAACAGAACGGCCCCCGGAGCAATCCGGGGGCCGTTTTGCTTTGGGCTACCCGCAGATCGCCAGAGGCGCCCGTAGGAGGTCCGAGTTTCATCGGGTTGCGCCGCAGGCCAAGGCCTCTGGTCTTTGGGGTGCGGGTCAGGCCTGAGATGCGGGGCGGTCCCGAAGGGACGAGTTCGGGGCGGACGGCCTAGTTTTCGGCGTTGACCAAGTTGCGCACGCGAGGCGGGACCGGGGGCGTGGGGGCTGCGCGGACGATGCGGATAGAACTGCTGCGGCAGGCCTGGGGCGAAAGGCGGCCGGGCAGGCGGGTCGAGCCGTCGCCGCAGGCCTCGCTAATCTGGTCCTGCGTCAGGCCTCGCGCGCCCGACAGGTCGGCGCCGCGAATATCGGTCCGACGCAGCGAGGCGTTGGAGAAGTCGGCGCGCGAGAAGCTGCCGCCGGTCAACCGCGCCCCATCCAGGCTGGCGTTCGAAAAGTCCGCGTTGGAGAAATCGCCGCCCGAAAGGTTCGAGGCCGTGACCTCAGCGCTGGCGAAGTTGGCGCCGGACGCCCGAACATTGGCCAGTGTGGCGCCAAACAGTTCCGAGTTGGAGAAGTTGGTTCCGGCCAGGGTGGCGCCGGTGAAGTTGACGCCGTGCATCTCGCTGCCCGAAAGATTGGCGCGGGTCAGGTTGGCGCGAACGAAGGACGATCCTTGCGCCTCGGCGCCGTTGATTTGCGCCCCGGTGAAGTTGGCGGAGGTGAAGTTGGCGCCGACGATCTCGACCCCGCCCATGTTGGCGCGACTGAAATCGCTGCCGGTGAAGTTGGAGCCCATCATCTCGGCGCCGCGCAGATTGGCGCCGACCAGGGTGGCGTTCATGAAGCTGGCGCCGGTGAAGGTGGCGCCCGACAGATTGCGGCCGGACAGTTCGCAGCGATTGCACGATCCGCCCAGCGACACCGAACGGGCCACGTCGCGGTCCTGCATCGACATCTCGACCCCGGCGAAGGCGGGGGAGGCGGCGAGCGCCAGTCCCAGCGTCAGCAGAGCCAATGTGGGGCGGACCCGGATATGTTCAGCGATCTGTTTCACGCACTCTGAATGCCTCGAAAGCCCCGCCGCACCTACTTAAATCGAGGTAACTTCATGAAATCGCGGCAAGGTCGGCGCCGCTCAGCAGGCCGGAATGCGAAGACCACGCGGCAGGACGGTGGAGCTGTCGCCGCAGGCCCTGTTCAGTTGGGCCTGGGTCAGGCCGGTGGCGCGCGCCAGCTGGGCGCCCGACAGATTGGTCCCCGACAGGGTCGCGCCGGCGAAGCTGGCGCCCTCCAGATAGGCGCCGACGAAGCTGGCGTTGGTCAGGTTGGCGCGCGAGAAGTTCGATCCGGAGAAGACGCCGCCATAGGCCTCGACGTCGCGCATGTCGGTGTTGGAGAAGCGCGTGCGGTTCATCACGCTGAGGCTCAGGTCCGCCTGACGCAGGCGTGAGCCGGCCAGGTTCAGGCCCCGCGCCTCCAGCCCTGAAAAGTCGCCCTGAAAAAGATTGCAACCGGCGCAGGAGGCGCCGCGTCGCACGCTGGCGATCTGACCCGCGCTCTGGGCCAGGGCGGGCGCGGCGACGGCCAGCAGGGCGGCGATCAGGCCGAGGGAAAGTGTGCGTTTCATGGACCGGGCTCCGACGTTCGATCGTCTGTCAGCAAACCCTAGGCCATAACCCTTAACCTAGCCCTGATCGCCGCCCTGAAGCGCCGGGGCCGCCCCGCAGGTGTCGCAGACCCAGGCCGCGCCGCGTTGCTGCAGGCTGAAATCGCCGCAGGCGGGGCAGGCGACGGCCTCGCTATTGGCGGCGGCGCGGGCTTCCGGCTCGCCCTTCTTGCCGAACGGCAGGACGACCAGATTGTCGGGGGCAGAACCGCGCGCGAACCCTTTTGAGATGAAACGGGCGGCGGGCACGGCCGCGTTGGCGTCAGGCTTTCCGTCGCCCAGATCGTCGGAGTTCTGCGCTTCTGTCTCGGCGTTGGCCAGTTCGTGCCGGTCCAGATAGGAGACGCCCAGTTCGCGGAAGATGTAGTCCAGGATGGAGGTCGCCGACTTGATGGAGTCATTGCCGGTGACGCGGCCGGCGGGCTCAAACCGGGTGAAGACGAAGGCGTCGACGAACTCGTCCAGCGGCACGCCGTATTGCAGGCCGATCGAGATGGCGATGGCGAAGTTGTTCATCAGGCTGCGGAAGGCGGCGCCTTCCTTGTGCATGTCGATGAATATCTCGCCCAGTTCGCCGTCTTCGTACTCGCCGGTGTGGATATAAACCTTGTGCCCGCCGACGGCGGCCTTCTGGATATAGCCCTTGCGCCGGTCGGGCAGTTTGCGGCGCGCGCGTTCGCGCTCGACCACGCGTTCGACGACCCGTTCGGTCGGGGCCGGGCGTGGGGCTTCGCGGGTAGGCTCGGGGCGGGCGGTGTCTAGCGACGGCAGGGACAGCAGCGGACCGACGGGCGGTGCGGCGCGGGACAGGCGAAGGGCGCGACGACCCTCCAGCGCGCCCTGGCTCAGCAGCCGTGCGGCCTGGGTCGAGGTCGTGCGCCAGTCCATCGGCCGGGCGGCGATGTCCGGCATGTCGCTGAACGGTTCGACGGCGCGCCGCAGGTCGGCCGCCGCCGCCGCGAGATCGGCCAGCAGGGCGGCGACGGCCGCCGGCGCCTCGGGCCAGTCGCGCAGATCGCCATGACCGAAGACCCAGCGCGTCGCCGCCGTCTCCGCTTCTTCTGACACGCCCAGCAGGGTCAGCAGCAAACCATCGCCGTCCTCCACGCCCAGGACATCGCGGATGAAGCCAGGGTCAAGGACAGGCGCGGCGAAGACCGTGTCGAAATCCTCGGCCCAGCTCAGGGCGGTCTCGATGGCGGCCAGTTCGATGTCGGTGAAGCCCAGGGCGCGCAAGGCTGTATGGTTGATGCCTGGCGCCTCGACTAGGGTGCGACGACCAAACGTCCACCGTTCCGCCGCCTCAACATCGCCGCCGGCGGCAGAGATGGCCGCGGCAAGCGCGGGGTGCAGCCGGCGACCGATCTCGCCGTCGGCCGTCTGGAACACGTCGATCGCCGCGACGCTGCCCAGGCCCAGCCGCAGCCGCGCCTCCGCATCGTCGACGAACAGGCCGATGGCTGAATGGCGACGCGGCTTTTCCGCGTCTTCCCAGTCGGGGCAGGGACCGCGCAGGGTCGCCAGTTCGGCCGAGGTCCGCGCCGCCGTCGCCGCGACCAGGCCCGCGAGCGTCTGCGCCTGATCCATGCGGTCGTCGCTGGCCGCCAGCGCGTCCAGCAGGCCGTCCAGTCCCAGCGCGATGGGACCGGGCCGGGCGGACTGAAGGTCCAGCGCCACCATTAGCAGGCGCGTCAGATCCGCCAGATCGGTCGCTATGTCTCCGTCGAGCCCCAGGACGGCGCTCAGATCGATCAAAGCCCGCGCGGTCTGCGCCGTCGCGGCCTCCGCATCGCGCGGATCGAAGGCGACGATCAGGCCGCCATCGAGCGCCACCTCGGCCGCCAAGAGGGCTTCGGGCGCGCCCGCCGCGATCTGGGTTCGGTCCGCCAGGGCGACCAAAGGCGCGCCTTCGACCATCGGCTCCAAGGCCAGCGCGGGCCGTTCGCCGTCGACGGCCCTCAGGATATCGGCGTCGCTTGCGCCGCACCGCCGCGCCAGGGCCGCCGCCCGGCCCAGGGCTGGATTGCGCGAGGGGTCTCCGCAGTCGCCGCGCGGACCTTCGCAGCGATCGACCGCATCGGCCACGCCGACCAGCGCCTCGGCCAGGGCGTCGGCCGCCTGGGCGCCCAGACGCGCGGCCACGCGCCGTCCGACGTGCCCCTTCAATCGCGCCGCCGCGCCGGGGTCGTTCAGATCGACGACGCCGACAGCCGCAGGGCCAGACGCCGCCGGCGCCGCCAGGCCCAGCCTGAAGATGCCCGACAGCGCCTCGACGAAAGCGGCGGCCTCGGCCCGGTCGAACACGCCCTCGGCCACGCCCGTCGCCGCCAGCCGCTCAGCCCAAGCGTCGACGCCGCCGTTCAGCCAGTCGCCGGACAGGGGCGTGGCGAACCCTTCCGCCTCGACCCAGTCCAGCCAGGCCTCGATCCGGACGTCGGACCAGCCGGCGGGGGCCAGGATCTGCTGCACGCCGGCGGGGCGCTCGATGGCGCGGGTCTCCATCGCGACTCGGTCGGCGCGAGCGGCGAAGCCGGATTGAAAGCGCATGGCGGCGTCTCTCCGAAAGGTTCGGCCGAGCCTAGGATGCGCACGCGGCTTAGCCAATACATCTGGTGTCGCTGGGCGGGTTTGCCCACAAGATATCGATTCACCGCCAGACGCTTGAACGCTGGACGAAGAGGGCGCGGGTTTCTATGATCCGACCCAGACGCCGCCTCCCTTTTCGGCGACCCCTTACGGTTGGATTCCACGACGTGTTGAGCAAGATTTTCGGCTGGTGGGAGGGCGCCACGATCGGCACCCGGTTCACCATCGCCAAGCGCGGTCGCTTCGTCGGCCAGGACGAGAACGGCAATCGCTATTACGAGAGCCGCGACAACGTCAGCTACGACGGCCGCAAGCGTCGCTGGGTCATCTATGACGGCTATGCCGAGGCGTCCAAGGTGACGCCCGACTGGCACGGCTGGCTGCACTACACCTTCGACCAGCCGCCGACCGAGCAGCCGCTGCCGCGTCGCGCCTGGGAGAAGGAGCATCTGCCTAATCTGACCGGCACGCCTTTGGCCTGGCGTCCGCCCGGCTCGCTGGCCGGCGACGCCAAGCGCCCGGCCGCGACCGGCGACTATCAGGCCTGGACGCCTGAGTGAAAATCCGCCGCATCCTGTTGGGCGCGGCGTCCGTCGCGGCTGTGCTGAGCGCCGGCGCGGTGACCGCCAGCGTGCTTCAGGACGCGCCGCGCGATGCGCGTCCGGTCCAGGATCCGATCGGCGACATTCTGCGCACCACCCCGACCCAGCCCTCGGTCCCGACCGAGACGCCGCCCGCGGGCGCGCCCGCGCCTCGGGCACCCGTCGCGGTGACCCCGCCGCCGGCCGTAGTGATCGCCGAGGACGCCGCCGTCGAGGAAAAGGCCGAGGAAGAGGTCAAGGCCGAAAAGCCGGTCGCGGAGAAGGCCGTCGATCAACCCGCCACGCCCGCGCGCCGTCAGCGTCGCAAGTTCGCGATCATCCAGGCCATCGATAAGGTCACTGCCGAGACGATGAAGTTCGAGGTCGAGGTCGGCGGTCGTCCCGTGCGCTTCAACCAGAATCTGATCTTCGCCGCCCGCGCCTGCGAGGTGACGACGCCGGACGAACTGACCGAGGACGCCATCGCCTATATGGACGTCTCGCTTCAGCCGCGCGGCCGCCAGGCAGGACGCCAGATCTTCCGCGGCTGGATGTTCGCTTCGTCACCCGCCGTCAGCGGGGTCCAGAACCCCTATTACGACGCCTGGGTCGTCGGCTGTAAGAACTGAGCTTCGACGCCGCGAGGAGGCGCGCTATGGACCGCAACAAGCCGCCCAAGAAGACGGAAACGGTCGAAATCCGACTGCCCCACGCGACCAAGACCGCCTTCATGGCCCGGTGCCGTGACCAGGGCCGGACGGCCAGCGACGCCATTCGCCGCTTCATAGACGCCGAGTTGAATGCGGCCTCGTCCGCACGCCCTCAACCCCGCCTGAGCTGGCGGCCCCTGCTGGCCGCCGCCGTCGCAGGCCTGGCGCTGGGCGCCGTCGCCGCGCCCTCCCTGGCCCAATCGTCGCCCACCCGCGCCGACTTCGACCGGCTGGACCGCAATCACGACGGCGTCGTCAGCTTCGACGAGTACCGCGCGAGATAGAGCCGGCCTTGCGCACGTCGTCATTCCGGGGCCGCGCTCAGCGCGGAAGCCGGAATCCAGGGCTGCGGGCTGGCTCTGGAAGCATCAAAAGCCGCGATGCCTACCTAGGCTCCGGGTTCGTCCTGCGGACGCCCCGGAGTGACGACAGCCAAGTCTACCGCACCCGGACCAGGAACCGGTCCCACTGAAGGTTCAGCCATGTCCAGGGCTTGAACAGGCCGGTGCCCGGCTTCCATGAGGCCAGCACCACCTCGGCCCGGCCGATGATGTTTTCGGCCGGCAGCAGGCCGACGCCGATCTCGGGCGGCCAGCGGCTGTCCAGCGAGTTGTCGCGGTTATCGCCCATCAACAGATAGCAGCCCGCCGGCACGCGGCGCACAGGCGTGTCGTCGCCCGGCAGGTCCGGCCCGCCGTCGTAGGTGACGTAGGATCGTCCGTCGGCCAGGGTCTCGCGCACCTGCTGGACCCGTCGCTGCGGCGCATCGTGATCGGCGACGACATCCAGCCGGGTCTGGCGCACCGGATCGCCATTGACGAACACAACGCCGCCCCGCACCTGAACCGTATCGCCCGGCAGGCCGACGACGCGCTTGATCCAGGCCTTGCCGGGGTCGCGCGGCAGGCGGAACACCACCACGTCGCCGCGTCTCGGTTCGCGCCCGAACAGCCGTCCCGGCGACATCGCCGGATTGAACGGCAGGGACGCCGTGCTCCAGCCATAGGGATATTTGGACACGACGATATAGTCGCCGGTCACCAGCCCCGGCTCCATCGACGACGAGGGGATGGTGAAGGGTTGGAACAGGACGATGCGGATCGCGAGCGCCAGGATGATGGCGAAGATCAGCGTCAGGGCGATCTCTCGCACCTCGCGAAGAAGGGACGGACGGGGCGGGGTTTTTGGCGGGGTCTGGGTCATGCCGCCATTGACCGTCAGGCCGGGCGAAGACGCCAATCTTAAGCTGTCGGGACAGGCCGCAAATCGTGTCCGGACAGACGAGGTTCAATCGATATTCACCCTGCTGACGTCATTCCGGGGCGTCCGAAGGACGAACCCGGAACCCAGGAGAAGCGCATCAGGCATTGGATGGGGGCAGCAACGCACCTGTGGCCCTGGGTTCCGGGTTCTTCGCTGCGCTCAGCCCCGGAATGACGAACTGAGAGACCTATCTTCTCGGATTTAGCCGCTGGCTAAGGCGACGGCTTCTGCGCCGGTCAGGGGCGCGCACAACGCCCCTTGGTCCGGCCTGACCGACAGCGCGGGCTTAAGCCGCTCCAGATAGGTCGCTTGAGGCGTTTCAACCGCACCGAACTGGCTCAGATGGTCGGTCAGGAATTGCGCGTCCAGCAGGGTCCACCCGCCCTTTCGTAAGCGCGCGACCAGATGCACCAGAGCGACCTTGGAGGCGTCCCGCTCGCGGCTGAACATGCTCTCGCCGAAGAAGGCCCCGCCCAGCGATACGCCATAAAGCCCGCCGACCAGCCGCTCATCACGCCAGCACTCTATGGAATGGACGAAGCCCATGGCGAACAGGGCGGCGTACAGCCGCCGGATCGGACCGTTGATCCAGGTGTCCTCGCGATCAGGGCCCTGCGCGGCCGCACAGCCGTCCAGCACCGCTTCGAAGGCGGTATCGACCCGCACCTCTAACGGTTCGCCCCGTACGGTGCGGCGCAGGCGGCTGGGGATGTGGAAGGCGTCCAGCGGAATGACGCCGCGCTGTTCCGGCTCGATAATGAAGACGCGCGGATCATCGCGCGCCTCGGCCATCGGAAACACGCCCCGGGCGTAACAGGCCAGCAGGTCCTCGGGGCCGAAACCGCCGAAAGGCCCGCTGGCGCTGAAATCGGGGTCGGTCAGGCGTCGCCCTTCTGACGGGCCGCCCATTTCTCCAGCCAGTGGATGTCGTAGTCGCCCGACAGGATGTCCGGCTCGGCCAGCAGCTTCTGGAACAGGGGGATGGTCGTATCGACGCCGCCGATGACGACCTCGTTCAGCGAACGCTTCAGGCGGGCGATGGCCTCTTCGCGGTCGCGACCGTGGACGATCAGCTTGCCGATCAGGCTGTCGTAATAGGGCGGGATCGAATAGCCGGCGTAGATCGCGCTATCCAGGCGCACGCCCAGGCCGCCCGGTGCGTGGAAGTCGGTGATCTTGCCTGGGGACGGGGTGAAGGTCTCCGGGTTCTCGGCGTTGATCCGCACCTCGATGGCGTGGCCTTTGAACTCGATGTCGTCTTGGGTGAACGACAGCGGCAGGCCGGCGGCGATGCGCACCTGTTCGCGCACCAGATCGACGCCGGTGATCATTTCCGTAACCGGATGCTCGACCTGCAGGCGGGTGTTCATCTCGATGAAGAAGAACTCGCCGTCCTCCCACAGGAACTCGATGGTGCCGACGCCCAGATAGCCGATGGCGGCGATGGCCTTGTTGACCGTCTCGCCGATCTGCTTGCGACCTTCGGCCGACAGGGCGGGCGAGGGGGCCTCTTCCAGCACCTTCTGGTGACGGCGTTGCAGCGAGCAGTCGCGTTCGCCCAGGTGGACGACATTGCCGTGGCTGTCGGCGATAACCTGGATCTCGATGTGGCGTGGCTTCTGGAGGTAGCGCTCCATATAGACGGCGCCGTTGCCGAAGGCGGCCTTGGCCTCCGACTGGGCGGTCTGGACAGCCTCGACCAGATCGTCAGGCGTCAAGGCGACCTTCATGCCGCGTCCGCCACCGCCCGCCGCCGCCTTGACGATCAGGGGGAAGCCGATGGACTTGGACGCCTCAATCGCGGCCTCGACGGTCTCGACTTCGCCATCCGAGCCGGGGACGACGGGGATGCCGGCGTCCTTGACCGTCTGTTTGGCGCTGATCTTGTCGCCCATCACCCGGATATGCTCGGGCTTGGGACCGATGAAGGTCATGCCATGGGCTTCGACAATCTCGGCGAAGCGGGCGTTCTCGGACAGGAAGCCGTAGCCAGGGTGGATCGCCTGGGCGCCGGTGATTTCCGCCGCCGCGATGATCGAGGGGATGTTCAGATACGACTTGGCGGCCGAGGCGGGGCCGATGCAGACGCTCTCATCAGCCAGCCGCACCCACATGGCGCCGCGGTCGGCTTCGGAGTGCACGGCGACGGTGGAGATGCCCATCTCCTTGCACGCCCGGTGGATGCGCAGCGCGATCTCGCCGCGGTTGGCGATCAGGACCTTGGTGAACACGGCTTAGGCTTCCAGCAGGACGAGGGGTTCGCCGAACTCGACCGGCTGGGCGTCGCCGACCAGGATTTCGGCCACAACGCCGTCGCGCGGGGCCTGGATCGGGTTCATCGTCTTCATGGCTTCGACGATCAGCAGGGTCTGGCCCTTCTTGACCTTGTCGCCGGGCTGGACGAAGGCCGGGGCCTCCGGCGAGGCCTGCAGATAGGCGGTGCCGACCATCGGCGACTTCACCTCTTCGCCGGCGCGGGCGACGATCGTGGCGGGATCCGACGGCATGGCGGCCGGCGCAGCAGCGGCGGCGGGCGCAGCGGCGACCGGAGCGGGGGCGGCGGCGTACTGAACCGGAGCGGCGTTGACGGTGACTTCGCGCGCCACGCGGATGCGCAGTTCGCCGCGCTCGACCTCGACTTCCGTCAGATCGGTCTCGTTCAGGATCTCGGCCAGCTGGCGAACCAGGGCAGCGTCGATTTCGGCGTGTTTCTTGTCATCGGCCATTGGAGTTGCGCCTTGTCTTTCGTGGTCTTTGATAAACGGGACGGGGCTCAGCCGCGTTCCCGAACCTGGGTGAGGGCCGCCTGGACGGCCAGTTCATAGCCCGCCGCGCCGAAGCCGGCGATGACGCCGGTCGCCGCGGAGGACACATAGGAGTGATGGCGAAACGCCTCGCGCGCCGCCGGATTGGACAGGTGCAGCTCGATCACCGGGATCGACAGCGTCTTCAGCGCATCGTGCAGCGCCACCGACGTATGCCCATAGGCCGCCGGATTGAGGATCAGGGCATTGGCGGTTTCCCGCGCTTCCTGGATCCAGTCGACCAGCACGCCTTCATGGTTGGTCTGGCGAAACACGATCTGCGCCTCGCCGGCCGCCCTGACGCAGCGCTGCTCGATATCCGCCAGGGTGTCGCGGCCATAGATGTCCGGCTCCCTAACCCCGAGCAGGTTCAGATTGGGGCCGTTCAGCACATGAATGACGGGCGTTTCGGCCATGGTTCCAGAATCGATCCGGCGCAGCGCGGCGCAAGAGGGGCCTTTTAGCGGACGCAGGGCGTGGGTCAAACGCTCGCGGCGTTGAACCTTACCCAAGGTCACCGCGCCGGCGCAGCGCGATCTGGCGATCCGATCCTTCAGTCGCTATCTGAAAGGCCGCGCTGATAACGCCGAGAGACCCGACCGATGCACCAGATCCACCTCAACGGCGAACCGCGCCAGGTTCGAGCCGCCACCATCTTGGCCCTGGTCGAGGAACTGTCGCTGGACCCGCGCAAGGTCGCCGTCGAACGCAATCTCGAGATCGTGCCCAAGTCCCTTCACGCCGCCACGCCCGTGGCCGCAGGCGACCGCATCGAACTGGTCCAGTTCGTCGGCGGCGGATGATCCGATCAAATCGGGCTACGACGGGTTCCCCCGCGCGCCGGAGAGGCCTAGGTCAGCATCCATGACTGATACAGCCAACGAAACCTGGTCCGTCGCCGGCCGCACCTTCAACTCGCGCCTCATCGTGGGCACCGGCAAATACGCCGACTACGCCCAGAACGCCGCCGCCGCCGAGGCGGCTGGGGCCGAGATCGTGACCGTGGCCGTGCGCCGTGTGAACCTGTCCGATCCGACCCAGCCGATGCTGGTCGATTATGTGAAGCCGGATCGTTTCACCTTCCTGCCCAACACCGCCGGCTGTTTCACGGGCGAGGACGCGGTGCGCACCTTGCGTCTGGCGCGCGAAGCCGGCGGCTGGAGCCTGGTCAAGCTGGAGGTGCTGTCCAACACCGCCCACCTGTATCCCGACATGATCGAGACGCTGCGGGCGCTGGATCTGCTGATCAAGGACGGCTTCGACGTCATGGTCTATTGCACCGACGACGTCGTGATGGCCAAGCGGCTGGAAGACGCCGGGGCCGCCGCCATCATGCCCGCCGCCGCCCCGATCGGCTCGGGCCTGGGCATCCAGAACGAGGTCAACGTCCGCCTCATCGTCGAACAGGCCAAGGTGCCGGTCCTGGTCGACGCGGGCGTCGGCACGGCCTCGGACGCGACCCGCGCGATGGAGCTGGGCTGCGACGCGGTGCTGATGAACACCGCCATCGCCGGCGCCAAGAACCCCATCCGCATGGCCCGCGCCATGAAGCACGCCGTCATCGCCGGCCGCGACGCCTATCTGGCCGGCCGGATGCCCAAGCGGATGTATGCCGACCCGTCGTCGCCGCTGGCGGGACTGATCTGACCGAATCGTCTCCTCCCCACGTGTGGGGAGGGGGACCGCCGCCGGGTCTCGCCGAAGGCGAGCCCGAGGACAGGCTGAGCGGTGGAGGGGCGCTTAACGTCCCACAGACGCCTGCGATGCGCGAAGAGCCCCTCCGTCTCTCCGCTGCGCTCCGAGCCACCTCCCCATGAATGGGGAGGAGACGGTGCTCAGCCATCGCAATGACGCTGGCCCCTCCCAAGCGATTTCAACCGCTTGCCGATTTATGTCCCCCGTCTCCCATCCACGGGGTCAAACGGCCCCATAATACATCCGTCTCGTCGCATGAGGGGCTCGCCTGGCCTGCGACCTTGCGGCGGCGAGAGCGGAGGGAACGGGGGCGGGTCTGAAACGGCCCGCGTCGGCGGCGACTCATGGAGCGCCGTCGCAGGGTCGAGGGGGATACTCGGCCGCACTCGGGACGGTCCTCGCAGGGACCGCCGACCCGTCGCAGGCTTATGGGGTTAGGCGATAAGACCGCCACCGCTCGGCGCCCCGAGCTTGCAGGCCAACCCACCGCGCGGAGCGTCATACCCTTCGTCGAAACGGTACTTACAAACTCACACTCCGGGCGAAGGCCCGGCGCTCCGCCCAGCCCTCCAGACTTCGCTGCGACCGCGCGAAGCCGATACCCCATGTCCGGAGACCCGCATGGCCCGCCCTAAACCTCGTCGTCCCAAACCCGGTCGCGGTCTCCCGCCGCCCTACAGACAGACGCCCGAGGAAGACGCGGAGGATGATCGTCTTCGCGCCCTGCTGGAACTCGAATACATCCGGCTGGACGCCATCCTGGTCGAGAAACAGGCCGAGGCCGCCGAACGGGCGCGCATCAGGGCGCTCAATGGTCATCCGCCCGTCGAGCCGGTCGCGCTTCGACCTGGCGTATTCCGGGTCGGAGACGCCTTCGCTAGTCGCCCAGCAGCGCCTGCAGCAACGGATGGGCCAGGACCGGGGCCGCCAGACGCACCACGGCCTGGGGGTCTTCCAGGCGGACGGCGGCCGTCGCATCGGCGACGATGAAGTCGGCGTGGGTGCGCGACGGTTCGGTCAGGCGCTCGTGACCCGGACGCACCGTCGCCAGATATTGCGCCACGACCGAATCCGCCGATCGGCCCCGCTCGGCCTGGTCGCGCAGCAGGCGGCGGATGAAGCGGATGTCGGCCGGCGTGTCCACAAAGACGCGGATGTCGAACAGGGCGGTCAGGCCGGGGGTGCACAGAACATGCGTGCCCTCGACGATCACCACCTCGGCCGCCGGAATCGGCTCGCCGCCCGGCTCGCGGCCGTGGTGGATGAAGGAATAGACCGGCGCCGTCACCGCGCGCCCGGCCTTCAACGCCTTCAGGTCCGCGATCATCAGGTCGTGATCGCGCGCCGTCACATCGTCGAAGTCGAACGTCGCGGCGTCGAAGCCGGGCAGGGAGGCCGCGTCCTTGTAGTAGCTGTCCTCGCGCACCAGCACGGCCGAACCTTCCGGCAGAGCCGACACCAACGCCTCCGCCAAGGTGCTCTTGCCGGAGCCGGAGCCCCCCGTGATCGCGATCAATATGGTCATGGGCGGCCTTCTAGACCGCTGAACCGGCCAGCGCCACGGGGGACGATCCGCCGCGCCGTGGCTGACGCTACGTCACGTTGCTTATCGCCGATCACCGATGTTAGCGTCGGCTCAAGCGTCGCATCAAAGCAGACGCATCCAAGGGACAAGGATACGACATGCTGGGCTTGATGCAGGACTGGCCGCTGACGGTCGACAAGATCATCGACCACGCCAAAAACTGGCATGGCGAGCGCGAAGTGGTGACGCGCTCGGTCGAAGGGCCCATCGTTCGCACGACCTACGCCCAGATCCACGACCGGGCCAAACGCGTGTCCAACGCGCTGAAGGACTGGGGCGTCCAGCCGGGCGACCGCGTCGCCACCCTGGCTTGGAACACCGCCAATCATATCGAGGCCTGGTATGGCATCATGGGCATCGGCGGGGTGTGCCACACCCTTAACCCGCGTCTGTTCCCCGAACAGCTCGTCTACATCATCAATCACGCCGAAGACCGGATCATCTTCGTCGACCTGACCTTCGTGCCGCTGCTGGAAGCGATCCTGCCGCATATCCCTAAGGTCGAGCGCGTCGTCATCATGACCGACGCCGCCCACATGCCGCAGACGAAGCTGCCCAAGGCCGTCGCCTATGAGGACGCGATCGCCGGTCAATCGACCGACGTCGTCTGGGGCGACTTCGACGAACAGACGGCCTGCGGCCTCTGCTACACCTCTGGCACCACGGGCAATCCGAAGGGGGTGCTGTATTCGCACCGCTCCAACTTCCTGCACACCTTCATGGGTCTTCAGGCCACGGTGATGGGCGCCACGCCCAAAGAGGTGATTCTGCCGGTCGTGCCGATGTTCCACGCCAACGCATGGGGCATCGCCTTCGCCGGCCCCGCCGCCGGCACCAAGCTGGTGATGCCGGGCGCCAAGATGGACGGTCAGTCGATCTATGAGCTGATCGAACAGGAAGGCGTGACCTTCTCGGCCGCCGTGCCGACGGTCTGGCAGGGCCTGTTCGCCCACATGAAACAGAACGGGCTAGGCTTCTCGACCCTGAAGCGCGTCCTCATCGGCGGTTCGGCCTGTCCCGAAAGCCTGATCCGCGGCTTCCAGGACGATTTCGGTGTCGAGGTCACCCACGCCTGGGGCATGACCGAGACCTCGCCCATCGGCACGATCGCCAACCTGCCGCCCGAAATCCTGAAGCTCTCCTACGACGAGCAGATGAAGTACCGCCTGAAGCAGGGCGTGCCGCCGCTGGGCGTCGAGCTGAAGCTGAAGGACGAGGCGGGCGCCGAACTGCCTCACGACGGCGCCACCTTCGGTCGTCTGATGGTCAAGGGGCCGACGATCAGTCGCGCCTACTTCAAGGAAGGCGGCTCGATCCTGGACGACGAAGGCTTCTTCGACACCGGCGATGTGGCCACGGTCGACGACCTGGGCTTCATGCAGATCACCGACCGCGCCAAGGACGTGATCAAGTCTGGCGGCGAGTGGATCAGCTCCATAGAGATCGAGAACATCGCCGTGGGTCACCCCAAGGTCGAGATCGCCGCCGTCATCGGCGCGGCCCACCCCAAATGGGACGAACGGCCCGTGCTGATCCTGAAGCTCAAGCCCGACGAGATGCTGGACAAGCAGGAGCATCTGGACTTCCTGACCGGCAAGATCGCCAAGTGGTGGATGCCCGACGATGTGGTCGCCGTGGACGACATCCCGCTGGGCGCGACCGGCAAGATCGACAAGAAGCTTCTGCGCGACCGGATGAAGGACTATCGTCTGCCGACCGCTGCCTAAGTTAGAACCGGAGCCTGAATGCCGACCAGAAAGCCCGTACCCGCCATTCTGCCCTGGCTGACGGCGCTGGCGGCGGCGCCCTTTGTGCTGGTCGTGGCGGCCGTTACGGCGACGCGGTTCGGCGGTCTCGATCTGGCGATCGGTTATGACCTGCTGACCTGGACCGTGGCGCGCATCCTGGCCTGGGTCGGTCTGGCGGCGGCTCTGGTGGCGGCGGTGCTGGCGCTGCGCGACCTGAAGGGCAGGGGTCTTTATGCACTGGCGGCGCTGGTTCTCTCGGGCGCGACCGTCGCCGGCTTCGTGCTGCGTCAGGGGCAGGATGCGACGCTTCATCCGCATGACGTCAGCACCAATCTTGACGAGCCGCCGGGCCTGCCGCGCGCCGCCGGCCCGCGCAGCGTCGCGCCGCAGACCTGTGACGGCGTGGACGCCATCCCGACCCAGGTCCTGGCCCAGCAGGCGACCTCGGCGCTGGTCGACGCCGGCTTCGTCGTCACCCGCGCCACAACCTTCCAGGTCGAAGCCGTGCACGCCGGCGCCTGGTTCGGCTTCGCCACCGACGCGGTCGTTCGCATCCGCCCCGGCCGCACCGACATCCGCGTCGCCGCGCGCGGCAGCCGTCCCGACGGCGGCGCCACCTGCCGCCTCGCCGCCAAGATCACCCGAAACCTCGGCGCCGAACGCTAGGCCAGCCGGAAACGCGCCGACAGGCCTGGCGCGCCATCGCTGATCGCCGCGCCGTCCTCGACCAGCTTAATCAGATGCGCCAGCACCGACAGCGAAGCGGCCGGCCACAGCCGCTGATCGACGGCGGCGTACAGAACCTGGACCATCTCCGCGATCGTGCGATCCCCCGCCGCCAGCCGCTGAAGAACTTGCGCCTCCCGCTCCAACCGATGCGCGCGATAGGCCTCAAGAAACGGGCGCACCTCGGTCACCGGCGCTCCGTGCGTCGGCCACAACACATCGAAGTCGCGCGCGATCACCGCGTCCAGGCTGGCCATATACTGACGCATATTCCCATCCGGCGGCGCCACGACCGTCGTCGACCAGCCCATGACATGGTCGCCACAGAACAGCGCGTTCTCTTCGCGCAGAGCAAAAGCCATATGATTTGACGCGTGACCGGGCGTGAATATCGCCTCGATCGTCCAGCCGTCGCCTTCGATGACCTCGCCGCCCGTCAGCACCACATCGGGCGCGAAGTCGGCATCATCATCTTCATCGAGCTCACCCGACGCATGCGTTTCCCGCATCGGAGGCCGGGCCGCCCAAATCCGTGCTGCGGTCGCCTCGGCGAACGGCCGGGCCAGCGGCGCATGATCTCGATGCGTATGCGTCACCAGCACATGGCTGACTCGCCGCCCCTCGACCGCCGCCATCAGCGCCGCCAGATGCGCCCGATCCGGCGGCCCCGGATCGATCACCGCGACCTCGGCCTCGCGGTCCGGTCGGCCGACGATATAGGTTCCCGTCCCGGTAAAGGTGAAAGGCCCCGGATTGTCGGCGACCACACGCTGGATCATTGGCGACACCTGATCGTGCCGCCCATAGGCGAAATCGAACGCCCTCACGAACGGGATCATCGTCACGGCCGGGTCTGGCGCAGAGCTTGCGTTAACGTCTCGGTAATCATGCCTGGAGCGCTCACAATGGCCCGTTCGATCGCCAACGCTGTATCAAATCGGCTTCCGTTCGTCGCGGCGGCGATCCTATGTCTCGCCGCGGTGCAACTGATCGCCGCCTCCTGCACGCCGGAGCCCGCGCCGTATGCCGCAAACAACGTTCACAGATTGTCTGGTAGGTGACAGGTGTGTGGCACGATTGCGACATCAAAAGAGTAAGAGCCTGACACAGACGTTCTGACCTATTCAGACTGCGACAGAACGCCCTAAGGTGACGCCAATCATGCCTTTGCATGAGATTCGTGTCGCTGCCTGCGGAGACGTGGGCGCGTCGAAGGAAGGGGAATTCTTTCATGACGATGAATATCAAGCAGCTACTACTCCATTCGACTATGATCGGCAGCGCAGCGCTGATGGCTGTTGTCGCCGTGCCCGCCGTCACCCTGTTGACGCCCAGCGTCGCGTCTGCCCAGGATTACACCAACGGCACACTCGCTGGCGTGGTTCAAGGCACTGACGGAAAGGTTCTGTCTGGCGCCGCCGTCACCGTCCGATCCGCTGCTCAAGGCGCGACCCGCAATGTCACGACAGGCGCCAACGGCACGTTCCGTATCCCACTCATCCCGACGGGTCGATATGATGTTGTGGTTGAAGCGCCAGGCTATGACACCCTGTCCGAACAAGTCGTGGTGTCGCTGGGAGATTCTTCGTCCTTCACCTTCACCTTGGCTGCTCAAGGCGCTGCGAGCGCTGACGCAAGCAATCTGGGCGACATCGTCGTTGTCGGTGTTCGTCAGGGTGTTGACTTCACGCGCACGACCACAGGCCTCACTGTCGATATCGAGGAACTCACAAAGCAGGTTCCGGTCGGCCGCAGCCTGACCGCCGTCACGCTGCTGGCGCCGACCGCGACCGCGGGCGGATCGGCATCAAACAGTGCATTCGCTGGGCAGCCCTCCATCGGCGGCGCATCGGTTGGTGAAAACGCCTTCTACGTGAACGGGCTGAACACCACCAACTTCGATACCTATGTCGGATCCGTGACCGTTCCGTTCGACTTCTACAAGACGATCGAAGTCAAGACTGGCGGTTATCCGGCCGAGTTCGGTCGCGCCCTGGGCGGCGTGGTCAACGCGGTCACCAAGTCTGGCACCAATGAATTCAAGCTTGCTTTGCACGGCAACTATACCGGGCCTGAACTAGAAGAAACCTCCCCGGACACCTTCCAATCCGCTAACCGTCTCACCGAAAATAGGGTGGCGGACTACACCTTGGAGCTTGGCGGTCCGATTATTCGCGATCGGCTGTTCTTCTACGGGTTGGCCCAAGGGCGCGATAACGAGAGCCGTTTTGCGTCCATTACGGGCAACAGCTATAGCATCGATAAGTCCGATGATCCGTTCTACGGCGCCAAGATTGACGCCAACCTTTTCGAAGGACATCGCGTCGAATTCACCTACTTTGACACGTCACGAGAGATCGAGCGTAACACCTACACGTTCAATAATCGTACTGGCGTTATTGGCACTACTCCGAATAAGACGACTTTCCAACAAGGTGGCGAGAACTATGTTGGTCGCTACACTGGGTCGTTCACGGATTGGCTGACGGTTTCGGCCGCATACGGCGTCAACGAAGATTCTAACAACACACTGCCCGGCGATCCGTCGTTGTCGTTGGTTCAGGACGTTCGCTCGGGAACGACGCAGCGGCTCTCCACGACCCAAGCGACCGGCTCGCAAAGCATCATCGACACCCGTCGTGAATTCTACCGCGCCGATGCCGATGTTTACTTCAATCTCTTCGGCGACCACCATGTTCGCTTCGGCATCGACAACGAGCAGCTCGAGGAATTCAAGGTTTCTCGTCGCAACGGTGGTTACAACTACATCTATCGCCGTGGCTCTGCTAACGATGCCCGCGGCGTCGCAGCTGGCCAAGATTACGTCCAAGTAACGGTAGGCACCTTCGGCGGCACCATCAAGGGCGAGAACCGCGCGTGGTATATCCAAGACTCTTGGGACGTGAATGATCAGTTGAACGTTCAGGTTGGTCTGAGAAATGACTCGTTCGCGGCCGAAAACTTGGCTGGTGACAAGTCCGTTGAGCTGAACGACAACTATGCGCTGCGCGCAGGGTTCAGCTACGATCCCACCGGCAATCGGGTTGATCGGATTTTTGGTTCGTATGGCCGCTATTTCGTTCCGCCGGCGCTGAACCTCGGTTTCCGTTCCGGTGACCTGTTCTTCAACGAGTATTTCAATGCTCCGGCTGGTGGGTTCCAGATCGATCCGGTCACAGGTCTGCCGGCTGCTCTGGGAAGCCAGATTACGCTGGCCAGCAATCCGGGGTATCGCACCGGTCCTTCGGCCTGTCCCGCGGGTGGTCGCGGAACCGTTGGCGTGGTCGGATGTGAGGTAAACGGCAACGGTAGCGTTGAACCGGCGATCTCGAAGTCCGCACTGAACCTCGATCCCACGTCTGAAGATGAGTTCATTCTGGGTTACGAGCGTCAGTTCGGCGATCTTTGGTCGGCCGGTGTCACCTTGACGCACCGTCGTCTGAACAACACGTCCGAGGACATCGCGGTTGACTCTTACATCAATGCGCTTTGCGCTCGTGAAGGCATCGCCGGGTGCGAAGACATCTACTTCGGTGACTATCAGTACCTGATCGCCAATCCAGGTCGTGACCTTGTCTTCCGTCTCCGTGACCCGCTTCCCGGTGAGACCACCGCGCGGGTCATCACTGTCGCTGCTCAAGACACCGGCTATGTGAAGGCTGTTCGCGAATATACCGGCCTTACTTTCCAGTTTGAGCGCGCCTTCGACGGCAAGTGGGGTTTGCAAGGTTCCTACGTGATCTCGAAGAACATCGGTAACTACGAGGGCACCGTGCTCTCGGACAACGGCCAAACTGACGCTGGCTCGACCATCCTGTTCGACCACATCGGTCTGGCGGACAATCAGTACGGTCTGCTCCCGAACCACCGCGCTCACCAGATCAAACTGTTCGGTTCGTATCAGGTGTTCGACGGACTGCTGGTCGGCGCCAACCTGCGCGTCCAGTCCGGCAAGCCATATGGCTGCTTGGGTGTTCACCCGACGGATGCTGACGCTGCGGCCTATGGCGTGTCGTCGCGCTTCTGCCAAGGTATCGGCGTTCCTCGTGGATCGCGGTTTAACTCGGAGTGGACCGGAAACCTGGACCTGTCGCTTCGCTACACGGTTCCTGTGTCACTGCCGGGCGATTTGGTTCTGCGCGCCGACATCTTCAACGTGTTCAACGAGAAGGGTCAAACCGAGCTTTACGAACAGGGTGATCTGGCTTCCGGTGCTGTGGACCCGAACTACGGCAAGCCCGTCGCCTATCAACAGCCTCGCTTCATGCGCATCGGTTTCGACTGGGCGTTCTAAGCTTCAATACGGGACGAAAAAAATGGGGCGGCGAACGCAGGTTCGCCGCCCTTTTTTCTGCGCGCCCCATAAAAGGCCACGTTGCAAGCTATGCGTTGCCTTCTACACACCCACACATTCAGGCAAGTTTGCAGGTAGTTATGGCTAGATTTGTTGCGATCCTTCTCAGCGGCTTAGTTGCGTTGCCGTTGCTGCTCGTCGCGTCCCAGGATGCTACCGCCCAGGATGGACCGATCGTGACGGGTAATCGCTCGGGCGAGACGGCCGATGCGTTGAAGACGCGCGAGGCCATCGCCTATGCACGGCCGTTGCCGCGCGGCGCGCCGAGTGCGGACTATCCGCTGGTGGCGTGGTGCGATGCCCTGGTGACGGGCCATGCCGATCTGGGCGAGACGCTGACGTCGCGCGCGCCGGAGGATGTCGAACTGGTGCGTCTGGGTCGTCTCGAAGCCCAGGATTTCCGTAGCGCCTTGGCTGCGGCCGCGCCGCGCCAATCGGCGGCTTTGAAGGCCGAGGCTGAGCAGGCCGTCGCCGCCGTCAAGGCGCAGTGGGCGCCGTTAATGGCAAACCCCGATGCCGAGGCGCGCAGCCAGTCGTTCGGCCTGTTCTTCGGTCTGCCGGGCCGCTGTGAGCACGCCGCGCGCCGCCTGCGCGACAACATCACCACGCCGCCCGCCACGCTGGAGAGCGTCGGTATCAACTGATTAGTTCGGCGTTTTTCCGATGACAGACGGCGGCTTGAGCCCTGCTCAAGCCGCCGTTTCGCGTTTGGGGGCGTTGGGATCGTAGTTGAGGATGGGGGCCAGCCAGCGCTCGGCGGTGCCGACATCCCAACCCTTGCGGCGGGCGTAATCCTCGACCTGGTCCAGATCGATCTTGCCGACGCCGAAATAGTGGCTGCCGGGATGGCCGAAATAGAGGCCCGACACCGAGGCCGGCGGCGTCATGGCGTAGCTCTCGGTCAGGGCCATGACGGCGTGGTCTTCGGCCTGCAGCAGGCGGAAGAGGGTGGCCTTTTCCGTGTGATCAGGCTGGGCCGGATAGCCCGGGGCAGGGCGGATGCCCTGGTATTGTTCGGCGATCAGCGCGTCGATGTCGGCCGTTTCGTCGGCGGCATAGCCCCACAGTGTGGTGCGGACCTCCTTGTGCAGCCGTTCGGCGAAGGCCTCAGCCAGACGGTCCGCCAGGGCGGTGGCGAGGATGGCGGAGTAGTCGTCGCCGACATCCTTGAACCGTTTGGCGATCTCCAACTCGCCGTGACCAGCGGTGACGGCGAAGGCGCCGATATAGTCGTCACCCTCATCGGCGATGAAGTCGGACAGGGCCAGGTTCGGCTTGCCGTTCGACTTCTTGATCTGCTGGCGCAGGGTGTGGAAGCGGGCGATCTCCGCGTCGCGGTTTTCATCGGCGAAGACGATGACATCGTCGCCGTCGGCGCGGGCGGGCCAGAAGCCGACGACGCCTTTGGCCGTGAACCATTTCTCGTCGATGATCCGCTTCAGCATGACCTGCGCGTCGGCGAACAGGTCACGCGCGGCCTCGCCGACGATCTCGTCGTCCAGGATCAGCGGATAGCGGCCGATCAACTCCCAACTGGCGAAGAAGGGTGTCCAGTCGATGTGGTCGGCCAGATCCTGCAGATCCCAGGCGTCGAACGCCTTAACGCCGAGGAAAGACGGCTTGCCGGGCATGGCCTGGGCGGGGTCGATGCGGAAGCGATTCTCGCGCGCCTGAGCCAGGGTCGCTCGGGCCTTTACTTCTTGGCCGCGGGCGTATTGCTCGCGGATGCGGATGTATTCGTCGCGGGTGGCGGCCTCGTTCTTCGCGCGCTCGGTCTTGGACAGCAGCCCCGAAACGACGCTGACGGCGCGCGACGCGTCGACGACATAGGTGGTCGAGCCCCGGCGATAGGCGGGCTCGATCTTGACCGCCGTATGGGTGCGGCTGGTAGTGGCGCCCCCGATCAGCAGAGGGATGTCGAAGCCGCGCCGCTCCATCTCGGCGCCGACGAAGACCATTTCATCCAGCGACGGCGTGATCAGGCCGGACAGGCCGATGATGTCGACGTTGTGGGCCTTGGCCTCGTCCAGGATGCGGTCGGCCGGGACCATGACGCCGAGGTCGATGACCTCGTAGTTGTTACATTGCAGCACGACGCCGACGATGTTTTTGCCGATGTCGTGGACGTCGCCCTTGACGGTGGCCATCAGGATGCGGCCCGCCTGCTCGCGCGGCTTGCCGGCCTTCTCGGCCTCCATAAAGGGCTCCAGCCAGGCGACGGCCTGTTTCATCACGCGGGCGGACTTCACCACCTGCGGCAGGAACATCTTGCCCGAGCCGAACAGGTCGCCGACCACGTTCATCCCATCCATCAGCGGGCCTTCGATCACGTGCAGCGGGCGCTCTGAAGCCAAGCGCGCCTCTTCGGTGTCGGCCTCGATGAACTCCGTGATGCCGTTGACCAGGGCGTGTTCGATCCGTTTGCCGACCGGCTGTTCGCGCCATTTCAGATCGACGACGCGGGCCTGGCCCTTTTCGCCCTTGTAGCGGGGCGCCATGTCGACCAAGCGCTCGGTATTGGAGACATTGGTTCGCTGCGGCCGGTTCAGGATCACATCCTCGACCGCCTCGCGCAGTTCGGCGTCGATATCGTCATAGACCGGCAGGTCGCCGGCATTGACGATGCCCATGTCCATGCCCGCGTTGATGGCATGGTACAGGAAGACGCTGTGGATGGCCCGGCGCACCGGCTCGTTGCCGCGGAAGCTGAACGAGACGTTCGACACGCCGCCCGAGATGCGGGCGTAGGGCAGGGTGCGTTTGATCTCTCGCGTCGCCTCGATAAAGTCGACGGCGTAATTGTCGTGCTCCTCGATCCCTGTCGCCACGGCGAAGATGTTGGGATCGAAGATGATGTCCTCGGGCGGGAAGCCGACCTCGTTGACCAGGATGTTGTAGGCGCGGGTGCAGATCTCGATCTTGCGGGCGGCGGTGTCGGCCTGACCGACCTCGTCAAAAGCCATGACCACGACGGCGGCGCCGTAGCGCAGACATTTGATCGCATGGTCGCGGAAGGCCTGTTCGCCCTCCTTCATGCTGATCGAGTTGACGATGGGCTTGCCTTGGACGCACTTCAGGCCGGCCTCGATCACTTCCCACTTGGAGCTGTCGATCATCACCGGCACGCGGGCGATGTCGGGCTCGGCCGCGATCAGGTTCAGAAAGGTCCGCATGGCGACGACGCCGTCCAGCAGCCCTTCATCCATGTTGACGTCGATGATCTGGGCGCCGGCCTCGACCTGTTGGCGGGCGACGTCCAGCGCGGCCGAATAGTCGCCCTCAACCACCAGCTTGCGGAATTTGGCCGAGCCGGTGACGTTGGTCCGTTCGCCGACGTTGATGAAGACAGGACGCACTTACGCTACCAATTCAAAAGGTTCGAGGCCGGACAGACGCAGGGCCACCGGCCGTTCCGGGATGGCGCGCGGCTTCAGCGGCGCGACCTCTTCGGCGACGTGACGAATGTGATCCGGCGTCGTGCCGCAACAGCCGCCGACGATGTTGACCAGGCCGGAGGCGGCCCATTCCTCGATGAAGTGGGCGGTCTCGTGCGGTTCTTCGTCGTATTGGCCCATGGCGTTGGGAAGGCCGGCGTTGGGATAGGCGGCGACCAGGGTGTCGGCGACGCGGCTCAGCTCGGCGATGAAGGGTCGCATCAGGTCGGCGCCCAAGGCGCAGTTGAAGCCGACGGCGAAGGGTTTGGCATGGCGCACGCTATTCCAGAAGGCCTCGGCGGTCTGACCCGACAGGGTGCGGCCAGAACGATCGGTGATGGTGCCGCTGATCCAGATGGGCAGGGCGTCCATGCCCTCGTCTTCCAAGTCCTTGATCGCCTTGATCGCAGCCTTGCAGTTCAGCGTGTCGGTGATGGTTTCGATCAGATAGAGATCGACCCCGCCCTCGTTCAGCGCCTTCACCTGATGACGATAGGCCTCATAGACCTGGTCGAAGGTCACGCTGCGGGCGCCGGGGTCGTTCACGTCGGACGACATCGACAGCATCTTGTTCAGCGGGCCGATGGAGCCGGCGGCGAACCGCGGCTTGTGCGGCTCCTTTTCCGTCCAATGGTCGGCGGCGGCGCGGGCCAGTTTGGCGCCTTCCAGATTGATGTCCCACACCGCCTGGGCGTCCAGGGCGTAGTCCTCCTGGGCGATGGTGGTGCCGGAGAAGGTGTTGGTTTCGCTGATGTCGGCGCCGGCGGCGAAATACTGGTCGTGCAGGTCGGCGATGACATCGGGCCGCGTGATGCAGAGGATGTCGTTGTTCCCCTTCATCTGGTGTTTATCGTCATAGCCGTTGGCGGCGACGAAGCGGTCGGCGCGGAAGTCGGCTTCGTCCAGCCCGCGACGCTGGATCATGACACCCCAACTGCCATCGAGGACCAGGATGCGTTCCTTAGCCGCCTGATGCAGGGCGGCGATGCGTTCTGCGCGGCTCATTGCGCCGCCGCCGTCTCGCGTACGCCCAGAACGCGACAGATCGCATAGACCAGGTCGGCGCGGTTCAGGGTGTAGAAGTGGAAGTCCGAGAAACCCTCTTCCTGCAGGCGCGCGCAGGTCTCGGCGGCGACCGAGGCGGCCAGCAGTTTGCGGGTTTCGGGATCGTCGTCCAGGCCGTCGAAATGCGCCTTCAGCCAGTCGGGAATGCTGGCGCCGCACGCGCCGCACATCCGCTGAAGACCAGCGAAGTTGGACACGGGCATGACGCCTGGGATCAGGGGAATGGTGACGCCCGCCGCCCGCACCCGGTCGCGGAACCGCAGGAAGGCGTCGATGTCGAAGAAGAACTGGCTGACGGCGCGGGTGGCTCCAGCGTCGACCTTGGCCTTCAGCACTTCGATGTCGTGACCGATGGAGGGGCTTTCGGGATGGCGTTCGGGATAGGCGCCGACCGTGACATCAAATCCGCCGATGCGGTTGATGGCGGCGGTCAGTTCGGTGGCGTTGGCATAGCCGTCGGCGCGCGGCTGATAGACGCCGCCGATCCCGGCACCACCGGGCGGATCGCCGCGCAGAGCCACGATGTGATCGACTCCGATCGCCTTGTAGCCTTCGATGACCTCGTCGACCTCGTCACGGCTGGCCTCGACGCAGGTCAGGTGGGCGGCGGGGCGTAGGGAAGTCTCGGTGATGATGCGCTGGACTGTGCGGTGGGTCCGCTCGCGGGTCGAACCGCCGGCGCCGTAGGTGACGGAGACGAAGGCGGGGTTCAGCGGCTCCAGACGCCGGATCGCCTTCCAAAGATTGGCCTCGGCCTCATCGGTCTTGGGCGGAAAGAATTCGAACGAGACGCGGACGGCGTCGCGGTTCGATCCGGCGCGGGCCACAGGGCCAAGCGGCGATAGCAAGAGGGCGCGGGCATCGGCCAGATTGAGGGAGGCGGAGGAGGCCATCAGGCGGTCTTTCTGTCCTGGACGCGGCGTTCCGCCGTCCAGATGGTCACGGTCAGGCCCTCGGCATCGTGGGGCAGGGCGATGGGGGCCGATGGCGTCAGGCCGCCGTCAACCAGCCAGCCGTTGATCTCGCTGTCGGCGAAGCCCAGGCGACGATGCTGATGCGCCTCGCGCATATGTTCGAAGTCGTGCGGGGCGAAGTCGATGATGACCAGGCGGCCGTTCGGACTGACCAGGCGGGCGGCCTCGGCGACGGCGGCGGACGGATCGGACAGATAGTGCAGCACCTGATGCACGATCACCAGATCGGCGCTGGCGGCGGGCAGGCGGGTGGCGAAGATGTCGCCGTGGCGCAGTTCGACCTGCTCCACGCCCGCCTTGGTGACGTTGGTGCGGGCGATGTTCAGCATGTTCTGGCTGAGGTCCAGCCCGACTGACATCTTCGCCTTCTTGCCGAACAGGGTCAGCATCCGACCCGAGCCCGTACCCAGATCGACGACCCGTTCGAAGGGGCCGGGACCGACCGCCTTTTCCAGCGCCGCCTCGACGGCGCTTTCGCTGACGTAGAGCGAACGCAGGCGGTCCCACTGGGGCGCGACCTGTTCGAAATAGCTGGCGGCGGCTTCCTCGCGGTCCTTGCGGACCTCATCCAGACGGCGATGATCGGCCTCGCCGGCGTCCTCGGACAAGATGTCCAGCACCGTATCGATCAGCCGGCGCGCCTGGGCGTCATGCGACAGGCGGTAATAGACGCGGGCGCCGTCGGGAAAGCGTTCGATAAGCCCGGCGTCGGTCATCAGCTTTAGATGGCGCGACACCCGAGGTTGGCTCTGGTCCAGGATGCGCGACATTTCCATGACCGAAAGCTCTTCGCCCGCCAGCAGGGACAGGACGCGCAGACGGGTGGGTTCGCCGGCGGCGCGAAGGGCTTCAACAGTCTGATCGGCGGACAAACTCATATGCTCATATAAAGATATCCTTATATGATTTGGCAAGTGAAATCGGTTTCTTGGAAACGTGTCGACGGGAATGGTTCGTGCGCGCGTTAAAGCCAGCAGACCTGTCTTGGAGTGATCTTATGCGTAGCTTGTTCATCGCCGCTCTTGCTGTCGCCGCCGCCGGTCCGGCGTTGGCCAAGAGCGACTTCCCCGAAACGCCGATTCCTCAAATGTCTGGGCCTGAAATGCCGGGAAGGCCTATGGGCGGACAGATGCGGCCGCCGGAGCGCGAAAACCTGGCCCAGATGCAGGCCCGCATGACCCAGATGTTCAATCGTCTGGACGCCAATGAAGACGGCGTGGTCGACGCCAGCGAACTGGCCAATGCACGCGGCGGTCGTATGCTGGCGCGCTTCGACGCCGATGCGGACGGGCGCATTACTCGCGAAGAGTTCGACGTGGGCCTCGCCGCCGCCTTCAAGGCGATGGACAAGAACGGCGACGGCGTGGTGACGGCGGACGAGCGGCCGCAGCGTCCCCGCTGAAGTCAGACGACGGGCGTCTTCAGCGGCTCGCCTGCGAAATGCGCCTGCAGATTTTCGATCAGCAGCATTAGCATGCCCTGCACCCCGGCGGTCGTGGCCCCTGCGGTGTGGGGCGTCAGAATGACATTGGGCACGTCAGCCCAGCGGGCTGGATCTGTCGGCTCTTCGACGAAGACATCCAGGGCCGCCTGACCCAATGTCCCTGACTTCAAGACGGCGATCAGGGCGTCCTCGTCCACGACCTGACCGCGCGAGACGTTGACCAGCAGTCCGTCGGGACCAAGCGCCTCGATGATGTCCGGCGAGATCAGACCGCGATTGGTCTCGTCCGCCTTGCAGGCGACGACGAGGATGTCGCTGGCCTTGGCGAGCGCCAGCAGGCTGTCGGCGCGTGGCCATTCGGCGTCGTGCGGCCGCGGCCCCCACCAACTGACCGCCATTCGGAAGGCCTCGGCGCGGTCGGCGACGGCCTTGCCGATGTGGCCCAAGCCGACGATGCCCAGCTTCTGGCCGGCGAGCGACGTCGTGATGGTGCGCGTCTCGAAGGTCCAGCCGCCGTCGCGGACCTGACGGTCGCCCGAGGCGATCTGACGGCGCGCGGCCAGGATCAGGCCGAGGGCGTGATCGGCGACATCCTCGTGATTGACGCCAGGGGCGTGGGTGACGGGCAGACCGCGCTGGCGGCACCAGTCGATGTCGATCCCGTCATAGCCGGAGGTAAAACAGGCGATCAGGTCGAGGTTCGGCAGGCGTTCGATCAGCGCCTTGTCCAGCGGCGCCTCGCCGGCGACGACCATGACGCGGATGTCGTGGGCGGCCTCGATGGGCGGACCTTCCCAGAAGCGATAGACGTCGTAGGCGCTCTCCAGAAATCCCGAGAGCGGCGCAAGATGCCGCTGCATGATGAGAACGGCGGGGCGTTGGGTCATGCAGCGGCTCCTCTTGTCAGATCAGGCGATCAGCGGCCGAACTTCTGGTGCTGGATGCGCTTTGGAATGATGCTGTCGGCGCCCAGGCGACGCATCTTGTCCTGTTCGTAGGCTTCGAAGTTTCCTTCGAACCATTCCACATGGCCGTCGCCTTCGAAGGCGAGGATGTGGGTGGCCAGGCGGTCAAGGAACCAGCGGTCGTGGGAGATGACCACGGCGCAGCCGGCGAACTCTTCCAGCGCCTCTTCGAGGTTCTGAAGGGTTTCGATGTCCAGGTCGTTGGTTGGTTCATCGAGCAGGATCAGATTGCCGCCCGAGGCCAGGGTCTTGGCCAGGTGGACGCGGTTGCGCTCACCGCCGGAAAGCTGGCCGACCTTCTTCTGCTGGTCGCCGCCCTTGAAGTTGAAGCTGCCGACATAGGCGCGGGTGTTGATCTCGCGCTTGCCGACCATCATCACGTCGGTGCCGCCCGAGATGGCTTGCCAGATGGTCTCGTCCGGCTTCAGGTCGTCACGCGACTGATCGACATAGGCCAGTTTGACGGTTTCACCGACCTTGATCGTGCCGCCGTCAGGCTGTTCCTGGCCGGTGATCAGCTTGAACATGGTCGACTTGCCGGCGCCGTTCGGGCCGATGACGCCGACGATGCCGTTGGGCGGCAGTTTGAAGGTCAGGTTGTCGAACAGCGTCTTGTCGCCATAGGTCTTTTGCAGACCCTCGACTTCCAGAACGACGTTGCCGAGGCGCGGGCCAGGCGGGATCTGGATGTGGGCGTGCGTCTGGGCGCCGCGCATCGATTCCTGTTCCTCGACCATCCGCTCGTAGGCGGCCAGACGGGCCTTGGACTTGGCCTGACGGGCCTTGGCGCCCGAACGAACCCATTCCAGTTCGCGGGTGAGGGCGCGCTGGCGGGCTTCGGATTCCGACTGCTCCTGCACGACGCGCTTGGTCTTGGCTTCCAGCCACGAGGAATAGTTGCCCTCGTGCGGGTGGCCCTTGCCGCGATCCAGCTCCAGAGTCCACTTGGTGACGAGGTCCAGGAAGTAGCGGTCGTGGGTCACCAGGATGACGCAGCCGGGGAAGTTTTCCAGGTGGTGCTGCAGCCAGGCGACGGATTCGGCGTCCAGGTGGTTGGTCGGTTCGTCGAGCAGCAGCATGTCGGGCTTGGACAGCAGCAGGCGGGCCAAGGCCACGCGGCGCTTTTCACCGCCGGACAGGTTGGTGACTTCCCAGTCGTCAGGCGGGCAGCGCAGGGCGCCCATGGCCTGGTCGATGCGGCTGTCGATATCCCAGACGTCGCCGGCGTCGATCTTTTCCTGAAGGGAGGTCATCTCCTCCATCAGTTCGTCGGTGTAGTTTTCGCCCAGTTCGGCGGCGACTTCGTTGAAGCGGTTGACCCACTGCTTCTCTTCGCACCAGGCCTCGACGTTCTGGCGCACGTTCAGGGCCGGATCGAGTTGGGGCTCCTGTTCCAGATAGCCGCGCTTGATGCCGTCGGCGGCGCGGGCCTCGCCGTTGAACTCGTTGTCCAGGCCGGCCATGATTTTCAGCAGGGTGGACTTACCCGAGCCGTTGACGCCGACGACGCCGATCTTGGCGTCGTTGTAGAAGCTGAGCCAGATGTTCTCGAAGATCTTGCGGCCGCCGGGGAAGGTCTTGGTCAGACCCTGCATCTGGAAAATATATTGCTGCGCCATGAGGTGCGGTGCGCCCTTCGGGTTCGTCTGAATGGGGAGTTGCGCCGGATGTAGCGATCCTGCGCGCGAAGGGCAAATATGGCGCGCAGGCGTCTTCGCCCTCGCGCGGTCGCAGCGAGGTCTGGAGGGCTGGGCGGAGCGCCGGGCCTTCGCCCGGAGTTCTGTTGTGTTGTTACCGTTTCGACGAAGGGTATGACGCTCCGCGCGGGTGGTTGGCCTGCAAGCTCGGGGCGCCGAGCGGTGGCGGTCTTATCGCCTAACCCCATAAGCCTGCGACGGGCGGGTCGGAGCAGCGATCCCCGATCCCCGGTTCGGCCGAGTATCCCCCTCGACCCTGCGACGCGACTGCGGACGCCGGGGCGATTCCCCGACCGATCAGCCCCGGCGCCGCGATGGGATCTCACCATCGCCCCCGTTCCATCCGCTCTCGCCGCCGCAAGGTCGCAGGCCAGGCGAGCCCTCCATGCGACGAGACCGCTGCATTATGGGGTCGTTTGACCCCGTGGATGGGAGACGGGGGACATAAATCGGCAAGCGGTTGAAATCGCTGCGAGTGGGCCAGCGGCATTGCGATGGCTGAGCGACGTCTCCTCCCCATGTCATGGGGAGGAGGCTCGAAGCGCAGCGGAGAGACGGAGGGGCTCTTCAGCGCATCCGCCTCCTCTATGGGACGTCAAGAACCCCTCCACCGCGCCGCCTGTCCTCGGGCTCGCCTTCGGCGAGACCCGGGGTCGGTCGCCTCCCCACAAGTGAGGAGGAGACGGTGTGTGGCGCTTGCCCTCGGGTAAGTCTCGGCTTACGGGTCCGCGCCTTGATGAACGATTCAGGGAGCGGTCGATGACCCTCGCACTTCTGTTTCCGGGACAGGGCAGCCAGGCCGTCGGCATGGGCGCGCCGTTGGCGGACGCTTTCCAATCCGCTCGCGACGTCTTCGCCGAGGTGGATGAGGCGCTGGGCCAGAAGCTGTCGGTGCTGATGCGCGAAGGCCCCGAGGATCAACTGACCCTGACCGAGAACGCCCAGCCTGCATTGATGGCGGTGTCCGTGGCGGCGATCCGGGCCTTGAAGGCCGAGTTCGGCTTTGACGTGGCGAGCGCGGCCTATGTGGCCGGTCACTCGCTGGGCGAATATTCGGCCCTGGCGGCCGCGGGCGCGATCTCGCTGTCGGACACGGCGCGGCTGCTGAAGCTGCGCGGTCAGGCCATGCAGCGCGCCGTGCCGGTGGGGCAGGGGGCGATGGCCTCGCTGATCGGGCCCAAGACCGATCTGGCGCTGGCGGAAGCAGCGGCGGCGGCCGGTTCGGAAGTCGGCGTCTGCGTGGTCGCCAATGACAACAACAACGGCAACATCGTCATCTCAGGCGAGAAGGCCGCCGTGGATCGGGCGATCGAGAAGGCCAAGGAACTGGGCGCGCGGGCGATCCCGCTGAACGTCTCGGCGCCCTTCCACTGTCCGCTGATGCAGCCCGCTGCCGACGAGATGGCCGCCGCCCTGGCCGAGGCGAAGATCGTCGCGCCGGTCGTGCCCGTCGTCGCCAACGTCCTGGCGCGGCCCGAGAGCGATCCGGAAGTCATCCGTCGCCTGCTGGTCGAACAGGTCACCGGCCGGGTACGTTGGCGCGAGAGCATGGAATGGATGGCGACCGAAGGCGGCGTGACGCGCTTTGTCGAGATCGGCTCGGGCAAGGTGCTGACCGGCATGGCCAAGCGGATCGCGCCGGACGCCGAGGCCTTGCCGCTGAATACGCCCGAAGAGTTGGAAGCGTTCGCGAAATCGGTGTGAAGCCCCAGGTCGTCATCCTCGGGCTTGACCCGAGGATCGGACGGTCCGCACTTCGGCGTCTGAGCGCCATTATCGACATCGGCGCCGCACAGCGCCTGATCCTCGGGGCAAGCCCGAGGATGACGGAAGGAATGGAGGGAACAGATGTTCAATCTTGCAGGCAAGACCGCGCTGGTGACCGGCGCGACGGGCGGGATCGGCGGGGCGGTGGCGCGGGCGCTGCACGCCCAGGGCGCGACGGTGGTGCTGTCGGGCACACGCGAGGCCGTGCTGGCCGATCTGGCCAAGGAGCTGGGGGAGCGGGCGCATTTCGCCACGGCGAACCTGTCGGACCCGGAATCGGTCGACAATCTGGTCAACGCAGCCGAAACGGCGGCGGGCTCAGCCCTGGACATCCTGGTGGCCAATGCGGGCATCACCAAAGACGGCCTGCTGATGCGGATGAAGGATGAGGATTTCCAGTCGGTCCTGACCGTCAACCTGGAAAGCTATTTCCGCCTGACCCGCGCGGCGGTGAAGGGGATGATGAAGCGCCGTTCGGGGCGAATCATCGGCGTCACCTCCGTCGTCGGCGTGACCGGCAATCCGGGCCAGACCAACTATTCGGCGTCCAAGGCCGGGATGATCGGCTTTTCGAAGTCGCTGGCGCAGGAGGTCGGCTCGCGCGGCATTACGGTTAACTGCATCGCGCCGGGCTTCATCGCCTCGCCGATGACCGACGTGCTGAACGATCAGCAGCGCGAGACCATTCTGGGCCGGATTCCGGCGGGCCGACTGGGTTCGGGCGACGAGATCGCCGCCGCCGCCGTCTATCTGTCGTCCGACGAAGCCGCCTATGTGACGGGTCAGACCCTGCATGTGAACGGCGGCATGGCGATGATTTAAGGGCCGCGGCCGTTATCACGTCGCGCAACAGACTATTTCCAGCCCGAAAGCCTGTGCTAAAGGGTTGAATGCGTCGGCGGTTCGGGCTTTCGGGCTTGCGTCGCCATCGCTGCCGTGAGACGGCGATTTCTGAGCTACCCCCGCCTCTACGGCGATTTCAAACAGGCAGAGAGACACTCATGTCCGACACCCTCGAGCGCGTTCGCAAGATCGTCATCGACCATCTGGACGCCGATCCGGACAAGGTCACCGAAAAGGCCAGCTTCATCGACGACCTGGGCGCCGACTCGCTCGACAACGTCGAGCTGGTGATGGCCTTCGAAGAAGAATTCGACATCGAGATCCCGGATGACGCCGCCGAGCACATCCAGACGGTCGGCGATGCGGTCAAGTTCATCGACGAAAAGTCGGCCGGCTGATCTCAGTCGCCGATATCGGCCGAACAGGCTGACGGTTCACAGGGCCGCCCGGCGCTCCTAGCGGAGACGCCCGGCGGCCTTTACTGTTTCTGACCCACGCGAATCCGCGATGATTCCGAAGGGTCGGGCTGGAGATAAGGGAGCACGCACCATGCGCCGCGTCGTCGTTACGGGCATCGGTCTGCTGACCCCCCTGGGTTGGGGCGTCGAGAAGAGCTGGAAGGGCATCGTCGAGGGACGCTCGGGCATCGGTCCGATCACGTCGTTCGACACTACGGGCTATGGCTGCACCATCGCCGGCGAAGTGCCGAGCGTGGATGGACGCGGCGGCGGCGGCGAGGGCGACTTCGATCCCGAGAAGATCATGTCCGCCAAGGACAGGAAGCGTGTCGATGATTTCATCCTGTACGCCATCGCGGCGGCGGATGAGGCCCTGGCCGACGCCAACTGGAAGCCCGAAACGGACGAGGACAAAGAGCGCACCGGCGTGATGGTCGGCTCCGGCATCGGCGGCCTGGGCCCCATCGCCGACACGGCCATCGTGCTGAAGGAACAGGGCGTGCGTCGCGTCAGCCCCTTCTTCATTCCCAGCGCCCTGATCAACCTCGCCGGCGGCCAGATCTCGATCCGTCACGGTCTTAAGGGGCCGAACCATGCGGCGGTGACCGCCTGCGCCACCGGGGCCCACGCCATCGGCGACGCGGCCCGGATGATCGCGTTGGACGACGCGGACGTGATGGTGGCGGGCGGGGCCGAAAGCTCGGTCGTGCCGATCGGCATCGCGGGCTTCCTGGCCTGCAAGGCGCTGTGCACCGCCTATAACGATACGCCGGAGAAGGCGTCGCGTCCCTATGACCGGGGCCATGCGGGCTTCGTCATGGGCGAAGGCGCCGGCATCCTG
Source organism: Brevundimonas fontaquae (assembly GCF_017086445.1). Taxonomy (NCBI): domain Bacteria; kingdom Pseudomonadati; phylum Pseudomonadota; class Alphaproteobacteria; order Caulobacterales; family Caulobacteraceae; genus Brevundimonas; species Brevundimonas fontaquae. The sequence goes on along the minus strand of NZ_CP070968.1, from coordinate 2,416,484 downwards.
GTGCTGGAAGAATACGAACACGCCAAGGCGCGCGGGGCCAAGATCTATGCCGAGGTCGTGGGCTACGGCATGAGCGGCGACGCCTATCACATCACCGCCCCGTCCGAGGACGGTGAAGGCGGGGTGCGGGCCATGAAGGCGGCGCTGAAGCGGGCCGGTCTGCAGCCGTCGGACCTGGACTACGTCAACGCCCACGGCACCTCGACCATGGCCGACTGGATCGAGCTGAAGGGGATCGAGGGGCTGGTCGGCGATCATGCGCAGAACCTGACCGTCTCCTCGACCAAGTCGATGACCGGACACCTGCTGGGCGCGGCCGGCGCCATCGAGGCGGCTTTCTGCGTGCTGGCCATCCGCGATCAGATCGCGCCGCCGACGATCAATCTGGACGACCCCGAGATGGAGACGCCCATCGACCTGGTCCCCAACACCGCCAAGCCGATGAAGATCGATGTGGCCATGTCCAACAGCTTCGGCTTCGGAGGCACAAACGCCTCGGTGATCTTCAAGAAGGTCGACTGAGATGTTCGGGCGCGGGCGGGTCGAGAAATCCAGCGGGCGGTCGGGTTTTACGGTCTCGCTGCTGACCGCGTCTGCGACCTTCGGCCTGTTCCTGCTGGTGGCGCTGATCGCCGTCTGGGCGGTCTATTATGCGCCGGGGCCGTCCGCGCGGCAGGGCCAGACGACCGTCGTCACCCTGCCCAGCGGGTCGGGCGTCTCCGCCATTGCGGCGCGGATGAAGGCGGCGGGTGTGATCCGTTCGACGGACCTGTTCCGTGCGGCGGCGACCCTAACCGGCGCGGATCGGCGGCTGAGAGCCGGCGAATATGAGGTGCCGTCCGGCACGTCCCTGGCCGGGGTGCTGAACCTGCTAGTCGAGGGGCGGGTGGTGCGCCATTTCGTGACCCTGCCTGAGGGCTGGTCGTCGTTGCAGGCGGTGGACATCCTGAACAAGGAGGCGGTGCTGACCGGGACGGTCGCCGAGACGCCCGAGGAAGGCAGTCTTTGGCCCGACACCTATGAAGTTTCGCGCGGCGACACGCGCCAGTCGGTGATCGACCGGATGCAGCGCGCGGCGACCGAGAACCTGCGCCTGCTGTGGAGCCAGAGGTCGCCGGCGACCGTGGCGCGCACGCCGGAGGAGGCGGTGATCCTGGCCTCCATAGTTGAGAAGGAGACGGCGCTGGCGGCGGAGCGGCCCCGCGTGGCGGCGGTGTTCTCGAACCGCCTGCGCGCCGGGATGCGTCTGGAGAGCGATCCGACCATCGTCTACGGCGTGACCAAGGGAAGGCCGCTGGGGCGCGGCATCCGGCGCTCGGAGCTGCTGGCGCAGACGCCGTGGAACACTTACCAGATCAACGGGCTGCCGCCGACGCCGATCGCCAATCCGGGTAAGGAGGCGGTCAACGCCGTGTTGAACCCGCCGGCTGATCCGGCCCTGTTCTTTGTGGCGGATGGCTCCGGCGGACACGCCTTCGCCCTGACCTATGACGAGCATCTGCAAAACGTCGCGCGGTGGCGTCAGATCGAGCGCCAGAAGGCGGGCTTGCCGCCGGAGGCCACGCCGCCCGCAACGCCGGGAACCAGTGCGGCGCCGATGACGACCGAGCCGGCCGCCGCGTCGATCGAGAATGGTCAGGCGACGATCACCCTTCCGGCCGGCGCGACGCAGGGGCCCCGATGAGCACGCTTTCTGGCATGACCGGCTTCGGCCGGGCCGACGGGGCCGGCGAAGGCTGGACCTGGTCGGTCGAGGCGCGCTCGGTCAACGGGCGCAATCTGGAGGTCCGATTCCGTGGGCCAAACGGTTTCGACGGGCTGGAGCGCGCGGCCAAGGCGGCCGGTCAGGCGCGGTTCGCGCGGGGCCAGGTGACCATCGGCGTCCAAGCCAAGCGCGCCGAAGCCGGTGAGGCGGCGGTCACGATCAACGCCGCCGTTCTTGCGCGCTATCTGACCTTGGCCAATGAACTGGCCGAGGATGGCGCAACGCCGCCGTCGGCTGACGGCCTGCTGGCCCTGCGCGGGGTGATCGAGGCGCCCGAAGAGGCGGACGATCCCGAGGCGCGGGCGGCTGTCGAGGCGGCCATGACCCGCACGGTCGAAGAGGCGCTGAATGCGCTGAAGGCGTCACGGCAGAACGAGGGCGCGCAACTGACGCCAGTGCTGGACGAATTCATCGCTCGGATCGAGGCGCTGGTCGCCCAAGCGGAAGGTGAGGCGGCCGCACAGGTTGAGGCTATTCGCGATCGCTTCACCCGTCGAATCTCCGAACTGGCGCCCGATGCGCCGGGGCTTGAGGACCGGATCTTCCTGGAAGCGGCCGCCCTTGCGACCAAGGCGGATGTGCGCGAGGAGTTGGATCGGCTGACCGCCCACGTCGCCTCGGCGCGCCAGCTTGTGGCCTCGGCGCCCGCCGGCAGGAAACTCGACTTCCTGATGCAAGAATTCATGCGTGAGGCCAACACGCTGTGCTCGAAATCCGCTACGACCGCGCTCACCGGAATCGGCCTGGAGCTCAAGGCCGTCATCGAACAGTTGCGTGAGCAGGTCCAGAATGTCGAATGAACGCAGCCCCCGTCGGGGCGTCCTCCTGATCGTCGCCAGCCCGTCGGGCGCCGGAAAGACCTCGCTGTGTCGGCGGTTGATGGCCGATCACGGCGGTCTGGAGCTGTCGGTCTCCATGACCACGCGCGGCATTCGGCCGGGCGAGGTGGATGGGCGCGACTACAACTTCGTCGGCCATGACGAGTTTCAGCGCCTGATCGACGAGGACGCCTTCCTGGAATGGGCGGACGTCCACGGCAATCGCTACGGCAGCCCGCGCGCGCCGGTCGACAAGGCGCTGGCCGAGGGGCGCGACGTGCTGTTCGACATCGACTGGCAGGGCGCGCGCGACGTGGCTGAGAAATGCCCCGAGGACGCCGTGCGCGTCTTCATCCTGCCGCCCAGCCTGGAAGAGTTGCGTCGCCGTCTCGTCACCCGCTCACAGGACGCCGACGACGTGATCGAACGCCGCGTCGCCAACGCCAAGGGCGAGATCGAACACTGCGACGCCTTCGACTATGTGCTGGTGAACGAGGACTTCGACCGTTCCTACGCCGAACTGGCCCACATCTATCACGCCGAGCGTTCGCGCCGGTTCAGGAACCTGTGGGTCGGCGACTACAAGGCCGCCCTGCTGAACGAAGCCGTCTGAATAGAAACAGCGCCACAGGCCATGGGGACCTGCAGCGCTGTGGGTACTCAACGCTACGCTACTGATGCTGTTTTGCCGGGAAGGAGATTTCGGACGGTAAACACAGCGATAGGGACTATTCCGTAGCTACCCACTGCTCAGGTTTACGTCCTGTTCTTCCTCTTGACCTAACGTCAGGTGGTGAACGGGGGTGTCATGGGTTTTCTTCATTCGATCGCGCCACTTTTGGCCAGCAGCGCCAAGGAGAGGGTCAAGCAGGTTCCGGTCAGGCTTCTGCTCGCCGCCTTAGTCGGTTGGGCCATGAATGAAGCCGGAATGCTGCGATGGGTCCCGCTGTGGCTGGCGGTCGCGGTTCTGGTGCAAGCATTCGAACTCTGGGCCATGGCGCCGTTCAGACGCGCCGAGGCGTCACAGAGCCCGCTTGCCGTGTTTGTCGCCCTGGCGTCCACCACTGCGATGGCGACCACCTATGCCGCGATGGGTCTGATCATCTGGTCCACCAACCATCCGGCGCTGGTCACGCTCGCCGCCCTGACGATGGCAGGCGGGCTGTTGACCAACGTCGCGTCCGGCATCGCCTCGCGTCGAATCTTCTTCATCGGCGGCAGTCCCTATCTGGCGGCGCTGGCCTTCATGCCTGTGATCAAGGTGATGCAGGGCGATACACGCGGGGTCGTGGTCATGACCCTGTCCGCCATCCTGTTCGTCGGCATGGTGCTGAACATCTATTGGCGGGTGCACGCATCACGTGAAGCCGAGGTGAAATCTCGGGCGGAAGCGGAAACACGGCTGGAACAGGCGCAGGCGGCCATGGCCGATCGTGCGGCGATGGCGGCGATCGTCAGCCACGAACTGCGCACGCCCGTCAGCGCCATCCTGGCCGGCGCCCATGTCATTCGCGACGGCAAGTTGAAGGAACACCGCGTCGAGACGGCCGATCTGATCATCGACGCCGGACGATTGATGACCGGCATGCTGAACGACCTTCTGGACCACTCCAAGATGGAGGCCGGCGCCATGGCGATGGAAAGCCGCGACTTCGAACTGGGCGACTTGATGCGCGATACGGTGCGATTCTGGGCGGCGCCGGCGGCCGACAAGGGGCTGACGCTGGAGATGTCGGGCGTGGACGGCGAGGCGGTGTGGCTGCGCGGGGACCCCTATCGTCTGCGCCAGATCATCAACAACCTGGTGTCCAACGCGATCAAGTTCACACCGTCTGGCGCGATCCGTCTCGAGGCGTCGGCGCCGGGCGGGGACGGCAAGCACTGTCTGACCCTGACCGTGATCGACCAAGGCGCGGGCATTGCGCCCGAGGCGATGAGCCGGCTGTTCACCCCCTTCGCGCAGGGGTCCGCGGAGGTAGCGCGTACCTATGGCGGGACGGGCCTGGGACTGACCGTCAGCCGGGAGCTGGCGCGGTTGATGGGCGGCGATCTGACGGTCGAGAGCACGCCGGGGCAGGGCGCGGCCTTCACCCTGTGTGTCGATCTGCCGGCGGGTCAGCCGACGCAGGCCTTGGACGGACACGAGGCGGCGGCGCCCGTTCTGGCTCGGCGTCTTCGCGTGCTGGCCGTGGACGATCACGAGATCAATCGCCGAACCATCGCGCTCGTGCTTCAACCCTTGAACGTCGATCTGACCACGGCCTCGGACGGCCATCTGGCGCTGGCGCTGCTGTCCGAGAAGGCCTTCGACGTGGTGCTGATGGATGTGAATATGCCCGGCATCGACGGCAACGAGACGACACGGCGCTTGCGCGCATCGGACGGGCCCAACGCCGTCGCGCCGGTGATCGGGTTCAGCGCAGGCACGGAATCCGAACAGGTGCAGGCCTGCTATGCGGCCGGCATGACGGATTGGCTGGCCAAGCCGCTGGAGCCAAAGAAGCTCTACGACGCCTTGCACCGGGCGACATCGTCCGCGGCGCAGGCAAAGGCGGCTTAAGCCAGGGCTGCGAACCAGGGCCGCAGGCGGCTCAAGGCGTCTTCGATCTCGGGGGTAGAGACGGCGAAGCTGAAACGGATGAAGTGGTGGCCTTCGACGGGGTCGAAATCGACGCCGGGCGCGGTGGCGACGCCGGTGTCGCGCAGCAACTGCTCGCAGAAGGCCACGCTGTCGTTCGTCAGATGGCCGATGTCGGCCCAGATGTAGAAGGCGCCATCGGGGGGCGCGATCTTGCGCAGACCCAGCGCGGGCAGGGCCTCCAGCATGAGCTGGCGGTTGCGGGCGTAGGTCTGGATATGGCCTTCCAGCTCATCGATCGCGTCCATGGCGACGAGACCGGCATGCTGGCCGAGGCTGGGGGGCGTCAGGAACATGTTGCCGATATAGGCGCGGGCGGCGTCGATCCGGTCCTCGGGAACCAGCAGCCAACCGAGGCGCCAGCCCGCCATGCTCCAGTATTTTGAGAAGCTGTTGATGACCACGGCGTCGGGCGCAAACTGCAGCATCGAGGGCGTGGGGCCGACGTAGCTGAGGCCGTGGTAGATCTCGTCCGAGACGATGGCGATGTTGCGCGCGCGGCAGACCTCGGCGATGGCGGCCAGCTCGGCGTCCGGGATGATGGTGCCGGTCGGATTGGCCGGGCTGGCGATGATGACGCCGGCGGGGGCGGGATCCAGCGTCTGGAGTTGGGCGGCGGTGAGCTGGAAGCGGGTGTCGGGACCGCAGGCGATCTCCACCGGCTCAAGATGAAGGGCGCGCAGCGTGTTGCGATAGGCGACGTAACCGGGCCGGGCCAGGGCGATCCGGTCGCCGGGCTTGAACAGGGTGCTGAGCGCCAGCACCAGGGCGGGAGAGGCGCCGCAGGTCAGCAAGATGCGGTTGGGATCGACGGCGACGCCGTACCGCTCGTCGTACAGGCGCGCGATTCGGCCGCGCAGATCGGGACTTTCCCAATAGCCCATGGCGTCGGCGTCCAGCACCTGATGCGCTCGCGCAATCGCGGCGGAGGGCGCGCCGGTCGAGGGTTGGCCGAACTCCATGTGGATGATCGAACGGCCTTCGCTCTTGAGCTGATGCGCCAGACGGCTGACGGAAATGGCGCGGAAGGGTTCGACGGTCATTGAAGGGCATCCGCCAGTCGCAGGAAGCCCGCGACATCGATGGTTTCGGCGCGGGCGTCGGGTTCGATGCCGGCGGCCTCGCACAGGGCGGCGCCGCCCAGCTGTTTCAGACTGGACCGCAGCATCTTGCGGCGCTGGCCGAAGGCGGCGGCGGTGACGCGTTCCAGCTTCTTCAGGCGTTCAGGCGACGGGCGCTCATCCAGCGGCACCAGATGGACGACGGCCGAGGCCACCTTGGGCGGCGGCGTGAAGGCGGCGGCGGGCAGGTGCATGACGATGCGGGCGGTGCAGACGGCCTGGGCGATGACGGCCAGACGGCCGTAGGCGTCCTCGCCTGGCCCCGCCGCGACGCGCTCGGCGACTTCCTTCTGGAACATCAGGGTCAGGCTGTGGGGCAGCCACGGGCCGGTCAGCCATTTGATCAGCAGGGGGGTGCCGACATTGTAGGGCAGGTTGGACACCAGATGGGTCGGGCCTGAGACCAGATCGGCCTCCTTCACCTTCAGCGCATCGGCTTCGACGATGTTCAGACGGCCGGAACCGTCGTCCAGTTCGGTCAGCAAGGGAATGAAGCGCGGATCCTTTTCCACCAGGACCACGGGGCCGGCGTCGGATTCCAGCAGGGCGCGGGTCAGGCCGCCAGGACCGGGGCCGACCTCGATCACGGCGCGGCCCTCGAACGGGCCGGCCAGGCGCACGATCTTGCGGGTGACATTCAGGTCCAGCAGGAAATGCTGGCCGAAGCTCTTCTTGGCCGAGAGGCCGTGGGCGTCGAGGGTTTCGCGGAGAGAGGGAAGGTCGGTCACACGCCCTGTTAGCGCGCGGCGCGGGCCGCCGCCATCTCCGATGCCAGGCGAATGGCGGCGATCAGGCTGTCGGGACGTGCGACGCCCTTGCCGGCGATGTCGAAGCCGGTGCCGTGATCGGGCGAGGTGCGGATGATCGGCAGGCCCAGGGAGACGTTGACCCCGCCCCAGAAGTCCAGCGTCTTGACCGGGATCAGGGCCTGGTCGTGATACATGCAGATGGCCGCGTCATAGGTCGCGCGCGCCTCGTCATGGAACAGGGTGTCGGCCGGTCTGGGGTCGGTGATGTCGATGCCCTCAGCGCGGAGATGTTCGGCGACGGGGATCAGGATGTCGCGTTCCTGCAGGCCCAAGGCGCCGCCTTCGCCCGCGTGGGGATTCAGGGCGGCCATGGCCAGGCGCGGGCGGGCGATGGCGAAGTCGCGTTTCAGGCTCTCGTGGACGACGCGGGCGGTGCGGGCGACACGCTCGGCCGTGACCAGTTCCGGCACCTGGTCCAGGGCGACGTGAATGGTGACGAGGCAGGCGCGCAGGTTCCGGGCCGTCAGCATCATCACCGGTCCGCGCGTTCCGGCGTAGGGCGCATCGGCGGTGAGTTCGGCGATGAACTCGGTATGGCCGGGGAAGCGAAAGCCCGAGGCGTACATGGGTGCCTTGGCGATGGGGGCGGTGATGACGCCGGACGCCTCGCCGGACAGGGCGAAGCTGACCGCCTCCTCGATCCCGTCGGCGACGGCCGATGCATTGGCCGGATCGGGCGACCCGACCAGGACCGGCGAGGGGAGGGGGCGATGGATGACGGGAAGGGCGGAGCAGAACAGGCCATGGGCGTCGCCGGGAGCGCCGACCTCGGCCACGGGAACATCTTGCGCGCGCAACAGCGCCGCGTCGCCGATGACGGCGAAGGGCGTCTGCCCGGCGCGCAACGCCTTCCAGGCGGCGACCACGATCTCCGGCCCGACGCCGGCGGGTTCGCCCAGCGTCAGAACCAGAGGCGCGACCGCTGGGGTCATTTGAACTCGATCAGGGCGTCGCTGCGCAGGTCGCGCAGATAGCGGCGCTCCAGCACGGCCAGGTTCTGGGCGCGCAGACGGTTTTCGACCTGCTGGCGGTTTGGCGCTTCCGGCCCGCCGACGCGACGACCGCAGACGGCGACCAGGTGCAGGCCCAGCGGGGTGCGAATCGGCGTCGAGACCGAACCGATTTCGCCGGTGCGGGCGAACTGCTGGAACTGGGGCGCCAGGTTGGCGACATCCGATTCGCCGAGGTCTGCGCCCAAGACGCCCTGCGTCGCGCGGGCCTGGGAGATGATGTTGTCGCAGGTCAGGCCGTTGCGCAGACTTTCCAGCTTGGCGGTTGCGGCGGCCACATCAGCTTCCGACGCGGTTTCAGGCAGTTCGACCATGACCTGCTTCAGCGAAACCAGGCTGGTCGAGGCGCCGTCACGCTTGTCGCGCAGATAGAGGATATAGACGCCGCCATCGACGACGATGGGGTTCGACAGTTGCCCCGGCTGGAGCTGTTCCAGTACCGACTGCACGGCCGGCTGGAGCGAATCCTTGACGACCCAGCCTGCATCGCCCGGCACGCGGGCGCTGGCCGAGGGGGCGGCGGAGAATTGCTGGGCGACGGCCTGGAACGGCGCGCCCTGGATGATCTGCTGCACGAGCTGGCGGGCGCCGTTCAAGGCCGCCTGGGCGCCGCCGACGCGCGCCGCGTCGATATAGATTTCACCGAGCAGGAACTGGGGCTTGGAGGCCGCCTCGTTCAGACGACGGACTTCCTGATCGACCTGAAGCGTGCTGGCGCGGGCGCGGCTGTTGAAACGGCCCGGGATCAGCTGGCTCCAGCCGATCTGGGTGCGCAGGTTGTCGCGGAAGGCGGCGGGCTGGATGCCGCCCTGTTGCAGGAACTGCAGATAGGCCTGCGGCGTCGTGCCGGCGGCGCGGGCCATTTCGGCGATCTCGCCGTCGACTTCCTCGTCCGTGACCTTCAGGCTCTCGAACTTGGCCATCTCCTGATCCTTGAGGCGATCCTCGATCAGGGCGTTCAGGGCGGCCTGCTGGATGGCGGGCAGGTTCTGCTCGGTCGGCTGGACCTGGGACGAGGCGATCAGCATCAGCATGCGCTGACGCAGGTCATAGCCGGTGATGATCTTGTCGTTGACAGTCGCGACGATGCCGTCGGCCATTTCGAACTGAGGGGCGGGGCGCGCCGTCGTGGGCGCCTCTTCAGCCGCAGGGTTCGGCGCGCCGGCCGCAGGGCTCTGCGCGGGTGTCGAGGCTTGCGCGGGAGCGGGCGCCGTTTGGGCATAGGCCGAACCGGCGAGGAGGACTGCCGCGAGCGCAGCCCCCGTCGAATAACGCATCAAACCCATTGTTCGTCCTGATTCCTCACAGCGGTCCGCCGGCCAAACCGGCAGGCAGTCGCGCCCCTTAAAGCGTCATGCTCAACGCATTTCGCCCTGTCCATAACCTGAACCTCCGAAAGTGGCGAGGTTTAGGCGCACATAGACGCCTTCTGACGCGCCGCCGGGCCGCGCACGCGTGTTGTCGCGACGATAACCCAGCTCGAACCGCAGGCAGTCGTCATCGAAAAGCACGCCGATTTCGGATCGGGTGATCTGGTTTTCTTTTAGATCAGCGATGCCCGCGACGGTGAAGCCCCAGTTCTGGAAGACGAATTGCTGGCCCGCCAGTTGAACGAACTCGTAGTTCCGGTTTAGCGGTCCGTCGACCGGGTTCGACTGATCCAGAATGTAGCTGACGGTCGCCAGGTTGCGGCGCCCCCAGCGGCCGTCTAGCGCCGCCTCGGCGCGGCGCACTTCGCCCGAACCGTTGACGGTGGCGTGGAACCAACTGCGGATACGATCGGAGGGGGAGAAGTCGCCCTGCACGACCCAGTCGGACGTCTCGGACGCAAGGCCGGTCGGATCATACAGCCGTGCGGGATCGTCCGGGATGGAGGTGCGGAAGTCGTCCTGCTGATCAAAGCGATAGCTGCGGCCAACGAATAGGCTGGCCTTGCGCCCTTCAGCCCAGCGGATGGTGGCGCGACCGCCCGCCGTCACGCGCGCGCCGCCCTCCAGCAGGTCATAGCCGGAGAAGCGGTCCATGCGGAACAGCGACGACTCGTCCAGCTCAAGAACCTGCGAATCCTCGATGGGAATGCGGCGGTCGAGGCTGACCTTGTTGGACACCGACAACTGACCCACCGGCTCCAGGATGATGTCGGCGTCGGCGATGCGTTTGATCAGAGGATAAGCGATGTCCACGCCTGCGCTGAACCGGGACCGGCTGACTGTCTCGTCGCTGTCGATGCCCATCATCGGCGGCAGATCGGACATGGAATAGAGATCGACCCGCGTGTCGACGAACGGTTCCACGCGAACGCCGACGGGAAGGATGATCGCGCGGCGCCATTCCGCCTGACCCGTGATGCGGCGGCTGTCGACGCCGGCGAGACCTGTCGTGACGGCGGGAACGATCTCCGGGTTCAGGATCGGCGCGCCGACGAAGGCGTCGCGGTAGAGAGAGACGGCCGAGCCCTTCAGGCGCAGGCGGCCGCCAAAGACCAGTTCGCGCGGTTCCCAGCGTGCATCGATCAACGGTGCGACGAAGGGCAGGGTGTCGTCGTCCTCGAATACCTTGAAGCCGTTGGCGTCGCGGAAGTCCGTGGCGGCGAAGGCCGGGTTCAGGCGCAGGCTCTGGATCGAGAAGGCGGCGACTGAAACGTAAGAGCGATCGGTCTGATGCTCCGCGTAGGTCTGGCTGATCAGACGACGGCGGTCGCCGTAGTAGAGGCCGTTGTCCTGATAGGGAGAGCGGACGTCGTAGCGGTCGAACAGCGTCTTGTCCGAGGTGCGCTCGGCCGTGAAGCCGAATCGCCAGGGGCCGTCCGGATCGAATTCGCCGTGCGACAACAGATAGCTACGATGCTCGCGGTCGCCGAAGCGGACGTTGCTTTCAAACTTCCCGTCGCCGTCCCGGTCGAAGTCGCCGAACTCGCGCTCGTAGGTGTAGCCGCCGCGCGCCACGATCATGCCGTTGGCGAACCGTCGACGCCATTGCAGGTTCAGCAGCGGGGCGACCCTGGTGTTGATCTGCGGGCTGATCAGCCAGTCCTCGGACGGCGACACGACGTGCAGATAGGGAACCTCGACGGAGACGCCGCGACCCTCGTCATAGTTGACGATGGGCACCAGGAAGCCAGAGGCCCGCTCCACCGAGGGATCGGGGTGGGCGAAGAAGGGCGTGTAGAAGATGGGCACCGGCCCGATGTAGAAGACGGCGTTGCGATAAAGGATCGCGCGCAACTGCTCGTCCTGCGTCACCTTTTCCGCCTGGATCGAGATGGTCGGCGTCCTGGGACCGCCATCGTCGCAGATCGGGCAGGGGGTGAAGCGGGCGTAGTTCAGTTCGCTGACGTTCTCGCTACGGCGCACAGCCGTTGCGGCCATCAGGCTGGCGCCGTTGGCCAGACGCGTGGCGAAATCGACGGCGACGCCCGTCTTTAGGTTTTCGTCCAGCTCGAGACGGCTGGCGTAGACCACGGTGCCATCGGGCGCGATGGCTTCGACGCGGCCTTCGGCCGTCGCCGAACCGGCGTTCAGATCATAAGACAGGTTCTCGCCGCGCAGCACATGGCCGCGCGTGCGGACATAGGCGCGGTTCTCGGGCGTGCCGCTGACGATGATGGTGTCGCCTTCGCGACGCGCGTTGTCGGCATCCACATAGACCGCTTCGGGCGGCAGGCCGTCGGAAGGCGCGGCCGCGGGTGGAGGGGTCGTTTGCGCCCATGCGGGCGTCGCCAAGGGCGCGCAGGCGACTAGGGCCGCACCGGCGAGAAGCCTTGCTTTGAAAGCGTCGAAGCGCCGATCACCCTGCATAGGCCATCCGTAGTCTGAGAAGCGAGCGCCCGATTAGCCGTCTTCGGTATAGAACAGCAAGGTCAAGGCTGCGAGCGCCGTAAGAACAGGCGGCAGCCAGGCGGCGACGAAGGGCGCCACGACCTCGGCCGATCCCATCGCCGACGAGAACTGGTTCAGGAAGAAGAAGGCGAAGCCCAGCACCACGGCGGACACGCTCATGCGCGCCAGGTCACCCAATCGCATCAGCCGCAGCGAGAAGGCGGCGGCCAGAATGGACATGGCGGCGAACACCAGCGGCGTAGCCAGAAGTTGCTGGAAGCGCAAGCGATAGGCGGTCGAGGTGAAGCCCGCGTTTTCGATTCGGCTGATCTGATTGGGAAGCGACCAGAAGGGCGTGGCCTGCGGCCGGGCGAAACGCTCGAAGGCCTCGTCATCCGCCAAGCTGGAGACCAATGTCAGGCTGGAATAGGTGACGGCGCGCTGGCCGATCTGGGCGCCGACGGCGTCGGTCAGGCGCCAGCTGCCGGCGTTTAACGAGGCCGACTTGGCGTCGATCCGCTCGGAGAAGGTGCGACCGCCGCCGGGCGCGGTCGTGTAGATGAAGAAGCTGACGTTCAACAGTCGGGCGTTGGCGCGGTCCTGCTGGCCGGCGCGAATGATCATCTGGCGTTGATCGTCGCCCTCGCGCAGCCAGATCGCCTCCTTGGGGTCGCCGCCGGGCGCCGTGCCGGAAATGCGCGCGCGCTCGCGTTGCCACAGACCGTCGCCGGCCGACGCCATTGGACCCAACACAGTGACGGTCAACACGCCCAGGACAAAGGCCATGCCGGCCGCCGGCAGGACGAACCGCCAGGCGGAGACGCCCGCCGCGCGCATGGCGATCAGTTCGCTGCGTCGGTTCAGGCTGATGAAGGCCGACAGGGTGCCGAACAGGAAGACGAACGGCATCAACTGCACGATGACCGAGGGCGACTTCAGCAGCACAAGGCCGAAAATGCGCACGGCCGACAAATCCTGAGCCGAGCCGACGCCGCGCGAGACCTCGACAAAGTCGATCAGCATGACGAGGGCCGAAATCACGGCCAGGGCCACGCCCAGCGACTTCAACTGCTGGACCAGCACATAGCGTTCGATGCCGCCGAGACGGGGGATATGCGGCGAGCGACGGGCGGCGACGGCGGTCATGCGAACTTGGCCTTCAGATCGCGCAGGGCGGCGGTGGTCCGGCTGCGACGCGGCTTCAGCGCGCGGAACAGAACCCGCAGGGCGACGACGATGGCCACGATCGGCACGACGTACTGGAGCACGTTCATCCAGCCGTTCCAGGCGCTGGCGGCGACAAGGCCATAGCCAACGACGCGCAGGACCAGGAACAGGCCCGCCGCCTTGGCGATGCGCAAGGTATAGCCGGTGCGGCTGAAGGCGCCGCCCAAGATGGCCGAAAGCGCCAGGGCCATGGCGACCATGGCGTAGAGCGGCGAGGCCAGCCGCGAATGCGCCTCGGCCAGCAGTTCGCCGCGCGAGCCGGCGACCTCAAGCACCTTGGCCGTCGGGTTCAGCAGCTGGCGCAGATAGAGGTCGGTCGGCTTGTAGCGAATGGTGTCGGTCACCCCGACGAAGGGCGCGAGAGAGAAATCGTATCGCCCGAACGACAGCGTCTCCAGCACGCCGCCCGACGAATAGCGTTGGGCCGAACCGTCGATCATGATCAGAATGGGAATGCCGCCGACGTCGCGGCTGAAGCGCGCCTCAGACGCGTTCCAGGTCGTGACCTTCTCCTTGTCGTCCAGATAGACGAACAGGTTCTTCAACAGACCGTTCTGCTCGATCTGCTGCACATAGACGGTCAGGCCGTCAGGCCCCTGAACGAACTGGCCTTCCTCGACCAATAGAGCGGCGAGGTCGGTGCGGATGTCGAACGCCTGTCGCCGCGCCTCCTGCTGCGCCCAGGGCAGAATGAAGACGTTGACCAGCAAGGTGACCAGGGCGACCAGCACGGCGATGCGGGCGGCGGGGGATATGACCTGCCACCGGGTCATGCCCCCGGCGAAGGCCGCCGTCAGCTCCTGTTCGCGTTGCAGACGGGTCAGGGCGATCAGGGCGCCGACGAAAAGGCCGATCGGCAGAATCACTGACAGCAGTTGCGGCAGAGCGAGCAGGGTCAGCTTGACCATGATCCACACGCTCTGACCGCGCTCCACGATGACCTGGAGTTGGTCGAGGCTTTGGCTCAGAATCCCGATTCCCGCCAGCGCTGCGCACGCGGCGATCACAGGGAACAGGATCTGGCGAAAAAGGTATCTTTGAATCAGGGTCATGGGCGGATGGACTTCGCCCGGTTGCAGGCGGCGATATTGAGGCGCATCTAGTAGCACATCAGGGCGCGTCCGCGACAAGCAGACGCGCCGTTGTCATTTTGCTGTTTGCAGACGCCGGGTGGGGCCTGGCTGGAGTTGATTGAATGAAGATCGAATTCGTCGCCGCCGTGGACGCCGCCGAGATTTTGGCTGTTCCGGTTTTTGAAGATCGCACCTTCACCGCCGCCGGGACCGCGCTGGACGGCAAGGCCAACGGCGCCCTGACCAAGGCGGCGGGCAAGGGCCGTTTCACCGGCAAGGCAGGGCAGAGCCTGAGCATCGCCGCGCCGGCGGGCGTCGAGGCGGACGTCGTGCTGCTGGTGGGCGCCGGCGCCAAGGACAAGCTGGACGACCTGGCGGTCGAGGCCTTCGGCGGCAACGCCTATGCGGCGGTCAAGCTGTCGGGAGCCGAGGTGCTGACGATCGACGCTTCGGACCTGTCGCCTGAGCAGGCCGCCCGCGTCGGTTTCGCCGCGCGTCTGGCCGCCTATCGCTTCGACAAATATCGCACGACGCAAAAGGCCGACAAGATTCCGTCGATCACCGCCATCCGCGTGGTCACGACCGACCTGCGTGGTGCGGAAGCCTCGCTGGAGCCTCTGTCGGCGGTGGCCGACGGCGTGATCTTCGCGCGCGATCTGGTGTCCGAGCCCGCCAACGTCCTGTATCCGGCCGAGTTCGCCAAGCGGGTGAAGGCGCTGGAGAGCCTGGGCCTTGAAGTCGAAATCCTCGGCGAGGCCGAGATGGAGAAGCTGGGCATGCGCACCCTGCTGGGCGTGGGCCAAGGCAGCCGTCGCGAAAGCCAGCTTGCGATCATGAAGTGGAACGGCGGCGAAGCCGGCGCTCAGCCGCTGGCCTTCGTCGGCAAGGGCGTCTGCTTCGACACCGGCGGCATCTCGATCAAGCCGGCGGACGGCATGGAAGACATGAAGTGGGACATGGGCGGCGCGGCCGCCGTGACCGGAACCATGATCGCCCTGGCCAGCCGCAAGGCCAAGGCCAATGTCATCGGCGTGCTGGGCCTGGTCGAGAACATGCCGGACGGCAACGCCCAGCGTCCGGGCGACGTGGTCGTGTCCATGTCGGGTCAGACGGTGGAGGTCATCAACACCGACGCCGAAGGTCGCCTCGTTCTGGCCGACGCCCTCTGGTACACGCAGGAGCGTTTCAAGCCGAAGTTCATGATCGACCTGGCCACCCTGACGGGCGCCATGATCGTGGCCCTGGGTCTGGATTACGCCGGCGTCTTCTCGAACTCCGATCATGTCGCCGATCCGATCCTGGCGGCGGCCAAGAAGGTCGGCGAGAACTTCTGGCGCATGCCGATCCCGGCCATCTACGAGCAGCACATCGATTCCAAGATCGCCGATGTGAAGAACACCGGCAACGGCCGCGCCGGTGGCTCGATCACCGCCGCCCTGTTCCTGCAACGCTTCACCAACGGCGTGCCGTGGGCGCACCTGGACATCGCCCCTACGGCCTGGGCCAACAAGAGCCCCAGCCCCACCGTGCCGGAAGGCGGCGTCGGCTTCGCTGTGCGCACGCTGGACCGAATGGTCGCGGATTCCTACGAAGGCTGATCGGTCGAGAGGTAGAGCCGGGTGAGCGACAAGCCCGAAATCTGGTTCTATCACCTGGAGCGTTCGTCGCTGGATCAGGTGCTGCCAACCCTGCTCGAAAAGACAATCGAGCGGGGCTGGCGGGCCATGATCAAATCGTCGCATTCGCACCGACTGGATGAGGTCGACGAGACGCTGTGGACGTTTCGCGATGACAGTTTCCTGCCGCATGGCCGGGCCGACCAGCCCCATGCCGAGCGCCAGCCTGTGCTGTTGAGCGAGACAGGCGAGAACCTGAACGGCGCTCAGGCGCTGTTCATAGTCGACGACGCAGAACTGGGCGTGACGGAGGGTTTCGAACGATGCTTCATTATTTTCGACGGTCGGGACGAGCCGGCTCTGCAAAATGCGCGGGGACGTTGGAAGGCGTTGAAGGGGCAGGGGGCGAACCTGGCCTATTGGCGTCAAATGGACGAAGGGCGCTGGGAAAAGGCGGCCTGATCGGACTGGTTCTGCTGGCCGGCTGTTCGACGCCGGTTTCCGAGGCGCCTGCGCCGCGTGCGGTCGAGCAGGCCCAGTTGAACCCGCCCGTCGGCAGTCGCATGCCGACCGGACAGACGGAAGACTT